>JAKFER010000244.1:0-163244 GCA_036675565.1 Chitinophagaceae bacterium
AGAACACCCATGGTGGTTACGGAAGAAATGGTGAGCAATATGAGAACGGGCAGTGTAATCCTCGATGTAAGTATTGATAGGGGAGGATGTTTTGAAACCTCTGAGATCACCTCCCACGAGCAACCTGTTTTTATAAAATATGGTGTGATCCATTATTGTGTTCCCAATATTCCATCAGGATTTGCACGTACAGCATCGCAGGCAATCAGTAATGTATTGATGCCTTTATTATTGGAAGCTGGCGAAGAAGGGGGATTTGAAAAATTGCTTTGGCATAAGGTTCACCTGCGTAGCGGCATCTATATGTTCAAAGGAGCACTTACCAATTTTTACTTAAGCGAAAGGTTTGATTTGAAATATACCGATCTCAACCTGTTGATCGCAAGCCAGCGCTAAAGTTTTAATTATTTATAGTTGCTGATTAAAAGCTGGTGTTCGCAGAACCCGTATTCCATTTCATCATTACTGCTTACCACAACCAATCTTTTTTCACAATGATCTCTAACCAGGTTATGATAAAGATGTATGCCCGCAGTATCCAGGTTGGTGCATGGTTCATCCAATAAAACAATAGGTGTGTCAGAAAAAATGCACTGAGCCAGTTTTACTCTTTGTTTCATCCCCGATGAATAATACCTGATCTGTTTATCTTTTGCATTTTCCAGCCCAACAACTTCAATAATGGCATGTTTGTCAAAACCCGGAATAAAAGGTTTAAATTTTTGGTGGAAGTCAAAGAATTCAAGGAGTGTCATTTCTTCCACTACTTCCAGGTAAGGAGCACAGAGTGAAACGGAAGAGTATATATTTTCCTGTAAAACTTCTTTATCCTTGAACCACCATTGGCAATTTCCTTCGCTTTGTTGCATGGAACCACTGAGTACCTGCAAAAGCGTTGATTTGCCTGACCCGTTGGGTCCGATTATGGCGTATGATGAACCTGAAATGAATTCTGTGGTAAGATGGCGAAATATCCAGTCGCGGTTAAAACGTTTACCGGCATTAGTCAGCGATATCTTCATCAACATGGTTTTTTGAAAACCGTTTGATAATGCCCCGGCGGGATTCACGAATGAACGTTACAATTTCATCCCGTTCATCGGTGGCATCAAATTCTTCTTCCAGGTATTGAATAGCTTGGGTTGTATTCAAGCCTTTATTATAAATGACCCTGTAAATATCCAGGATGTGATTGATTTTTTCAACGGTAAAACCTCTTCGCTTTAAACCCACACTATTTACACCAGCATAGGAAATTGGGTTACGGGCAGCTTTTACATAAGGCATTACATCTTTCCCAACCATTGAACCCCCGCTTAAAAATGAGTGCCTGCCAATTTGTATAAACTGGTGAATGGCACACATTCCACCTAAAATGGCATAGTCACCAATGGTTACGTGGCCTGCAACCTGTGTATTATTACTTAAAATGCAATGGTTGCCTACAATACAATCGTGAGCCAGGTGACAATAAGCCATAATCAGGCAGTTGCTGCCGATAATGGTTTGTTCCCGGTCCATTGTGCCCCGGTTGATGGTAACAAATTCGCGAATGGTTGTATTATCTCCAATTACTACCCGGCTGTATTCACCCTGGAATTTTAAATCCTGAGGTATTGCCGCGATTACGGCTCCCGGAAAGATTCTGCAATTTTTACCAATACGTGCACCTTCCATGATGGTTACATTGGATCCTATCCACGTACCTTCCCCAATCTCAACATCCTGGTGTATAACAGAAAAGGGATCAATCTTGACATTGGTTGCCAGTTTAGCGTTGGGATGTATGTATGTATGCGGGTGAATCATGAAAGGGTTATATAAAAAACCTCCGCCCCAAGGCGGAGTGGTGCAAAGTTAATTGTTCAGAGAGAATAGGGAAGTTTTTTTAGCTAACACCTGTTAAAAAAATGTTTCAACTTCTCATAACTATCTTATTAAAACATATTTATGACAATTCTCAGGTTTCAAATTAAAAGATGGAGCGTAAATTTGCGACCAATGCACCAACCTCCCGACATACTCCAACTTGCATACAGGCAAAATTTAATGCATAGCGATCTTTCCCTGCTGCATGAAAAGGAGCAATTAATGCCTGGTTCCGTACAATATACCATTCAGCGCTATAGCCGTAATATTCAATGGAATATGGAAGATACCGGCATGTTGGTTTATCATTTTGAAAAAAAGAACAGGGAAAATAATTTCCTGGAACTTAAGTTCTGTATTTCAGGAAATGTTTATTGTACCCAAAAAGAAACAGAATGTGATGATTGCAAATTCAATCAATCAAGAAACTGTTTGGAGAGAGTGGACAGTGTAGATGTCGTTAGTTTTAGATTCTCCCCAGCCCAGCTTTCGCAGTTTGTAAAACCGCGTAACAGCAATGACATGCTAACGGAAGACATCCTTACGTTCAGTCATTATTCATCTTTTACTAAAATTTTACCTCTATGTGGTAAAACCCGCAATGTGCTGGAAGGTTTATTAAATCATTCTTATTCTGACAGCCTGGCCAATATTTTCATCAATGCCCAAATCCAGATGTTATTACTTTATAGCCTGGACTGTATGGTAGGTGAAAAAGAAATTGATACCATTAATTGCAAGTTCCTGGCTAATGAAGCGGATCGTGAAAAAATTAGCAGGGCAAGAGAAGTGCTTATCCAACATATTGGTGAACCCATTACAATTAAGGAATTGAGTCGTAAAGTTGCTATCAATGAGTGTTACCTGAAAAAAGGGTTTAAAGAAATGTTTGGTACAACCATTTTCGACTTTTACCAGGGCCAGCGTATGGAACATGCCAAATACCTGCTGTATGAAAAAGGACTAAGTGTAACTGAAGTCTCAGTTATGCTGGGTTATTCTTCAATATCTCATTTTTCCACAGCATTTAAAAAACATACCGGTTTAAAGCCGTGTGAATTGTTATTACGTAATTAAGCTTTACCTCTATAATTCATAATATCTCTGTCAAACAGATACAGGCCGCTTCTGTCATCTCCAACCAGTTCAAGTTTATCGTTCAGGACCCGGGCTGTTCTTTCTTCTTCAATTTGTTCATTTACATACCATTGTAAAAAATTATGAGTAGCATAATCTTTTTCGGTTAATGATAAATGAACAAGGTCGTTTATACTGTCACTGACTTTAAGCTCGTGTTTTAAAAATTCTTCAAAAACACTTTTTATTGATTTGAACGTAACAGTAGGTTGCACCAATGCAGGTACTAACGCGAATCCACCTCTTTCATTGATGAAACGGATTAATTTCAGCATGTGAATCCTTTCTTCATCTGATTGCTTATAAAAGAAATTTGAAACTCCATCAAGTCCAGGTTGTATTTCCGCCCAGGAAGCCATGGCCAGGTAAGCTTGTGAAGATTCTGCTTCCATTTGAACCTGGTTATTTAATGCAGCTTGTATTGCCTTACTTACCATAATTAATTATTTTAATTAGTTTAAAATTAAACAATGCTTTTTGCATATGATTTATTTATTCTTTATCTGAATGCTTTTATGATTCATATAGTTATAGTATGGGTAAATATTTCATTTACCAACCTCACCTCGGAAAAACCATCAAGGATGTTATGAAAACAGGACTGCCAATCCCTTGCCCTTTAACAAACCATTGTTGCCAGAATAGTAAACTTTCCATCCAAAAAATTATCTTTGGCTATATATTTCAATGTGCATATTAAATTACTTATTATGAAAAAAATATTGGTTGGATTTTCGATGATCTTATTTGCCGTAGCAACCCAGGCACAACCACCTGCAGGTGATGCAAAAAAAGGAGATTGGTATGGAGAAAAAATTACTGCAGATGGCGCTATTAATATTGCAGACATTCCTGCCAAATTGGAAGCCAACCCTGTGTTGGATACTAAAATCCAGGGAAAGATTTTAGAAGTTTGTCCTAAAAAGGGATGTTGGATCAAACTGCAGGTAAATGAAACTACTACTGCAATGGTAAAGATGAAGGATTATGGTTTCTTCCTTCCTGTTGCTGCGGTGGGTAAAACAGTGGTTCTTGATGGAAAAGTTGAATTGAAAACAACTTCGGTCGAAGAACTTCGTCACTATGCAGAAGATGCAAAAAAAACTCCGGAAGAAATTGCCGCAATCACCACTCCTAAAAAAGAGATCAGTGTAATGGCTAAAGGAATCGTTGTTGTTGATTAGGTAATTACTTCATCAAAATAAATTAAAAGGGCTGTCAGTTGACGGCCCTTTGTTTTGTCAGGATTCAAGTGTTCTTCGTGTGGCTTCAATCGTGGCATCCAGGTCAGCATAAGTCAGTGCATTGTTCAGGAACCAACTTTCAAATTCGCTAGGTGGCAAATAAATTCCACGCTCTAACATGCCATGAAAATATTTTTTAAAAAATTCATTGTCAGCTGAAGATGCTGTTGCAAAATCAGTTACAGGCTTCTCACTGAAATGAACGCTTATCATTGATCCAATTTGATTGATCACATATGCCTTTCCCCAATCTTTTAAAACTTTATCCAGTCCAGTTTTCAGGTATTCTGTTTTCTCATTAAGTTCAGTATAAATTGCTGGATTATTCTTTAATTCATTCAATAATGTAAAACCGGCTATCATCGCTATGGGATTGCCGCTCAATGTGCCTGCCTGGTAAACATTTCCCAAAGGCGAAATATGTTCCATGATCTTTTGTTTACCACCAAAAGCACCAACCGGCATACCGGCCCCAATTACTTTTCCATACGTTACAAGATCAGCTTCAATGTTATATTTTTCCTGTGCACCACCTGCAGCCAATCTAAAGCCAGTCATCACTTCATCAAATATCAATACAATGTTTTCTTCATCACAAATACTTCTTAATCCCTCAAGGAATCCAGGTTTTGGTAAAATGCATCCCATATTCCCGGCCACAGGTTCAATGATGATGGCTGCAATTTCATTTTTATGCATCTGCACCATTTCTTTTACAGCATCCAGATCATTATAAGGACAAGTAAGCGTATCTGCTGCTACACCGGCCGTAACTCCTGGCACTGTTTGTATATTGAATGTAGCCACACCGCTGCCGGCTTTTACTAAAAATGAATCGGCATGCCCATGATAGCATCCTTCAAACTTGATAAATTTATTTCTTCCCGTATATCCGCGAGCTAATCGTAAGGCACTCATACAAGCTTCGGTTCCACTGCTGACCATCCGAATCAGATCTACATTGGGAACCATACTTATAATGAGTTCGGCCATGTCAATTTCCAGTTCGGTAGGGGCGCCAAAGGAAGTTGAGCCCAGCGCTTTTTCCTGGATTGCTTTGATGACCGGTTCATACGCATGTCCAAGGATCATGGGTCCCCAGGAAGCGATATAATCAATATACCGATTGTTATCCGCATCAAACAAATAGGCGCCTTTTGCCTTATTCATAAAAATGGGCGTGCCGCCAACACTTTTAAAAGCACGTACAGGAGAATTAACACCACCCGGAATAAATCTCCCGGCTCTTTCAAAAAGTTTTTTACTGTTTTCGTACATATTCTTTCTATTGTTTCCTGAAACAGGGGGTTAGAAATGATCCCCGTGTATTTAATTCTGCAATATTACGACCTGTAAAGCCCGGACTTACATTGTTTTTATGCTTTAACTTATTGGAAATATTTCGTCTGGATATTCAGCATAACTTTATCCACCTTCAAAAAAGCCAGGCAAATGAATTTAGTGTGCATTCACTATAGCGATTGTTTGTTTCTTTTTTTGAGAGAATAATTACAGGTCTTAATATGCTATGGATTTTACCGCAAAACTTTAATGATTTAAATAATTAAAAAAATAGAATGGCAGTTGTAAAAATAATTTGGGTTGATGATGAAATAGAAAGCCTGCAATCGCAAAAAATGTTTTTGGAAAGCAAAGGATATGAGGTAACCACACTAACCAATGGTTTTGATGCTATTGATTATGTAAAAGAAAACCCGGTTGATGTTGTTTTGATAGATGAAAGTATGCCCGGCATAACAGGATTGGAAACACTGGCAAAGATTAAAGAAGTTAACTCGCAAATACCTGTAATCCTGATCACCAAAAATGAAACGGAAAACCTGATGAATGAAGCCATCGGAAACCAGATCAGTGATTACCTCATAAAGCCGGTGAATCCAAACCAGGTTTGGTTAAGTTTAAAAAAGATAATTGACAATCGACGGCTTGTTGCAGAAAAAACAACTACAGCATACCAGCAGCAGTTCCGTAATCTCTTTATGGCTTTAAACAGCAATCCTGATTTTAACGAGTGGATGGATATCTATAAAAAATTAGTGTATTGGGAGCTGGAAATGGAAAAAAGTGATAGCCCGGAAATGCAGGAAATTTTGCAGTCTCAAAAAAGCGAAGCCAATACAGAATTCTTCAAATTTATTTCCCGCAATTACGCATCATGGCTGGATCCAAAAAATACAACGGGTCCCATCATGTCACATAATTTGATTAAAACAAAAGTACTGCCACACCTTGAAAAGGGAAAGCCTTTGTTTTTTGTTTTGATAGATAATCTTCGGGTGGATCAATGGAAAGCCATTCAACCTATTTTTTCAGAAAGTTTCCGCATACTGGAAGAAGAATCTTTTTACAGCATTCTGCCTACAGCCACTCAATATGCACGAAATGCGATTTTCGCTGGCATGTTACCGATAGATATTGAAAAAAAGTTTCCGCATGAATGGAAGAATGACAATGAAGAAGGCGGAAAGAATTTGTATGAAGAAACTTTTTTGAAAAGCCAGCTGAACAAACTGGTGGCTGACAAAAATTTTAAATTCTCCTACACCAAAGTTTTAAATAATAGTGCGGGTCTTGAGTTGGTTAATAATATTCACAACCTGATGGATAATGACCTGAATGTTGTGGTTTATAATTTTGTTGATATGCTTAGCCATGCACGAACAGAAATGGAAGTTTTAAAAGAACTGGCAGGCGATGAAATCAGTTACCGGAGTTTAACTACCTCCTGGTTCGAGCATTCACCATTACACCAGGCTTTGAAAAAAATTGCTGATAAAGGTGTGCGGATCGTATTGGCAACAGATCATGGAAGCGTTCGTGTAAAAACGCCATACAAAGTTGTGGGTGATAAACAAACAACAACAAACCTGCGATATAAACATGGGCGGAATTTAAATTATGAAGCAAAGGATGTCCTGGCATATCGGGATCCGAGGGAAGTTGGTTTACCTGTTCCAACCATTAATTCTTCATTCATTTTTGCAAAAGAAGATGGTTTTTTATGTTATCCCAATAATTACAATTACTACGTAAATTATTATAAGAACACTTTTCAGCATGGTGGTGTTAGTATGGAGGAAATGATTATCCCCGTGGTAAGAATGGAAAGCAAATAGCAGCCTTTGGGGGAGATTTGGTGGAAAATTTGCTTCTCCTATTATTCATTTGGTTATGAGTAAAGAATATTTTTGCACTGCATTAAAAATGCCATTTGGAGTAGTTAAATATTATGAAGTACACACAGTCTACACTCGATAAAGTTGAAAAGATCCTGGAATCTTCAGGATATGTACTTCGTTATGAAAGGGGAACTTTTCAAAGCGGGTATTGCATCCTCGAAGAACGCAAAGTTGTGGTGCTGAATAAATTTTTACCTATAGAGGGTCGAATCAATACGTTGATAGACCTGATCCCGCAACTGGAAGTAAAACCAGATGATATGCCTCCTGATGCTAAAAAACTTTATGATGAAATCATAGGTAAGTTGCAATCTGGCAATGATGCCGAGTAAAAATATTTACTATTTCAATCTTCTTATTTTTGTTTAGTGACATGTCCACCACTCACCATAACTTTTTTAGGCACCGGTACCAGCAGTGGCGTACCCATGATAGCCTGCGATTGTTATGTATGTACTTCTCCCGATCAAAAAGACAAACGCTTTAGAACAAGTATACTGGTAGAAAGTGAAAACACCTGCCTGGTGGTTGATACACCACCGGATTTCAGAAGCCAGATGTTAACCGCAAAAGTGAAAAAACTGGATGCGGTCATTTTTACGCACCCGCATAAAGATCATATTGCTGGTTTAGATGATGTCCGTGCTTTTAATTTTTTCAATAATAAAGCAATGGATGTTTTCGCCAATCAAATGACGCAAAAAGCAATCATCAATGAGTTTGCTTATGCATTCAGCGATAAGAAATATCCGGGCGTACCCGAAATCAACCTTGTTGATATTGAACTGGATCCTTTTATTGTAGGCGATATACCGGTGATACCGGTTTTAGTCTGGCATTATAAAATGCCGGTACTGGGATTTCGGTTTGGTCATTTTACCTACATTACTGATGCTAACCGGATTGATGAAAAAGAACGAAAAAAAATAAAAGGTTGCGAAGCACTGGTGCTAAATGCTTTACGAAAGCAAACCCATATTTCGCATTTTACCCTGGACGAAGCGATAGAAATTGTGCAGGAACTTCAGATTCCCAAGGGATACTTTACCCACATTTCACACCAACTGGGCCGCCACCAGGATGTTGAACGTGATTTACCTTCCGGCATCCATATAGCTTACGACGGCCTCAAACTTCATTTTAAAGAAAAAAAATAAAAACACGAACAGGTGTTAGTGTTTCGTTTTTCTTTCTTAATTTGCATCGGCCTTTAACGATTGCCTTAATACGATTTTAATTGGTCGTATGAAAGAAACCCTTTTCAGATACCCTTCTGGTAAGGGTTTTATTTTTAATTTTTATTAAACAAGTATAGAAAAATGAATTTTGAACGCAGTGAAATTACCAGCCAGGTTACTCAAATGGCCCGCGACTTTGCACATCAACACATCAAACCATATGTAATGGAATGGGATGAGAGCCAGGAGTTCCCGATACATATTTTTAAAGAAATGGGCAAGTTGGGATTGATGGGAGTACTGGTGCCGGAACAATGGGGCGGAGCTGGCCTTTCTTATTTTGAATACAAGGCGGTGATTGAAGAAATATCAAAAGTTTGTGGGTCGGTTGGGTTAAGCCTGGCAGCGCATAATTCTTTATGTACGGGTCATATTTTAGCTTTCGGAAATGATGAACAAAAAAATAAATACCTGCCAAAACTCGCTACAGCTGAATGGATCGGTGCCTGGGGATTAACAGAACCCAATACGGGTAGCGATGCAGGTAATATGAAAACGACTGCCGTAAAAGATGGTGATGAATGGGTGATCAATGGAACCAAGAACTGGATCACACATGGAATTAGCGGGGATATAGCCGTTGTTATGTGCAGAACGGGTGAACCGCGCAGCAAAGACAATTCCACTGCTTTTGTGGTTGAAAGAGGAACACCAGGGTTTAGTGGTGGAAAAAAGGAAAATAAATTAGGCATGCGTGCCAGTGAAACCGCTGAAATGATATTTGATAATTGCCGGATTCCTGATGCAAACAGGTTGGGCGAAGTGGGACAAGGTTTTAAACAGGCTATGAAAGTTTTGGATGGTGGACGCATATCTATTGCATCTTTATCACTTGGCATTGCTAAAGGTGCTTATGAAGCAGCATTAAAATATGCACAGGAGCGCCAGCAATTTGATAAACCTATTTCCAGTTTCCAGGGAATTTCATTTAAGCTGGCCGATATGGCTACTGAAATTGAAGCAGCTGATTTACTAACCTTACAAGCTTGTGATGTAAAAAACCGTGGAGGAAATGTTACCAAGATTTCAGCGATGGCTAAATATTATGCAAGTGAAGTTTCCGTAAAAGTTTCAACAGATGCTGTGCAGATATTTGGCGGTTATGGATATACAAAAGATTTCCCGGTAGAAAAATTTTACCGCGATTCAAAACTCTGCACCATTGGCGAAGGAACCAGTGAAATTCAAAAAATGGTTATCTCGAGAGAAGTGTTGAAATAAAGTCAGAAGTAAAAAGTAAAAAATCAAAAGTCTTAGTTGGAATAGTGTATACTGAAATGAGGTATTAATAAATACCTCATTTTCAAATTTTCAAATTACCAATTTTCAAATTATTTAAGTTCCTGCATTTCTACCAGTTTTCTATAAAAACCATTTTGATGCATCAGTTCCACATGGGTACCTCTTTCTACAATTTCTCCTTTTTGTAAAACGATAATTTCGTCAGCATGGCGAATGGTGCTTAAGCGGTGTGCTATTACGATGCTTGTTCGATTCTGCATCATATTATTAATGGCATCCTGAACCAATCTTTCACTTTCAGTATCCAGCGAGGAAGTTGCTTCATCAAGAATCAGGATCGGTGGATTTTTTACAACGGCCCTTGCTATGGTCATCCGCTGGCGTTCACCACCACTCAACTTACTGCCCCGATCACCAATATTGGTTTGATATCCTTTTTCTTTATAAACAATAAAATCGTGGGCATTAGCCACTTTAGCCGCATCAATGATTTCTTCTTCGGTAGCTTCACTTTTACCCAACCGGATATTATTTTCAATAGTGTCATTAAATAAAATAGCTTCCTGTGTTACAATACTCATCAAAGATCTAACGGAATGCAATGAGTATTCGCGAATGTTTATTCCATCAATCAATAATTCTCCACTGCTAACATCATGAAAACGGGGCACCAGGTCTGCAAGCGTTGATTTACCTGCTCCCGAGGAACCAACCAAAGCAACTGTTTTCCCTTTTTGAATAACCAGGTTGATATTTTTAAGGATCACTTTGTCTTCATAGAAAAAATTGACATTTTTAAATTCAATAGCATTGGTAAATGATGAAATTTTTTGGCCATTTTCATTTTCATCCACTTTCACTGGGGCCATTAAAATTTCTTCTATACGTGCAATGGCGGCACTGCCACGTTGCATATTATAAAATGAAGTAGATAATGATTTGCTTGGATTAATGATCTGCGTAAAAATCCCGATATACATAATGAAGCCTTCTGGTTCTAAACCAAATCCGCCATTTAAAACAAGGCGACCACCAAAAAAAAGAATACCGCACAATACCATTACGCCTAAAAATTCACTTAATGGTGATGCCAGGTCGCGGCGAAACTGCATTTTGTTCCGGATATGAAACAGGTCTTCGTTTGTTGACAGGAATTTTTTGCGCAATACATTTTCAGCATTAAAGGCTTTGATCACTCTTAATCCACCCAGCGTTTCATCCAACACAGAAAGTGCTTCTCCCAATTTTACGGCAGCAATATTTGATTGTTTTTTTAAGGTGCGGCTGATTCTTCCAATCAAAATTCCCGTCAATGGTAAAAAAATCAATAAGAAAAGAGATAATTGCGGGCTGATGAAGACAAGTGTCGTCAGGATAATCAGAATGTTCAATGGGTCTTTTATCAAGCCTTCCATGGTTCCAACAACCGAATTTTCAAGTTCACCGATGTCATTCGTCATCCGGCTCATAACATCACCTTTTCGCTGATCTGTAAAATACCCGATAGGTAATTGCAGCAGTTTGTTGTACAGTTCGGCACGTAAACGGGTCATTACCGAGTTTTTCATCGGTGCCAGCACATAATAAGAAAGATAGAGAAAAACGTTTTTGAGAAATACCGTAATTATAATGATCACACAAATGTATCCTAAGGCGATAATAGCACCATTTGCACCATTGGTTGCAATGAGGTTACTGATCTGGTAATTGATAAATTGAATCAGGTCGTTCGAACTGTTGATTCCATCCGGAGGGGTTGTAACCAATGCTTCCTGGGAAAAGATCAATCGTAAAAAAAATGGGAGTGTACCCAGCGACACTAAAGAAAATACAATGGAAAAAATAGTAAAAACAAAGTATAAAACTATATTACCCTTATAAAACCTAAGATATTTAAAAAGCCTTGCGTATTTTTTCATTCGTGTTTTTAGATCAGTAAAACCGCCACAAAGTAACTAATTTTACCACGAATAAACTGAACGATCATGCAGGAAGGAAAACGTCAAAAACAAATCAGTGGCTTATTGCAACAGGAATTAAGCCAGGTGTTTCAGCGATTGGGACTAAATATGATTGATGGAGGAATGATATCCATATCTTCAGTAAAGATCACACCGGATCTTTTAGAAGCAAGGGTTTACCTGAGTATTTTCCAGGCGAAAGATGTAAAAGTAGTAATGAAAACCATCGATGATCGCAGTTGGGAAATAAAAAAAGAACTGGTTGCAAGGATCAAACTCCAGCTAAGAAGAATTCCTGAAATAAAATATTTTCATGACGATACGCTTGACCATGTATTTAAAATGGAAAAGCTTTTTGATGAAATAAAAGAAAAAGATCAGAAGCGGGACGATGAAAACACGGAAGACAATTAAACACTGTCATTTTAAATTTAAACTTCAAACATACTTTTTTGCACTTTTTATTTGCCTGGCGATATTTTAAAGCAAAAAAATCCACCAATGCTATTAATGTAATTTCATGGATTAGCATAACGGCTATGATCATTGGCACTGCCGTGCTCATTTTGGTTTTAAGTGTTTTTAACGGTTTTGAAGGCCTGGTAAAATCGCTGTATTCCTCTTTTTATACGGATTTAAAAGTATTGCCGGCCAGCGGTAAAATTATGCCGGTCACTGAACAGCAATTACAAAAGATCAGGGCATTAACCGCGGTCAGAAATGTTTCGCTGGTTGTTGAAGAAAAAGCATTGTTGCAGAATGGAGATTATCAATCCGTGATCTACCTGAAAGGTGTTGATGAAAATTATCAATATGTAGCAGGTGTGGCTAATAGTGTTGTAAAAGGGAATTTTGATTTGGGTGATGAAACATCGCCTTCACTTGTGTTGGGAGCTGGGATTGAAAATGCAGTGGGTGTTCAAGCTGACCGGAATATTTTCCCATTGGTGGTTTACCTGCCGCGAAAGGATGCTCAAAACCTTTCGGATCCTATGAATGCAATAAGTTCCGACACTATTAATACCTCTGGCACTTTTGTGATTCAGCAAGATTTCGATAATAAATACGCAATCACCAACCTGGCTTTTATAAAATTGATGCTGGGGATGCAACCGACAGAATTCAGCGGATTAGAAATTGCGCTGCATGATCCTGAGAAAGCAGACGAAATAAAAAATGAAATAGCTCAAATTTTCAATGAGGGATACCTGGTTCAAACCCGTTATGAACAAAATCAGAGTTTGTATTCCGTAATGCGGGCAGAAAAATGGGTGATCTATGCCATTTTAAGTCTTATCCTGGTAGTAGCTGCTTTTAATATGATAGGCGCATTAACGATGCTGGTGCTGGAAAAGGAAAAAGATATCAGCGTGTTGCATGCACTGGGTGCAGATCGGGATTTTATTCAAAAGATTTTTCTGAGTGAGGGGATATTGTTAGCCATAATTGGCGGGGGTATTGGGATGATTTTGGCTGCATTGATTGCCTGGATGCAGATCAATTTTAAATTAATCCCCTTACAAGGTGGTTCTTTTTTGATTGATTATTTTCCTGTAACACTGCAAATAGCTGACTTCCTGTTAGTTGGTATAACGGTTTTTGTAATTGCTGTTTTAGCCGCCTGGATTCCAAGCCGCAAAGCATCGAAGCAAACATTTTCTTTAAGGAGTGAATAGTTTGGGTGTTAGTTGATAAGTTGAATTGTTGATAAGTTGAATGGTGGAATTTCTAAATCTAAACCTTTAAACCCTTAATCTCTTAAACCATTCAACATCTAAACTCTAAACTCCTAATAGTCTCCCATTGTTTCTGGTAACTGCGCCAATGCCTTTTCAAGCTGCTCATCATTAGGTGCAACACCATGCCAGCCATGATCATTTTCCATAAAGTCAACACCTTTACTCATAATAGTATGCATCATAATGGCGATGGGCTTACCCTTGCCTGTTAAAGATTTAGCTTCTTCCAGTTTGGAAACCACTTCGTCAATATTATTACCATCCATTTTTAAAACCGTCCAACCAAATGCTTCGAATTTTTGACCAATATCTCCCAAATTCATCACTTTGGTAGTGGTTCCGTCTATTTGCTGGTTATTCCAGTCAACTGTTGAAATTAGATTATCCACTTTGTGATGGGCAGCAAACATGATGGCTTCCCAATTTTGTCCTTCCTGTAATTCCCCATCTCCATGTAAAGAATAAACAAGGTGACTGTCGCTGTTTAATTTTTTTGCTAAAGCCGCGCCTATGGCCACACTCATCCCTTGTCCCAGGGATCCGGAAGCAACTCTGACGCCTGGTAAATGTTCGTGTGTAGTTGGATGACCTTGCAAGCGGGAATCAATTTTACGAAAACTCGCCAACTCACTTGTATCGAAATACCCGGAACGGGCAAGTGCCGAATAAAATACAGGGGAGATATGACCATTCGAAAGAAAGAACAGATCTTCATTCTTGCCATCCATCGAAAAGGATGGATTGTGTTCCATTATTTTGAAATACAACGCAGTAAAAAAATCTGTACATCCTAATGAACCACCGGGGTGGCCACTATTTGCTCCATGAACCATACGTAAGATATCCCTGCGGATCTGAGATGCTATTTCATTTAATGGTGGCATATGTTTTTTATTATAGATTAAACTTGTGTGCGGCAAATCATTCCAATTTGCCTTTAAGTGTGCAAAAATGCAATCTTTTATACACTATTGCAATTAAAAATCTGATATCTCAAGAAATTCATAATCAACACTTCATGTATTATATAATGAATTGAGTATATGAATTTATTGTGATCAAATGCAAAAACTTAGAGGCTAAAGACTATTTTTGTACGCCAAAACCATAATAGGGATGTTAGATATTTTTTTGACTGGATCTGTTTCTTTTATTATTACTTTTCTGGCTATACCGGTTATTATCAAAATTGCAAAGATTAAAAAGCTTTATGATATCCCTGATGAGCGTAAAGTACATACACAACCTATTCCTTCATTAGGTGGAGTAGGAATTTTTGGTGGCTTTCTTTTGGCAAGTCTTTTATCTATTCCAATTGTACAAAACCCTGAGTTTCAATATTTCTTCGCAGCTGCATTTGTAATATTTTTTCTTGGTTTAAAGGATGATGTGTTGATTTTATCTGCAACCAAAAAATTCATTGGGCAGGCCATCGCGGCTTCCATACTGATACATTTAGGCGGAATACGGATTGAAAGCATGCATGGTTTATTGGGTATTTATGAAATTCCTGAAGCTTTCAGCCTTGCATTAACTTATTTAACCATCATTGTAATAACAAATTCCTTTAACCTGATAGATGGGATTGATGGCCTGGCAGGTACACTTGGGTTATTAACAATGGTGATTTTTGGTGTTTATTTTTTCATGATAGATATGCAAGCTTATACACTTTTAAGTTTTGCAATGGCCGGTAGCCTGATCGCTTTTCTCATATTTAATAATAATCCTGCTAAAATATTTATGGGAGATTCTGGCTCGCTGATGGTAGGAATGTTTAATGCCATACTGGTCATTAAATTTATTAATCTTGCCTCTTTATCAACCGTTGCTTTTCCAATAGCTTCCGCAGTTGCCATAGGTTTTGCTATTCTTTTCGTGCCTTTATTAGACACCTTAAGAGTATTTGGAATCCGCATATTTGGAGGCCGTTCACCCTTTTCCCCGGATAGAAACCACTTCCACCATTTGTTATTGGATAAAGGATTAAGTCATTCCAGCATTACCCTTTGTTGCACCATTATAAATATATTGTTTATAGCTATGGCCTATTTCGGTCGTCAGCTTGGTCCCAATTACATAATGATGATCATGTTAGCCATCGCATTTACATCACTTGGTTTCATGTATTTCCACAGGACCAGGACCAAGGTCATGATGCCAACAATCAATCTTTCAAAGTCTATTAACAGAGAAGAAATTAAACCCACATCCAAAGTGATAGCACTGAAGCAGGAAGCTGTGGCTGTGGGCGATGAAGACTAATCTTTTGTTTCCTTCTTTAATTTTAACATGGATTAATGGATGATTTTTTTTCATTCACCCTGTTTTGTTAGTTTTGAACCTGAAAAAAGATCCTATTATGTCAGAAGAATTAGCACAAATTAATTCCCACGCAGAAGATGCAATGAACAAAGCCATTCAACATATGGAGGCTGAGTTACAGAAAATCAGGGCGGGCAAAGCCAATCCTCAGATGCTTGAAGGGATTTCAGTTGATTATTACGGTTCTCCAACACCGTTAAGCCAGGTTGCCAATGTAAATGTGCTGGATGCACGAACACTAACTATTCAGCCTTGGGAAAAAAATATGTTGCAACCCATTGAAAGGGCAATCATCGCATCTAACATGGGCATTAATCCACAGAATGATGGCATCATGATCAGGATGTTTTTACCTCCTTTAACCGAGGAACGCAGAAAGGAGTTGGTGAAAAAATGTCATGGTGAAGCGGAACAAAGCAGGATAACCATTCGCAATATTCGCCGGGATGCAATTGAGCAGGTCAAAAAATTGCAAAAAAATGGTTTGAGTGAAGATATTGCAAAAGATTCCGAGGCGGAGATACAGGCATTAACAGATAAGTATATAAGCCAGATAGAAAAACACCTGGCCTATAAAGAAAAAGAAATCATGGTTGTTTAATAGAAATAAACTTTATAATTATACAATGCAGCTTCTAGCTGCATTTATTTTTTGTTGGTGAGATATACGCCGCTCAATATAATTCCAAGACAACCAACCTGAACCCAGGTAACTTCTTCTTTAAATATTATTCCCCAACCCATGGCAATGAATGGGATTCCATAAGTAATGGTTGATGCAAATAACCCTCCGGCTCTTTTTACCAAAACATAAAAAAAAGCAGTAGCAATGGCACTACCTAAAACACCTAAGAATACGGATGCCATAATCGGCCAAAATGCTACCGGGTTCAATAGGGTGGTGTGAAAAAAATCCTGGTATCCTAATATTAACCCGGTGGGTATGCACATGAAAGCCAGCGAAACAGTAGCAGCATGCAATGGATTAACATCTTTTAAAAAATAACTGACCATATTTACATTGAGTCCGTAAGAAAGTGTGGCAACCAGCACCAAGGCTGCATAACCCAGATTTTCAAAATGTAAATTCTTTTGCGAAAGCGTAAGTAAAACCAATCCTAAGAGACCTATAAAAATACCAATGATCTTAACCGGTTGAATTTTCATCTTGAAAAACAGGAGACCCAGGATAACTACACATAAAGGCGTTAAAGAATTTAGGATGGCCGCCAGGGAACTGTCAATATTATTGGCAATAGCTTCGGCAAAGAAAAATGCAGGTACCAGGTTGCCTGCAATACCCGTTAAAATGACTGGTATTATTTTACTGCGTGGTAGCTTTCGGATATGAATAAGCGAAAAAGGTAAAAACACGAGGCCGGCTGAAAAAATTCTTACAGCAGCTATTTGAACAGCGGTTAATCCATCTTTGCTGATCTTCATTAAAATAAATGAGCTTCCCCATATAATTGCGAGGAAAATAAATATCGACCAGTTGATTAAAGCGTTCCGGTTCATTTTTTAAAAAAGAAGGCAAAGGTCAGGGAATAATTACGATCTGCCATTTGAATTTTTGCTATCAATAAAGTAGCTTTCATAAAAAACCAATAGTAAAAATGAAGTTATCAGAACTTTCTACCCGGGCACCCAAAGAATTTGGAAAAGAAGCAACCAAGAAAAAAACCATTACACTTTTGGAAGAACTTGATGACCTGCAAAATTTATTATTTGCTGAAAGCAAACATTCCATATTGGTTGTACTGCAGGCAATGGATGCAGGTGGAAAAGATGGTTTGATAAGGGATGTTTTTGGAAACATGAATCCACAGGGTGTTCGGGTAAGTTCATTTAAAGCACCCACCGAAGTGGAACTCTCACATGATTTTTTATGGCGTGTACATAAATATTCGCCGCCAAAAGGAATGATCCAGATATTTAACCGTTCTCATTATGAAGATATACTCATCACCCGTGTTAAGGGTTGGTGTGATGATGTTACGGCAAAAAAACGAATGAGAGCGATCAATGATTTTGAAAGATTATTAACCGATCATAACAATACAACCATACTCAAATTTTACCTCCACGTTTCTCCTGAAGAACAACAGGAAAGATTAAACGAAAGAATCAGTAATCCTGCCAAGCAATGGAAATATAATGAGCAGGATTTTGAAGAAGCTAAAATCTGGGACAAGTATATGCAAGCATATGAAGATGCATTTGAAAATTGCAATGAAATACCCTGGAATATTATTCCTGCCGACCAGAATTGGTATAAGGAATATCTTGTTGCTGTAAAGCTTCATGAAACACTTCAAAATTTTAATATGAAATACCCGGGAATGAAAAAATAAAATTTATCTTAATGTATTATTAATCTAAAATACACTGTTATGGGAATGCTCAAAGAGTTCAAAGAATTCGCCATGAAAGGCAACTTGGTTGATATTGCGGTTGCTTTTGTTATGGGTGCTTCTTTTGGAAAAGTTGTAACATCTTTAAATGAGGGCATCGTTATGCCTTTAGTGGGTATGTTATTGGGAGATTTTGATCTGGCAGAAAAAAAATATGTACTAAAAGAAGGTACAGAACCTGTAGTCGATGCATCCGGGAATGAAATTACAGCAGCAGTGGCCGAAGTATCCATCAAATGGGGTGCATTTGTAACAGCTTTAATAGATTTTATAATTATAGCATTTGTGATGTTCTTAATTATCAAGGCCATTAACAACTTGAAGAAAAAACAAGAAGCCGAAGTAGCAGCAGCTCCTGAACCTTCCCTTACAGATAAATTATTAATGGAGATCAGGGATCAGCTGAAAAAATAATTGATGGTCTATTGATTTATGATCTGTAACCTGCTTTAGCAAGTTAATTTCTATACTTTTGACATCCCGGAAGGCAATTATACCTTACAGGATGTCTTTTTAATTAAAATGATTGAACCGTGAACAATGCCCAGTACCAGATCAAACTTCCCCAATTTGAAGGCCCTTTCGACCTGTTACTTTTTTTTATAGAAAGAGACGAGCTGGATATTTATAATATTCCCATCACAGGTATTATCAATGATTTTTTAGATTATATCCATAAACAGGAATCGCTGAATATTGAACTTTCAAGCGAATTTATTTTGTTCATTTCCACTTTAATGCGCATCAAAGCTAAAATGCTGATACCACGTAAAGAGATTGATGAACAAGGTAATGAAATAGATCCCCGCCAGGAGTTGGTTGATAAGATACTGGAATATAAAAAGTATAAAGAAGCTTCTGCAAAAATGGCTGAAATGGAAGCTGTTCGAATGCTGATGGTTAAAAGAGGAAACATTCAAAAGGAACTTTCCACTATTGGTGAGGATGCGGGCGAAGGAACAGAGATCCAGAATATTACTTTGTTCAAATTGATGAAGAGTTTTGAAAAAGTAATGCTCCGTTACCAGGATCGATTTAATAAACCAGTACACACCGTTGTTCAGTATAATTATAATATGGAAAAAAGCCGCGAACACATGTTGTCGCTGGCAAGTGCTGAGAAAAATGTTTCTTTCGAAAAGATCTTTGAAGTATGTGAGAACCGGGTTCATGCCATTTTTCTTTTTCTTTCTTTGCTCGAACTGGTACAGCAGAAATTTTTAAAGATCATGATCGGCGAAGGGAAAAATAATTTTATTATCGAATACATTGAACCCGAAGAAAGGCTACCCTATACGGAAGAGGATATTCAACAACCACAATAAAAAAAAGAAAGATTATGAAAAAAAGATTTGCTACAGCCAAATGGCTTGGAACAGGAAAAGAAGGTACTGGAACGGTTAGTTCACAAAGTGGCGCTTTTTCAGATGCGCAATATTCATATAAAAGCCGATTTGAAGAAGGCACCGGAACAAACCCGGAAGAATTAATTGCGGCTGCACATGCAGGTTGTTTTTCTATGAAGTTGAGTTTTGTTTTGGGTGAGGCTGGTTTTACACCTGATAGTATAGAAACTAAATGTACCATATCACTTGATAATGGAGTTATAACAGAAAGTCACCTGGATGTTAAAGCAACGGTACCGGGTTTGGATAATGATAAGTTTGTAGAACTGGCAACTGCTGCCAAAGATGGTTGCCCGGTAAGTAAGGCATTGAGTATGAATATTTCGATGGATGCCGCATTGGCTTAATCGTATCAATTGAACAAAATGAAAGGATCCAAATTTGGATCCTTTTTTTTGTCTTTGCAGCAAGATTAAAAAAAAGCCAGCTTATGCTGGCTTTTCCATTGATTGAAAGCTTATTTATCATCCAAATATTTCACTTACCGTTACAGTTGTTCCCATCATTTCTCTGAGTGCTTCAATAATAGCTGTAGCGTCATAACCACATTCCCGGTGTAATTCTTTTAATGTTCCATGTTCTACAATCCTGTCCGGGATTCCCAGCATTTTTATTTCAGCAGCATATTTATTTTCATTCATGAATTCCAGAACAGCGGATCCAAATCCACCGACAATAGTACCATCTTCAACCGTTATGATTTTTTTGTAATTGCTAAAAACCTCGTGTAGCATTTCTTCATCCAACGGTTTTGCAAAACGCATATCATAATGTGCAGGGTCGAGTCCTTCGGCTTTTACATCGCGAATGGCTGAAGCGGCAAAATTACCAGGATGGCCAAAGGATAAAATGGCCACTTCTTTCCCATCTTTTAATTTTCTTCCCTTACCAATTTCTATTTCTTCAAATGGTGTTTTCCAATCGGTCATTACATCTTCCCCGCGGGGGTAACGGATAGCAATAGGCGATTTTATTTTTTCCAATTGTGCAGTGTACATGATGTTGCGCAATTCTTTTTCATTCATGGGTGCGTTGACTATCATGTTTGGGATACAACGCATGTATGCAATATCATAGGCGCCATGATGGGTTGGGCCATCTTCACCAACCAATCATGCACGATCCACGCAAAATACAACCGGTAATTTTTGAATGGCTACATCATGTACTACCTGGTCGTAAGCCCTTTGCATGAAGGAAGAATAAATGTTACAGAATACTTTCATGCCCTGTGTTGCCATACCAGCACTTAGGGTTACAGCATGTTGCTCACAAATACCTACATCAAATGCACGATCGGGCATTTTCTCCATCATATATTTTAATGAAGATCCACTCGGCATTGCAGGCGTGATGCCAAATATTTTTTCATTTTGCTCTGCAAGTTCTATGATGGTATGTCCAAAAACATCCTGGTATTTAGGTGGCTGCGGCGTATCGTATTTCTTTTTTACAATTTCCCCGGTTACTTTATCAAACAAACCCGGCGCATGCCATACTGTTTGTTCTTTTTCCGCCAATGAATATCCTTTACCTTTTACCGTGACAATGTGTAATAATTTAGGTCCGGGAATTTCGCGAAGATCTTTCAGGGTATCAACCAGTTTGGTGATATTATGTCCATCGATAGGTCCAAAATAGCGCATCCCCAATGCTTCAAATAAATTCGCACTGCTGCTTAGCATCCCTTTTAAACCTTCGGTCAGTTTATGCGCCATGGCACGTGTGAAATTTTTACCAACCGGCAATTTGCCCATCAACTTCCAAACATCATCCTTTACTTTATTATATGTGGGTGAAGTTGCAATATCAGTCAGGTATTCTTTTAATGCGCCAACATTCGGATCTATACTCATGCAATTATCATTGAGCACAACCAGCATATCTGTATCTGCAACACCTGCATGATTAAGTGCTTCAAATGCAAGACCTGCAGTCATTGCACCATCACCAATTACAGCGGCAACTTTAATATCTTCTTTATTATATTTTGCCGCCATAGCCATTCCCAAAGCAGCAGAAATTGAAGTAGAAGAATGTCCAACGCCAAAAGCATCGTATTCACTTTCACCACGTTTAGGAAAGCCGCTAAGACCATTGTATTTCCGGTTGGTCATGAAATTATCCCGACGACCTGTAAGTATTTTGTGCCCGTAAGCCTGGTGACCTACATCCCAAACCAACTGATCCTTAGGCGTATTATAAATGTAATGGAGGGCAACTGATAGTTCTACCACACCCAGGCTGGCTGCAAAATGACCACCATGCACGCTGACAACATCAATAATATATTGACGTAATTCATCACAAACCTGGTGTAGTTTTTCTTTGGGTAATAATTTTAAATCCGCAGGCGAATTAATTTCTTTTAACAAAGGGCCTGGTATGATTTCCATTCAGTGAATTTTATCTGTAAAAATAATCTTTTCCCCTTGAGATGGAATCAATCAACCGAATAAAATATAGGACGACGAACTAAGTTTTAAACGATTGAGGGAAATCAAGGATCTTTTTTGGGGCTGAACTTAAGAATCAGTTTAACAAAAAGAGGGGATAAAGGTTGACAGTTTATATCTAAATCCACCGAACAACCATAATTCAAAAAATTAAAGATTGTTAGATAAGAAACTCTTGAGTCATTAAATAAAAGTTAAGGGCAATAAGCTGGTTATCCATTTTTTGTTAATATTACTCCTTAAATTAAATTTTCATTCCACTGATAATAGCTATTTTTCCACTGGTATATTTGCCGGTTAAGGCGTTATCTGAATAGTTTAGCTTTGTAATCATATGCAAATAGGTCATAAAAGGTATTGGTTGTTCCAGCTTGTTGGGTGGGGATTGTTTGCGCTGATCAACATCTTCTTTGCTCTGACCTTTGATAAGATCAATAACTTATTTGTAAATCGCTTACTCATTTTCCTGTTAATGGGTATTGTTTTTACCCATCTGATGCGCTGGATAATTTTACGGATCGACCTGCTCATTAAACCCCTCAATGTTCAAATCCCCGGGTTCATACTTGTTACATTTATCTTTTCTATCGTTTTAGCTTTAATTGAAGTGGCTGTATACCAGGCTTTAAAATTACAGGGCGAAAGAAATACATATACTTTTTTCGGACAGCTTCTGGTAAACACTTTTAATACGTTCATCTACCTGTTTATTTGGAATTGTATTTATTTCATTTACCATTATGTTCAAAAAAGCCGCAAACAGCAGTTGGATACTTTGCAACTGGAAGCTTTGGTAAAAAGCCTTGAACTGAATACGATCAAAGCTCATATCAATCCTCATTTTATTTTTAATGCCCTAAACAGCATTCGTGCTTTGATTGATGAAAATCCGCAAAGAGCCCGCAATGCTATCACTGAATTGAGTAATATTCTGCGAAGCAGTATGCAGACCGAAAAAATGGAAACCGTGCCTTTTGAAAGGGAATTAAATATTGTTAAAGATTACCTGGCACTGGAAAATATGAGGTTTGAGGACCGGTTAAGAGTTGAATATGATATTGATTAAGACACATTGAATCAGCCTGTTCCCCCTATGATGTTACAAACGCTTGTCGAAAATGCCATTAAACATGGCATCAGTAAACAAATAAAGGGGGGAGTGGTAAAAATCACTTCCGATTTTAAAGACCATTATCATGAACTGGCAGTTCAGAATACCGGCTTGTTAAATGGTCATAAACACTCAGAAGGTTTTGGTTTATCAAGTACACAAAACAGGTTAAATTTATTATACGGTTCAAAAGCCAGCTTCGATATCAGGCAGGTTAATCCATTCCTTGTTGAAGCAAAAGTGCTGATTCCCGTAGACACATTTTAAAACTAACACACATGAGAGCAATCATTATTGATGATGAAAGGCTTGCCCGTACCGAATTAAAAAAACTGCTCCAGGATTTTCCTGAAGTTGAAGTCATTGACGAAGCAGCCAATGCCCAGGAAGGTATCCAGAAAATAGAATCTTTAAGACCTGACCTGATCTTCCTGGATATTCAAATGCCTGGCAAAACCGGTTTTGATATGCTTTCTGAATTGGAAAAATCACCACAAGTGATTTTTACCACAGCTTATGATGAATATGCATTGAAAGCTTTTGAAGTAAATGCATTGGATTATTTGTTGAAACCGGTTGAACCCAAAAGACTGGCTGATGCCATTCAAAAACTTAATCAGCACCCGGTTCAACCCCGTGAACAGAATATTGCGAGTGAAAATTTTAATCAAAGCCTGTTAAATGAACATGACCAGGTTTTTGTAAAGGATGGAGAAAGGTGCTGGTTTGTGAAGTTGACTGATATCCGGTTATTTGAAAGTGTCGGTAATTATGCCAAAGTTTTCTTTGGTACAAATAAGCCGCTTATTTTAAAATCATTAAATGCTTTGGAAGAAAGGTTGGATGAAAAAATGTTCTTCCGTGCTAACCGTAAACACATTGTGAACCTGCGAATGATTGAAAAGATTGAACCATATTTTAATGGAGGTCTTTTACTGGAATTAAAAGGCGGGGAAAAAATAGAAGTAAGCCGCAGGCAGACCGTTAAATTTAAAGAAATGATGAGCCTTTAAACAGGATCAGAAAAATACATTAAACATCATTTATAACAATCATACACTATGAAGAAAGCAGGCTTATTTATTTCGTTTATTGCTGCAGGTTATATCTTATCGGCCCAAACGAAGGTTGATAATATTATTAAAGTTGGCGATGTTACCCGTATACAGAAAACGCTTTCTTCAGACGATATGTTGGGTAGGGCCGTGCATACACCTGGTATTGAAAAAGCTGCTGAATTTATAGCTGCTGAATTTAAAAAAGCTGGTCTTCAGACGTTGGGAGATGCAAAGGATTACCGACAGGAGTTTGTTATGGTCAGTCCTAAATTTTCAGGATTAAATGCACAATTTAACGGGAAGGAGCTGGATGATAAAAATGTAGTTGTAATTACCACACAACCATCTATCAAGGCTACTGAAAAAGATGGTTACCTGCAGGTACGTATCAAAGAAGGCGCAAATTTATTTAGGGAAGCTTCCAATTATATGGCTTCCAATAAAAATATGCTGGTAATGGTTGATGAAAGTTTTGCTTCTTCCTTTAACCGGTTAACTGGTTTTAAAAGACAATTATTTAAATCACCTAATAATGTCATTTTTATTCTTCATAATGATGAACCTGGTAAATGGGTAGTTGAAGCACAACATAAAATTACTGAATTACCCATGGCTAATATTGTGGGCATATTACCGGGAAAAAGCAAAAAGGATGAATACGTTATTTTCTCCGCGCATTATGATCATGTTGGCATTGGAAAGCCTGTGAATGGCGACAGTATTTATAATGGTGCCAATGATGATGCTGCCGGGGTAACTGCAGTTATCATGCTGGCTAATTACTATAAAGCCTTTGGGAATAATGAACGAACCCTGGTATTTGTAACTTTTACAGCCGAAGAATCGGGTGGGTTTGGTTCAAAATATTTTTCAACCCAATTGGATCCGTTAAAAGTGGCTGCTATGTTTAATATTGAAATGATTGGCACCGAATCTAAATGGGGTAGAAATTCAGCTTTCATTACCGGTTATGACAAATCGGATATGGGAAAAATATTAGAAAAGAATCTTGCCGGAACAGGATTTACTTTTCACCCTGATCCTTATCCTGACCAGCAATTATTTTATCGTTCCGATAATGCAACACTGGCGAGGCTAGGTGTGCCCGCACATACAATTTCAACTGCTAAAATGGAAGATGAACCGCATTACCACAAACCAAGCGATGAAGTTGAAACACTTGATCTTGATAATATGACTTTTATAATCAAAAGTATTGGCTTAAGCGCAAGGACCATCGTCAGCGGCGTGGACTCACCTACTAGAGTAAACGTAGAATCGCTTCGGTAATTCTTTTGTTTTCAAAAATTATGAATGGTTCGTTTCTTATTATTTTTCGTCTACTTTTTGTTGCTTGATCACATTTTGCTGGCACAGTCTACCAACAAAGAAAATTCTATTCATACAGCCGGTGAAATTGTCTCTTTCCTTGCATCTGACAGTTTGAAAGGAAGAGGAAATTATAAGCCTGAACTTCAGATAGCAGCAGGGTATATTGAAAGGCATTTTGATTCAATTGGGTTATTAACCTTACCCGGACTCGACAGGTTCATTAATCCCATTGATTTTACAATGCATCCGGATGTTTTATATGATCTTGAAATAAATAGTCAAAAAATTAACGTTGACGATTACCTCCTTTTATCTGCTTCTTTTTTTCAACCAATAAGTGATTTTAAAAACTACAGTTATAAAGAACTTTTATCTATTCCTTCAGCAGTTGAATGGAAGCAATTATTTACAGATTCATTACCAACTGTTTTGAATTTAAAAGTGAACGATGAATTTTGGAATGATTCTTTGATTACGCCTGCAGGTTACCCGGTTAAACCAATGATTATATTAAAAAACCAGCAAACGCCAAATTCATTAAAGCTTTCCCTGCAGCCATCATCGGAGCAGGTATTAATGAATGTTATTGGTGTTTTACCAGGGAAATCAAAAGCGGGAGAAGTGATTCTTTTCTCGGCACATTATGATCATGTACCACCTGGTAAATCCCGGCGGGATTCTATTTTTAACGGGGCCAATGATAATGCATCCGGAACAGCAGCACTATTGATGCTGGCGAAGCATTTCGCAAAGGAAAATAACAACCAGCGCACTATTATTTTTTGTGCGTTTGCAGGAGAAGAGCTTGGCTTGCTGGGTTCAAAGGATTTGGTAAAAAAGCTAAATACGGATAAGATCATTGCACATATCAATATGGACATGGTGGGCATTTCACAATATCGAAAAAAAGGTTTCCTGATTACAGGTTCTCAATACGGGCAGGTTTTTAAGATTTTCTTAAAAAATCTAAAAGAAAGTGGTTATAAAGTTTATGGAGATTATGATGAAGAACGCAATCTTTTCAGGCGTTCAGATAATTATCCATTTGCTTTGAAAGGAATACCTGCGCATACTATAATGACTGCAGATGATTCCAGTATTTGTTATCACCAGGAATGTGATGAAATTAAGAATGTAGACATGGAAAATATCGCGAATACCGTCGAAGCTATTATCCAGGCAACTTCAACAATTATAAATGGAACGGATACGCCGAAAAGAATCTCCGTCAATTAATATCAGGAGTTTACAGGAACGGCATGGATAGCTGCAGCCATTTCACTGATTAAACCAGGATCTTTTTCAATAGCATTTCCGATAACGATCAGATCCGCACCTGCCTTGCAATTCAGGTAAGCTTTTTCAGGGTCAGTGATTCCACCTCCAATGATTAGTGGAACGGATATATTTTGAGAAACTTTTTCAATCATACTTTCAGTAATGGATCTTTTGGCGCCACTTCCCGCATCCATATAAATTAATTTCATTCCCAGCATTTCACCGGCCATTGCCGTGCACATGGCAATTTCATTTTTATCAGCCGGAATAGGATTGGCATTGCTGATATAAGAAACGGTCGTTGGTGCTCCGCCATCTATTAACATATAACCTGTTGAAATTACTTCCAACCCGCTTTGTTTAATAAAAGGAGCAGATACCACATGTTGCCCGATAAGTAGTTCTGGATTGCGACCGGAAATAAGGGATAAATACAATAAGGCATCAGCATATTTAGAAATGTGCGTGGAACTTCCAGGAAATAAGATGACTGGAATTGTACAATTCTTTTTGATATGTTGAACAACAAAGTCTAGTTGATTGCTGATAACCAGGCTCCCTCCAACTAAAAAATAATCAACTTTGGCGGCTGTAGACAAAACAATCAATTCGTCTAAAATCAGTTCATTAACTTTATCAGGATCTATAAGTACTGCAAAGGATCTCTTTCCCAGGCTTTTCTGCTTTTCCAATGACTGGTAAATATTCATCTTTTCGGCAACAGTTGATTAAATGCAAAAATGCAAAAAGTTTTTGTGAATTGACTGCTTATTTGCAGGGGACTGAAAGGCCTTTCAATAGCGGGTATGGATACCCGTTGCCTGTTTCCTGAGATTTTCATTAAAAATATGGGTGATTATAAATAAGTTATATAACTGTTATGTCCTTGTTTTCAATATTTCCAGTAATGATTTAAAAATCCGGATTCCATAACCAAGCAGGGCATCCGGAAAATCATATTGTGGATGATGGAGATTGGGGACTTCTTCGCCAGCACCTAATCCGAAGAAACCAGTTTCAGCAATCTCAGCATAATGACCAAAGTCTTCTGACCAACCGAATGGTTCTTCCTTATTAATGAAATTTAATCCTGCATTGTCAGCAGCGGTTTGAATCAGGCGGGTCATATCTTCACTGTTGGCAGTAAGAGGGAATGCTTCTTCAAATTCAAAATGGATTTTTAATCCTGATTTTTGCGCTTCTTCTTTTGCCAGCGTTTCTACTTTTTTTACCAAAGCATCAAAATCATTACTATCATAAGCTCTTAATGTAAGCAGAAGGATGGCTGTTCCGGGTGTGATGCCAAAACTGGCTTCACCCAAACGGGCATGGGTAACCGTAAGTTGAGTGGGTTGATTTGATTGTATTAGGTTAGTTATTGCAGGCAATGATTGCAACAGGTTGATCATACAGGTCATTGGCGAGATGGCTTTTTCGGGTTCAGCGGCATGTGATGTGCGACCTTCTAAAATGATGCGCATACCACTAGAAGCAGCACAAAAAGTACCGCTGCGTAAAACTATTTGACCCAATGGATAACCAGGCAGGTTATGTAATCCAAAAATATAATCAGGTTTTAATCGCCTGAACCGTTCATCATTTACTATGGCTGATGCACCTTCACCCGTTTCTTCTGCCGGTTGAAATAAAAGACCAACTTTACCGGTTAAAGGTGGATTCCTGTGTATTAAAGCTGCCATGCCGGCAACCATTGCGGTATGTCCATCGTGGCCGCATTTATGCGATACACCCGGATGTTTGGACCGGTAATCAAAACTTCCTTCTTCATCAATAGGTAAAGCATCCATTTCTGCCCTGAATAAAATAAAAGGACCGGGCTTTCCACTATTCCAATAGGCAACAATGCCGGAACCAGTTCCCAGGTTATTCAATATTTCCGTTGGTTTATATGATTGAATAAACGATGTTAAAAATTCAGCTGTAGCATATTCCTGGCCTGATAGTTCGGGGTATTGATGAAGGTGTTGACGCAAGGATTGTAAATGCGGTAGCACCGAAGAAATAAAAGCATTACCTGGGCTTGAATTTTCATTTGCCATGATGATGCGAATTTAAAATGATACTTTATAAATTACGTATTAACCCGGAACTTGAATATCAGTGAATTTACGGGATGACTACATGAAATTCTGATCATCACCAAAAAAAGATTTAAAAAATCCACCAATAAAATGTGTACAATGCAGGGAACTGTTAACCATCCTAAGCTTCCAATTTATCCACTTCTCTTTTCCACATCTTGTTGATATTTACAAGTAGGAATTTTGACTGAGAAAAAATAGTTTCGTTAACCACTTAAATAATTACATCTCCAATAAATTCTTTAGTTATGGCTCATAAAAATACTTCCGCTTCTGGCGGTTTGCGGTTCTCTCGTCGCTTCACCAAAGAAGGTGTCCCGGTTTTTGATTTGTTTGAATATGATTACCGCACATCGGTGATCCGCAACCCATCGGGTGAGATCGTATTTGAAATGAAAAATGTAGAGGTGCCAAAACAATGGAGCCAGATTGCTACCGACATTCTTGCCCAAAAATATTTTAGAAAAGCGGGTGTGCCACAACCAGACGGAAGCCTTGGTCGCGAAACTTCAGCTAAACAGGTTGCACATCGCATGGCTAATTGTTGGCGTGTTTGGGGCGAACGTTATAATTATTTCGCTACCGAGGAAGACGCACAAATTTTTTATGAAGAATTGGTTTACTCTATTCTGAACCAGATGTGTGTTCCCAACTCACCACAATGGTTTAATACTGGCTTGCACGAGAGTTATGGCATTACCGGTAAACCCCAGGGCCACTATTATGTAGATGCCAATGATGGTGAATTAAAACAATCTTCCTCAGCATATGAGCGTCCACAGCCACATGCCTGTTTTATATTAAGTGTGAATGACGACCTGGTAAATGATGGTGGCATCATGGATCTGTGGGTACGTGAAGCCAGGATATTTAAATATGGTTCTGGTGTTGGAACCAACTTTTCTTCTATTCGTGGTGAAGGCGAAAAATTAAGTGGTGGTGGTACTTCTTCAGGTTTGATGAGCTTTTTAAAAATTGGTGATCGTGCAGCGGGTGCTATTAAAAGTGGTGGAACTACACGCAGGGCAGCTAAAATGGTTTGCCTCGATTTAGATCACCCGGAAATAGAAACTTTCATCAACTGGAAAGTTGAAGAAGAGAAAAAAGTTGCCGCATTGATTTCATCTGGTTATGCCAGTGATTATGAAGGTGAAGCTTATCGCACGGTTTCTGGTCAGAATTCAAATAACTCGGTTCGCATTCCCAATTCTTTTTTCGAAAAATTACAGAATAATGAAGACTGGGAGTTAACCGCAAGGAGTGATGGAAGGGTGATGAAAAAAATTCCTGCAAAAAGTTTATGGAACCAGATATCTTATGCAGCATGGCGCTGTGCTGATCCGGGTACTCAATATAATACGACCATTAATGAATGGCATACCTGTCCACAAGGCGGAGAGATCAGGGCTTCTAATCCTTGTTCAGAGTACATGTTCTTAGATAATACCGCATGTAACCTGGCATCTGCTAACCTGATGAAGTTTTTTGATACAGAGAATAATCATTTTGATGTAGAAGGTTTTCAGTACACCTGCCGGTTATGGACAACCGTATTGGAAATTTCGGTATTGATGGCGCAATTCCCCAGTAAAGAAGTAGCACAATTAAGTTATGAATACCGTACGCTTGGTTTGGGTTTTGCCAATCTTGGTTCTGTATTGATGTTAAGTGGCATTGCATATGACAGCGAAGAAGCAAGAGCTTTTGCGGGTGCAATCACAGCTATCATGACGGGTACGTCTTACCGTACATCTGCTGAAATGGCTGAACACCTTGGTGCATTTCCCCGTTACCAGGATAACAAAGATGACATGATGCGGGTTATGCGTAATCACCGCCTGGCTGCTTACGAAGCAGACGAATATGAAGGATTAAGTGTGAAGCCACAAGGTATCAAAGCAAAATATTGCCCTGATTATTTATTAAAGGTTGCCTGTAATGTATGGGATGAAGCAGTGGAGATGGGAGAAAAATTCGGTTACCGCAATGCACAAACTACGGTAATTGCACCAACAGGTACCATTGGTTTGGTTATGGATTGCGATACCACAGGTGTAGAACCTGATTTCGCATTGGTGAAATTTAAAAAATTAAGTGGTGGCGGGTATTTTAAGATCATTAATCAATCAGTGCCACAAGCCTTAAAGAATTTAAAATACGACGCTAAGCAAGTAGACGCTATTGTTAAATATGCAGTGGGTCATGGTACATTTAATGGTGCACCTTATATCAATCACCAAACACTGAGTGAGAAAGGTTTTATTGCAGAAGAAATTAAAAAGCTGGATGCTGCTGTTGCTGCTGCATTTGAAATCGGGTTTGTATTTAATGTATATGCTTTGGGTGAAGAATGTTTGCAAAGACTTGGTTTTACCCCGGAACAATATTTCAATTTTGAATGGAGCCTGCTTGATGCATTAGGTTTCAGTGATGAAGAAGTGGATGCTGCTAATGATTATATCTGTGGTACCATGACTGTAGAAGGTGCACCATTCTTAAAAGACGAGCATCTATCTGTTTTTGATTGTGCCAATAAATGTGGAAAAAAAGGACAACGTTTTATTCATGCGCATGGGCATATCCGTATGATGGCGGCCACGCAGCCATTTATCAGCGGTGCTATTAGCAAAACCATCAATCTTCCTAATGAAGCCGTGGTAGAAGAAATCGCTGATTCATACCTGTTAAGCTGGCAACTGGGATTAAAAGCCTGCGCATTATATCGTGATGGATCTAAACTTTCACAGCCATTAAGCAATAAAAGTGATAAGAAGAAGAAGCAGGGTGAGGCTGAAGAAGAAAAAGAAGAATTGCCAACACCGGTAACTAAAAGCAATATTGTTGACATGAGCCAGCTGACGGTGGAAGAATTGCTTGAAGAAGTGAACCGCAGGGTGCAGACCAGTGCCGATACAAAATTGAAACGTAAACTGGCATCCATTGTTGAAAGAAGAGCACTACCGGCTAAGCGCAGGGGCTTTACCCAAAAAGCCAAGATCAATGGACAGGCTGTATTTGTAAGAACGGGTGAATATGCCGATGGAACATTAGGAGAGATCTTTATCGATATGGCGAAAGAAGGAGCCACCATGCGCAGCATGATGAACTGTTTTGCCATTTCAATTTCTATTGGTTTGCAGTATGGTGTTCCTTTAGAAGAATTTGTTGACAAGTTTGCTTTTACCAAATTTGATCCGGCCGGATTTGTTGAACATCCGAATATTAAATCAACCACTTCGATAGTAGACTTTATTTTCCGTGTATTAGGATACGAATACCTGGGACGTACTGATCTTGTGCATGTTTTGGATAAACCAGAAGTTATGAATACCGGTGAAGATGTATGGGATGAACCGGTTGCCAGCCAGGACCAGGCAAAACCAGGATCACCTGAATTATCCAGTTTACGAATTGTATCGGGAACTAATACACCAGCAAAAAGAACAGCAGTAAAACAAGAGTCTGGTATGGAATCCGTAAATAGGGCGGCTCAATCGATGCAAAGTGATGCACCGGCTTGTAATACCTGCGGACATATTACCGTACGCAGCGGAACTTGCTATAAATGTCTTAACTGTGGAAACAGTATGGGTTGCAGTTAATGTGTTAACTGAAGTAAGTATAAAAGAAAAACCATCCCGCAAAGGATGGTTTTTTCTTTTATAAAATTTCACGAATGTTATTCTTTCCCGCCTAACAAATTTCCAACCATGCCTTCCATCATCGGGAATTTTTCTACTACAAAATTTTTGATCGTTTCCAGTGCTTTTTCAGCTTGCTCGTCTGTCAGGCCAGCTTCTGATTTTAACCTGTCTATTAATTCATCCATGTTTTTAAATTTTATTTTTTTGAATGTTAAGTTGTTATTTTTATTAAGCAACCTTCAATAAACTGAGTTTGCTTTTCTCAAATTTACGCTGGGCGTATTTCATATCAAGATGGAATACTTTTTCTTTTGAAGATGGAAGTTCATACATGGCATCGGTCAATATACCTTCGCAGATGCTGCGTAAACCTCTTGCTCCTAATTTATATTCAACCGCCTTTTCAACCATAAAATCTAGTACGTCATCTTCAATAGTCAATGCAATGCCTTCCAACTCAAATAATTTTTTATATTGTTTGATGAGGGCATTCCTTGGTTCTGTCAGGATAGCTCTTAAAGTAGGAGCGTCCAAAGGATCCAGGTGAGTCACTACCGGCAAACGACCCAATAATTCCGGGATCAATCCAAACGATTTCAAATCTGTTGCATTAATGTAACGTAGCAGGTTTTTCTTCATGTCTTCCTGCAATTCCTTATCAACATTAAAACCAATGGTGTTGGTTTGTACGCGGCGTGCAATCACCCGGTCAATACCATCAAATGCGCCACCGCAAATGAATAAGATATTCTGCGTATTAATTTTTATCAGTTTTTGTTCAGGATGTTTACGACCTCCTTGAGGTGGAACTAAAACATCGGTTCCTTCCAGCAATTTCAACATGCCTTGTTGCACACCTTCACCGCTAACATCACGGGTAATAGAAGGATTGTCACCTTTGCGGGCAATCTTATCAATTTCATCAATATAAACGATACCACGTTCAGCGGCTGTTACGTCATAGTTGCAAACCTGTAATAAACGGGTAAGAATGCTTTCCACATCTTCACCAACATAACCTGATTCTGTAAAAACGGTAGCATCCACAATAGCGAAAGGAACATTCAATAAACGGGCAATTGTTTTAGCCAATAATGTTTTGCCTGTTCCGGTTTCACCAACCATGATGATATTGCTTTTTTCAATCTCAACATCATTCTGTGGATTCTCCACTTGTTTTTGCTGCAAGCGTTTGTAGTGATTGTAAACAGCTACTGATAAAACTTTTTTGGCATCTTCCTGTCCAATCACATATTCATCCAAAAACTTTTTCATCTCCATTGGTTTTTTGACCGAGAGTTTAAAAGCCGTTGAAGAATTTTCATCTTTCACTACCAATTCCTGTTCAATTATTTCACGTGCATGTTCTACACAGTTTTCACATATATGTCCTTCCTGTCCGGCAATAAGGATTTTAACCTCATCCCGGCTTCTACCGCAGAAAGAACAATGTAAGGGTGTTTTTGCCATCTGATCTTTTTAAAGTTGCTTTTTAAAGCATTATTGCAAAATTATAAAAACCGCCGGGTTATGGCGGTTTTATTTGGATTTAATATGTTAATGAGGTGGGTGTTAACCTGTTAAAGCTTTGTAACCAGTTTATCGGCAATACCGTATGCAATTGCTTCTTCTGCATTCATCCAGTAATCGCGGTCAAAATCTCTCATGATCTGGTCAAAAGTTTTATTGCAATTTTCCGCTAAAATACGGGCACCTAATTCTTTTACTTTTTTGGTTTGCACAGCCTGGATTTCCAAATCGCTGCTGACACCCTGGATATAACCACCTAAACTTGGCTGGTGTATCATTACTTCACCATGAGGATAAATATAACGGTGACCTTTTTTACCACCACTTAATAAAATACTTCCCATTGAAGCTGCAAGTCCCATACAAATTGTACTTACAGGGGAAGTCATCATCCGCATAGTATCATAGATCACCATACCGCTGGTTACCACTCCACCGGGGCTATTGATATAAAATTTTATTTCTTCTCCAGGTTTGTCCGCATCCAGTAACAGCATTTTTGCTACTACATCACGGGCTGATTTATCATCTACGATTCCCCACAGGTGAACCTGTCTTTTTTCAAAAAAATATTTCTCTAAACGTTTGTTGAACATCCTGAGATCGGAGTCTGGTCTTTCTTCTTTCTCTTCTGCCGGTTCTTCATTCATCCAACCGTTATATAAAAAATGTTTTGGAGACATAACTGGTAATTTGTTTAATTATTTAAAAGAAGATTATGGTGTCAATCCAAAATCTATAATAATTCCTTTTTATCTTTTTTGGGATTTGTTAATAGCACTTCATCAACCAATCCGTATTCTTTGGCTTCAGGAGCTGTAAGCCAGTGATCACGTTCAAAATCTTTTTCAATTTCGGCGATGCTTTTACCGGAATGATGATTTACGATATCGTACAATTCTCTTTTGAGTTTGCGTATTTCGTTCACCGTTATTTCAATATCACTGGCCTGACCGCCAATGGCGCCACTTGGCTGGTGCATCATGATACGTGCATGCTTAAGCGCTGCACGTTTGCCTTTGGTGCCGGCTGCAAGTAATACAGAGGCCATAGATGCTGCCATTCCAATACAGATTGTAGCTACATCCGGTGATACATATTGCATGGTATCATATAAACCAAGGCCTGCATATACACTTCCACCCGGAGAATTGATATACATATTGATATCACGGGTTCTGTCAGTTGAATCTAGAAAAAGCAACTGGGCGGTGACAATGTTTGCCACCTCATCATTGATTGGATATCCCAGGAAAATGATGCGATCCATCATTAAACGGCTGTATACATCCATAACGGCTACATTCATAGGCCTTTCTTCAATAATGTTTGGCGTTAAAGCAGTCACCATGTGTTTCGTATAACTGTCTAATGTATTGCTGCTTATGCCACGGTGTTTAACCGCATATTTTTCAAATTCTGAATTAAAGCTCATATGGGAATTTTTATTCTGAGTATTTAGTTAATCAAATATCCGTCCAAATGCCAAAACCGCAAAATAAGTTGACAAGATGGCTGAATAAATGAAAAAGGTTGATCAGAAAACCGATCAACCTTTGCATTCCATTTATTATTTATTAATGCTGATGACTGTGTTCATCAATGATTTTAGTGAATTCATCAGCCGCAATTTTCTTTTCAGTTGCATTTACTTTTCCTTCGGCCCACTCAAATATTCTTTGCGTTTGAATACGATGGTAAGCATCTTCTACAAATTTGCGATCCTTCATCATTTTATCTACATACTCTTTAATCCAGTCTTGTTCTTCATCCATGCCACTCATCCCCATATAGCCAAAGAGTTGTTGTTTGGCCAGGTTGCGGATATCATCAGGGTTAACCTGGATATCATTTTCATTAACCAATTTCTCAGCGATCAACGTCCATTTTAACTGGTTAGTGAAAGAAGGAAATTCTGTTTCAACCTGTTCTTCGGATTTAGGCGTTTCTCCCTGGGATTGCATCCATTTTTTTAAAAAATTTTCAGGGAATGCGATGTTGGTATTATCCAGCAGGTAATGATAAACCTGGTCATGAACCTGGTTAGTAGCCTGGCTATCGTAGTATTTTTCGATTTCAGATTTTATCTGGCTCCTAAATTCCTCTGTGGTTTTGATATCCTGGTTTGGATAAAGCTGTTTGAAAAATTCTTCATTCAATTCTTTTTTTTCAACAAGGCCAACTTTTGTGATTACAACTTTAAAATATCTTTCAGCATCTGCAGGATTGTCTTTATTCAATCCTAAATCACTCAAAATCCATTCTCTTTCTTTTTCATCAAAAGCCTCTTTGAGTTGGATCACAAATGAATCCCCAACTTTTTTTCCAATTAATGATGGGCGAGTATTTTCACTGAAATATTTTACCAAAACAGAATTGTCTTTTGTTATGCCATCTTTTGATTCATTACCTTCAGCATCTGATTCAATAAAGTTTATATTCAGCACGTTTTCATCACCTTCAACCAAATCCACATCCTTCATATTGCCGGAGCGATTCTGCAAACGTTCTATTTCTGCATCGATCATTTCTTCAGTAGCTTCTACTTTGTAACGGGTGAAATTTCCTTTGGTAAGATCCGCCAGTTCAAATTCAGGCTTAAGGCCAACTTCAAAAGAAAATGAATAATCAACCGGGTTGTTTACGTCCAGGTTTTGCAGGTTAAAATCTAATGGAAGTGGCTGGGCAAATATTTCCAGCTTTTCATTTTGCAAATAAGTATTCAGTTCGCGGTCAACGGTTCTCAGCACTTCATCCGTTAAAACTGAGCTGCCATACATTTTTTTGATGAGTCCTGCAGGGACCATACCCTTTCTGAAACCAGGGATATTGGCTTTTTTACTATGTTCTTTTAATGCTTTTTCAAATGCAGGCAGATAATCTGATTTATCGATAGATACGATCAGTTTATCATGTTGCAGACCAATATTTTCTTTGGTGATTGTTGCCATGTATGTAAGGTTGATAAGATAATTTGGTGAAATGTTGACCACCGGGATCAACATTTCAACCTTTGTGCGGATGGAGGGACTCGAACCCCCATGCCTCGCGGCACCAGATCCTAAGTCTGGCGTGTCTACCAATTTCACCACATCCGCTTCACTTTCAAAAAACCCTTTTCGGGGTTCCAAATTCGGGCTGCAAATGTAGGGGCTTTTATTCACTTTATAAAAGCTTCAAAAGATTCTTTCCCGGGAGATTTTAAATTTAACGAAACAATTTTATTCGTATATTATATGTTGCACTTAACATCAACGTAAATTCGTGTTGCACAATAATATATGGAAACGGTAGCACACATACCCAAATACGGTTTAAACGAAGAACAGGAAAAAAAACTCATCCTTAGGGAATATCGTTCCCTTTTGCGAAGCTTAAAAGCCAAATTAAAGCCAGGTGACCGGAAATTAATCCGTCATGCTTTTGAAATGGCGGTGGAAGCTCATAAAACCATGCGCCGGAAAAGTGGCGAACCTTATATTTTGCATCCCCTTGCTGTAGCTAAAATATGCATTGAAGAAATTGGACTAGGAGTGAGGTCTACCATTTGCGCCCTGATGCATGATACGGTGGAGGATACTGACATCAGCCTGGAAGATGTTGAAAGAGAATTTGGGAGCGAGATCGGTAAGATTGTAGATGGATTGACCAAGATCAGTAACGTAGTAGATGTAAATGCCTCCAAGCAGGCAGAAAATTTCAAAAAAATACTGCTCACCCTTACTGATGATCCACGGGTAATATTGATCAAACTGGCCGACAGGCTGCATAACATGCGCACCCTGGACAGTATGAAAAGGGAAAAGCAGTTAAAGGTTTCCTCAGAAACGGTTTATGTATATGCTCCTCTTGCACATAGAATGGGATTGTATAGCATAAAAACGGAGATGGAAGACCTGGCCATGAAATACATGGAGCCGGATACTTACCGTCAAATTGCCCGTAAGCTGGCTGAAACAAAAAGGGAAAGATCCAAATTCATCAATGAATTTGTAAAACCGCTAAAGGACAAGCTTATAAAAAGTGGATTTGATTTTGAAATATATGGCCGACCTAAAAGTATACATTCCATCTGGAATAAAATGAAGAAAAAAGGGGTTGATTTTGAAGAGGTTTATGATCTTTTTGCCATTCGAGTTATACTTAATTCATCACCTGAAAAGGAAAAAGAAGATTGCTGGAAAGTTTATTCATTGATCACGGACGAATACACCCCTTCACCTGAGCGTCTCCGCGACTGGTTAAGTAATCCTAAAAGCAATGGCTATGAAGCACTGCATACTACGGTAATGGGGCCTTCAGGTCGCTGGGTTGAAGTGCAGATCCGTTCTAAAAGGATGAATGAAATTGCCGAAAAAGGTCTCGCTGCACATTGGAAATATAAAGATGGCGGAAGTGATGAAAGTCGATTTGAAAAATGGTTTCACCAGATCAGGGAAGTACTGACCGGGCAGGATACGGATTCGGTGGATTTTCTGCAGGATTTCAAACTCAGTTTTCTTGCCGAAGAAATCTATGTTTATACTCCGAATGGGGATGTGAAAATGTTGCCAACCGGTTCTACCGCACTGGACTTTGCATTTTCTGTCCATAGTGCCATTGGGGTTCAATGTATCGGCGCCAAAGTGAATCATAAATTAGTACCGATCAGCCATAAGCTTAGAAGTGGTGACCAGGTAGAAATTATTACAAGCAGTAAGCAAAAACCGAATGAAGACTGGTTAAATTTTGTGGTTACTGCCAAAGCCCGGAGTAAAATAAAAGATGCATTAAAAGACGAGAAGCGTAAAATAGCCGAAGACGGAAAATATGCATTGCAGAAGAAACTGGAGAATATGGGTGCGGCCTTTAGCCAGCATAACATCGAGGAACTGGTAGGATGGTTTAAGTTAAACTCTCCCCTAGATCTTTTTTACCAGATAGCAGTTAAGAATATTGATCTGAAAGAAATTAAGGAACTAAAAGTTCATGGCGATAAGATTGAAATTCCAAAACCTGTTAAAACACATGAAGTAAAAACAGATCACGGACTTCCATCTAAAAAAGATGCTGAACTGATCATCTTTGGAGAAAGCAGCGATAAAATAGTTTACAACCTGGCTAACTGTTGCAAACCCATTCCGGGTGATGATGTATTTGGTTTTGTAACAACCGGGAAGGGATTAACCATCCATCGGACCAATTGTCCCAATGCAGCCAAGTTGATGGCTAACTACGGGCACCGGGTAGTGAAAACCAAATGGGCTAAGAATAAGGAAATTTCATTCTTAACCGGCTTAAAGATCATTGGTATGGATGATGTGGGTGTAGTGAATAAAATTACAACCATCATCAGTGGTGATTTGCGAATAAACATTGCAGCGTTAACCATAGAATCAAAAGAAGGCATTTTCGAAGGGCATATCCGTTTGTTTGTACATGATAAAGAAGAATTGGATGAATTGGTTACCCGTCTCAAGTCATTAAACGGCATTCAGTCTGTAGACAGGTTTGATACGGAAACAAGTTGATAAAAAATCATTTTCAAAGTTTATTTTATAGCCGCCTGAAATATTGGGTGGCTTTTTTATGAAACCTTATTTTTGCCTTCTTTATTATAAAAAACAAATAATATAATGGTTGATGTTTTACTGGGGCTGCAATGGGGCGATGAAGGGAAAGGAAAAATTGTAGACTTTTTTGCAAAGGATTATGATGTGATTGCGAGGTTCCAGGGTGGACCAAATGCCGGTCATACACTCTATGTACAGGATAAAAAAATTGTATTGCACCAGATTCCTTCAGGTGTTTTTCATTCCAATACAACCAATCTTATAGGCAGTGGAGTAGTGCTGGACCCTGTAGTTTTAAAAAAGGAATGTGATTTGGTAGCTTCATTTGGTGTAGATCTGCGGAAAAATCTGTTTATTTCAGAACGCACACATCTGATATTACCAACCCACAGGGCATTAGATAAAGCTTCTGAATTGTCAAAAGGAAACCAGAAAATCGGTTCTACTTTAAAAGGCATTGGTCCAACTTATATGGATAAAACGGGCCGCAATGGTTTGCGTGTGGGTGATCTGCTGGATAAAAGCTTTATCACCAATTATATTAAACTGCGGTTAAAGCACCAGCGTATTTTAGATAGCCATTCTTTTAACGAGGATATCCACGAATGGGAAGAGGAATTCTTTGAAGCGGTTGAATTTTTAAAAACACTCAATATCGTTAATGGTGAATATTTTATTAACCAGCAAATAAATGATGGTAAAAAGATATTAGCTGAGGGTGCACAAGGAAGTATGCTGGATGTTGATTTTGGCACTTTCCCATTTGTGACTTCTTCAAACACCATCTCAGCTGCAGTTTGCAATGGTTTGGGTATTGCTCCCCAAAAGATCCGGGAGGTAATTGGCGTAACCAAAGCTTATTGTACCCGTGTGGGCAGTGGTCCTTTTCCTACAGAACTTGAAGACGAAACAGGAGAAAAATTGCGTTCAGTTGGAAGCGAGTTTGGCGCTACAACAGGCAGGCCGAGGAGATGTGGCTGGATTGACCTGGTTGCATTAAAATATGCCTGTATGATCAATGGGGTAACCAAACTGATCATGACGAAGGCAGATGTACTGGATGCTTTCGAAGAATTAAAAATATGTACGGCCTATAGCATTGACGGTAAGGAAACGACTGAAGTTCCATTCCAGATGTCCCGTTTAAAAATTGAACCTGTACTTACCGCTTTTCCTGGATGGAACCAGGATACTTCTTCCATTACCTCATTTTCCGGTTTACCGGCTAAAATGAAAACATATGTAGCATTTATAAACAAGGAAACTGGCGTAGATATTCACTATATTTCCAACGGTCCCGGAAGAGACCAGATAGTTCCTGTTTACTAAAAAGGTTGTGCAAAAAATAATTCAATAAAAAATTTGGACAATTAAAAACTTCGCTGAAATTTTACAACACTAATCCTGGTTGTTATGAGCACAAAACCTACTAAAGAAAAAAAGACCCTTGCCGGGGGAAAGGCCGTCCCATCAAACGTAGAAAAGAAATCAACCAAATCTGCAAAAGCAGATGAAGATGATGATCTGGAAGATGATGAGTTGGATTTAGATACACCCAAAGCGAAAAAATCTGCCAAAGGAAAAACAACTGCCTCCAAATCGAAAGATGAAGATGATGATGATGCAGATGAAGATGTTGCTGATGATTGGGAAAAAGTTGAAGAGGAAGAAGAATGGGATCCTGATTTTGAAGAATTTGATCTGCCAAAATCAAAAGGTAAAAAAGCACCAGGAAAAAAATCTGCTGCTGTAGATGAAGATGAAGATTTTAAAATTGATGATGAGTTCAAGGATATTTTCAATGATGGGGATGCTGGATTTGATGATGAGGACGATGATTTTTAAAAACCTATCCTAATAAATTGAGTATTCCTTCTGGCAACAAATGCCAATTTAAAGTTGATAATTTTCAGGAGTTAAAAAATAAAATGCTGAACTGGACAAACCGTTTCAGCATTTTTTGTTTTTTAGATAATCACCAATACCAAATACAACCAAATACTACGGAATGCTTATTGGCAGCCGGTTGCCAGCAATCATTTGCCAGTGATAATCTAAATGGTCTTTCTTCGTTCCAGCATTTTTTAAATACCCAACATGGTTGGTTGTTTGGTCATTTTAATTATGATCTTAAAAATGAAATTGAAGAAATGTTTTCTAACCATCCGGATCATGTAGATTTCCCGGATATTTTCTTTTTTAAACCCCAGGTGGTTATCCGGTTAAATGAGCAGGTATTAGAAATTGAAGCGGATGATCCGGAAAGAGTTTATAATGAAATACTTTCAACTCTGATCATCATCCAGGAAAAAGAAAAACAAATTGAATTTAAAAGCAGAGTAACACAACAAGACTATGCAAATACGATCAACCAGTTAAAAGCGCATATACTTCGGGGTGATTGTTATGAGATCAATTATTGTGTTGAATACTTTTCGGAGAATGTAACGATAGATCCAGTCAGCATTTATAAAAAATTGAGTGATTTATCGCCCAATCCTTTTTCAGCATTTTATAAAGTGAATGAAAAGTATTTATTATGTGCCAGTCCTGAAAGGTTTATAAAGCGAACCGGGGACCGCCTGCTATCTCAACCCATAAAAGGCACTTCTGCAAGGATATCAACGAATAAAGAAATGGATGAAGCCAGCAGGCAGCAATTGATCAATAGTGAAAAGGATAAGGCAGAAAATGTAATGGTGGTAGACCTGGTTCGGAACGATCTATCAAAAGTCTGTGAGGAGGGTTCAGTCAAAGTCACAGAATTATTTGGAATTTATTCATTCCCGCAGGTCCACCAAATGATCTCCACAGTGGAGGGAATATTGAAAAAGGATATCTTATTTACGGATATTATTAAAGCTACATTCCCGATGGGTTCTATGACAGGAGCACCAAAGAAAAGGGTAATGGAATTGATTGAGCAATATGAAAAAAGCCGAAGAGGAATTTTTTCAGGTGCAGTTGGATATATTTCTCCCGGGGGTGATTTTGATTTCAATGTTGTAATACGAAGTATCATGTTTAATGCGGGAAAAAAATATCTCTCCTACCAGGTTGGTTCGGCCATCACTTACCTCAGCGATCCTGAACAGGAATGGCAGGAGTGCCTGCTCAAAGCTGAAGCCATAAAAAAAGTGCTGTCATAAAAGACAGCACTTTCTAAATAACATTCTATTTGCTTTTTACGATTTTCTTAAAGCCTGGCTTGCTTTACTAGTTTCCTCAATCTTGCTGTTATTAGCTGCATTCAGTAATAACTGAAGCGATTCATTTAATATGATGTATTTGTTTGCCAGGAACTGGTCCATTTTTTCTACTGGTAATCTCAAATCATAATTACCGGCATTTGCCATTACCTGGTCGAAATTTGGATTCAGTTTATTGAATTCGGCAATGTCATAAGCAATTTGTTTTGCTATGATCATCGAATTGTATTTCCCGCTGATCGTTAATTTTTTGGTTCCAGGAACTTCTTTAATCTTAGCCACCAGGTTTTCATCGGTACTAACAATACCAGGATTAAAATCACGGTCTTTCAATTCATATTTTGTCAATGTAGTTAAACCACCGTCACCCTCCATAATATGATGCGTTGCGATGAACTTCTTTACATGATTCCGGGTTTCAGTTGGTAAATTATATTGAAGTTTATAAAAATCCTTACTACCTGATTTCCTAATAGCATTGTTTACGCCACCCGGACCACAATTATAAGCTGCGATTACAAGCAACCAATCTCCATACATTCCATATAATTGCTTGAGGTACCTGGCTGCTGCATTGGTACTTTTATAATAATCACGACGTTCGTCTTTATACTTGTTGACTTTTAATCCAAGACCACGGGCGGTAGCTGCCATAAACTGCCAAGGACCAACTGCACCAGCCCATGAAACAGCATTTGATTTCAACTTTGATTCAATAACAGATAAATACTTTAATTCTAAAGGAAGACCATGTTTTGTAAAAATTTCATCCATCATATTAAAATATGGACGCCCCCAATCTTTCATCTTCTCCAGGTTGGAAGCATTTTTACTCGTATAATCTTCTACAAAACCTTCAATTCTTGGATTCAAATCATATTCGGCTCCATTTGCAGATGAATATGCCATCATATCCTTAAAATCTTTTTTAGGATCCTTTAAAACTGCAGAATTTGATTTATCCAGGTTCTTAACCCCTGCAACTGTAGAATCATTTACAATACTACTGTCGGTTACAAACTGTGTGGAAACATTTGGACCAGTTTGTTGAGGATTTTGGGGAATTTCTTTAGCACTTGCTAAAGAGAAAACGAAAAAGCCGCATGTTAACGACAGGAATAATTTTTTTACCATACTTAATTTTAAAGTTCACAATTAATGTCAGTTTGGTGGGTTATTCTATCGGTTTATTCTATCGGGTTAACATTGGTTCAGCATCATATTTAAGCAAAAGCTGATTTGAAAACCGGAGCAAAGGTAATTCATTTAACCGGTTTGCCATAATCTGAACGCCAAATGGGAGGTTATTAGTGTGCCTGAAAAGAGGAATGGAGATGGCAGGTATTCCTGTAAGGTTTGCAATTACGGTATATATATCTGCCAGGTAAACTGCTATGGGATCCTTATTTAAATCATCAATCAACGCCGCGGTACGCGGAACAGTAGGTAAAATTATAAAGTCAAAATCGCTGAAAACCAGATACATCTGTTCAATAAACAGCCTCCTGATTTGTTGAGCTTTAGTAAAATAGGCGTCGTAATAACCGGTACTTAATACAAAGGTTCCTAACATGATCCGGCGCTTCACTTCGCGACCAAATCCTGCTGATCTTGTGCTCTTATAAAAGTCTGTTAATTCAACATTATTATGGTCTGAAGCGTACCCAAATTTAACTCCATCATATCTTGACAGATTAGATGATGCTTCTGCTGTGGTTAATACATAATATGCCGGCACGGCAAAGTCCAGCATTTCAAAATTTACCGGTTCAATTTGATAACCTTCTTTTTCTAATTCTTTAATGAGGTTTTTTATTGCATGACTGATTTCAACATCAAGTGATGGATGATCTAATGCCTGTGGAAAAAAAGCAATTTTGAATTTTTTAGAGGAGTCTTTTTTAATTTCCTGTGCATACTTTGGAACAGGTTGTTTTGAAACTGTACTATCATAATCATCAGCACCAGCAATTGTTTCCAATACTATCGACACATCAGCAATTGAATTTGCAAATATCCCGATCTGGTCAAATGATGATGCATAAGCAATGAGGCCATTCCTGGATATACGCCCATAACCTGGTTTAAATCCGATAACCCCACAATGATCAGCTGGTTGCCTGACAGAACCTCCTGTATCACTACCTAATGAAACCATACATAAGCCTGCCTGGACTGAAACTGCAGAACCACCAGAAGAACCGCCTGGAGTTCTTTGATCATCCAAAAAATTCCTGGCGGCTCCATAAATGGAATTTTCATTTGCGGAACCCATTCCAAATTCATCACAATTGGTAGATCCAATAATTATAGCATCTTCAGCTAATAGTCTTTCAACAGCCGTAGCTGAGTAAAGAGAATTAAATCCTTCCAGTATTTTTGAAGAAGAGGTAAGGGGGTGATCCTTATAAGCGATTACATCTTTAATGCTGATAACAACACCGGCCAGCTTACCGGTTGAGGCGTTTTGTTTAAATTTTTCATCAAGCAGGGATGCCTTTTCAAGTGCCTCCTTTTCATAAACGTTAACAAAAGCATTGAGGCGGGAATATTCCTTTATTCTTTGCAGATAATATTTTACTACCTGCAAACAGGTCAGCCTGCCTTCCTTTATTTGAGTATGATAATGCTCAATGGAAGAAAACTCGAACAAAAGCAGTGGGCTTTATGATGAAGAAATTATAAAAGCTTCCGCAATTATTGCTGTGCAGAAGGTTGTGTTGTTTGTGAAGTTTGTGCAGAAGTGGTTTTATTCATGTTTTCCTTCTCACTCAAACCTTCTTCAATTTCTTTTTTCACGTTGCTTTTTGCATCATTGAATTCCCTGATTCCTTTACCCAGCCCGCGCATTAACTCAGGTATCTTGCGGCCACCAAATAATAAAAGGACAATCAGTAAGACGAGAAGTATTTCGTTCCAACCTAAGCTCATAAAAAAGCGGTTTTAATTATTTAAAAAAACAAAAGTACACCTTCAATTCCAACAATTTAAACAAAAAAAAATGAAAGCGTATGAAGCTTCCATTTTTAAGAGTCTATTATCAATTAGTTTATTTTGCTTCTGCCAATTTAGCTTTTGGAGCCTTTGCTGGTTTAGCTGTTTTAACGTGCTTCTTTTCTTTGATACGGGCACTTTTTCCACTTAATTCACGTAAGTAAAACAGTTTTGCACGACGTACTCTTCCTGATTTATGCAATACGATAGAATCAATATTAGGAGAAGCTAATACAAACGTCCTTTCTACACCAATTCCATCAGAAATTTTACGTACAGTGAAAGTGGCGGTACCACTGGTTCCCTGGCGCTTGATCACATCACCTTTAAAAGGCTGGATCCTTTCTTTATTTCCTTCTACAATTTTATAATTAACAGTGATATTATCACCTGCTTTAAACTTAGGGAAAGATTTTATTCCGGTAAGCTGTTCGTGTACAAAAGCTACTGCATCCATTACTCTGAATTTTAAGGACGGCAAAGGTAATAGAAATATTTTAAAAACCTCTTGTCGTTTGATTATTTTTAAAACCCGGTTGATTTATCGGGCAATATTCACCGCTCTTTTTTCCCGGATAACGGTAATCTTGATCTGCCCCGGATAGGTCATTTCATTTTGGATCTTTTGAGCAATTTCAAATGAAAGCTTATCTGAATCCAAATCCGTAACCTTATCGGCTTCTACAATCACCCTTAATTCACGGCCAGCCTGAATTGCATATGCTTTTTCAACACCGGGGTAAGCCAGGGCAATGTTTTCCAATTCTTTAATTCTTTGCAGGTATTGCTGCATAATTTCCCTTCTGGCACCAGGTCTGGCACCGCTGATTGCATCACAAGCCTGCACAATTGGAGAAATTACATATTGCATTTCCATTTCGTCGTGGTGGGCACCTACTGCATTAACGACCGCTGGATTTTCACCATATTTCTCAGTAAGTTTTGCACCTAACAATGCATGACTTAATTCAGTTTCTTCATCAGGCACTTTACCAATATCGTGTAATAGCCCGGCTCGTTTAGCCAGTTTGGGGTTCATTCCCAATTCAGAAGCCATAATACCACAAAGGTTAGCAACTTCGCGACTATGCATCAAAAGGTTTTGGCCGTAGGAAGAACGGAAGCGCATCTTACCCACTAAACGAACCAATTCTTTATGTAAACCATGAATGCCCAGCTCTATCACCGTTCTTTCGCCAATTTCCATGATCTGTTCTTCGATCTGCCTTTTGGTTTTTTCTACAACCTCTTCAATACGGGCAGGATGAATACGACCATCTGTTACCAGTCGTTGCAAGCTTAAACGGGCAATTTCCCGGCGCAACGGGTCAAAAGACGATAAAATAATGGCTTCCGGTGTATCATCAACAATCAAGTCTACACCAGTTGCTGCTTCAATGGCGCGGATATTTCGACCCTCGCGACCAATGATCTGGCCTTTAATTTCATCACTTTCCAGGTTAAAAACAGTGATTGAATTTTCAATAGCCTGCTCAGCAGCTGTTCTTTGAATGGTTTGTATAATGATCTTTCGGGCTTCTTTATTTGCTTTTAACTTTGCCTCATCTACAATTTCCTGTTGAATGGCAATGGCGCGGGTATGAGCCTCTTGCTTTAAACTTTCTATAAGTTGAGCTTTTGCCTCATCAGCTGTAAGCCCGGCAATTTTTTCCAGTCGGCGGATATGCTCTTCCTGGTGCTTTTCAAGTTCAGTTCTTTTAAGATTAACAACTTCAATCTGGCGGTTCAGGTTGGTTTTGATAGCATCATTTTCCTTTAGCTGCCGATCGAGTTGTTCAGTTTTTTGATTTAAGCCTTGTTCTTTCTGGCGTATCCTGTTTTCACCTTCGCCAATTTTACGATTGCGTTCAAATACTTCTTTGTCATGTTCGGATTTTAATTGAACAAATCTTTCTTTGGCTTCAAGTAGTTTTTCTTTCTTTAGATTTTCTGCATTTGATTTAGCGTCTTCAATTATTTTTTTGGATTGAAATTCAGCATCTTCAATAATTCGTCGATTATTTTTGGCAAAAACGATTTTGCCGGCTATGATGCCTGTAACCAGGCATACCAGGCCAATGATGATATAAATTATGATCGGGTCCATGAATTTTTTGTTTTAAAGTAAGCATTTCCTGATGTTTAACAGTTCCTCTGACAATAAGTCTGCGGGAGTTTGCGAAGATAGGAAAAGGCAGTTATATGTTAGGTTTCTTAAATGGTTAGGTGTTTGGTTACAGATTACTTGATTGTTAATCGGTATTCAATTGTTCATTGATCATTTTTTCAATAGCTGCCAGTTTTTCAGATAGTTGGGCAGTTTCAAGGATTGGGGTTTCTTTGCCAGTAAGTTCTGTGGCATACCAGATCAGCACCATAGAAACATAATCCTGCATATCCTTTCCAGCAAAAATTGTTTTGAATTCTACAATCTTCTCATTGATTGTTTTGACCGTATTACGTACCACCTCTTCATCTTTTGGCTCTACTTTAATCCGGTAATTTCGATCGCCAATAATGATGGTTATTGGAATTAATGTGTCCATTATTTGCTTTTTTCAGATACTATGAGTATTTTTTTAGTCCAATTATCTATGAAAACGCCAAAATGCTTGTATTATGATCTTTGCCAAAGTTAAATCCCCAGTCTTTATCGACACCGTAAAATTTGAACTGCAGAACTGCAGTTCTCAATTTTCAGCCCAATTGATTGACGAAAATGGCAGCATCTGCAGCCAAATGGAAACCAGACCTCCATTTGAAAAGGATGAGTTTATTTGGAAAGGACTCAACAGTCTTCCTTATGGAATTTATACACTTGAATTAAAGCAGAATGGGGAGGAAATGAGATTAAGAATGGTTAAAAGAATATAGTTAGCGACTAAGCAGGTTTATACATTTATCTACTTCCTTAATATAACCTGCTATTCTTTTTTCAAAATCTCTTTTATCCTTATCATCCCAATTTCCACTGCTGATTTTCAATATTTCTACTTGTTGCTGTAGTTGCTCAATACTTGCCTGGTATCCCGCTACCTTTTGCTGTAAAGCTTCCTTTTCTATATTTAAACGGGCATTGTCCTTTTTTAATCCTGCATATTGCTTAATAAGTTGCTGAATTTTATTTTGAATATTTTTTATTTGGGGTTCAAGTGCAGACATGTTAGGCAATTTTGAATGACAAAACTTATTTCCTGATCTCCGCCGAAACATCTTTTTCCAAAGTGCTGATCAATTTATTCATCCAGCCATCAATTTCCTTATCAGTCAACGTTTTTTCTTCATCAATAAAAGTAAAATTGATAGCCATTGATTTTTTACCCGTTCCAATTTTTTCATTTTCAAAAACATCAAACAAATGAAAGGATTTTAATTTAGCTAATCGAAGTTTTTTAATGCTGCTCTCTATATGAGCAAAAGGCAAGCCTGAATTTACTACCAGGGCAAGATCCCGCTGCATAGAAGGAAAACGTGGTATTTCCTTGTACTTTATTTTTTGGTCTTTTACATGATCCATCAAGAGGTCCCAGTTAAAATCCAGGTAAACGACAGGCTGTTTTATTTCGAACCGGGACAAAGCTTTGTTTGATATATTCCCAATTTGAAGAATTTCCTGCCTGTTAATAAACCCTTTCAATATCATACCCTGGGATGATTCTGTTGTATCAAAATTGTCTATCCTGGCTCCCGTCATTTGCAGGATCTTTTCTGAAACGCCTTTTAGAAAATAAAAATCTGCAGGAGTTGGTTTTTGGCGCCATTCGGAATTGTGCAAATGACCCGTACTCATTAATAACAGGTGCTCAGTTTCTTTGTACTTACCTGCTGATTCTGTTTGATAAATTTTACCAAATTCAAACAGGAGCAGGTTTTCGTTTTTCCTATTCAAATTATAAGCAACTGTTTCCAATGCAGTTTCCAATAAAGTCAATCGCATTACATTCAGTTCTTCACTTAAATTATTCAACAATTTTACGGAAACCGATAATTCATCTTCAGTATAATAAGCTGAGTTGGTTATTGAATTGGTGATGACCTGGTAAAAACCGGAACCCGCCAGGTAATCGGAAACTTTTTCCCTGAATTTTTCAGTTACATAATTTTCTTCTAATGAAGGTGTGATCGTTACCTGCCCATCAATATCTACATTATCCAATCCATCAATCCTTAAAATTTCTTCTACAAGATCTGCAGGGAGTGTAATGTCTGGTTTGTGAAAAGGTGCCGCCACCCAGATTTCATCTATCCTTTCTTTAATAATTTCAAAGCCCAGGCTCTGCAAAATATTTTTCACCGCATCCGGGTGATAACTTTTACCACTTAGTTTTTTCAGGTAATGATATTTTAAGCCAATCTCTTTTTTAGAGGCCGGTTGTGGGTAAACGTCAATAATTGCAGAAGAAATTTCTCCGCCTGCAATTTCTTTAATCAACAGTGCGGATCTTTTTAAAACGTTGACCGTATTTGAAATATCAACACCTTTTTCAAACCGGGTAGCCGCGTCTGTACGAAGCGTATGCCTGAAGGAAGTTTTACGAATGAATACCGGGTTAAAAAAAGCGCTTTCAATAAAAATATTTTTAGTGTTTTCTGTTACGCCTGAATGCAAACCACCAAAAACACCAGCTATACACATCGGTTCTTGACTATTGCATATCATCAGGTCATTGGCAGAAAGTTTTCTTTCTTTTTCATCAAGGGTAATGAAAGATGTCCCTTCCGGGAGGTTTTTGACAATCACCTGGTCACCGGTTATTTTATCCGCATCAAAAGCATGTAACGGTTGTCCCGTTTCATGTTGAATAAAATTAGTTATATCAACAATATTATTCAGTGGCCTGATACCTATTGATTTTAACCTTTGTTGCAGCCAGGCTGGTGATGCACCGATGGTTACATTACTAATACTGATTCCGCTATACCGTGCACAAGCATCAATGTTATCAATAGTGACTGTAAATGTTTTGCCAGTATTGTCAGGTTTAAAGTTGTTTTTATAAGGCCATTTAACTTTGTATTCCTTTTTTTCATGAAAACTGAGATAGGCACAGACATCTCTTGCTACACCCAAATGACTCATAGCATCCATCCGATTGGGTGTAATTCCAATTTCAAAAATCCAATCTTCGTAAGGACTAAAATAATCAGGGGCTGGTGTACCAGGTTTGGCGTCTGCAGGTAAAACCAAAATGCCTTCATGCGATTGACCAAGCCCGATTTCATCTTCTGCGCAAATCATCCCATAGCTTTCTTCACCCCTTATTTTAGCCACTTTCAAAGTGAGCGGATCGCCCTGCACCGGGAAGATGGTTGTGCCCACAGGCGCAATTACAACTTTCTGACCTGCAGCAACATTTGGCGCACCACATACAATCTGCAAAGTCTCTGTTCCGCCAGTGTTTACTTTGGTCAATGTTAATTTGTCGGCATTGGGATGAGGTTTAGTTTCCATCACTTCTCCAATGATCAAACCCTTTAATCCGCCTTTAAATTCTTCATATTTATCAAGGCCTTCTACTTCAAGCCCGATGGAAGTCAATATTTTGCTTAGTCTTTCAACTTCTATTTTTACTGGTAAATATTCGCACAGCCAATTGTATGAAATCGTCATATTTTATTTCTTAGGATGGCAAAGATAATGTTTGAAAGGGCAGTTTTTTCCCAACTTCAAATATGGGCAACTGAAAACACTTTAACCAATTAAAGCTGGAATGCCTGGATGCCACAAATTTAATTGGCTGTATAATAAATCATTATTATTTGATTATCAAAATGTTGAATTCATTCCTCAAACTTAACAGTGGAAGTGTGCGTAAGCAGATATTTTTAAGCAGAACAAATGGGATGGCATAAGTTTTAAAAGAATATGGATGTTATAATAATTTGGAAACTGGTAATTTTTTAAACACGATTGCAACCATAAATAACCATTATTAATAGCGTTCAGTTATAACGATAACGTATACCTGAATTTTATAAATAATAGTTAACAAAAAAATTACCTGGTTCTGTAAACTTTAAATTTTATATCATGGCAGACAACACAAGAGATCTGGGTAGAGATCAAAACGATCAAAGAAACCAGGGTCAGGGAAAACAAAATCAGCAGACAAGTAATCAACGTGAGGGCCAGCAAAGAAGTGGCTCAATGGACAGCGACAACCTTGAACAAACTTCAGACAGAAGTGGACAACAAGGTTCTGACAGAAGCGGACAGCAAGGAAGAAACCAGGGTATGGAAAATGATCCCAACAGAAGCGGAAGTTCACAAAACACTGGAAGCAGCAGTCAGCGTTCAGATCGCAGTAGCGAAAGCGGAGATACATTATAAACCCCGGTTTTAAAGTATCGGAAAATAATCTTTATGATGCGGCATGCCGTTTTCATAAAGATTATTTTTTTTAAAGTATATACCATCATTAAATCAAACAAAATGAGAGGCATTCAATTACTTTTTTTTTTAGGTTTGAATGTTTTGATAGGATGCCGATCGACAGGCCTGGAACTTTTTGGAAAAAAATCTCCGCATGACAATTATGCACAAAAAATAAAAGATGCAGGATTACAGGAAACGGCTTTGGGTAAAGCCTGGTTTATAATGTCCGATTATATTTTGCAACAACCCGTCAGTATTGAGTTGCCTTTTCGGGAAGCAGGGTATTTCCCCGGCGAAAAAGCAATGGCAACTGCTTATGCTTTTGATGGAAAAAGAGGGGAAGTGATAAAAATTGTATTGGAAAAACAACCGGTAAATGATATTGAAATTTTCATGGATCTATGGCAAATTTCACGGGATAGCATTCCCGAAAAATTAACTTATGCTGATTCCTCTCAATTTAATTATGAAGTTGAAAATGATGGCCGGTATATTTTACGCCTGCAACCCGAGTTATTGAAAAGTGGTACTTATACACTTACTATTTCATCAGGACCCTCTTTAGCCTATCCATTACCCGGTAAAGAAAGTATTCAAAGTTTTTGGGGCGCATCCCGGGATGGAGGAAACCGTTCACATGAAGGGGTTGATATTTTTGCAGCCAGTGGGACTCCAGTAATTGCCGCTGCCGACGGACGTGTAAACAGGGTTGGGCTGAATAACCTGGGTGGTAAAGTTATCTTTCTAAGACCAAAAGGACGAAACCTGAGCCTGTATTATGCCCACCTGGATTCACAATTAGTGCAAATGGGTGAATCAGTAAAAAAAGGAGATACGATCGGGTTAGTGGGTAATACTGGTAATGCTGTAACAACTGCACCTCATCTGCATTTTGGTATTTATACAACTGGTGGTGCTATTGATCCATTGCCTTTTATAAAAATAAATGATAAGCAACCCCCTTCAATAAATTTATCTATGAACAAGTTGGGCCAATATGCCAGGACCTTAAATCAAACAATCATAACAAATACTCAAACCGGATCGGTGAAAATTTTACCCAATACATTGGTTTATATCCAGGCAACTTCTGCTAATGAATTCAAAATACAGTTACCCGATTCTTTAAACTTATTTATTGAAGGAAGACAGGTTAGTGAACTTGAAACCTTGCGAAAATTAAAAATAAATAAAGAAGCTGTTATTTATCATCAACCACACGAAAAAGCCCTCCAAATCGGAACCGTTTCGAATGGTGAAGAAGTAAGTATAAAAGCAAGTTTTAATAATTACTATTATATCTCAGACACCAACGGATTGGAGGGCTGGTTGAAACAATAAAATTTAGGGTACTTGATTACGTTAGTTATAGTATCAAAAAAGGTTTATCCGGCCTTTTCGACGAACGATTAATTGTTCTTTGTGTATTGCTGCTTTTTTTTACATCCTTTAAAGGAGTTAATAGCTCCTTTGGAGAACGAACCTCAGGGGCATTTTTGCCGGGAGATTCTTTTTTAGAATGTGTTTTTCTCGTAGTCATGTCATTGTTTTTCAAAAGTTTACAACTATTTTTATGCCAGCAACAGATGGCATAAGATTTTAATAAATATGAAAAAAACGATCATGTTAAATTTAAGAAATAAAGCCCAAAACCACGCTGCCGCTGGCCATGATTCTGGTTCTATTAACGAACCCATTATTTATGACAAGAAAACTTCAGCTCATAACTCAACCGGGAGTTTGGACGAAGTGGAAATGCTTCTGGAAAAGGTTAGTTTGCCAGGTGAAAATGCTGCGTATTACATCAGCAACGCAGCTAATATTGAACGTTTACCCGGAGATGAGGATGATCTGGATGATGAGGAGGATGATGAGATTGATCTTGATGAAGAATTGGAAATTGAGACAGATGAGGTAGATGTGGAATCAATTGAAATTGATGATGAAGATCCCGATGACTTGATTGAGGATGATGACGATGACCTGGATGACGATGATGATATACTTTAAGATGATGCTCCGCCCTTACATATTTTTATGTAAATAAAATTCCACAACCTGGAGGTTTGTATAAGGTTTAATTGATATCCTGTCAGAACTGGTTTGGAAATTAACTTTTAAGAATTTTATATACCCGTAAGATTTCAAATTTGAAATAGTACCTCGGGGTTTATATTTGTTATTTATATCCAAACCACGTTTATGTTTAGCACATATGCCCGCTTTATTTTTATATCAACTTTTATTTTTTTGTTGATTGCATGTAGTCGTCATCCCTATTATACTACCAACAAGATTTATAAAAAACAAGCTAAAGAATTAGCCAGGCAATTACAAAAAGTGCCTGAATTAGATTCCGTTTTTCCTGCCGCATGGCCTGTTGGCACCGTTAACTTTAATCTTAGAAAACCTAACTATGTTATCATTCATCATACGGCTCAAAACTCATGTGATCAAACTTTAAAAACTTTTACCAATAAAGCTACCCAGGTTAGCTCTCACTATGTTATTTGTAAAGATGGAACGCTTCATCAAATGCTGAATGATTACCTGCGTGCATGGCATGGAGGTGTAGCACGCTGGGGCGGATTAACTGATATTAATTCTGCAAGTATAGGGATTGAAATTGATAATAATGGATACGAAGCATTTACTGAGCAACAACTGACAAGTCTTTTATATTTATTAGGTAAACTCAAAAAGAACTATAATATTCCTGCTGCTAATTTTATTGGACATTCTGATATTGCCCCGAAACGTAAAGTAGATCCGAATGTACATTTTCCATGGAAAAGGTTGGCTGAAAATGGATTTGGTATCTGGTATGATGAAAATGCAGATGTTTTAATACCCCCTGATTTCAATAACCTGCAGGCCCTGCGCATTATTGGGTATGATGTTAGGGATTCGTCAGCTGCGATCATGGCGTTTAAAAGGCGTTTTTTGTCAGTTGACAAAGACAGCCTGATAACGGCGGATGACCAAAAAGTGCTATGGCAACTGGCTCAAAAGAGTTTACGCGAATAGCCTGAAAAATTATTTAGGATGGTTATTTAAGGCATGTCTTTTGTTCCTAATCGCCCTTTATGAAAATCATTTTAATTATTTCCATATTCGCTTTTATCTTTTTTTCCTGTAACAGTGCATCCAATGAAAAAGCCATTGCTGTCCCAGGCGCTGAACAAAATGGGGATGCGTCAATAGATACTGCCAGGGGAATGAATGTTGTTAATGAATCCGACGAACGATTTTTGAAAGAAAGAGCTGCAGCTGTTTTGCTGAAAGTTGAAGCTGGCCAGCTGGCAATTCAAAAATCAAATAATCAATCAATAAAAAAATTAAGTAACCAGATAATTGAGGAGAGGTCAATTATGATGGAAGAATTAAAAAAACTTTCATCATTGAAAAATGTAACACTTCCAACGATTTCAGAAAATCAGCTTGTATCTGAATTAGAAGATCTGCAAAATGAAAATGCTGCTGAATTTGATGAAAAATATCTATCGTTTATCATTGAATTACTAGAAGAAGATACCCGTCAATTTGAGAAAGCAGCTAATAATGCTAACAGCCCGGAGATAAAAATATTTGCTTCTAAATCATTACCCGTTATCAGAACCCATCTTGCCGCAGCAAGGTCTTTATAAACATGGATACTGGTTATTTATTTAATAATACTTTAAGAGCTTCCTTTTGTAGTTCTTTATTAATTGTAACGCCGGCTTTAGCACCTTCTGCGGCGGCAACAACTACAAAATGCATGTCTTTTGAAGCGTCACCTGCAACATACAATCCCTTGATATTTGTGCCCTGGCTTTTATTGGTTAATACAACACCTTTTTCACTCATTTGGCAGCCAATATTTTTTGCAAGATCAATTTGCTGTTGAAAACCATTTACAAAAAAAACAGCATCGCAATCCTTGCGTTCACCATCTTCAAAAATAATTTTTTGCAATCGGCCTTTTTTATGTTGTAATTTTTGAATGGGTTTCGTCAGTACTTCAATATTGTATTTCTGCAATGACCTGGTTTGCGATGGTTTCAGGTTGTTTGCTCCATCAGTAAATAATGTAACCGATGGACTCCATGTTTTTAAAGAAACAGCCAGGTCAAAACCGTTTTTTTCTTTTGCATAAATGCCAATATTTTTCCCTGATACTTCCCATCCATCGCAGTATGGGCAATGATGAACCGTTTTACCATAACATTCTTTAAATCCATCTATGTCTGGAACATTATCAGTTAACCCGGTTGCAATCAATAATTTTTTGGCTTGATAAATTTTATTCTTTCGATCAGTTACTATAAATAAACCACTCGCATCTTTGTCCGCTTTAATAATTTGAATGTATCGGAACTGAACGCCGTATTTTTTTATTTCGTCATGTGCAATTTTTAAGAAAGCGGTGGGTAAAATATGATCCCTGGTAAGATAATTATGCATGCCCTCAGAATGCAGGTTGCGAGGTTGCCCCGTATCAAACAATAAAACTTTTCTATGACATCTGCCCAAAACAACAGCGGCGTTGAGACCTGCAGGCCCACCACCTATAATAATTACATCATATAGTTTTTGCATTACTCGGATTTATGTGGTACTTCTTTTGTTTCTACAACCTCCTCTGCAACTGTTTCAATAACTTTCTGCACACTTTTCTTTTCCAGTTTTCTTAAGATCCATAATGACATAACCAGCCACATAAAACCAAGACTGAATCCAGCTAAAACATCACTGGCATAATGAACTCTTAAATAGATCCTGCTGAAACCAATTAATAAAATGAAAATAAAAAAGAAAACAATCATAGACCATTTGAGCGCTTTATTATCCAGGTATTTATAAGCCAGGAAAATCAATAAACCAAAGAAGGAAAAACTCATAAACGCATGACCACTTGGAAAACTTAATCCACCAACCTGCTCCAGCAATGGAACAAGTGGCCTGGGGCGGTTAAAAAGCATTTTTAATAAAAACATCAAAAATAAACTTGATAAAGCCACTGCGGGAACTTTGATGGAATACCATTTATGTTTCCTGATAAAAAGGAAATAAGCTATCAATATCAGGTTGGCAGGTATCAGGAAAAGGTGTGAGCCAAAGAAAGTAACAAACTGCATAAACCGGGTTGTACCATCACTTACAAACTGGCTGACATAGTCGAATACTTTAAAATCCAGGTTATCTTTTTTAAGCAGGAAAGTTCGTCTTACAACCCAAGCCACAATAACAACAGATACGATGTACGAAGAAAGGATGATGACCATCTCCAACGATAATAAAGCCGCACTGGCAACTATCTTATTAAATCTATATTTAACGCGTTTAATCATAATTCCTATCTGATAAAAAAAGCAAGCCAATAAATACCCGGTTACTTACTTAATTTTTCATTTAAACAATAAGTGCTTTTGCTTAGTGTTGAAAATTTTAATAAACATTCTTACAAATCCCACATTTTCATTTCTATTTTAGATCAGCAAAATCAATCTCAACAATAGTTACAGCCGATTTTCTCATTTTTTAAAAGAATATTTAAAAGGTGATTTTTTAAAATTTTAACGTTGAAACATTTAACCAAAACACCCGTATTAATTCTAACCCTTTATAAAAACCCTAAGAAAAAATGAATAGAATTGAAGAAACCTGGAAGGTATTTGTAAATATCGCCACATTGGGGCTTTATCAAACAGATTTTACTTTCTTTAAAAAGACGAAGAAAAAGTCTTCACCAATTTATTATTCCACACCCGATGCAACTAATTTGAGGACACGTGGTTCAAACCGGAAGAAAGAGGTATCTCTTAGGTGCCCGGAATAATATTTAAACGTTGTACTTAAGCATTGCCAGCCATAACAATGCAAAAGCCGGTTTCAAGACCGGCTTTTTTGTGTAATCATTTGCCGCCAACTTCTGCTGATTCCCTGTGTTAAGTTGTTTCACTTCATTTTTCGTTTACCTGTTAGGTTTAAAAATTAGCCGAAAGTCTTTACAATGGCTAAATACAGCCATTTGAACTTTAGACTGAAATGGCGCTAAACTTCTCCTGCAGCCGATTTCACCGTATTAAAAACACGCATTTTTACGATTTGTATCGTGAAAGTCCCATTCTGTAGTTCAAACCTTTTCACCAAAATTTGGGGCATCTATTTTTAATCACAGCCTGTGTGAATTTAATCTTCAATCTGGCTTAAAACTTTTTTAAATTGTGGATAATGGCATAATGAATGTTTACTTCACCCTTTGTACGGTGGATAAACCCGTGAAGGAGATGGGGAAAACGTTTTAGAAAAAAATATTTTTTTAATAAGGTTGGTTAAGTTTAATTCGCCCTCGGCTTTCACGGTTAGTAATAATAACATCATCATTATTTAATAAAACGATAATATGAAGTTGCTGATTACTTTTCAGTCAAAGCACAGGAACCAGAACTTCTAACTTTTTTATACGTATCAGTATTCATGGATCTTACTAACCTAAACAGGGACAGGAAAAACCGCCGCAAATCGTCAGTAGATTTAAGTACGATGGTTTATGGCAAAGTGCCACCGCAAGCCAAAGAACTTGAAGAAGCAGTTCTTGGGGCTATCATGCTTGAAAAAAATGCATTTGATAGCGTTGTAGAAATTTTAAAACCAGAATGTTTTTATGTTGAAGCGCACCAGCGCATATTCAGATCAATGCAAAGTCTTTCTCAAAAAAGTCAGCCCATTGATATTCTTACCGTAGTGGAAGAACTGCGTTTTAAGGAAGAATTGGAAATGGTGGGCGGTCCTTATTTTGTAACGAAATTGACCAATGCCGTAGTTTCTTCTGCCAATATTGAAGCACATGCAAGGATCATACTTCAAAAATTTATTCAAAGGGAATTGATCCGCATCAGCGGAGAAATTATTGGAGATGCTTATGAAGACAGCACGGACGTTTTTGATTTGCTGGATGATGCGGAAACAAAACTTTTTGAAATTACGAATAATCACCTCCGTAAGAATTTCGATACAATAGATTCCGTACTTGTTAAAACAATTCAGCGTATTGAAGATTTGCGAAACAGGAATGAAGATGTATCCGGGGTTCCATCCGGATTCCCGAGCCTGGATAAAGTAACTTACGGCTGGCAAAATACGGATTTGGTTATCCTGGCAGCCAGGCCTGCTGTGGGTAAAACAGCTTTTGCATTAAACCTGGTGCGCAATGCGGCTCTTCATCCTTCTAAACCAACACCGGTTGCCTTTTTCTCATTAGAGATGAGTGCAGGTCAGTTGGTGCAAAGGATTCTTTCTGCTGAAAGTGAGATCATGCTTGAAAAAATATCGAGAGGTAAGTTGGAAGAGCATGAAATGAAACAATTATATGCGAAAGGAATTCAAAGACTGGCTCAAGCAAAGATTTTTATAGATGATACGCCGGCCCTGAACATTTTTGAATTACGGGCAAAATGCCGTCGTTTGAAATCAAGAGAAGACATCGGGTTGATTATTATCGATTACCTGCAGTTAATGAGTGGTAATGCCGATAATAAAAACAGCAACAGGGAACAGGAGATCAGTAATATTTCCAGGAACCTGAAAGGCCTGGCGAAAGAATTAAATATTCCGATTATAGCGCTTTCCCAGTTAAGTCGTGAAGTAGAAAAGCGTGGAGCAAAAGATGGTCAGAAGATGCCTCAATTGAGTGACCTGCGGGAATCAGGAGCTATTGAGCAGGATGCTGATATGGTTATGTTCCTTTATCGCCCGGAATATTATGATATTACCCAGAATGAAATGGGCGAAAGCAATCGGGGTGAAACGCATATCCGGATTGCCAAGCATAGGAACGGTTCTTTGGAAACAATCAAACTAAGAGCATTGTTGCATATTCAAAAATTTGTGGAAGATGGCGGTGATGATTTTAGCGGCATTGGTTTACCCGGAAGTTGGAAACCTGTTACCGATACCGAAGGCCCGCGCCTTTATATTCAAACAGGAAGCAAGATGAATGATCTGCCGGCAGATGATGAAGATGCACCTTTTTAATTTTTTATACAGTAATGTACCATTAAAAAGAGCCTGTGGTTGAGGCTCTTTTTTTATGCATGTATTATAACTTTCTTTGTTCAAATTTTTTTCTAATGGCTTTACCCCTTTTTTTTATTGCGGATACTGTACATGATAACCAGGTAGTATTGAATGAAGATACTTCCCGTCATGTTGCGCAGGTTTTAAGAATGCAGAATGGTGCACTCATTCAATTAACGGATGGAAAAGGTATGTTGTTGTATGTTGAAATTACCGAAGCTCATAAAAAAAGAACCATTGTAAAAATCATTAAGAAGCAAAATATACCTGCTACCAGCAAACGAATAACAATAGCCATATCACCTATAAAAAACGCCAGCAGGTTTGAATGGTTTTTGGAAAAAGCAACAGAAATTGGCGTGAATGAAATTATCCCTTTGATCTGCCATCGAACCGAAAAAGAAAAATTAAGAAGTTCCCGTTTAGAACAATTATTAATCAGCGCCATGTTGCAAAGCAGGCAGGTATGGTTACCAGTTTTACATGAGCCCACATCTATCAGTCAGTTAGTTGAAAATGCAGCTTATGAAAAAAAGTATATTGCCCATTGTGAGGATGGATTAAAAAACAACCTGGCAAATGAAGGTTTCACCAATGCAGATTCCATGTTGATGTTAATTGGTCCAGAAGGTGATTTTACTCCGGGTGAAATAAAACAAGCTTTGGATAAAGGATTTAAACCAGTTACATTAGGTGAAAACAGGTTGCGGACAGAAACTGCCGGAGTAGTGGCTGCCACTTTGTTAAGATTGAACCAATAAAATGATACGGGTATTATTTTAAGGACGTGCAAATTTTTTTTACAATAGCGGGCCCTTCATAAATAAAACCGGTCCAAACCTGTACAAGGACAGCGCCATCATTCATTTTTTGCAGGGCGTCTTCGCCTGTAAAAATTCCTCCGGAACCGATAACCGGAATTTTGCCGTTTGTTTTTTCATGAATATAACGGACAACCTCACCCGATTTTTTTTGTAATGGTTTTCCACTCAAACCACCTGCTCCAATTTTTTCCAGTTGGGCCAAAGGGGTTACCAGGTTTTGCCGGTCAATGGTTGTATTGGTAGCCACCAACCCATCCAGTTGAATTTCAGTTGCCAGGTCTATCACATCATCCAATTGGGTAAGGGTAAGGTCAGGTGCTATTTTTAATAAAATTGGTTTGGGGTTCGGCTTTACGTTATTGAGTGTTTGAAGATGGGATAATATTTTTCTTAAGCTATCCTTTTCCTGTAGTTCTCTTAAACCAGGTGTGTTGGGCGAACTGACATTCACCACGAAATAATCTACTTCATCAAAAAGTGCATTAAAGCAGATCTCATAATCCTTCCAGGCTTCTTCATTGGGTGTTATTTTATTTTTTCCAATATTACCGCCGATGATGAGTTTTCTTTTTGCTTTTTTTTGTTTTTGAATTTGGTGCCATTCTTTTAACCTGCCTGCAATAACTTTTACTCCATCATTATTAAAACCCATCCTGTTAACCAGGGCCTGGTCTTTAGTTAAACGAAACAGCCGTGGTTTTTCATTACCGCTTTGTGGTTTGGGTGTCACGGTTCCAATTTCAACAAATCCAAAACCCAGCGCTTCCAGTTCATTCAGGTAACAGGCGTTTTTATCAAAGCCAGCCCCAAGACCTACCGGGTTTTTAAATTCAATTCCAAAAACTTTTACAGGAATTTTATTTTTGGGTGAATAATACTGGTAAAGTACTTTTTTGAAAAAGTTTATTCCACAAAATGTCTTTAAGACATTCATTGAAAAATAATGCACACCTTCCGGCGGAAAAAGAAAAAGAAAATTGCGGAGTAAATAATACATTAATTATAAGTAGCTAATTTATCAAGTATTGTTTTATCCAGCATTATTTCATTCATCGCTTTATTATTTATCAAATCCATAAAGCACCATTCTTTTGTATGTTCATCTTTTATTGCAGCCATTTCACTGTTCACTTTTATTTTAATGGCTTTTAAAACCGGGTCGAAACTCACATTATCTTTCCCATAAGTTTCACTCATCATGGATAGCATAAATTCATTTTCCTCTTGCTGGTTTTCTTTATTTTCAGATTCTTTAAAGGTCATAAACATATTAAAAGAATATTTGACCTTAGCAAATGTGCCTTCTCCAATGGTAAATGCAGGAAAGACTTTTAGAATCTGCATCGAATCTAATGTCACTTTAACATCCTCGCTATTAAAACCTTCTTCCAGGGCTTCTTTTAATTTTTCCCGTGGCGCTATTGTAAATACTTTAGGATATGTAAAATCAAGAATCAAATCAAGATCCATGTCATCATTCGCTTTAATAAAGCTGTTTAAACGGGCAGTTAATGCAGCATCCTGGCTAAAAGAAAATAAGGAAACGGTTAAAAATGTAAGCAGTAGTAAAGTTTTTTTCATTGAGGGTTTTATCCAAAGAAACCTTATCTCAATCTTATCTCAAAAAAATTTTTCCATCAAAACAGAAAAGTTAACTTTGGTATATAAGGTTGCATAAACAACCAAATGGATGGTCCCAGTTCAGCAAGGGATATTTTATAAAAATTTCAATCCAAAAAATAATGCAGGAAGCATATATCATAGCTGGTTACAGAACAGCAGTAGGAAAGGCTAAAAGAGGTGGTTTCCGGTTTTACAGGCCCGATGACCTGGCCATTGATGTAATCAAAGGACTAATGGCTAGTGTGCCTCAATTGGAAGCCAAAAGAGTTGATGATGTAATTGTCGGCAACGCCGTGCCAGAAGCAGAGCAAGGCCTGCAGGTAGGTCGTATTATATCTGCACGTGCTCTTGGCTTCGATGTGCCGGGTATGGTGGTGAACAGGTATTGTGCCAGTGGATTAGAGTCTATTACATTAGCAACTGCCAAAATCCGTATGGGAATGGCGGAATGTATTATTGCTGGCGGAACCGAAAGCATGAGCCTGGTTCCAACAGCAGGTTGGAAAACGGTGCCGGCTTATTCAATTGCTAAAGATGAACCTGATTATTATTTAAATATGGGTTTAACAGCAGAAGCGGTTGCAAAGGAATACAATGTGAGCAGGGAAGACCAGGATGAATTTTCTTTTCATTCTCACAAAAAAGCAATCCATGCAATAGAAGAGGGATATTTTAAATCAGGAATTTTACCCATTACGGTTGAAGAAGTGTATGTGGATGAAAATGGAAAAAAGAAAACGAGATCAAGTGTTGTGGACACGGATGAAGGTCCGAGGGCAGATACTTCATTGGAAGTATTGGCTAAATTAAAGCCGGCATTTGCCGTGAATGGGTGTGTTACAGCAGGTAATTCATCCCAAACAAGCGATGGAGCGGCCTTCGTAATTGTGATGGGCGAAAAGATGATGAATGAATTAGGTTTGAAACCAATTGGACGACTGGTTAATTGTGCATCTGCCGGAGTTCATCCCCGCATTATGGGCATTGGCCCGGTGGCAGCCATTCCAAAAGTTTTGAAACAGTCCGGAATGAATTTAAATGATATTGACCTGGTTGAATTGAATGAAGCTTTCGCATCTCAATCCATCGCCGTTATCCGAGAAGCCGGTTTAGACCCGCAAAAAGTAAATATTAATGGGGGTGCTATTGCTTTAGGTCATCCATTAGGATGCACAGGAGGTAAATTAACCATACAGGTACTCAACGATATGAAACGATTGAATAAAAAATATGGAATGGTTACCGCATGTGTTGGCGGAGGCCAGGGAATTGCGGGCATTATTGAAAATATAAATTGATGAAGTAAAAGTCCCGGAAATATTCCGGGATTTTTTTTGCCTTATTGAGTTTGCAACATCGTTGTATTTAAATAAAGTTTCTTAGTTTTGATCCATGTGCCTACATGGATCCATATTTAAAATTAAGACTGCAGCCTTCCTGCTGCTGGTTTTGATGTTGGGTATCCATGGTTTAAAATCCTTTCATTCACATGAGATCAGTTTCCAGCATTTTTATGGACAACAGTCGCACGAGATCCTGGCCAGTGATACTGGCGAAAAGTCTGTTCATTGTTCCATTTGCGATTACCAGCTAACGGGTAACGTTGATACTTCATTTGTTTCTTTAGAACCTGAATTGCCTTTTTTTGAAACATCGTTCGCTTCTTTCACCGAGTCCATATTTACATCTCAGTTATTTACATTAACCGGCCGCGGACCTCCTTCATTACTGGTTTAATTTTCTTTATTCCAGTTATCATTTTTATTTTCTAAATAAGATTTCATGAAGAAGTTGGTTCTTACCGTTATTGGCGGTTTATTCATATCGTGTTTTGGCTTTGCTCAGTCCTTAACATCTCAGATTCATTTTTCAGAAGAAAAAGCAAACAACAGCGTTGAAAATTTTTTACTTAGCGGGAAAATTACAGATGCATCCACCGGGTTACCGTTACCAGGAGCCAGTGTTTATGTACAGGATGAAAAGATTGGTGCCATTGCCGATGTAAATGGGATTTATCGTTTTAATAATATGCCGGCGGGGCACCATTTGGTAGAAGTGTCACATACTGGTTTTTTATCTATCGTTGTCCATGTGGACATCAGCAGTAATTTACAAAAAGATTTTTCCCTGCAACCTTCCATCATTGAATCGGAAGGGGTTACGGTAACAGGAGTAACCAGTGCAACCAGTATTAGGAATGCACCGGTACCTGTCACTATTTTTCGCCAGACAGAATTATTGAGAAATGCTTCAACAAACCTGATTGATGCATTAACTCATAAACCAGGTATTTCGCAGGTTGGTACAGGTCCCGGTATTTCGAAACCGGTGATCAGGGGATTGGGCTATAACCGGGTGGTGGTTGTACATGAAGGCGCCAAACAGGAAGGACAACAATGGGGAGATGAGCATGGCATTGAAATAGATGAATTAAGTATCAGCAAAGTGGAAGTGATCAAAGGTCCCGCATCATTAATTTATGGAAGCGATGCGTTGGCTGGTGTCATTAATATTTTATCCAATAACCCGGTGCAGGATGGTACGATAAAAGGCAATGTTTTGGCCAATTATCAAACCAACAACCGGTTAATAGCAACACATGCAAACCTGTCTGGCAACAAGAATGGTTTTAACTGGAATGCTTATGGCACATATAAATCAGCCGGAGATTATACAAATAAATACGATGGTCGTGTATTGAATTCAAGATTTAATGAAAAGAATTATGGTGGATATATTGGGCTGAATAAAGGGTGGGGCTATAGCCATTTAATTTTTAGCAGTTTTAATCAACAGGTTGGTTTGATTGAAGGTGAAAGGGATGATGCCACCGGGAAATTTCTATTATATGGCGGGTCTCCAATGGAAAGAATAGCTAATGATAATGATCTGAAATCAAGAGAATTATTTATTCCTTATCAATCCATCAATCATCATAAAATTGTTAGTGATAACAGTATAGCCATTGGACAAGGCAGGTTGAAATTTAACGCGGGTTATCAGAATAACCAACGCAAAGAATTTGGTGAAGCTGATGCGCCGGATGAAAAAGAATTGTTTTTTGATTTGCATACAGTTCATTACAACCTGCAATGGGTAATGCCTGAAAAAAACAATTGGCGCACCACCATCGGTTTCAGTGGAATGAACCAGTTTAATAGGAATAAAGGTGAGGAGATGATCATTCCTGATTATGACCTGCATGACCTGGGCGGTTTTGTTTTTACCCAAAAAACGTATGACAAACTTACCCTGAGCGGAGGCGTTAGGTATGATAAAAGAAATATTCAGTCAAAAGAATTCAGCGAAGGCGGCGATATTAAATTTGCTGCGTTTGATAAATCATTTTCAAATTTGTCTGGTAGTATAGGTTTAAGTTATACACCCGGGGAATATGTAACGGTTCGGGCAAACCTGGCCAGGGGTTTCAGGGCTCCAAATTTAGCTGAACTGGCTTCCAATGGTGCGCATGAAGGAACCAATCGTTTTGAATACGGATCACAAAATCTTGAATCAGAAAGAAGTTACCAGGCTGATGCTGGCATTGACTTACATGGTGAACATATTTCATTGCGTACAAGTTTATTTTACAATTCCATCAACAATTTTATTTATTACCGCAAGCTGAATGCAATAGCGGGCGGTGATTCAATTATTGTGGATGGCAATGACCAGTTTTTTGCCTTTCGTTTTGACCAGGTGAATGCTAAATTATATGGTATTGAATTTAACCTTGATATACATCCACATCCATTAGATTGGCTACACATTGAAAATACTTTTTCTTATGTAAGAGGTAAGCTTTCTGAAAAACAGGATGGCAGCGATAATATTCCATTTATACCTGCACCAAGAATGATCAATGAAGTAAAAGCAGAATTTTTAAGAAACGGAAAATGGCTGAAAGACCTGTACGTAAAAGTTGAATTGGATAATACCTTCAAACAAAATAATCCTTTTACCGGTTATGATACGGAAACGATAACGCCAGGTTATTCATTATTAAATGCGGGTGCCGGAGGTGATATTTATAACAAGGGCAGGGTAGTGGCTAATATTTATTTTTCTGCCAATAATATTACCGACAAGGCATACCAGAATCATTTAAGCCGCTTAAAGTATACAGCTGAAAACAATGCAACCGGTCGCAATGGCGTATTTAATATGGGGAGAAATTTTTCGTTGAAGATCAATGTTCCTTTTACGGCATTGTGGAATTGATTTGCGGATCTGAACATTATAACGTTGATCTGTATGTGTAAATAAAATCATCTGAACTTTATATAAATTAAAACCCGCTATTCCGTTGCCAGGTTTAGCGGGTTTAATTATTAAGATGAACCTGGATTATCATCTTGCTTGTAATGGGGCAATGGTTTTTAATTTTCTTTCCCCGATCTGTTGTCTCCACATAGCAAAATACAATCCTTTTTCTTCCAGTAATTGTTCATGCTGGCCCGTTTCAACAATATCACCTTTTTCCAGGACATAAATCCTGTCGGCATGCATGATGGTTGAAAGCCGGTGTGCGATGATGATAGCGATCTGGTTTCCTTTTGAAGATACTTCGCGAATGGTTTCATTGATCTCTTCTTCTGTTAGGGAATCCAGTGCGGATGTGGCTTCATCAAAAATCAATAAACGCGGTTGACGCAACAAAGCCCTGGCAATACTTAAGCGTTGCTTTTCGCCACCAGATAATTTTAAACCACCTTCACCGATCATGGTATCCAATCCATTTTCCGCTCTAGTAACAATATTCATGCAGGATGCTTGTTTCAATACATCATATAATGCTTCTTCCGTTGCATGAGGATTTACAAAAAGAAGATTCTCCCGGATTGTGCCCGAAAACAATTGCGTGTCCTGAGTAACAAAACCGATCTGGTTGCGCAGATCTTCAAAATCAATCACTGTTTCATCTTCACCATTATATAAAATTTTTCCTTGTTGCGGGCGGTATAATCCAACCAATAATTTCATTAGTGTGGTTTTGCCGGATCCTGACGGACCAACAAAGGCAATGGTTTCACCCATCCTGGCATCAAAACTAATTTGGTTGATGGCATTTTGCTGGGCGCTCTGGTGTTTAAAGACAACAGATTTGAATTCCAAAGTTTTTACTTCTCCCAATGGTTTGGGATTGGTGGGAGCCGTCTCTGGTTTTTTATTCATCAGGTCATTAAAATTATTTAAAGAGGCTTCAGCTTCGCGATAAGAAATGATGATGTTACCAATTTCCTGTAATGGACCAAATACGAAAAAAGAAAAGATCTGCATGGTTACCAATTGGCCGGCATCCATTACCTGGCCGAAAATCAACCACATTAAAATGAATAATATAATCTGTCTTAAAGTATTGACCAATGTGCCTTGTATAAAACTGATACTTCGGATGCGTTTTACTTTGGTTAATTCCAATCCCAGAATCTTAAACGTGTTTTTATTCAATCTTTCCACTTCCTGTTGTGTAAGTCCAAGACTTTTTACCAACTCAATATTTCTTAACGATTCTGTAGTAGAACCTGCCAATGAATTGGTTTGAGCAACAATGGTTTTTTGAATCACTTTTACTTTCTTACTTAAATAATTAGTGATGAAAGTAAGAACGAGCACACCACCCAAATATGCAACCGGAATGCTCCAGTGAATATAAAGCGCGGCATATACAAAAACGAATACAACGCCTACGATGATACCGAACAGAATATTTATCAGGTAATTGATAAATTTCTCTACATCAGCCCTCACCTTGGTTAAAATAGAAAGTGTTTCACCGCTGCGCTGGTCTTCAAATTCCTGGTATGGCAACTTCATGGCATGCTTTAAACCAACCGTAAAAATATTAGCGCCAAATTTTTGAACTATTACATTCAAGAAATAATCCTGGAAAGCTTTTGCTATCCGGCTTACCATGGCTACACCAATAGAAGCCAGCAATAACCACAGCACGCCGTAATAAGGTTCCTTATTGGTAAAAAATGAGTCCCAGGTAGGATAGAGTTCTGGGTTGCTTTGATAATTTCCAGCAAGCCTTACCAGGCTACCCAGGATGATTGGATCAATTAGTGAGAAACCAATATTTATGGAGGCCAGTACCAGTGTTAGAAGGACAAGCCATTTATAAGGCTTTAAATACTTTATCAGAATTTTCATAAATGTAAATCGGTAAGTGAATGATCAACCAAAAACCGGTCAGTAAATTACAATTTGCCAAATTGACATCAATTGCCTCAAAAGTTTTCCGAATTTACAAATCTTAAACAGAACCTGTTTGTTTGATCTATTTAACTGGTAAGGGAGAAAGAAGAATCATTAAATGCGGAAAATTGATTGAACAATTTTTGTTTGCTTATATAACCTTTGATTTTCTTGCTGAGTACTAAATAACTCAATAAGTTATCAGCATTAAAACATACCGGTTTTTGATGTGAGATTAATTTTCTTGCGCCTTCCAAAGTAATACTATAAGCATGTGTGCAATCATGAAAACCGGCAACTGATAAATACTTTCCTATTGATTCCGGGTAAAAGTTTTTATACATATTCCGGCTAAATTTCAATTGGGAGTGATTGTTTAGTATTTGATAAATAGTTTTCTTGATCTTTTCTTTATTTCCATGCAATTCATTTTTTTCATAACCCAGGTAAAAAAGTTCCCAGTCAGTGGGCAGTTCCTTAATAATATCAGGGAAGTAAATGAGGTTAGCCAATTGCGGAATGGCATCATCTTCTAATATCAATGTTTTACCAATATTGTTATTGACGATGTGTTCATAAATCTGTAAATGTCCCAAAGAACAACAAAGCATGCCGATATGCATTTCCTGTGGTTTCTTATAAAATTGCTGGTAAGTTTCTGGACAATATAATGCTGCATTTTTTAATTGGTCCACACTGGTATTTTCTCTGTCCACTCCCCAAAAAAATTCAAAATTGAGACCTTCCAGCGCAGAATTGATATAATTCACCCTGTTTTGAAGGCGCGGAAGTGATAAGACGTAGATCTTATCGTAAAACTGGTTAAGAAAATTAAAGGCAGAATTCATTAAGCGTTGCCAAAGATGGATAAAATTTTCATTATTAAGAAAAAAAATGCCTATCCTGCCCAGCCTTCCCTGTCCAGGCTCCTGTACTGAATAGCCTCTGCAAGGTGTTCCGCTTTGATATCTTCACTCTGGGAAAGATCTGCAATGGTCCTGGATACTTTCAAAATTCTGTCATAGGCACGAGCAGATAGATTTAACTTTTCCATGGCTGTTTTAATCAGCAATTGACTTGCCTGGTTAAGGATGCAAACCTCTTTTAGGAGTTTGCTACCCATTTGTGCATTGCAATAAATACCTTTTTGTTCTTTAAATCTTTTATCCTGAATATCCCTTGCTTTGATCACTCTTTCGCGTATGCTTGAAGAAGGCTCTGTTTTTTTGATGGATGATAATTCGCTGAAAGCAACAGGTGTTACTTCTACATGGAGGTCTATTCGATCCAACAATGGTCCGCTGATCTTGTTTAAATATTTTTGAACCATTCCAGGTCCGCAGGTACATTCTTTTTCCGGGTGATTGTAATAACCACAGGGACATGGATTCATGGATGCAATCAACATAAAACTCGCAGGAAAATCAACGGCCACTTTTGCCCGGGAAATGGTTACCCGTCTTTCTTCCATTGGTTGGCGCATAACTTCCAAAACCGATCTTTTAAATTCAGGTAATTCATCCAGGAATAAAACACCATTATGTGCCAGTGAAATTTCTCCCGGCTGCGGATTTCCGCCACCGCCAACCAGGCCAGCATCTGAAATAGAATGATGGGGGCTGCGAAATGGTCTGCGGGAAACAAGGCTTGAATTTTCCGGCATCTTACCAGCTACTGAATGGATCTTTGTAGTTTCCAATGCTTCATGCAAACTTAATGGAGGTAAAATAGTCGGCAGTCTTTTGGCCAGCATTGTTTTGCCTGCTCCCGGCGGGCCAATCAGGATTGCATTGTGACCACCAGCGGCTGCAATTTCTAATGCTCTTTTAATGTTTTCCTGTCCTTTTACATCACTAAAATCAAACTCAAAATCATATTGCGAATGAAAAAATTCATCTCTCGTATTAATTGCTGTTGGTGTTAAACCTGTTTCATCATTTTCAAAAAAATCAATTACTTCCTTCATCGTTTCAACACCATAAACTTTCAGGTTATTTACCATGCCGGCTTCTCTTGCATTTACTGCGGGAATGATCAACCCTTTAAAACCTTCTTTCCTGGCCTGGATGGCAATAGGTAGTGCACCTTTGATGGGTCTTAATTTTCCATCAAGGCTTAATTCGCCCATGATTACATAATCTTTCAATGCTTCATATTTCGCTATCTGTTCATTAGCTGCAAGCAAACCAATAGCAATAGGAAGGTCGAATGCCGTACCGCTTTTCTTGATATCTGCAGGCGCCAGGTTTACTACAACCCGTGTACGTGGCATGGAATATCCATTGGTTTTAATAGAACTTTCTACTCGTTGAATACTTTCTTTAACAGCATTATCCGGCAAACCGACCATCACTGTTTGTGTACCTGTAGCCATCCAGTTGATCTCGATAGTAATTGTGATGGCCTCAACCCCATAAACAGCGCTGCCAAAGGTTTTGATTAACATGATTTGAAGATAGAAAATATTATGGAGCTAAAACCAGGATCATTGGTCCGTCATCTTACTGCTTTTAAAAGTAGCTAACAGGTTAATTCCCGGGTCTGCTACAACTTCAACCGGTTGATTTTTGACAGGAATTTCAAAGGACTGTTTTTCTTTTTCTATTTGCAGTGTATGCAATGCAGAACCGTTACGTGTTTTTATTTCAATTTCTAAGGGAAATTGAAATATGGTTTTCTGAGTCTGCTGAATGTCAATACTTATTGTTTTTGATACCGGGTTGTAGTTCCAGCTTATATTAATCTGGGGCAGATCCATTTCATATAACCAGTTTCTGAAAAATGGATCCAGGTTTTTTCCGGAAACATTTTCAAAAATATTTTGAACATCCCGGCTATCGGCATTTTTACCTGAATATGTTTTGTAATACTGGCGTATTCCTTTCCAAAACATACTGTCGCCTATTTCCCTGCGAAGCATATGCAAGATAAATCCGCCTTTTTCATAACTGTTTGCATTCAGCAGATCCATGTAATCCCGGGTTGATGTATCTACAACAGGCATGGTTGAACGCATGTTGAATTCAATGACTTTCTGCCTGTCTTCTTCCCGCAGAAACCTGGCGGTATCTTCTCCATATTTCTGTTCCATGTAAAGTGTTGTGAGATAGGTGGCAAAGCCTTCGCTTAACCATAGGTGGGCAAAGGATTTTTCGGTAGCCATATTTCCAAACCACTGGTGTGCAATCTCGTGGGCAATTATAGCCTCTGCATCACGATTACCTGTAACCGATTTTTCTGAATAAAATATGGCACTTGCATTTTCCATTCCACCGAAAATTGTTTTTGATTGTACATTCGCCAGTTTGGAATAAGCATAAGGACCTACATTTTTAATAAACCATTGCAAGATATCTGTTGCCATTGCATAATCATAAAAACCATCTTTTCTATTTTCCGGGTACACCCAACTGTAAACAGGAATGCCTTCAACATTGCCGGCCCATTGCACTGCAAATTCCGCAACTCCAATCACCATGATCTTGATTGGTAATGGAACATCTTCTCTCCAGCGGGTAAGCTTATTACCTTGTGGTAAATTAGTTTCCTCAGTCTGAATGCCATTACTGACTACCTGGTATTGATGCGGTGCAGTAATGGCAAATTCAACAGATGCTTTATCAGCCACATCATCCACGCATGGTAACCAGTTATGTGCACGGTTTGGCCAGTTGTCCGAAAAGAATGTACGTTTCCCAAATTTGTTTTTGGCGATGATCAACCCATCGGCGGGTATCCCTTTATAACTAATGGTGAAATGTGCACTATCGCCAGTATTTGGTTTATGATCCAAAAGAATATTTATTTTATCATTGGTATGCGTGAAACTTTTTATACCTGTAATACCGGATACATGCATTCCCTTGCCCCTGGAAATATTTTTTAAGTCGATAGAGAACTGATCTGTCGGTTTTAAAAGTTTAATATGGATCGTAGCAATACCCGAGATCGTATCCGAAGCATCTGTTAGTGTAAGTTGAAAATCGTAATGCTGCACATCGATGGAAGATTGCTGCGCAAACCCCGACATGGAACCTGTCATCATGAACGTTGCCAGTAAATAAATTTGAAATGTTTTCATAAAATAGAATAAATTATTATTTCTGTTTATAGTTTTTCCAGCATCTCCACTACTTTTTCTCTTTTCAGTATCACATAACCAATTCGGTCGTTACTGATACCTTCTTTTAACTGGTAACTAAAATCAAGCTGATCTTCCGTAACATTGGTTTCAAAATATTTGAAAGATATGTTGGGATAATCTTTGAGGTCGCGGCCAATTTCATACAGGTGTGTAGACAAAATGAAAAGTGAGGTTTTGATTTTTATGAGTCCTTTGATAACTGTTGTACTGCATTTCATGGCATCTTCGATATTTGTTCCTTTGAACAATTCATCGATGAGGACCAGCCATTTATGTCCGTCATTTATTTTTTCAATGGTGGTCTTGATGCGCTGTACTTCATTGTAGAAATAGCTTTCTCCTTTTGCAATATTATCCATTACATTAATATTGCTTAAAAGGCCGTCAAAAAGTGTTAAGCGCATATTGGTTGCCGGTACTCCCATACCCATATGAGCTAAAAATACCGCAGCACCAACGGCTTTGATCAAGGTACTTTTTCCGGCCATATTTGCACCCGTTAAAAAAAGGAAATTATGTTCAGGATCCATTTCCAGGTCATAAGCCACAGGTTTATGAATTAACAGGTGATACAGACCCCTGGCTTCTACTTTCGGATTATGTTGATCTATAAATTCAGGAAAGGAAAGATCAAATGTTTTTACCGCCACAGCCATTGAATACCATGCATCCAAACGACAAAAAATATCAATCAGTTCCAATGTGCCTGAACGGTATTCACCTCTTACATGATAAGCATAATACAAGTTCTGTTGCCGTGTAAGAGTATCACCGGCCTTAGTTTCTGATAACCGGGTTAACGGAATTTGTTTAACCAGCTGTTTAATACGTTCTATATAAATATAAAAATGCGGAGGCAGACTTTTTTCTTCAAACATTTCTGCGAGTTTGCTGATACCTCGGTAAAAGTCTGCGAAATGTTTAATGGAATATTTGATCATGGAATAATCAGCAAGATGTAGCCATTTGTATGTAAAGCTGTTAATCCTGTTTGGCTTTTCAGGTGCAGGGTCAATTGGATAATCCAGGAATTTTTCCATCACCATCAAGGTGCCGTTGCTTATATCTGAGGGCCATTCATCCACATGGTCAATCAAAGTTTTAATGATCTTTTGTGTGCCAAGTATTTTTGAAATTTCATGATGAGGTTCATGAAAAAAATGTCTTAGCCAGGCCTTTCCGCCAACTGTTTTAGTGAAGTTAAGTTTATGGAAAATAGAAAATTCTTCTTCCTGGTGAAAAATAGCAATATCATTAAAAGTTATCTTGTCAATTTGCATATGGCTGAATAATCGTTTTATGATCTTTAAAAATACTGGCGAAAAACCTGTCTACCTGTTGAATGATAATCTTAGTCCTCTATTAGATTCATTCCATATGCCATTTTCATAAACAGGAAAGCCATTAACGAAAGTAGCATCTATCGTAGCGGGGAAAGTAAACCCTTCAAGCGGGCTCCAACCACATTTGTAAAGTATATTTTCTTTTTTTACCTGGAAGGATTCATTCAGATCAACTAAGACCAAATCAGCATGATATCCTTCCCTGATATAACCTCTTTCTTTTACCTTGAAGCATTCAGCAACATGGTGACTCATTTTTTCTGCAATCTTTTCCAATGATATCCTTCCTTGTTTATAATAGTGAAGCATCAAAAGCAGGGAGTGTTGCACAAGTGGTAATCCTGCATGTGCCTGCAGGTAAGGTTCATCTTTTTCCTGCCAGGTATGCGGCGCATGGTCTGTAGCTATAACATCCAAACGATCATCCAGTAAGGCTTTCCAAAGTGCTTCCTTGTGATGTGGTGCTTTAATTGAGGGATTGCATTTTATCTGGTTCCCCAATCTTTCATAGTCATCGGCGGTAAAATGCAGGTGATGAACACAGACTTCTGCAGTTATTTTTTTATCGGCCAATGGAATCATGTTGGTGAAAAGCTGTAGTTCTTTTTCTGTGGATATATGCAGAATATGTAACCTGCTGCTGTGTTTTTTTGCTAATTGAATAGCTGCAAAGGAAGATTCAAAGCAACCTTCTTCATTCCGGATCAAAGGGTGATCAGCTGCAGTTAGTTCTCTTCCTTTTGCTTTAAATTCTTCCAGGTTATCCCTGATAATCTTTTCATCTTCACAATGTGTTGCTATCAGCACTTCACTTTCCCGGAATATTTTATCAAGTGTCAGGTAATTATCCACCAATAAATTCCCGGTAGATGCACCCATGAAAATTTTTATGCCGCATACATCATTTCGTTTTTCATTTGTTCTCAAAGCCTCATCCGCGTTGGTGTTAGATGTGCCCATAAAGAATGAGTAGTTTGCCAATGAAGTCCTGGAAGCAATGTTGTATTTATCTTCCAGCAAGTCATGGGTAAATACGGGCGGTACCGTATTAGGCATTTCCATAAAACTGGTTACACCACCTGCAACTGCGGCCTTCGATTCAGTATAGATGGTTGCTTTATGTGTTAACCCGGGTTCGCGAAAGTGTACCTGGTCGTCAATAGCACCAGGGAAAAGATATTTTCCATGACCATTTATTTCACGGGCATTTGCCGAAATAGTTGGTGCAATTTTTTCTATTCTACCGCCTGAAATTAAAATATCACTTACAATCAGCGAACCTTCATTAACGATAGTGCTGTTTTTGATCACATATTTTTCCATAACTTGAACCGCTTATTTGGCTGCCACTTCGGTGGCTTTAAATATTTAAAACACTATGCAATTTATTATAAAATCGTTTGTGGCTGTTTTGTTAATTGTTCCTGTGATTACTATGGCTCAAACAACTTACCTGCCACTGGAATCAAAAGAATATATTATCCTGGAAAGAATGGAAATAAAATCCCGTGTTGATTCCGTTTTAAATTTTTCCAAAACAAAACCTTTCAGCCGCAAACAAATGATCAACGGTGCTTTACAGGCTGATAGTGGATTAAATCTTAGTTCTGTAGATCAATACAATCTTCAAAGATTAAAGTTGAATAACCTGGAGTGGATCCCAGGAGATCATAGCGAGTTTGCCAGTAAAAAACCTATCTGGAAAAATTTTTACAAAACACCTGCTAATATGTTCGAGGTGCACAAAAAAGATTTTTCTCTCATCATAAATCCATTTATATATTACCAGGTTTCAAAAGAATCCAATAACAGCCAGCATCTTTTCTTAAACAGGAGAGGCGTGCATGTTCGCGGCAAGATTGCTGAAAAAATTGGGTTTGCGGCTTCCATCAGTGATAACCAGGAACGAGATCCTTTATATGTTCAACGCCGGGTAAGTGAACACGAAGCCGTGCCGGGACAAGGATTTTACCAGGATTTTAAACGCACTGGTTATGATTATTTTGATGCCCGTGGATATTTTACATTTAATGTGACCAAGTATATTGATGTTGCATTTGGGTACGACAAACATTTTATCGGCAATGGATACCGCAGTTTATTTTTAAGTGATTTCAGTAATAATGCTTTATTCCTGAAGTTAAACACACGCATCTGGAAATTTAATTACCAGAACCTTTTTATGGAACTGCATGCCGCGGAACCTAGAGCAGCTAATGTTTTATTTCCCAAAAAATATGCTGCCATGCATCACCTGGATGTAAACGTTACCAAATGGCTGAATGTCGGTTTGTTTGAAGGTGTGATTTTTGGTCGCAAAAATCGTTTTGAGTTTGGTTACCTGAATCCGGTGATTTTTTATCGTTCCGCGGAACAACAAAATGGAAGTTTCGATAACTCGGTTGCAGGTCTTGATTTTAAAGCTAACGTGGCAAAGAAATTCCAGTTTTATGGTCAGTTGATCCTGGATGAATTTAAACTTTCTGAATTGCGTGCAGGCAATGGATGGTGGGCCAATAAATTCGGTTACCAGTTAGGTGCTAAATACATTGATGTATTCAATATTCCAAACCTGGATCTGCAGGTGGAATTGAACCGGGTACGCCCATTTACCTACTCGCATAATGATTCTGTTGCTAATTACACGCATTATAATCAACCGCTGGCGCATCCGCTGGGCGCAAACTTCAGCGAGTTAATGGGTATTCTCCGTTATCAACCCAAACCTAAATGGATGCTTGAAGCAAAACTGATGGTCTATAAACAAGGGTTAAATGTGGGCTCCGAGAGTTTTGGCAGCAACCCGCTTTTGCCTAATCGTCCTCCTCACCGTTTAAAAGATTATGGTTTTGAAATCGGTTCTGGCCAAACCGTTAATACCGCTTATGGATCACTGTTAGTTTCATATGAATTCAGGGAAAATTTATTCTTAGAACTCAGTGGAATGGGCAGAAGTTATAAGGTTGAAAACAATGCTGCTCTTTCGGAGAACACGAGTGTGATTTCGGCAGCATTCAGGTGGAATATCAACCGCAGGGAATTTGTGTTTTAGTTTCCCTAATCAATCTAAAATGTTGTCATGAAGATCAGGGTTAAAGAAAGATCTTTTATAGCTAGGATCGCAGCATTTATATTGCGAACCAATAATGTGGCCATTGTTTTTGGAAAGACTATTTTTTTGTGGAATGCAACTAAAGAAGATCTTTTAAAAAATAAAAAGTGGTTGAGACATGAATTGGTTCATGTAAAACAGTTTTTGCGTTATGGCTTTTTCCCTTTTATTTTTATGTACCTGTGGGAATCAATGAAAAGGGGATACTATCATAATAAGTTTGAAGTAGAAGCCCGCAATTTTGAAAACCTGGAATTTAATAATAATGATGATGAATATGAAATTGCTTAACCTTCCAGGTGAATACTAAACATGATCATCCTGGATTGCATTTTATCGAACACACTGGAATATTTCAGGTTTTTATCGCGACTGTGAATATTATTTAAACCATTGCTGATCTTAATCTCTGGTGATAAAATAAAGCTGGGGAAATAAAGATTAAATCCTAAACCAGCTTCAATTCCTAAATCATATTTCTGAATTTTTACTAAGTCATCTGCCTTCCTTGCCTGCGCATTCGATGCAAGATCAATATCCATCTTTACACCACCGAGCATGTATACCCGAAAATTTCCGATCCTGTCAGAATTGAACTTTGCCTGTAATGGAAAAGTTACAATTACAGATTCTACTTTTTTTGTTATCGAATCTGAATTCTCAAATGGATCAGGGTGTCTTAGCTGGTAAAATAAATTGCGTTCCGTAAATAATAGCTGGGGATTAAATCGTGCTTCAAAACGATCGGTTATTTTTGCTGTGGCTGATAAACCCAACGAAAATCCGGCGGAGTTGAGCGGTTCTGCCACCAATACACTGTCGTCTTCTAAAAAACGGGCATGCTTATGCGTATGAAAGCGATTGAGATTTGCACCTAATGTGATGCCAAAATAATATGGCTTATTATCGTGATCTGAAAGGTTCAGATCTGTTTGTGCATGAGCGGATTGGCTCATACAGATCATCCCTAAAAAAGCAGAAAATATTAAAGTGCCGAATTTTGTTTTCTTCCCTGGTAAATACAACATATACCTAAACTTAATGGTTTGAATGAGGTACCGGAATAACCCATTTGATTCATGATCTCTAACAATTGTTGCCGTTCTGGAAAGGCTTTTGCTGATTTATTGAGGTAGCTGTAAGCTTCCTTGTTTTTACAAAACCAACGGGCCACCTGGGGGGCAATTGTTCCCATGTATAAATTGTAAAGTTTACGTATAATGATATTTTTAGGTTTAGAAAATTCCAGAATCATCAATTGACCGCCAGGTCTCAGAACACGCAACATTTCACTAAGGCCCTTTTCCAGGTTTTCAAAATTGCGTACACCAAAGGCGACCATTATGGCATCAAACGAATTGTCGGCAAAATTTATTGTTTCACTATCGCCTTGTTCAAGTTCAATCAGCGCTGAAAGACCAGCTTCCTGAACCTTTTTCTTACCCAGTTCCAACATTTCGCGGCTGATGTCAATTCCTGAAATTTTTACTGGTTTTAAAATCCTGGAAGCCATGATAGCCATGTCTGCTGTACCCGTAGCTACATCCAGAATTATTTTAGGATCATCTTTTTTTAAAACTTTGATAGCCTTTTTACGCCAGGTTACATCTATCCCTAATGATAAAAAACGATTTAAAAAATCATATCGCGGTGCAATGTCATTAAACATTCCGGCAACCTGTTCTTTTTTACCGAGTGTCGATTGGCGGTAGGGGATGATATCATCGTGCGGTAATTTCGCCATAGGAACGCGAAGTTAAGCGGTTTGTCATTGAGTTTTTCACCTAAATCACAGTGTGTTTAATCATCTTCACAAAACCGCCACAAACACAATCCGTATCTTGCAGCCTTTATGGAAATTATTTCTTCCCATTATATTATCAGTAGTCCAAGCCTGGATGGGTGTCCTGCACCCACTTTGCCCGAGTATGCCTTTATCGGGCGCAGTAATGTGGGTAAATCCTCACTGATTAACATGCTTTGTAATTCAGCCAAACTGGCCAAAACTTCATCCGCACCGGGTAAAACCAAACTGATTAATTATTTTGTGATTACCGGTGGTGATCGTAAACAATGGTATTTGGTGGATTTGCCAGGTTACGGTTTTGCCAAAGTATCACAGAGTGAACGAAAACGTTGGGAAAAAATGATTGAGGATTATTTACGGAAAAGACCTAACCTGGTATTGGTTTTTATTTTGGTTGATAGCCGGCATTCACCCCAAAAAATTGACCTTGATTTTGTCAACAAACTGGGCGAGTGGGGAATACCTTTTGCTATTGTTTTTACCAAAACCGATAAAGTAACCCAAAGGGTAGCTGCTAAAAACCAGGCGGATTTTATGCAGGAACTGAAAAAAACATGGGAAGCTTTGCCGCCACATTTTGTGACATCTGCATTAAAAAAAACCGGCAGACCAAAATTGTTGGCTCATATAGCGGAAGGAAACCAGGTTTTTAATCAATTTTATGACGGCCAAAATCTTTAATTGTTGGGCCAAACTAATTATCTTGCAACGTCTAACCTAATAAAATGAAGCATTTTTTCTCTGAAAAGAATATCGTTGTTGTGCTGTTTTTGCTTGTTGTAGTTGTATTTTCTTTTGCTCAAAAAGAATCAAAGAAGATAGAGCATTTATATAAAACAGCCTCGATTAAGGCTTCATCTCCGGCAATTGCAAAGTATAAAGCACAGCACACATTACAGGTCAGTTCATCAATCGCAGAACCTGCCTTTAAATAATTTTTGATTTTTTTTAGTTCACCATCCTGTTTGCACAACTGCTGCTGGCAAAAGCTTCTGGTTTGGCTTTAAAAGCAAATCCCATTCCTAGTATGTAACCCATTGCTTCTTTCAAAGCATCATTGCTTTTAAAATTAGGGTTCGTATTGATATCAGCATGTACTTCCATATCCACATCATAAATGGTGAACAGGTTACATAACTCATAAGCAATTTCAATACTCTTTGCTACTTCAACCAGCATCCTTTCTTTAATAGAAAATTGTTGCCTGGTTTTTTCATTGTGAATGAACATAAATCCACCGTGGCCTTCTCTTAAAAAAACAATTACCGTTGCAAATTCAGTGTCATGCCCTTTAACCTGGCTGTCGGTTCCAATACAAACTTTCAATTTATATCCCAATGAAATTTCGCGTTGAATGGCTGCTTCTACTTCAGAATAAATAGGCAGTTCTATGGTGTCTCCGTTAAATTTTCTCCATCTCATAAAAAAAGAGGTTTTTCTAAGTTATAGAAAAACCTCTGATTAACAATGGGGCACGGATTATTGTTCTTTTAAAAGAACATATTGAAAGGTTAGTGGCTTATGAATTTTTCGCTCCATTCTTCCTGGTCATTTGAATATTTAATTACATAAACACCTTTGGTGACTTGTGTGTGTTGAACCTGGTTGATGCCATTGGTTAAACGTCCACTGGCAAGGCGGTTCCCATTCACACTATACACGGTGTACAGGTAATTTCCGGGGCTATTGATTCTTAATTCGCCATTTGAAATGATATTTCCCATGATCTGGGGTTTGTAAATATTGCCCTGGTTACGCAGGGTGATCATGTTTGAATAATATTGATTGCCATCGTTGAATTTTACATTCAAACGGTAAATAACCGGGGCTGAAGATGCAGGACGGTAGTTATAATACAAAGCATCACTGGCTGTTTCAGTAAGCTGCGTAAAGTTGCGCCCATCGTTTGAAACTTCCACTACCAATTTCTGTATTGTTTCATCTGCATCAATAATCCAGTTTAATTTATGTACATCCTGCTGTATAGTTCCCGATAAAACCAGTTTGCGCAATGGCAAAATCGTAAAATCAATTTCTTCAGCAGCAATCAGGTAAGGTCCAAGACTTCCATACTCGGTTGTATATCCATTTCCTACACCGTCAATCATAATATGATAAGTGCCAGCAGATAAAACGGTGTCAATAGATGCACTTAAGGTAGCTGCAGGGTTATATGTACCTATTAATGTTTTATTATTGTAAAGATCTAAAGCGATGTCCAGGTTTGTTCCAGTTATGCCTGCAACATTCGTAGGTACAGCACTTATTTTTACTCTTCGTTGATTGCTTAAGGTGAATTTAAACAGATCTTTTTCGTCTGAAGTTGAGATCATTCCTTCAATCTCAAATTTTCTATTGGAAAAAGCTACAGATGATACATGTTGAAAGCTTTCATTATAATCATCATTTTTAAAAATAATACCGTTTTTAGTACTTGTAATGATTGATAAATCACTTTGCAAATTTGTACAACCATAAGGACCAGGTCCGTCGTGCCAGGTGGTTGAATTGCGATAATAGCCAACACCCATGATTGGCGCCCAGCCTGCTTCTCCGCTACCTACACCCGTATTATAACTGGAAACAAGATTGCAATTTGCATCATATGTTGCCTGGTGCCTTAAACCGAGTGTATGACCCGCTTCATGTGCTGCTGCTTCTGAAATATTTTTTACATTGTTTTGAAGCAATTGTGTGAATACAAAACAAGGTGTATTATCACCCCAGGTAAATGAATTGGTATAAGCTACACCACCGGCAGAACCATACCAGCTGGAACTAACGGTTAACACTACCCGCATTCTTTGTTTTACCGGGGCACTCCAGTATTTTGTACTGTCAGTTGTTACATTAATATTAAATGGACTGTAATCTTCAGCAACGTTGTTGAAGATTTTGGTGATTTGTTCATTCGTAAGTGTAGCAGGCTCACAATTGATAGGACCGTTATAATTCCAGCTGGTGCCGGAAACATAATGGCCGTCAAAATCTAAAAAAATTACTGGTGCTGCGGACGGGTGGCTGTTTAAAACGGGTACTTGTGCATTCGATTTAAAAGAGAATGCACAGAGCAGGACCGGTATTACGGTTTTTATCAGGCTTTTCATTTTCACTTGGATTTGGATATTGAACTAAAGGAACAAGGATTTGGATAGATTTTTTTTATTCTGCCAGGAGGTCATAAAGACCCACTTTTCGAAATACATATTGGCCGTGTTCTAAAACAATTTCAAGACTGTCGCCATGTTCCCGGCTAATAATGCGTCCCAGGTATTCATAACTGCCATTTTCATTAGTGATACGGGTAAAAGTAAAATTGGCGCCTTTCCGGTTATTTAATTTTACTACAATACTTTTTACACGGGTATCTGTTATATCAGATTTGGAAACAATGTGACCATTCAGACTTGCCATTCCATGTAAAGGGATATTGACCGACTTTCCAAGAGGCGCTTCGAATAAAGATTCTAAATCATTTAAACGAACATTTAATTTTTCAGGTAAATCCTGGAAAAGTTTCGGTTTATTGTAATCTGGCTCGTTAATAGGAGGTTGCGCAACTGCAGCAACAGAACTGAAGGTAAAAAACAGGCATAGGAGGCCGTTAGTCAGGGTTTTCATTGGATTTTATTTTAAAAAGTTAAGTAACTTTTTTTTGCAGTGGATTTTAATTACTGCGTGTTTTTCAAAGGGACGTAGCGCAATATTTGTAATAAAAAATTACAAGTGCAATAGTGTAGTAAATAAATATGAAAAATCGGGTGATAGTACCCGGGAGAATATCGTAAACTTCCTATCTTATTTATAGTTTAGTATTGGTTTGTACTTAGCATCACCAGGGTGCATGCTTCAACAGGTTGTATGCCCTGGCGGGAAGCCATGTCAGCTAATTCATCATTTTCTGTACCCGGGTTAAATATGATTCTTTTGGGATTTAACTGCATCAGGTATTCGTAATATTCCTTTTGATTCATCGGGTTCAGGTATAAGGTTACCGTATCTATATCCGTGTGCGATTGTTTTTCATTCGTGATAGTTGTTTCACCAATGGATCCTTTTCTTTTTCCAATTGCAATTACCGGGTGATTGTAAGCATTCAGTCTTTTTACAGCAGCATAACTGTACCTGGAAGGATTTGGGGAAGCACCAAGCACCAATGTTTTCTTTTGTTTTTGCATACTATTCTATTTTTTATAACCTTCTACAATATCTGCAATCGCATATTCAAGATGAGAATATTGAAAATTATATCCTTCTTTTAATGCTCTTGCAGGAACGACCCATCGGCTTTTTAACATTAATTCAGTTTCTGTTCCAATCATAAACGCTCCTAATTCCAATAGCCAGGCAGGCGATGGAATGGCAATCTTCCTGTCAATAGCATTACATAGTGTTTTCATAAAATCTTTGTTTTTCACTGCATGGGGTGAAACACAATTAAAAACACCTTCTGAATCATTTTCAAACAGCCATTCTATCATGCCTGCAAAATCATTTATGTGAACCCAGCTGAACATCTGATCTCCCGATCCATGCTTTCCACCCAATCCCGCTTTGCAAAGATTTAAATAAGGGACCATAACACCACCATGACCTAAAGTTATGGCTGTTCTTAAGGCTACTTTCCTGGTTCCAGGTGTTGGTTGCGAAAAGAAAACCTGCTCCCAGTCTTTAACCACTTTTACCGAAAAATCAATTTCAGGATTAATGAGTTCATCTACTGGTTGATGCAAACTGCGGGCCAGCAATTTGTTTTTTTCAGTGCGTAAAAAATCTATAAAATTCCACGGCATGTTATCTTTTTTTGCTAAACTGATTTCACCGCTTTGTTCATTATTTTCCTTTTCAATACTATTTTTATAGATTGTTGCAGAGGATGCATTAACCCATAATCTGGGCGGATGTTTTAACTGCTGAAAGGCTTTCCCCAATACCGCTGTCGATTGTATGCGACTATTATAAACCTGTTGCTTTTGTTTGGTGTGATACCTGCAATTAACTGATTTACCTGAGAGGTTAATTAATAAATCAGCATTTTCTAATTCACTTAACCATAAGTGGTCAACTGATTTAGCATCCCACTGAACAAATTTTATGTTTTGATTCCCGTATGAAATTTTTTTATTTGATTGGTATGTGTTGTTTTCGGAGTTTTTTTGAGAACGGGTTAGTATGACTAATCTGTTTTGTGATGACCATCTTTCAATTAAAGCTTGCCCGATAAACCCGCTACCACCAGCTATTACTATTTTTTTATTTTCCATGATTACTGTATATTTTAAAATTTCAGAAAATATTGAAATAAAAATTAAAATGATCCTGGATGAGAAGTTGTATTAAAAACCTTCTACTTGAAAAATTTCAACATGGAACTGAGGAAAATATTTTCTTCCGCTTTTACCAGCATGTCCAATGCATTATCGGCCTGCTTTCCCAAACGCTTAATACCGGTAACCGTGTCCACAAACGTTTTTACATGTTTATCCCTTTTATCACCTTCCACTTCTTCTAATTGATCCAGTAGTTTTAACATGGGGTCTAATTCTCTTTTTTTCCTTTCTTTCACAATCAAACGTACCACCTTCCAAATATCTTTTTCCGCACTGAAAAACTCCCTTCTTTCACCTGGAATAATGACCCTTTCCACTAAACCCCAATTGATCAATTCCCGGATATTCATATTTACATTTCCCCGGCTGATGTTTAACTGTTCCATGATTTCATCCTGGCTGAGTGCTTCGGGGCTAATCAGTAATAAAGCATGGATCTGTGCCATGGTACGATTGATGCCCCAATGGGTTCCGAATGCACCCCAGGAAGCAATGAACTGGTTTTTAGCTTCTGTTAATTTCATGACTTAAAATTAATAGTAATTTTCGAACTTTCAAATATTATTGAAAATATAATTTGAACTATTTCATTTAATTTGTGGCATTCAAATTCTATGAATGAAAAAAGACAAAATATTTTCCGGTTTTATATTGTTTCTAATTGCAGGATTGATCAGTTGTAAAGTTTCTCAAAACATGTCTACTTCATCTGCCAGCCAAGTTCATACAGGCATTGTTGCGCACCGAGGTGCATTCAAAAAAAATAAATTACCGGAGAATTCCATTGCATCATTACGGGAGGCCATCCGGTTAAAGTGTGCTGGATCTGAGTTTGATATCCGGATAACCGCTGATGATTCATTGGTGATCATTCATGATCCGGTACACGCTGGCATCAAAGTAGAAGAAACAAATTTTAAAGAACTTGTTTCTCATAAATTACCAAATGGTGAAACCCTGCCAACATTAAGAGAATATCTCCAAGCTGGCATGGATCAAAATCAAACCAAACTGGTACTGGAAATAAAACCTTCAGGAGTCAGCAAGCAGCGTTCTTTGTTAGCGGCCGAAAGATCTTTCGCTTTGGTAAAGGAACTGGGAATTGAAGACAAATCTATTTATATCAGTTTTGATTATGATGTAATAAAAAAGATCATTGCATTGAACCCTAAAGCCTCCGTGCAATACCTGAATGGAGATAAATCTCCGGAACAATTAAAAGCTGAAGGCGTCAATGGTATGGATTATAACCTGGCCATTTTTCGTAAAAATCCATCCTGGATTGAAAGCGCCAAGCAGCATAAAATTGCTTTAAATGCATGGACGGTAAACAATGCTGGTGACATGGATTGGTTGTTAAGTCACGGCTTTGATTACATTACGACTGATGAGCCGGAATTGCTTGCTGAAAGAATTATAATAATGAAGAATCAAATTGCAAAATAGTCATCAAATTTATTTTACTTAATATCCAAAATTGCGTCCAGGCATAACCGGCAGCAAGGCGTTATATGATTACTTCATTTATTTTCTAAACCGGCTTACAATCCACCAGATCAATGCAATAATGGCAACTACAATTATAACACCTACCCAAACCCCAACTTCAAAAATATCACCTATTACTTCGCAAGATGAAAGGGTGGTAACAATAAGTATAAAGTAAAATAAGAAAAGCTTTTGCATATTATTTTTTAGTCATTTAAATGCAAAAGCTTTGCCATGCGTTAAGGGATAGATTTCCCGTTCCAACTCTTAAAAACTACCTGCGGAAATTCTGTTGGCGGGGCTTATTGAATTTCTTTGCTGGTCTGCCCACATAAGCTGCAGGATTATATTGAGGTGCCGGGCCCAGATGTTCGGGTATATCCAGCTTTTTAACTTCATTCCCAATCAGTTTCTCAATGCTTTTAAATTTACGCTGATCTTCCGGGTTGATAAAAGTAAGCGCCACACCGGTAGTTTCAGCTCTTGCCGTTCTTCCTACCCGGTGAATATAATCTTCAGCATCCCTGGGCACATCGTAATTAATAACCAGGCCGATGGAATCAATATCGATTCCTCTTGACATGATATCAGTTGCTACCAGGATCTGCAATAATTTGTTTTTAAATTTCCGGAGTACTTCTGTTCTTACATCCTGCAAAAGATCTGAATGAATGGCAGCAACATTGAATTTTGCCCGTAATAATTCTCTTTCAAGTTGTTTTACTTTTTCTTTACTGGAAGAGAAAATAAGAATACTGGCAATCTTTTTTCCATTGAGCAATTCCGTTAGTAGTGGAAGTTTTTGCTCATTGTACGTCATGTAAGCGGCTTGCATGACTCCTTCAGCAGGTTTTGAAACCGAAATATTTATTTGTTCCGGGTCCGTTAATGTTTTGGCTGCCAACGTGCGGATCTTAGGAGGCATCGTTGCAGAAAACAAAAGTGTTTGTCTTTTTTTCGGTAAAAAACTAATGATACGATTGATATCATCCGAGAAACCCATATCGAGCATCCGGTCCGCTTCATCAAGAATAAGATGCGTGAGGTTGCCAATGTTTACATACCCCATATTCAGGTGAGCTATTAACCGCCCTGGTGTTGCTATAATGATGTTAGCACCGTGGGTAAGCGCTTTTTTCTCTTGTTCAAAGGATGATCCGTTATTACCACCAAAAATAGCAATGGCACTCACCGGCGCAAAATAAGCCAGTCCCTGGACGGCTTCATCTATTTGGATGGCGAGTTCGCGGGTTGGGACAATGATCAATGTATCGATACTTTCCGTTTTTGTCTGGATGATCTTGTTGATCACCGGGAGCAAAAAAGCGGCGGTTTTGCCGGTGCCGGTCTGGGCACAGGCAATGATATCTTTATCCTTCATTATGATGGGAATGGCTTGTTGCTGGATGGGCGTAGGTTTTTCAAAACCCATAGCATCCAATCCTTCCATCAGTTCAGGTTCAAATTGTAATTCGTGAAAAGTCAAATTAAAAATATTAAGTTATTATTACTGTGGGCACAGTCAGTAAAAATTGCCGGTAGCGGGGCTCCCTCAATCAATCCTGTATTATGCAGTGAAACAAAGATAACAAAGAAAATCCAAGCGGGTAGGGGCGGTTGAAGGAGGTTTGTTAAGTTTTGATTGGTTATAACAGGCTAATTTAATTTTGAAACCTATTCCAGATCATCTATATCAATAGAAGATCCCGCGATAAGGCGGGATCTTCTATTGTATACATTCAATTTATTAAACCAGCATGGTTACCGGGTTTTCAATATATTTTTTCAGTGTTTGAAGAAATGCGGCACCTACTGCTCCATCCACACTACGATGATCGCAACTCATAGTAACCTTCATCACATTGGTTACACCAAATCCATCTCCTTTGCGAACCACTACTTCTTTAATTCTGCCTACAGCTAAAATACAGCTGTCAGGAGGATTGATGATGGCAGTGAATTCTTCAATATCCATCATGCCAAGGTTAGAGATGGTGAATGTATTGCCACTAAATTCCTGCGGTTGTAATTTTTTGTTTTTTGCTTTGTCATACAAACCTTTTGCTTCACCAGCAATCTGGCTTAATGATTTTTGATCAGCAAAACGAATTACCGGAACAATCAATCCTTCAGGAACCGCAACTGCACTGCCAATATGAATGTGATTGTATGTTCTGATAAAATCACCCATCCAGCTTGAATTAACCGCTGGATGCTGGCGAAGTGCCATGGCCACGGCTTTGATCATCATATCCTGGAAACTTATTTTTACCGGGCTCACTTCATTCATATCCGTGCGGGCCTTCATAGCATTATCCATGTTCAATTCCATGGTCAGGTAAAAATGCGGCGCACCAAATTTGCTTTCACCCAAACGCTTTGCTATGATGGAACGCATTTGAGAATTTGGTGTATCTGTATATCCTTCTTCGCCTACAGGAGAAGCGGTTGCTGCTATCACTTGCTGGCTTGCTTTTTCTGCAGGTTTAAACTGGTCAACATCACTCTTTATAATACGACCGCCATCACCACTGCCTTTCACTTGCCCCAGGTCAATGCCTTTATCTGCGGCCAGTTTTTTTGCAAGCGGAGAAGCTTTGATCCGGCCATTTTGATCAGCAGATGAAGTATCAGTTGTTTCTTTAACCGGGGCAGATTTTTCTTGTTTAGCAGATGTTGTTTCTTTTTCTGCCGGTGCACTTTGTTTCGTTTCAGTTTCACCACCACCTTTTGCTGCAGAAATGATCTTATCGAGGTCTACTTTTCCTTCTTCACCAATTACGGCCAGCAGACCATTTACAGGGATCTTTGATCCTTCTTCAGCACCAATATGTAAAAGCGTTCCATCTTTGTAGCTTTCCAATTCCATCGTGGCTTTATCTGTTTCAATTTCAGCCAGCAATTCGCCTTTTTTAACTTTATCACCTACTTTTTTATGCCAGCCGGCAATCACGCCTTCCGTCATCGTATCGCTTAAGCGAGGCATCAGAACCACTTCTTCCATCTTTGATAAATCAATGGAAGTCCCTTTATCAACAGGTTTTTGTTCCTTTTTTGGCGCTTCGCTTTCAGTCTTGCTTTTATTATCATTTGTTGCAGGTACTTCTTTTTTAGAAGCATCTGGAGATCCGCCTCCATGCTCTTTTAGTAAAGCCGATATATCTTCACCTTCTTTACCTACAATGGCTAACAAGTCATTCACCTGTAATTTTCCACCTTTATCACTACCAATATGTAAAAGGGTTCCGTCTTTATAACTTTCCAGTTCCATGGTTGCCTTATCGGTTTCCACTTCTGCAAGTAAATCGCCTTTTTTAACCTTATCTCCAACTTTTTTATGCCAGGCCGCTATAACTCCTTCAGTCATCGTATCACTCAGGCGGGGCATCAGAATCACTTCAGCCATGATCGTATCAGAATTTTAAATATTTACGATTTTAATAAGAAGCCGTGAAATTAAGGTAAAAACAGGAATTGAAAAGATTGTTGAATCAGCAATCCAAACCATTCCATTCATTAATAGTCAAGTTCTAACCGAAGCCGGTCCTTCAATTCTTTTATTAAAGGATACTGGGTTGCCATTTTTGCAAACTGTGCCGAGGAACTAAGCGGTGCTTCCTGCAGCGCTTCCTTTGGCATGTTATCATCAATTTCAATGGTAAACTGGATAGATGTATTTCTTAATTCCTGTTGCAGGTAGCTGCAGGCTTTATTTCTTTCTTTTTCAATAAACTTTTGTTCCAGGTTGTTAGCAGTAAAAACGGTAAAACTGTTTTCATCTTTTAAAACCAGGCGGGCAAGTTCAAAACTTTTATATGCCGGATTTTTTTCTTCCTGCAACATACAGCCAATGGCTTTCCAGGCCATTTCCAATTGTGGTAATTGGATGGGTTCATTTAATTTCTGACCGATGCTTTTTCCATTGCTTTTAACTTGTTCCCTGATCTTAGCCAATGCACCTAATGTTGTTTTTGATGTTGGCTTCGGCTCATTTTCCTGAAACTGGTTAACCGTTGGTGCGGGGCTTGCAGGCTGATAATTTACCGGTTTGGGTTTTTCAACGGGTGTGTCGATGGTAAGCCTGGCTCCTTGAATGGGTGATGTTTTTTGTGATTTGCCTTCAACATTTTTTGGTTTTATTTCAATGGGTGTAAGATTTCTGAATGCTACGGGCCGGGTTTCATCAACCCGTTTTTTTTTAATTGTATGCTCGCCTTCACTTGTGAGTGAGATAGCTTGTTGCAGGTAGCTTAAACGGATCAAAGCCATTTCAAGGTGCAATCTTTTATTACGGGCGGCTTTGTAATGCAATTCTGTTTCGTTCAGAATATTTAAAGCACTGACTAAAAATGCCGGAGAAATTTTCTTTGCCGTTTCCCTGTATTTATCCTTAAAACTTTCAACAACATCTAATAAAACAGAGGCTTTTTGATCCTGGCAAACCAACAGGTTTCTAATAAACTCCATGAATCCATCTAAAACCAGGTCTCCTTCAAATCCTTTCTTATAAATTTCATTATATAACAACAACGCTCCACTGAGATCTTGTTGCATCATGCAATCCATTAATTTAAAATAATAACCTTCATCCAGTATATTCAGGTGTTCTAACGTATTGGTATAAGTTAATTCGCCATTGGTAAAACTGGATATTTTATCAAGAATACTGAGTGCATCGCGCAGGCAACCTTCACTTTTTTGTGCAATCAATTGCAGAGAAGTCTTGTCTGCTTTCATTTCTTCCTGCCGGCAGATGTCTGCCAGGTGCTCCACGGTATCATTGAGGGTGATCCTTTTAAAATCAAATACCTGGCAACGGCTTAATATCGTTGGCAGAATTTTATGTTTTTCTGTAGTGGCTAAAATAAATATGGCATAAGGCGGGGGTTCTTCCAGCGTTTTTAAAAATGCGTTGAATGCTGATGCACTCAGCATATGTACCTCGTCCACAATATATACTTTGTATTTTCCTGCTTGCGGCGCAAACCTTACCTGGTCAACCAGGTGACGGATATCATCAACGGAATTGTTACTGGCCGCATCCAGTTCATGTATGTTTAATGAAGTGCCTTCGTTGAATGATACGCAGGAATGACATTCGTTACATGCTTCCCCATCGGCACGGCGATTTTGACAATTAATGGTTTTAGCAAGAATTCGTGCACAGGTTGTTTTACCCACCCCCCGCGGTCCGCAAAATAAAAAAGCATGTGCCAGTTGATTATTCTTTATGGCGTTTTTTAGTGTAGTTGTAATGGCTGATTGACCAACTACCGTGTCAAAAGTCTGGGGTCTGTATTTTCGGGCAGATACAACGAATTTCTCCATATACACTTATTCTATTTACAGCTTTTTATGGTAAAGGCAATGCCTGCAAGTTAAGCATGAAATGCCGCCTGCATATATGAAAACATGGCATGTTGATAATTTGTTCGATTGCCTTAATTCAGGATGGGATGCCTTTTGAATTCTTTGGTTCTGTCGAACAAATAGCGATAGGTTATTAACTTCCTGGTTTGTTTATCTGCAATGGTTTGTGCTATGTTGATCATTTTTGGGTTGAAATCACCAATCCACTGCATTTCAAATTCTTCATATGGTAATTCATGTTGAATGATCTTGGCACCTTCAACAACCATAAAAGAATCAACTCCTTTGCCCTGGAAATCGGGTACCACGCCAAAAACAATTCCGGTAAATTTTTTACAGGGTTTGGTTGCTTTGATCCATAGGAATTTCAACTTTCCTATTAAGTCAAAACGTCCATGCAGGTGTTTGAACCATTGATTAAGGTCGGGGAGATTAACCCAAATAGCAATGGGTCTTTCATTGTAATAGGTGAACCAGATCACTTTTTCGTCCATTACTGGTTTCATTTGCTGAAACATTTTCAACACCAGTTCTTTATTCAATTGTTTTAAACCACCGTGCCCGGCCCAAGCTTCATTATAGACTGTTGCAAAATCCTGTGCAAATTTTGGGAGCTCTTTTTTATTAATATGAATAGCCTTAAAACCAGGATCATGGGCCAATTTGGCATGGCGTTCATAAAATTTGTCTTCCAAAGGTTTATTCACCATTCGGCCGAAACAGATCTGTTCAAAAAAAGGTTTAAAACCATAATTTTCAAAAAGCGACTGGTAGTATGGCTGGTTATAATTGAGTGTATAAACCGGTGGTACAAAACCTTCGACTAATAAACCCCACCAACGGTCACGTTCACCAAAATTAATCGGACCATCCATAGCCGTCATGCCTTTCTGTAAAAGCCAATGTTTTGCTACATCAAATAATATATCGGCAGCAGACTGGTCATTGATACATTCAAAAAAACCTAAGCCGCCAACCGGACCTTCATCACCTTTTGATTTATATTTTTTATTGACAAATGCGGCTATTCGACCAATGGATTGGTCTTCATCATTTTTTAAGATCCAACGAATTACTTCGCCACCGCGAAACGCTTTATTTTTTGCAGGATTAAATACTTCTTTAATGTCTTTTTCTAAGGGTTGAATATAATTTGGATCGTGATGATTAATTATATAATTGACTTTTATAAATGCTGATTCCGAATCCTTGTCTTTAACTTCTATTAATTTCATCGGCGTGATCGCTTTTTTACTGTACCTAAAAATGGCAAGTTAAAACGAATCGGTGTACTTTTTTTCTTTTTTACAGCTATGTTATTTTGAAATTCTGCATAATAAATTTTTAAAAGAATCAGGAAATACGAAATCAAAAGGGGGCCAAAGATCAAACCTGGTAAACCGAAACTTTTTAACCCGAAAACAATTCCTAAAACTGTGACCACTTCGTGCACTTTTGCAATTTTTTTTGCAAGGAAAAATCGGATCACATTATCGGTCAATCCTAATACTATAGCACTATATAAAAGCAGGAACAATCCGGGGCCCGGATGACCGGTAATAAATAAAAATAAGGTTGCGGGAACCCAAACCAATGCTGTGCCCACTACTGGTATGATGGTAGCAAAAGCTGTAACAATGGCCCAAAAACCAGGTTCCGGCAAACCTGCAATGGCAAAACCAATAAAACCAATGAGACCTTGTGCCACAGCAATCAAAGGAACCACCACCGCATTTGCATAGGTCTGAGCTACCAATTCTTTCCCAAACATCTCAATTTTAGTTCTTTTAAATGGAAGGAAAAAAACGATGGCAGCTTCCATCCTGTTTATATTGATCAACATAAAGAACAGGAAAAAATACATCATGGTGATCGTGATAAGAAAATTGAATCCTTTACTCAACACATTTGATAAGGTGTCAGAGATGGCTTGCAGGATGTTTTCCTTATTCTTAGGGGTCAGTACCTGGATATTGTACCTGGCTTTGATGGTTTGGTTGATGTTCGTTAGCGTATTTTCAATCATTGCAGGGTCGCCCAAAAAAACTTTCAATTTTTCATACAACATCACTATCATTAATGTAATAGGTATCATGATGATGATCAATGATATGAGTATCACTAATGTGGCTGCGCTGCCTTTGCCCCATCTTTTAATTTTAACCAGGTATTCCATAAACCGTTTACTCAACACATAGAACATTACGGCGCCCAGGAAAGCAGAGAAGAATTGAACAAGGCTAAAAAAAAGGTAAACGGCAAACAATAAAATGATTGCCAGGAAAATGTATTTATTTAATTTATACTCGGGATGCCTGCTGGGCAATGGGGTTGGTTGTACACCTTCCACCGGGATGGTTTGTTCGGGTTGTTCTGTTTTCAAAATTGATTTTTAAGTAAGCTGTTTAGTAAACAAATACAATTTGAAGGCCATATATTCAGGCGGGATAAAATCAAAAAAAGCCGGATAAATGCCAATAGTACCGGCATCAACCCAGCTTTTTTCAATAAAATATATTGTAGAGACTTTTCCCCTCAGGCTTAAATTTAAGAAAACATCTTGTTTTTTATTTTTTGATCATGCTCATAAATGTCTTCCCTGAAATTCATACGGCCTTGTTCATCCACCCAGGCCGTGTAGTAACTGATAAATACAGGAACCGGATCTTTCAATTTTACATATTTTTCTTCCCCACTGTTCATAGCTTCCGAAATTCTTGATGCCGTCCATTCCGAGTTATTTCGTAATAAGTAATTTGCCATCTTCTCAGGTTCTTCTAAGCGGATACAACCATGGCTGTATGCTCTTTTTTCGCGACTAAATAATGACTTGGCGGGAGTATCATGAAAATATATATTGAAACTATTTGGAAAAAGGAATTTTACTTTTCCTAAAGAATTTCCAGGTCCCGGCAATTGACGAATAGTAGGTAAATCACCATTTTCTGAAACAATTTCCATGTTATTTCTTGCCAGATAATCAGGATCATTTTGCATGGCCGGCAATATTTCTGACCTTACAATACTGGGAGGGATATTCCAATATGGGCTAAACACAATTTGATTAAGATCGCCGGTAAACATCATGGTATTATGTCCCTCTTTTCCCACCACTACATTCATGGTAAAAACTTTATTGTTGCCTTCATATGCGTGCACAACAAATTCAGGAATATTGGCAACCAGTAAATTTCCCTCTGGTTTGTTTGGCATCCACCGCATCCTGTTCATGTTGATCATGATCTGTTTTAATCTTTCAACAGCGGGAACATTCAGGTCTTTTAAAAAGGCTTCGGTAATTTTTCCATCCGCATTATAACCAAAACGAACTTCAGCATTTTTAACAGCCATTTCAAGGGTATCATTAAAAACCTGGCTGCTGTCAGCTGCCGGCAAATCGCCGGTAATTTGTAATCTTTTTTTTAAAATGGCAACAGCTGGTGATGATGATCCTTTCTTTACCTTAATAATCTCTGCTGGTACCGTTGGCCAGCCACCGGCTACAGTTATTTTATGATACCGGGCCAATTGATCTTTCAATAAGCGGTAATTGTCATTTACATCCTCGAAATATTTATCGTCGTTGTGTTTTTTATTAATCAATGAATCGGCAAGTGCAATAATGTCTTCTTTTTTGCGGGGAATGAATCGCTCCATTTCCTTTCTCTTTACATATCCTTTTTCATAATTCTGTAAAGTATAATCAATAAAATGTTGGGTAAGGGCAAGTTCGGTTTCAATGATTGATTCGCTACTACCATTCACATTCATGTTTTCCTCTATAATCAGGTTGTCCATTTTTTTGACCAGTTCCTTATTATTAAGTGATGAACTGTCATTAACATAAGTAGTAAAATACTCATGCAGGTTCCAGAATCCACGGGCCTGTTCGGTAAGGCCATTACTTGTAAACCAGGCAAACTGGAAATTTCGGGTGTTATAAAAACTACGCATTCGCCGGATGATACTGTCACTGAAGTTTTTTTCAGCAATAAATTTTTCCATCCGCATGCTGTCTAAAAAAAGATCACTGTAGGAATTAGCTTTTGTGATGCTGTAATCTCTTTTGGATATTTTTTTTTCAATTTCAGCTTTTTCCCTGTCATCTTCTTCACTGTTTGTACAGGAAATAAAAACCAGGCTGCAAAGGGTTAAGAATACAAATATTTTTTTCATATGCAGACCATGTTGCAAAAGATATGCCTGAGCTTAATTGAAAGAAATTCCTGTTTAATCTACTATTATATTGTTGAAATGAAGCCTTTTACAGGTTAAAAAAAGCGTTTAGAATTGGATGGAGTATTTTTTTAGAATTTTGCTTTTTAGATTGTCGGAATTTAAACGCTTCTCCCTTACCTTTGCGCCCTGAAACCCAAAAGGGTAACCTAATAAAACATATTCTGTAGGAAACAGAAAATTAAAACCTTAATATGGCTAATACAGGTAAGATCAAACAGATCATTGGTGCCGTGGTTGACGTACAATTCGAAGGCCAATTACCAGAAATTTACAATGCATTGGAATTAAAGCGTCAAAACGGGGAGATCCTTGTTTTGGAAACCCAGCGTCACATGGGTGAAGACAGCGTTCGCTGTATTGCAATGGACGGAACGGAAGGTCTGATGCGTGGAATGGAAGTAGTTGATACCGGCGCTGCCATCAAAATGCCCGTTGGTGATGCTATCCGTGGTCGTTTATTTAATGTAACCGGGGATCCTATTGACGGACTTCCAGCTGTTTCTAAAGAAAATGGCCGTCCGATTCACTCACAACCCCCGGCATTTGAAAACCTGAGTACTTCTTCTGAAATTTTATTTACCGGTATTAAAGTTATCGACCTGATTGAGCCTTATTCCAAAGGTGGTAAGATCGGTTTGTTTGGCGGTGCCGGTGTGGGTAAAACAGTTTTGATCCAGGAGTTAATTAATAATATTGCGAAAGCTTATTCCGGTGTATCTGTTTTTGCCGGTGTAGGTGAGCGTACCCGTGAAGGAAATGACCTGATGCGTGAAATGATCGAAGCAGGGATCATGAATTATGGTGAAGAATTTAAACACAGCATGGAACAGGGTGGCTGGGATCTGAGCAAGGTTGATATGAAAGGCTTGCAGGATTCAAAAGCAACTTTCGTTTTCGGTCAAATGAATGAACCTCCCGGTGCTCGTGCAAGGGTGGCCCTTTCTGGTTTGACCATTGCTGAATATTATCGTGATGGAGAAGGACAAGGAAAAGGACGTGATATCTTATTTTTCGTAGATAATATCTTCCGTTTTACACAAGCGGGTTCAGAGGTATCAGCGCTGTTAGGTCGTATGCCTTCAGCGGTGGGTTACCAGCCAACGCTTGCTACAGAGATGGGATTGATGCAGGAAAGAATCACATCAACAAAAAATGGTTCCATTACTTCCGTACAAGCGGTGTATGTACCGGCGGATGACTTGACTGACCCTGCTCCTGCAACAACATTTGCTCACCTGGATGCAACAACGGTATTAAGTCGTAAAATCGCTGACTTAGGTATTTATCCTGCTGTGGATCCATTGGATTCTACTTCAAGGATCCTGACACCAAAGATTGTGGGTGATGTGCATTATGATTGTGCCAACAAAGTGAAATTAATTTTACAACGCTATAAAGAACTACAGGATATCATCGCCATCCTTGGTTTGGATGAATTGAGTGATGAAGATAAACTGGTTGTAAGCCGTGCACGTAAAGTTCAACGTTTCCTTTCGCAGCCTTTCCATGTTGCAGAAGCGTTTACAGGGTTAAAAGGAGTGTTGGTTCCTATTGAAGAAACGATCCGCGGTTTTAACATGATTATGGATGGCGAAGTGGATGAATATCCTGAAGCTGCATTCAACCTGGTAGGTTCTATAGACGATGCGATTGAAAAGGGTAAACAAATGCAGGCGAAGGCGCAAGGTTAATTGTACAATTAGTGAATTTGAAATTTGAAAATGGCTTTATTTAAGTAGATCATTATCAAATTTCCAAATTCTCAAATTTCCAAATTGAAAAAATGAATCTCATTATATTAACACCAGAAAAAAAATTGTACAGCGGCGAAGTTTATGGTGTGCAATTGCCAGGCATCAGCGGTTCATTTGAAGTGCTGGACAGGCATGCGCCATTAGTTAGTGCTTTACAAACGGGTCGCTTAAAAGTATTGAAGGACAAACAAAATCACCTTGCTCATTATGATATCCAAAGTGGATTTGTTGAAGTGCTGAATAATAATGTAACCGTGTTGGTTGAAGGTGCGGTTGAAGTGGAGTAATAATCAAGAAAAAGTTTAAAAAAAGATCCTGGCATAAGCCGGGATTTTTTATGTGATAATCATAATCAAACAGCTATTAGTAATTACCAATCGCATATTTAATTCCACCTAATACATGTTGTAAGAATAAAGTTTCTGACCAGGATGCTTCGGTATGGCCTAATGCTGTATAAAATGAACGTCCTCCATCAAATTCATGGTACCATGCCATTGGGTGATTGTTATTCATTGTTCCGCCGGAATAAGAAGATTCATCAATAGTCATAATAACTTTTACATCCGGATTCAGGTTTTTAAAATTATACCATTCGTCTGTCCTGTTCCATTTTGCAGGTAAATGTTGCGTTGATGCATGTGCGTTATCAATGATGTTGAGTGTAGCCGCTTGAATTTCGGGGTGATTCTGAAAATAGGCGCCTGCCAGTTCGCCATACCATTCCCAATCATATTCTGTATCAGTTGCTGCGTGTATTCCTACAAATGCGCCACCCGATTGTATGTATTTTTTAAATGCCCATTCCTGTTTTTCATTCAGTACGTTCCCCGTGGTATGTAAGAATACTACTGCGTCATATTTCTTCAAAGAAGATTCATTAAACAAGTCAGCGTTTTCCGTAGTGTCCACCAGGAAATGATTATCCAATCCCAATTTTAATATGGCAAGTTTTGCAGCAGGTATTGAAGTGTGGCGAAATTTTTCAGTTTTAGAAAAAACTAAAATCCTTTGATCCTGTTTTTGCTCACAAGAAAAAACCGAAATAATGAATGGAAGTAATACCAGTATGCTATGCATCAATTTTTATTTTAGTTTCATAAGGACCTTAATCTTATCCTCAACCTCAACTTGTTTTTATTAATTCAACTGCGGATCAATCGGGTAGTTGATCATCATTTCAAATTCTCCTCCCAGGTGTCTCAGGCTGTCTTTCCAAACCTCATCCGATTTTGAATGGAAAACTAATTTACGGGTAGCCTCTGCCGTTAGCCAGGTCTTTTCTTTTATTTCATCATCCAGTTGTCCATCACTCCAGCCTGAATAACCAATAAAAAAACGAATTTTATCAGGATCAATTTTATCTTCCAAAATCAGTTCAACCACTTTGTCAAATTCACCTCCCCAATAAATATCTTTCATTACTTCAACACCGCAAGGTATTTCGTCGGGATATTGGTGCAGGAAATGGATCGTATCTTTTTGCACCGGTCCTCCATAGAAAACCGGTAAAGCATGCCCGGTTAATTCCGGGATCAATTCATCAATGGTGTTTATATAGGGCCTGTTTAAAACAAATCCAAAGCTACCTTCTTCCTGGTGCTCGCATAAAAAAACAACGGTGCGTAAAAAGTTGGGATCTTTTAAAAATGGGTCTGAAATCAATAATATGCCTGGTGCCGGATCAATCATAATATTCGGTTTTAATGAATAAGGGTTATTCTTATTTTATGACAAATAAAACCCTGAAACTGCGGCTTTGATTACATAGTAAATATAAACAGATGTTAAAATAAAACAAGTAATCCGTATTATAATCTTTGCCAACAAGATGGCATCTTACCTTTGCGTGGATTTTGTTGTTATTTAAAACATATTATCTTCAAGGCCAAATTTTTTTGCGTGAAGCGTATTTTTCCTGTCATTATTGTTCTGATCACTTTATCATTAATTGGTATTATCATTATCCAGTTAAGCTGGCTAAAGAACATGGTATTATTAAGAGAAGAACAGGTAAAACAAAGAGTGGTAGATGCCACCTTACTCGTTGGTTCTGATTTGGCACAGCATAAAGGAAGTTATTCAACACCTACACCACGCATCTTTCCTTCAGATAATTTTTCCCTTGAACTTATTCGTCCGGTTACAGTAGGTCAACGTTTTACAACCCAGGAAATAAATGAAAAGATCAAGGCTGCCTTTGTTGCTTCTAAAATGGAAGACACTCCATTTGAATTTGCATTGGCTACCATCAGTTCCAGGGGTATGATGAATTATATTGAAAGACAATCATCCAATTTTGCCAGGATGTTTGCTGACAGCATTAATAATTACCAGTACATATACCCGCTCATTTCTCCCAGTGGATCTGCTGCCGAAAACCTTACACCCGATGAAATACTAATCGTTATTGTTCCCGATTTGCAGGAAATCGTTTACAAGTCATTAAGATTACCCATTACATCTGCCATCATATTTACCATCATCATCGTTGCGGCATTCTATCTTACAGTGGCAACCATGTTGCGTCAAAAAAAGATGAGTGAAATAAAGAATGATTTCATCAATAACATGACGCATGAATTTAAAACGCCGCTGGCAACTATTTCTTTGGCAGTTGATGCATTGCGGAATGATAAGGTTCGATTTGATGGAGAGAAGATGACCTACTTCAGTAATATCATCAAAGAAGAAAACCAGCGTATGAACCGCCAGGTTGAAACAATTTTGCGTGCCGCATTGATGGATAGAAAAGAAGTGAGGTTAAATTTAAAACCTGTACATGCACACGAAGTACTTGCAGATGTACTCGATAATTTTACATTACAGTTACAGGATAAGAATGGAAGATTAGAAGTAAAAATGGATGCAGGGAGCGACCTGATTGAAGCTGATGAAGTGCATTTTCCAAACCTGTTAAACAACCTGGTTGATAATTCTATAAAATATTCCAAAGAGAATGTACCACCCGTTATAAAGGTTTGTACAAAATCTGACAACAAGAATTTGATAATCCGTTTAGAGGATAATGGTATTGGGATGAACCGTGAAACCGTAAAAAGAATTTTTGAAAAGTTTTATCGTGCACATACCGGTAACCTGCATAATGTAAAAGGTTTTGGACTTGGATTGAGTTATGTCAAAACAATGGTCGAAGGTCACCATGGTGAAATAAAAGTGGAAAGCGTATTGGGCAAAGGCAGTTGTTTTACTTTGACATTGCCATTAAAGAAATAAATATTTAATTATCGGTTTATCCAAATAAGGCTTCCATCGCCATAGCTTAAAAAGCGGAATTTATTTTCCAGTGCATATTCATAGATTTTTTTCCAATCATCACTTGTAATTGCTGCCACAATCAATAATAAAGTGGATTGGGGCTGATGAAAGTTGGTGATCAGGGCATCAGCCATTTTGACCTCGTAGCCAGGGGTAATGATTAACCGCGTTTTTGAAAACAAGGTTTCAAGTTCATGATCTTCCATCCATTGTAACAAAGAAGAAAGAGAATCTTTAACAGTAATGGATAACCGATTTAATTCTGTCGCTTCCCATTGATCTAAAATCAATTTTTCTGGTGTAATATTTTTATTCTCCCAGACTTTTACGCCCAGCCAGTACAAACTTTCTAATGTTCGCAAACTTGTGGTGCCCACAGTAATCACCTTTTTACCCCCTGTACCTGCTAATTGCCTGATCAATTTTGCACTGACCTGGAAATACTCTGCATGCATTTCATGATCTCCAATTGTTTCAGTTTTTACCGGCATAAATGTACCCGCACCAACATGCAGTGTAACAAAATCATGACTGATGTTTTTGTTTTTAAAACTATTCATCACGGATTCTGTAAAATGTAAACCAGCTGTAGGCGCTGCAACCGATCCCAGGTAGCGGGCATATATAGTTTGGTATCTATCTTCATCACCAGGTTCTGCTTCCCTTTTAATATATGGAGGTAAAGGAATGGCCCCTGCAGTATGTAAAACAGATGCAAATGAAAGTGTTGGCGGTGACCAGCTTAGTTCAATAATGAAATGATCCTGTTTTTTTTCGACATATCTCGCTTCTAATATAATCTCCTGTTGCCTGCCGGTAATTTTTTTCTGTAATACTTGACCATGTTTCCATTTAGACGCACCACCGATTAAGCATTTCCATAAAACTTTTTCCTGTTTTTCCATGGCAGTAGTTATATCTGCCTGGCCTTCAGGTTCCAGGCAAAATATTTCAATAATGCCACCTGTAGGTTTTTGAAAAAGAATCCGGGCTTCCAAAACCTTGGTGTTATTAAAAACTAACAAAGTTTCTTCCGGTATGTGATCAGAAAGATTGCGGTATACATCTTCCGTTATCTCGCCATTTTTATAAATTAATAATCGGGAAGCATCTCTTTGTTCCAGCGGAAACCAGGCAATTTGTTCTTCGGGAAGGGTATAGGTAAAATCCCTGATTTGAATGTTTTTTGGATCCATATTGTACAGCTAACTGCTGTTTTTAAATTTAGCGCAACAAATAAATTATAAAAAGCATATAAGCTTTATTCAGGCCGAATATGAGTTTCTGCACCAGTTATCCACAGTCTATTCACGCCAATTTTCAACTTAGAGCTTCAGATTCCTTTGAAACCCATGCTGGGCTTCTGTAATGGGCAAATAATTCTTGTGGAAAAATTAAAAAACCAAAAATTTGTCATGAAAGTGGGAAAAAGTGTTATTTTGTGTGAATTAATAATATTTTTTTACAAATCTCTGATAATGACCGGATTTCTTGGTGAATATGAAGCCACTTTGGATGCCAAGGGCCGCTTTCTTCTCCCGGCAGGCTTTAAAAAGCAGTTGCCGGAATTGGAAGTAGCGAAGTTCGTTATTAACAGGGGTTTTGAAAAATGTTTAGCGCTTTACCCGGTAAAAAACTGGGAACCGCTTTTTGAACGCATCAGTGCCTTGAATGATTTTGATCCGAAAGTTCGGGAGTTTCGCCGTTATTTTTTAAACGGGGCAACGATCATTGAACCGGATAGTGCAGGACGCATATTAATTCCTGGTAACCTGAAAGATCATGCAGGGCTTGAGAAAGATATTGTGCTGGTGGCAGCCGTAAATAAGTTAGAAATCTGGGATAGTAATAAGTACAAACAGCTCTTTGATTCATTTTCACCCGAAGCATTCAGTGGCCTGGCCAATGAAGTAATGGCAGGTGGCATTAAGTTGGATGGTTGATAAGCAGAGGATTTTCCTATGGTAAAGCAAAAGAAAATAAGTGCAAAAGATCCTGTAGAATCTGATCAGGCACAAATACCATCTTCATCAACCTACCATACACCTGTATTACTGCAGGAAGCTATCGACGCCCTGGCTATAAAACCCGGGGGTATTTATGTTGACTGCACATTTGGAGGTGGCGGTCATTCTAAGTTCATTTTGGAAAAGTTGGGACACCAGGGTAAACTGGTTGCTTTTGACCAGGATGCAGCCGCAAAGGAAAATGTGCCTGCCGATGCGCGGATTTTATTCATTCCACAAAATTTCAGGCACCTGCAACGCTTTTTAAAGCTGCACAACATTCCTGAAGTGGATGGAATTCTTGCAGATCTTGGCGTAAGCAGTCACCAGTTCAATGAAGCGGAAAGGGGATTTTCAACGCGGTATGATGCGGATCTCGATATGCGGATGGACCAACGGCAACCCTTAACTGCTTATAATGTGGTTAACACTTATAGTGAACAGCAGTTGCATAAAATTTTTGAACAGTATGGTGAAGTGACCAATGCAAAGACCCTGGCCAGAACAATTGTTCAGCAACGTGATCATGTTTCTTTCAAAACCATTGAAGGTTTCAAGAATGCACTCAGGGAAATTGTAAAAGGAAATCCGAATAAATATTTCGCACAGGTTTTCCAGGCTTTACGGATTGAAGTGAATGATGAAATGGGTGCTTTGAAAGATATGTTGCAACAAACTCCGGCAATATTAAAACCGGGAGGCAGGATGGCCATCATTACTTTTCATTCAGGTGAAGACCGGGTGGTGAAAACATTTTTTAAAAATGAATCTTTTGATGAGCCGGACGAAAATCCATTTAGCCGGGAAACGAAAGAACGGAAGTTGAAAGTGATAACGAAGAAGCCATTGGTTCCTTCACAAGAAGAAACAAAAAGAAATCCAAGATCACGCAGTGCAAAATTGCGTGTGGCAGAAAAAATAAATACGAACCCTTAGAATATTAAACATATAACCAATACCTGCTGAAGAATATTTTGAACATGTATTAAACAGTCAAAATTAATTATGCCTGAAACTGAAAACCCAAAAGAACGGGACTCGCGATTAAACTGGAAATCCTGGTTGAATTATCAATCGATTGTCAGGCAGGTGCCGTTCTTTTTGTTTCTGGCTTTCCTTGCCGTTTTGTATATCTATAACGGTCATCATGCAGACAAAACGATTCGGAATATAAATCATGAAGCAAAACAAGTGAAGGAACTACAGTACGAATATAAAACAGTTAAGAGCGAAGTGATGTTCCGAAGCAAACAAAGTGAACTGGTTAATGCAGTTGAACCCATGGGATTAAAAGAGCTCACCGTATCACCTGTTATTTTAAAAGATTCTTTATAAAAATTAGCTGTTTAGAAAGTTGGAAATTAAAAAAGACATATTGTGGCGTGTTTACCTGAGTTTCATCGGCATAGGTTTGCTGGGATTCTTTGTGATAGGTAAGGCTTTTTACATTCAAAATGTGGAAGGTGAATACTGGCGCAGTATGAGCGACAGTCTTCACCAACGTATCGTTCCGTTGGAGGCAGAACGCGGAACAATTTACAGTGAAGATGGACAAATGCTTAGCACTTCATTACCCACATTTGATATTTATATTGATTTTGCGGCAGAAGGATTAAGAGATAAGAACGGAAAAAGATTTAAAGAGAATGTTGATTCATTTGCTATTGCCATGTCTTCATTCTTTGGCGATAAATCCAAAGCAGCATATAAAAGTCAACTGGAAGCAGGCTATAAATCAAAGAGCCGTTATTATTCATTGAAAAAGAAATTGACTTTTGCACAGTATAAAGTTTTCCGGGAGTTTCCATTAGTACGTTTAGGGCGAAATAAAAGTGGTGTTATTACCGAAGTAAACAGTGTACGTTTAAATCCTTATGGTTTATTAGCCAACCGCACGATTGGCTTATCTCGAAATAATGCACAAAATGTTGGATTAGAAAATACTTATGATTCACTGCTTCGTGGTGCCACCGGTCAACGGTTGGTACGTTTTATTGCAGGCGGTGCAGCCATCCCGGTTGAAGGTTATGAGATAGAGCCGGAGAATGGGAAGAACATCATCACAACCATTGATGTAAATATGCAGGACATCGCTGAAAATGCTTTGATGAAAATGATGTTGCAGAGCGAGGCCCAAACCGGTACATGTGTAGTTATGGAAGTAAGCACCGGTAAAATCAAAGCCATTGCAAACCTGGGAAGGCAAGAGGATGGTAGCTATTGGGAAGATTATAATTATGCTTTAAGAACCACTGAACCCGGATCAACCATAAAACTGGCAACATTAATGGCTGTTCTGGAAGAAGGTAAAAAAACGATCCATGACCCGGTGCATATCGGAACTACCGGTAATGCATACGTGGGAGTTAGAAATGTAACCGATGCCGAAAGAGCTCCTAAAGCTTTAATGAGTATTAAAGAATGTTTTGCACATAGTTCAAATGTGGGGATGAGCCGCATTGCTTACGAGACTTTCGCATCACAGCCTGATAAGTTTCTTGAATACCTGAAACATTTTCAATTAAACAGCCGGACCGGAATTGATCTTGCTGGAGAAGAAAAACCAAGATTGCCAAGAATAAAGAAAAACAAAGAAGGGCTGCATGCCATGGTTACCATGAGCTTTGGATACGCCATTGAAGTGAGCCCGATGCAAACGCTTACCTTATATAATGCGATTGCCAATAAAGGTAAAATGATGAAACCTTACCTGGTAAATCGCATTGAAAATGATGGATTACTTGTTAAAGAATTCAACCCGGTTGTTGTCGTAGATGAAATTGCTAAACCATCTGTAGTAACTGCTGTACAGGAATGCCTGAATGCAGTATCCATTGAAGGCACTACTAAAAGAGTATTTAAAGAAACCCCTTTCGCGGTTGCAGGTAAAACCGGAACCTCACATTATGCAAGCGGTGAAATAAAATACCATCATGGTATTTACCAGGCTTCTTATGTTGGATATTTCCCTGCAAATGAGCCAAAGTACAGCTGCATCGTTGTAATAAAAACAAAACCACGTGCAGCCATGCATTATGGTGGTCAATTAGCTGCGCCGGTTTTTAAAGAAGTGGCAACTAAGTTATATGCCATGTACGTGGAAGATAAACAACCGGTTAAAAACAAATTTGCTCCAGACAGTACAGGTTTCTTTTATGCCGGTTATACCAGCGATGTTAAAGACGTTTTCAAACAGTTGGGAGTGAGATATAAAGATTCAGTGACACAAAATTTTTGGAGCACTGTTTACGATCAGCAATATTCAACAGTGGTGTCCGGAAATGCAGTTAAACCAAAACGGATGCCCGATGTAAAAGGACTTGGTTTGAAAGATGCCCTTTACTTGTTAGAAAATATGGATGTAAAAGTGGTGATCGGTGGTAAAGGAAAAGTTATTCAACAATCAATAGCGCCCGGTACCGGATTAAATAATGGAATGACAGTGTACCTGGATTTCGGTTAAAATATTTTATTAATTAAATGCAACCATTAACAGACATATTGTACAAAGTGAACCTGCGATCAGTTTCGGGCAGCACGGCCATACAGGTTAGTGATGTGCAAACGGATTCAAGAAAGGTAACATCGGATACTTTGTTCATAGCTGTTAAAGGTGTACAAGTTGACGGGCATTTATATATTGACCAGGCGATTGAAAAAGGTGCAACAGCCATTGTTTGCCAGCAGATGCCAGCAAAATTAAAAGAAGGCATCACCTATATTTCCGTTGATAACAGTGCGATGGCAGCAGGTTATATAGCACATAATTTCTTTGGAACGCCATCTGCCAAATTGAAGATTGTGGGTGTTACCGGTACCAATGGAAAAACCACGGTAACCACACTTTTATATAAATTATTTACGGTACTGGAATCCAAATGTGGTTTGATCAGTACGGTTGAAAATAAAATTGGTGACCAGTTACTTCCTGCATCATTTACTACACCGGATGCAATTACGCTGAATGCATTATTAAAGCAAATGGTGGATGCCGGTTGTGAGTATGTTTTTATGGAGTCCAGTTCTCATGCAGTTCACCAGCATCGCATGGCAGGCATCCATTTTAGCGGTGCAATATTTACGAATATTACCCATGATCATTTAGATTATCACCAAACGTTTGATGAATATATCAGGGTAAAAAAATCTTTTTTCGATGGTTTGCCTTCAGATGCATTTGCTATCAGCAACCTGGATGATAAGCGAGGTACCGTGATGTTGCAAAACACGTCGGCTAAAAAATATTTCTACAGCCTTAAAACAATGGCTGATTTTAAAGGGAAGATCCTGGAAAATGCATTGACAGGTTTAGTGATGAATGTAAATGAACAGGAAGTTCATTTCAGGTTAATTGGTGAGTTCAATGCATATAATTTATTGGCAGCGTATGGTGCTGCCATTTGTCTTGGACGTGAAAAAACAGAGGTGCTTCAATATCTCAGCATGTTAACCGGGGCTGAAGGCAGATTCGATTTCATTGTTTCAGCCAAAGAAAAAATTATGGGCATCGTTGATTACGCACATACACCGGATGCATTGCTGAATGTTTTACAAACCATTAAGAAATTGGTAAAAAGTGATGAGCAGGTCATCACGGTTGTGGGTTGCGGTGGCGACAGGGACAAAACAAAACGACCTGTGATGGCAGAAGTAGCCTGTGCACATAGTCACCGCGTGATATTAACGAGTGATAATCCGCGTACAGAGGATCCATTGCAGATCATAGCGGATATGGAAACCGGGTTGAGTACGGCAGCAAAAAGAAAATACATATCCATTGCCGATAGAAGAGAAGCGATCAAAATAGCCGTGAGCCTGGCAGCAGCGGAAGATATTGTTTTGATAGCCGGTAAAGGACATGAAAAATACCAGGAGATCAATGGAGTGAGACATCATTTTGATGATAAGGAAGAATTAATGTCCATGTTCGAATTGTTAGATAAATAAGATTAAAAGAGCAGCATGTTATATCATTTATTTGAATGGTTTAAATCAGAAGGAATAAGATTCCCGGGCAGTCAGCTGTTCCAGTTTATTTCCTTTCGGGTGATGCTGGCCGTTATTCTCTCCCTTGCTATTACAACATTATATGGCAGAAGGGTGATCAATCTGCTAAAGAAAAAACAAATTGGTGAAAGTGTTCGCGAACTTGGACTGGCAGGTGAAAAGATAAAAAAAGGTACGCCCACCATGGGAGGTATCATCATCATACTGGGCATTTTAATTCCAACTTTATTAATTGCGGATCTGAACAAAGTTTATATCAGGTTAATGATCGTTAGCACTGTTTGGTTAGGACTCATTGGATTTATTGATGATTACTTAAAACTCAAAGCCAAACGAAAAGTACAGGAAGCGGGAGAAAGTTATAAAAAAGGTGATAAGGATGGATTGGCCGGGTGGTTCAAGATCTTAGGCCAGGTAGGGCTTGGTGTTATCATCGGTGCAACTTTATATTTCAATGATAATGTCACGATCTGGCGGGAATATATCGGAACACATAACCCGGCTGATACAACGCAGATTGTTAGAATGGTAGACGGCAATCAAAAAATCTTTGTAGAAACAAAAGTGCCCATCACCACCATTCCTTTTGTAAAAAATCATGAGTTTAATTACTCAAAACTTTTACCAGCAAGTCTTAGAGACTATACATGGGTGTTATACATACTCATTGTAATATTTATTATTACTGCAGTTTCAAATGGTTCTAATATAACCGATGGTTTGGATGGGCTGGCAACGGGTACATCGGCGCTGATAGGAGTCTGCCTCGGAATTTTTGCATATGCCAGCGGTAACTTTTTTGTAGCGGATTATCTCAACATCATGTACATACCCAACCTCGATGAATTGAGTATTTACATTGCTGCCATGATTGGAGCATGCGTAGGATTTCTCTGGTACAATTCTTATCCCGCGCAGGTTTTTATGGGTGATACAGGTAGCCTTACTCTCGGAGGTGTTATTGCGGCTATTGCCATTATTGTTCATAAAGAATTGTTGATACCTATATTTTGTGGTGTTTTCCTGGTAGAAAATGTAAGTGTGATGATGCAGGTAGGTTATTTTAAATATACAAAGCGAAAATATGGTGAAGGCAGAAGGATCTTTTTAATGAGCCCTTTGCATCATCATTATCAAAAGAAAGGATATCATGAATCGAAGATTGTTACAAGGTTTTGGATCATCACTATTTTATGTGTGGTTTTCTCCATTGTAACATTAAAACTCAGGTAAAAAATAATCTGGTGGTATATACTTATATCACTTAAAGAAGACTTGCTGAAAAACCCGAACTACCCTGGAACTGCTCTGAAAGAAAAGTGCTGTAGATAAACCAATACTTACGAAAAACCCCCTACCGTACTAGGTTGTACGGAGTATTTAAAGAATGAAAAAACGAATTGTCATATTAGGCGGTGGTGAGAGTGGTGTGGGTGCAGCACTACTGGCAGCAAAAAAAGGATATGAGGTTTTTTTATCGGATGGAGGCTCTTTGAAGGAATTGTATCGTAACAAGTTGATGAAGGCTTCAATTGATTTTGAAGAAGGTGGTCATTCTGCTGATAAAATTTTATCTGCAAATGAAGTGGTCAAAAGTCCTGGAATACCTGAGAAGGCTGAAATGATTCAAAAGATCCGGAAAGCAGGTATACCGGTGATCAGTGAAATTGAATTGGCTTATCGCTATAAAGGTGACAGTAAGATCATTGCCATTACCGGCAGCAATGGTAAGACTACTACAACGGCTTTAATTTATCATGTATGTAAAGTTGGAGGAATAGATGCGGCTCTCACTGGCAATATTGGTTATTCATTTGCCATGCAGGTAGCTGAAGATCCTAAACCTTTATACGTGGTGGAGATCAGTAGTTTTCAACTGGATGATATCAAAACATTCAGACCCGATGTGGCAGTATTAACAAATATCACTGAAGACCATCTGGACAGGTACGATTACAATTTCGAGAATTATATACGCAGTAAGTTCAGGATAACCGAAAATCAACAACCCGGTGATCATTTTATTTACTGTGCGGATGATGAAGTAACGATGAAGTATTTAAACAAATTTACAAAACTAGCTAACCCACTACCCATTACCATGAAAGGAGAAGTACAAAACGGAGCATTTATAAAAGACGGAGATGTATACATCAGAGTAGGTCATGAACAAACTACGATGAGTGTATATGATTTCGCATTAAAAGGAAGGCATAATCAATACAACACTATGGCAGCATGCGTGGCGGGAGCAACAATGGAGATCAGGAAAGAAAAGATCCGGGAAGCAGTGCAGACTTTTCAAAGTCTTGAGCATCGCATGGAACCGGTTGCTACTGTACGTGGCGTTGAATTTATCAATGACAGCAAAGCGACCAATGTTAATTCAACCTGGTACGCTTTAGAGAGTATGGAAAAACCAACCATTCTTATTTTGGGTGGTGTAGACAAAGGGAATGATTATTCCTTACTAACCGAGCTGGTAAAGGAAAAAGTAAAAGCCATTGTATGTATGGGTACTGACAACGCGAAAATTCATGCAGCGTTTGGCCATGTGGTAAATACGATCATTAATACTGGTAGTGCTGTTGAAGCAGTCCATGCTTCCTTTCATTTTGCAGAAAAAGGAGATGTGGTTTTGTTAAGCCCTGCATGTGCCAGTTTTGATTTGTTTAGTAATTACGAAGACAGGGGTAACCAATTTAAGCAAGCGGTTAAGAACCTTTGATTTTTATCATGAGGCAATTCTTTATTAAAAAAATATTGAATTGCAGAAAACAGGAAAGTAAAGAATGAATAACCCGGGAGACATACGTTTTTCACAGGTAAGCAGCCAGCTAACTACCCGCAATCTTTTGGACAGAACAAAAGGTGACCGTGTAATCTGGGCATTGGTCGTATTGCTTGTATTAATTTCGCTGCTGGTTGTTTACAGTGCAACAGGTTCACTGGCATATAAAATGTATAAAGGCAACACGGAGATTTATTTATTTAAACAGGTTGCATTTATAGCCGTAGGTATTGCTTGTATTTATTTTGCGCACAGGGTTAATTACACGATCTATTCAAGGGTTTCAACTTTTCTTTTTCTCCTGGTGATTCCTTTATTGATATACACTTTATTTTTTGGGGTAACCATGAATGAAGGCAGCCGGTGGATAAGACTTCCAATCATAAACCTGACATTTCAAACATCCGATTTTGCAAAGCTTGCCTTATTTATGTACCTGGCAAGGCAGCTCAGTAAAAAACAACATGTAATAAAAGATTTTAAAAAAGGATTTTTGCCGGTCATCATTCCTATCGTTATTATTTGTGGATTAATTGCACCTGCCAATCTTTCAACAGCATTGCTGTTGGGTGCCAGTTGTATGTTGCTTTTATTTATAGGTCGCATTCGCACCAGGCATTTATTATTAACCGGCGCCATTGCATTAATACCTCTTGCCATGTTGGTGATGGCGGCCGTTATCCAGCATAATACTTCCGATGCTGATACAGTCACAACAAAGGAGTCTTCATCCAAACTTTTTGTAAGAGTTAGTACCTGGGTTAACAGGGTAGAAGCGTTTATGTATGGCAGTAAGAGTGCTGATAATGATGATAATTACCAAACCAACCAGGCCAAGATTGCCATAGCTAAAGGTGGTATGATGGGAGTAGGTCCCGGAAACAGCACGCAAAGAAATTTTTTACCACAAGCATACAATGACTTTATCTATCCTATTATCATTGAGGAATATGGATTGATTGGCGGCGCATTCATCGTATTTATATACCTGGTTTTTTTATACCGCAGTATTCGAATTTTTAAAAGATGTCCATTTGCATTTGGTGCATTTTTAGCACTTGGCCTAAGTTTTACATTGGCCATCCAGGCAATTTCAAATATGGCGGTAAGTGTAAATATTTTACCGGTCACTGGCGTTACGCTTCCATTAATAAGTATGGGTGGAAGTAGTTTTCTTTTTACCTGTGTATCCATAGGCATTATATTAAGTGTTGCACGCAACGTAGAGAAAATGGAAAAGCCTGTAGAAATTAATGAAACAAATGAATCTAAAGAACAAGAGGAATGAGCATGGAGATGAACCATACTGTGAATGAATTAAATACAACTTTCAAAAAAGGAGGTCGCATTATCATTGCGGGTGGTGGAACGGGTGGACATATCTTTCCTGCAATTGCCATTGCTAATGCACTTCGTCGTAAAGATCCAACCGTTTCTATTTTGTTTGTTGGTGCTAAGGGAAAAATGGAAATGGAAAAAGTTCCGCAGGCTGGATATGAAATCATTGGATTGGACATTGCCGGTTTTAACAGGAGTTCTTTATTAAAAAACCTGGCCCTGCCTTTCAAGATTTTAAAAAGCATGGGACAGGCCAGTAAAGTAATGAATGATTTTAATCCTGATGTGGTCGTTGGTGTGGGTGGGTATGCAAGCTTTCCGATGCTTCGTATTGCACAGAAAATTGGAATACCAACGCTTATCCAGGAACAAAATTCCTATGCAGGTAAAACAAATAAACTATTAGGGAAAAAAGCGGCTAGGATCTGTGTAGCCTATGATGGTATGGATAAATTTTTCCCAACTCATAAAATAAAAAAAACAGGTAACCCTGTCCGTGATACCATTGAAAATATTACTATATCCCGGACTGAGGGTTTAAAACATTTTTCTCTGGAGGAAGATAAAAAAACCTTATTGGTAATAGGCGGAAGCCTGGGTGCAAAATCAGTGAATGAAGCTATTGAAAAACATATTGATAAACTTTTAAAGAATAATATCCAGTTGATCTGGCAGACAGGTAAAAATTTTGTTCATAAAGCCGCTGAACAGGCTGTAGATCACCGGTCGGTTTGGGTGAATGATTTCATTTCACAAATGGAATACGCTTACGCTGCCGCCGACCTGGTTGTTTCTAGAGCCGGTGCTTTAGCTATTGCAGAATTATGTGTCGTTAAAAAGCCCGTTTTGTTTGTACCCTATCCACATGCCGCAGAAGACCACCAAACCGTCAACGCTTTGAGTTTAGTTAACCAAAATGCAGCGTTGATGGTTCCCGATGGTGAGGCGCTGGATAAAGTGGTACCAATGATCATCGAATTGGCAAAAGATGAACAAAGGCAATTGGAGCTTAAAGAAAATATTGGCAAAATGGCTATGCTGAAAGCGGATGAAATAATTGCCGATGAAGTTTTGTCAATAATGAAAAATTAATAAAAACAGAACGATCATATATTAAATGCAGAATAAACCAGAAATATCATCTCCCTTGAATAAATTAAATTTTTCCAAAGGAATTTATTTCATTGGCATTGGGGGCATTGGCATGAGTGCTATTGCGAGGTATTTTCATACACAGGGAATTCCTGTCAGTGGGTACGATAAAACAGAAACGCTCCTTACTAAAGAACTGGTTCGTTCAGGGATTTCCGTTAGTTATACGGATGATGTATCATTAATACCTAAAGAAGTTTCTTTAGTTGTTTATACACCAGCCATTCCAAAAAATCACCAGGGATTGAATTTTTACCAGGAAAATGGTTACCAGGTCATTAAACGAAGTGATGTACTGAAATTAATAACTGAAAATTCTTTCAATATCTGTGTAGCCGGCACACATGGTAAAACAACCGTGTCAACCATGATCGCTCATATATTAAGACATAGCGGTTTTGGTTGCAACGCCTTCCTGGGTGGCATTTCAGTGAACTATGGTACGAATTTCTGGAGCAATGAAAAGAATGTTTGTGTTGTGGAAGCCGATGAATACGATCGCAGTTTTTTAAAGCTTTCTCCTGATGTAGCTGTGATTACATCTATGGATGCAGATCATTTGGATATCTACCAAACCGAAGAAGCCCTGCAAGATGCCTTCATCCAGTTTAGTGAAAAAGTGAAAGGAAATGGAACCCTATTCAGCAAATTTGGTCTGAAGCGGGGCTCTGAATTAAAATCGAATAAGCATATTACATACAGCCTGCAGAACGACAGTGCCGGCGTTTATGCCGCTAACATCAAAATGGATAATGGCAGCTATGAGTTTGATGTGGTTTTAGAAGAAAAGATATTTGAAGGTTTTCGGTTAAACATGGGCGGTATGCACAATGTAGAAAATGTTGTTGCTGCAGTGGCTGTTTCTAATCAACTGGAAATTGACGAAGAGAAAATTAAAGCGGCTGTTGTAGAATTTAAAGGTGTTAAAAGACGGTTTGAATATATCATCAAAAATGATCGGCTTGTTTTTATAGACGATTATGCTCATCACCCGGAAGAATTGAAGGCCTTGATCAAAAGTGCTAAAGCTTTATTTAAAAACTGGCGGTGTACTTTAATTTTTCAACCGCATTTATTTAGTCGTACCCGCGACTTTGCGGATGCTTTTGCAGAAAGTCTTGACATGGCAGACCAGGTGATCCTGCTTCCTATTTACCCGGCACGTGAATTACCTGTGGAAGGAGTTAACAGTGAAATGATTGCAGGGAAAATGACCAATAAAACGCACCAGGTCATGCAAAAGGATCCATTGCTGGAATGGATTCGAAAAGATTTTATTCCATCAACGAGCTATGAATTTGGTGAGATTGTTATAACAGCGGGTGCGGGTGATATTGATTCTCTTGTTGAACCAATAAAAAAAGAATTGCAAGCCATTTAAATGAATGCAAAAAGAACCATACAAAAATTTCTGATCGCACTTGTCTGGATGGCAGCAGGATCAGGCATGCTGGTATTATTAGTAGCTGCGGTAGGTAAGCAAAACAGGCAAACCTGCCAGGGATATGCAATTTCCGTGAAAGGAAATGACAAGCATGTTTTCATTAATGAAAAAGAAATTTTGAGTATAGTGAAAACAGCAAACAATGGAAGTATAAAAGGCAAAGCATTAAGCGGTTTTAAGATGAAAAAAATGGAATCGCTGCTGGAAGCAAATAAATGGATACTGGATGCGGAATTGTATTTTGATAACCAGAATATCTTACAAATTGCTGTTGCGGAACGGTCACCTGTAGCAAGAGTGTTTACAAAATCAGGGTATTCTTTTTACATCGATAGCACGGGCACACGCATTCCATTGTCAACGCATTATACCGCTCGTGTGCCTGTATTCACTGGTTTCCCCGAATCAAAAAAATCATCAAAGGCAGACAGCGTACTGATGTCACAAATAAAAAATGCGGCCATCTTTATTGACAACCATCCTTTCTGGAAGGCCCAGGTTTCCCAGGTTGATATAACGGATGATCGCCAGTTTGAGATGATTCCTGTTATAGGAAATCATATTGTTTTATTAGGTGATGGAGAAAACCTTGAAAAGAAATTTCACCGATTGTTTGTTTATTATAAACAAGTGGCAGGTAAAAAAGGATTTGATACTTACGAATCACTGAATGTGCAGTTCGATGGGCAGGTTATTGGTACCAGGATGGGAGCGGGTTTGCCAACAAATGTATTACAACAACAGCGAACAAAAGCAATTCAAACTGTGCAAGCAGTTTATAATGAAAAAGCAGTTGTAAATGAAGCCATCAGGCAGGCAAATAAACCTGTACAAAATCAAAATGCAAAACAGGTAATAGCAAAACCAAAAACAACAGCGCCGGCGAAAACGATTGAAAAGAAAACACCTAAAGCAGTTATGAAAAAAAGAAGTGAAAACTAAATCCAAAATAAAATTATACAACGATCCAAATCTTAATAAAAGCCATTAGAAAAAAATTTAGAACGTGCAACAACTAAAAACAACATAACATGAACACAGAAAAACCCATTATTGTCGGACTTGATATTGGGACTACCAAGATTGCAGTCATTGCCGGTCGAAAGAATGAATTCGGCAAGCTGGAAATCTTAGGATTTGGTCGTTCCCATAGCAATGGCGTTAAACATGGACAGGTATTAAATATTGATGAAACGATAAAAGCCATACGAACTGCTTTGGATAACTGTTATGCCAGTAATCCAGACCTCGATGTTAACGAGGTATATGTTGGCATTGCCGGGCATCATATTAAAAGTTTGCAGACCCGTGGTGACATTGTTCGCCAGGAAACCAGTGACCAGATCACTCAAAAAGAAATTGATCAATTGATCAGTGATCAGTATAAAACTTATATACCTGCAGGAGACCAGATCATTGATGTTATTCCGCAGGAATTTACAGTTGATAATTTTCAGAACATTCCAAACCCAATTGGATTTGCGGGTGTAAAAGTGGGTGCTAATTTTCACATCATCACTGGCGATAAAAATGCAATCCGCAATATTAACCGGAGCGTTGAAAAAGCAAACCTTATTACAAAAGACCTGGTGTTGCAACCGCTTGCATCTTCATCTGCAGTAATGGGCCAGGAAGATTTGGAAGCCGGTGTCGCTATCGTGGATATTGGTGGTGGTACAACAGACCTAGCCGTATTTTATGAAGGTATTTTGAAACATACTGCTGTAATACCTTTCGCTGGAGAAAATATTACCAACGATATTAAATCTGGTTTGGGTGTTTTGAAAACACAGGCCGAGCAAATGAAAGTACAGTTTGGAAGTGCATTGGCAAATGAAGCCAAATCAAATGCGTTTATTACCATTCCCGGATTGAGGGGTATGCCTGCAAAAGAAATCAGTGTAAAGAACCTGGCCAACATCATACAGGCACGTATGAGCGAAATCATGGATTTTGTTACTTATCACCTGAAACAAGTTGGCCTGGAAAACAAAATGCTGAATGGCGGAATTATATTAACTGGAGGGGGTTCTCAATTAAAGCACCTGATACAGTTAACGGAATATACCACGGGTTTAAATGCACGTATTGGTTTTCCGAACGAACACCTTGCATCAGGCCATATTGAAGAACTGGCCAAACCAACATACAGTACTTGTATTGGTTTAATTCTGAAAGGTTATGATGATTATGAACATCAGCGAAAACAGTTTGACAGCAATTTTAAGAAGGTGGTTGTGCCACAAGGTTTGAAAGAAGCCATGAATAATGATGTGCCGGAAACTTTAGATGTTGATGAAAACGGTGAACCACAGATTGGCGGTCGTAAAAACCTGAAAAATTTCTGGGGCAAATTTAAGGACGGGATCATTGAACTTTTTAAAGAGGATGAGGATAAACGTTTCTAACGTCTATCAACAAGCTCTTATTTAAAATACTAACCATTAAATTAAACGCCTCCTGCAGGAGGCAAAAAAAAGGGGTGCATTATGATACATTTTGATTTACCAAAAGATAAATCATCGATCCTCAAAGTGATCGGTGTAGGGGGTGGCGGAAGCAATGCCGTTAATTACATGTATAGCCAGAACATAGAAGGGGTTGATTTTATCATCTGTAATACGGATTCGCAGGCTTTAACCCTTAGTAATATTCCAAATAAAATTCAACTCGGGCCTCATTTAACACAGGGGCTTGGAGCCGGTGCCAACCCGGCAATCGGCCGCCAGGCAACGGAAGAATCGTTGGAAGAAATAAAACGTATTCTGGAAGTCAACACCAAAATGGCTTTCATTACAGCCGGCATGGGTGGTGGAACGGGTACGGGCGGTGCGCCGATCATTTCAAAAATATGTAAAGAGTTGGGTATTCTGACTGTTGGTATTGTTACCCTTCCATTTGCATACGAAGGAAAGAAACGCCAGTTACAGGCAGAAGAAGGTATTGGTATATTAAAACAATATGTTGATACACTATTAGTCATCAGCAATGATAAATTAAGGCACCAGTTTGGTAATTTAAAAATGCGTGAAGCATTTGAAAAAGCTGATAATGTATTAGCAACAGCTGCAAAATGTATTACTGACGTAATCACATGCACCGGCCAGATAAATGTTGACTTTGCTGATGTATACACGGTTATGAAGAATGGTGGTGTGGCTATCTTAGGCAGTGCATCTGCAAGTGGTGAGAACAGGGCACAGGTTGCCATTGAAGAAGCATTGAATTCTCCGTTGTTGAATGATAGTGAAATCAGGGGTGCCAAATGGATCCTTATCAATATTAATTCAGCTGAAGGACAACATGAATTTACCATGGACGAAGTTGAAATAATTCAAAACCATTTGTTAAGCCAGGCTGGTGAACATTCTGATGTTATTCTTGGACTTGGTTATGATAACAACCTTGGTGAAGATATTGGCATCACATTGATTGCAACGGGCTTTGAACATAAAGATCCATTTGCGAAAGAAACACCTAAAAAACAGGAGGCAAAGAATGAAGAAAAGATCGTTATGGTTTTGGGTGAACAAAAAGAAGATAAAATTGAGCCTGTCAAAATAGTAAAAGAAGAAGAGACTGATAAATTAGCGCCGCGACTTGTAGATGAATTAGCAGACATTCCATTACCTGCGGAAGTTGATTTGTTTTTTAAAGATGAAATCCAGGAGGAAGAGCCAGTTGTCCTGTTGGAATTAAAATCTGAAGAGGATGTCAATCGTATAATTACTATAGAAAAGAATAGTGAAACTACTGTTGATAAAATGTCGTTGAAAGAAAATAATGATGAGCTACATTCGACAAACAGTATCACAGCTAAAAATTCCACTGAATCCTTAAATATTTTTCAAAAAGATTCTCCGATGCCTGCAGCGTCTGGAGGATATCTGGCCAGACCTTCCAATATTTATGCTGAAACCAAGAAAGAGGTATCCACTTCTGCACCAAACCATGAAAAACCGGTTTCGGCTCCCATTGTTAATAAGATTGAGGATGAACTTCCTCCAATGCAACTGGTAGTTCGGGATGAAATTCCTGCGGCGGATGAGCCGTTGGCCCATCAAACCATACCATCTTTGACCACCCCGGCAGAGGATCCTGCAATGCAGGACGAAGCCGAAGATCAAAAACGTAGGGCGGCATCCCGTTTAGCTAAGTTGCGAAACTTATCTTTTAACATAAATGCTGCTGACCCGAACAATGAGTTTGAAACAGTGCCGGCATACATCCGCCGCAATATGGAATTATATAACACGGTTTCCCCGGCCGAGAATTTCTACAGCAATTACACCATTGATAAAGACGAAAATAATCAGACCAATATCAGTACGATCAATACTTTCCTGGATGGAAAGAAACCGGACTGAGATGACCATAGTTGTAATCCTTGCATAAAAGGATAGTTGTTGCCCCCGGAGTTCATGCCGGGGGTTTTTTTTAACGGTATTGTATAAACGCTTTAATAATTCGCTGTTTTATTTTAAATAAAAAATTTAAATATTCATTCTCCTTACTTATGTTTAAATTGATTTACATTTTTTAAAAATCTCAGATGATAACAAGTTCTGTCATACTTATAACTGGAGGTACAGGAATGATTGGTGAAGCTATTACCCGGGCATTGATTGAAAAGGGACATGAAGTGATCATATTAACAAGAGATCCATCAGACAAAAAAAATCCTGTTCAACCCGGAGTTAGTTATGCTGCCTGGGAAATTAAAGAACAGAAGATCGATTTAAATGCGATTGCAAAAGCTGATTATATCATTCACCTGGCGGGCGCCGGTATAGCCGATAAGCGATGGACAACAGAAAGGAAAAAAGAAATTGAAGAAAGCCGGGTGAAATCCGGTGAATTATTGGTACAAGCATTATTGAACAATCCTCATAAAGTAAAGGCATTGGTATGTGCATCGGGTATTGGCTGGTATGGTTCGGATCCTGATATACCCAACCCGCAACCTTTTATTGAAACAGATCCCCCGGGTGATGATTGGCTAGGACAAACCTGTAAAAAATGGGAAGATAGTGTGGAGGGGATGGAGAATACGGGTGTACGGGTTGTAAAGTTTCGGACTGGCCCGGTGTTTTCCCTGGTTAGTGGCATGTTGCCGGAATTTTTACGACCCATAAAATTTGGCATAGCCAGTATTCTTGGAAATGGCAAACAGGTAATCAGCTGGATACATATTGATGATATTGTTCGAATGTATATTTATGCCTTGGAAAATGAAAAGTTACATGGTGTTTATAACGCTGTATCTCCACAACCAGCTTCTAATAAAACCGTTGTATTACAAATTGCCAAAACATTGAAAAATACTTTTTTTGTTCCGGTCTATGTTCCATCTTTTGTTTTGAAAGCTATGCTGGGTGAATTAAGTATCGAAGTTTTGAAAAGCACTACGGTTTCTCCATCCAGGATAAAAAATGCAGGCTTTGTTTTCCAGTTCCCTACGCTGGAGGCTGCATTGCGTAACCTGATAAAATGATAAGCAGTTTTGATAAAAAATGGTTGCCGGAAATAATTATATACCCCGCTCTAATGCCGTATGGTATATATTGGTAAATGCACCCAGTAAGGCAAACTTCCCTTTAAATGAAAGATTGTTTAATTTCAGGTCAAGGATATCCGTTAGTAAAACCCTTCGATGAACGGGGTTCAGAGTTCCCCCTTTTTGTCCGGCGGGTTTTTGCGGTTCATATTGAAATTGCGGATCAACCAGTGTACCACGCGGATGCATAATACCGGGATTACCTTTTCCACGAATATCCAGTTGTATGGGATGCTTCAAACCAATTGTATGACCATATTCATGCGCAGCCGTCGTAGAACCTTTGTATAAATTTTCTTTTAAAAAATAACCGGAATTGCAATTAATATCATCTACAAAAGAAATATTGCCCGGTGCAAAATCTTCAATGCGAAAGAAATTATTTTGTGGATTTACGTCACTATAAATCTCTCCGGGTTGAATGTTTGGTTGAAATGTCCAGTTGATGAGAAAGACAACGCGTAAATTATTTTTTTTAAATGGTATGATAGCCGCGGGTTCGTTCCACATGGTTTCAATTTCTTCAGCAATATCTTTCGAAATCAATTCATCTGCATGGTTGCCATAGGTGATGATGTTTGACCGGATAAATAATTGTTTTCCGGAGATATCCATTTCCACTTCTCCCATTAATCTAATTTGAGTGAGAAAACTTTTACCGGTTCCGTTTTGCCTTTTAGTTCCATTGTACCAATTTTGTTGATCTCGTACCCGGCGGGCTGGGCAAAGCCTTCCATGAAATCTTCTGAGAGTACAAAATTTTCATTCAATTCATTGCACATGCTCCGGATGCGGGCTGCCGTATTCATGGTATCGCCGCTATAGATCAACTCCGTTTTAATTTCACCCACAAAACCGGCTGTTACCTCACCTGCATGTATACCCGCTTTAAAGTCAGGAGAAGTGCCGTATTTTTCGATGTATTTTTCTTCCCTGCGTTTCAATAAATAGAATGCATTGCGAAGAAATTTCAATGCCTTGATTTTATTTTCCGGCCGGTTTAACCAGGATATCACTATTTCATCACCCACATACTGGTAAATCATTCCATCATTGGTTAAAACAGGTATAGTAATATCTGAGAAAAAATCCTTCAGCATATTAAAGTACTGCTCGTGACCAAGATGTTCGGCAATGGTTGTGGCTGAATTAATATCAAGAAAAATAAAGATCCGGTTCTCCTGTCGCGGATTATTATATTGGCCGGTTAGCATACTCCAGAACATGCCTGGTCCGAAACGGTGTGTAATATCGATGAACACAATAGACAGAAAACTTAAAACAATAAGATCTGTAAAAAAAACAAGGAAGGTATTGGTGAACATTACCTTGGTAAAAAAACTATGCGTAAAATCTGCGAGGTTGCCGGCACGATATCGTAAAATATAATAGAATGCAAGGAAGACAAAAGATACCAGCATGAAAAGTAAAAAAGCCAGTATTAACTTAAACAAAATCGTTGCCCAGGTAGGGAAACGATTAAATGCATTCTTAAAATAAAATACCAAAGCGGAATTAATGATAAATCCCATGAGTCCGAAGACGAGCACAAACTTCCAAAGTTCTACAACAACGCCAAGGTCATTGCGGACGTTTATCAGGTTGTAAAAAAATATAAAACCGAAGACCATCCAAAGAATGGTAAGGCCGATAACAGTACGTAAACGGAAATTTAAAAGCTTTCTGGAGAACATATATTCCCTCAAATTAGCAAATGTTGTGCTAACCCGGAAATGCCCCATAAAAGCAGGCTAGTTGCGATCTCCTAATTTCTCACAGGCTTACCGCTTTTCAATACGCTTTGAATCCTTTCAAGTGATTTCTTTTCGCCACATAAACTGAGAAAAGCCTCTCTTTCCAGGTCGAGCAGGTATTGTTCTGAAACCAGGCTTTGTTCACTTAAATCGCCACCACACATTACATAAGCCAGTTTTTTGGCAACCAGTGAATCGTGTTCCGTTGCATAGCCGGCTTTCAACATCCCATTGATTCCCGCATATAAAGTTCCCAAACCGGTTCTGCCTAAAACCCGGATATCTTTTCGCTGAACGGGTGTAACATATCCACTTTCATAAATTTCTAAAACTGATTTTTTTGCTTCAGCAACCCTGCGGTCCTGGTTCATTACTATTTCATCTAACCCTTTGCGATAAACACCAATTTCAAAACCTTCCTGTGCCGAAGTACCCACTTTGGCTGTGGCTATAGTTAAGAACCTGTTCTTTAATGTAATTGTTTCAGGTTCATCTGTGTGCATTTCATCACTGGCTCTTAATACAAATTCTTTTGTACCGCCACCCCCGGGAATCAGGCCAACACCCAATTCAACAAGGCCTGTATAAGTTTCTGCTGCGGGACAACATTTGTCTGCATGCAAGCTCATTTCACAGGCACCGCCAAGTGCTAAACCATGCGGCGCCACAACAACCGGGATAGATGAATATCTTACCCGCATCATAGTATTTTGAAACATGCGGATGGCCATATCCAATTCTTCATATTCCTGTTCTATCGCCAGCATGAAAATCATCCCAACATTGGCACCCGCACTAAAGTTGCCTCCTTCATTGGCGATGACAAGTCCTTTGTGATTTTTTTCAGCCATTTCAATGCCTTTCATGATGCCCGAAAGAACATCACCACCAATGCTACCCATTTTTGTTGTCCATTGTAATCCAAGAACATCATCACCCAAATCATAAATGCGGCAACTATTATTTTTCCAGGCGATCTTTTCCTGGAAATTACTCATCACGATAAATGCTTCCTCGCCTTTAACCGGGTTGTATTGTTTTGTAGCAGGATCATATACCAGTCTGCGTCCATTTTCAATTTTGTAAAAACTTTTGTTACCACCTGCTACCATTTCAGCAACCCAACGAGCAATGGCATAGCCAGCTTCTTTCATTGATGCTATCGTCTTTTCCAGTCCTAAAACATCCCAGGTTTCAAATGCACCGATCTCCCAGCCAAAACCTGCTTTCATAGCATCGTCTACACGATAAACTTCATCACTGATCTCGGGAATGCGATGCGAGATGTAAGAAAATAATCCATAATGAAAATGCCTGTAAAATTCAGCCGCTTTATCTTTTCCTGCAACCATCGCTTTTAAACGTTGGTTGAGATCTTCAATAGGTTTGGCTGCTTCAAGCGTAGCGAATTTTGGTTTTACTCTTGGTTTATATTCCATGGATTGAAGGTCAAGAACCAAAATTTCTTTTTCTCCGCCGGCCGATTTTGTTTTTTTGAAAAAACCCTGGCCGGTTTTATCACCTAACCATTTGTTAGAAACCATTTGCTGCAACCATGCAGGTATTTCAAATTGTGAACGGGCTTCATCCTGCGGGCAATTATCATGAACTCCTTTGGCAACATTCACCAATGTGTCAATGCCTACTACATCGGCCGTGCGAAATGTGGCAGATTTGGGTCTTCCTATGATGGTTCCCGTTAGTGCCTCCACTTCATCAATCGATAAATTTAATTTTTCAACCAGGTTAAAGATTGACATCAGGCTAAATACACCAATCCGGTTTGCAATAAATGCCGGTGTGTCTTTGGCTAATACTGTTGTTTTTCCTAAAATCAGGTCACCATAATGCATCAGGAAATCCACAACTTCAGAGGAAGTATGTGGCGTTGGAATGATTTCTAATAACCTTAAATATCGCGGGGGATTAAAAAAGTGTGTTCCACAAAAATGTTTTTTAAAATCTTCACTCCTTCCTTTCGTCATCATATGAATGGGAATGCCGGATGTATTGGAAGTGATCAATGTTCCGGGTTTGCGGAATTGTTCAACCTGTTCAAATATTTTTTGTTTGATATCAAGGCGCTCCACCACCACTTCGATGGTCCAATCGCAGGCAGCAATATCTTTCAAATTGTCCTCAAAATTTCCTGTACTTATACGTTTTAAAACATCTTTGGAATAAATGGGAGAGGGGTTAGATTTTACAGCAGCAGCTAAAGCATCATTTACAATTTTATTTTTATCAGTTTTTTTATCACCTTCTTGCTTGGCAGGAATATCTAATAAAAGTACCTGTAGTCCTACACCTGCAAAATGACAGGCAATCCTTGAACCCATTACACCACTACCTAATACAGCTACTTTTTTTATAATTCTTTTCATTTCAATTTTTTATTTTTTTGAACTAATGTAATTCACCAGATAATCATTCATATTAATGAGATATTATCATGGCTCATGTCATTTACCATTTTTTATTTATTTAGAACACGGATATTAAAAATTCAAAAAGGGCAAATAGTTGCATAACTAACTATTTACCCCGAAGATAGAAAATAGGAATGGAATTAAAAAAGCTCCTTTACGGGAGCTTTTTAGATTTATTTTTTCAACTTATCAGCCACAGGTGGCTTTGCTGAATATTGCTGTACATGATATATTTTACCTGCATTATTCAATCTCCAGGTTTCATGTAATTTCATGGAATCTTTTTTCCCATTTTTTGTTGTTGTTTCTGTTCCCCACACACTAACCCAGGTTTCATTTTTTTCATCAACACTTAAAGGAACTACTGCTTCAAGATTACTTGAAATAGTATCGTAATTATCCCTGTATTGCTGACTGGCATTTATAATACTGTCACGATTTCCTTTCAACGTTGATCCATCGGTAAATACCATTGTTACTGAATCAGCAAAAGCATCTTTCGACTGGCTCATATTTCCACTGTCCCAACTTTTCCAAACATTTAAAACGGTTTGTGCATGCTGGGAATTACCAACTGAAAATTGATCCGCATAGGATGCCGTATATGGATAATTTACGGAATCTATTTTTATAGAATCTGCTGAAGATGGACCAGGACCAATGGCACCCATTTGATTATTATTATTATTATTATCAGCTTTATTATTACAGGCCATTATACTACCTAATGCAATGAAAAAAAACAACTTTTTCATGTGTTATTATTTTTAAATGATGTAAATATTTATAATGAAGGTTTCTTCATTATTACCGAAATTACCGGGTCAGTTTCTTGATATGCAATTCGTATTCCTTAATTGCTTTTGCATTACTTTTTAATCCAATACTTGTACTGATACCGCTAACCAAAATTTTTACCAGGTAGTTGAATACTGACCGGTCCTGCCATCTTTCAAAAAAAATGATGCCAGTTTTTTGTTGAAGATTATGACTCCTGATTAAAAAATTATTGGCAATGAATGAGGATAATTTTTCACTAAAAGAAGCTTTTTCATTATCATTTTTTTTAACCTGCACTTTCAATTTATTATACAACATTTTCATTTCTCCACGTGTTGCATAATTATTTCCGGTTGCATATAACCAAAGCGAATCCAGTGTACCGGAACTGATTTTTACCTGCGTTATCGGAACCAACACCTGGTTAACTACTGTTGCATCTTCTAATTCTGCTTGCATTGCCAGTTCAAAACCCGCTAATGAATCAAGATAGGATTGATGGAATTGAAGATTCAATACGCCTTTATCAAACAGGTTACCCCTTGCATGAACTCTCAAAGAATCATTATCACCAATATTCATATTAGTGTATGGTCCGGAATGAACATCCATTGATGTAAAATATATGGTACCGGTGTCTTTTGTTTTTTCACTTAATTCAGTATAGGTTATTTGTGAACGGGTAAGATTAATAGAGTCAATATTGAAAAGCTTCGAATTATTTTGCATAGCAACAGTGGGCAAATATTTGATGGGTATTTGCTTACGTGGTACCAGTTTATTCCTGAATACAGAAATATCAGCTTTATCAGCCTTTATTAAACCCAATTCTAAAATACTGTCAGCTAAATATTTTTCTATATTAAGATCACTGATAGTAAATAAACCGGTTTTGGCCAGCAAGTAATCTGATTGATAAGGTTGCGATGAAATATATTCATCACGATTAAGTAAAGGACGATAACTGAATGAATCAAGTTCTACATATTTTTTTGCATGATCGTATTTCCCGTTAAACCAACGAATAATTGTTGCGGTATCTTCAAGTTTGCCGGTAAGCCGTGAAATTTTAAATGAGGGACTGTTTTTTAAATATTGCAATAAACTTTTATTGCCTGTACCAAGATCCAGGTTATTTATTTGTATTGAATCCAATGTTATGGTTGAATTTTCAGATAACCGGAATGGAATCGGATTTAAGAAATAAGCCTGTTTAAGCAATGCCCTCCCGGATAAAGATGGATTTTGTTTTTTTGAAAAATGGATACCGGTTATGGATAATCGTAATTTTCCAGAATCAACACCCCATCTTTTATTTTCATTCACAAAAACAAGGTTGTTTGTTTCAAGAATTATTTCGCCGATATTAATATTTTGTAACGTGGTATTGATGTTAGAGAGTTGGAGAACGTTATTTTCATCATTCAACCCATGCATGAAGATTTCCTGGGCATTATCTGCTGAAATATTTTTAATGGATATTTCAGGTTGAAATATTTTTAGATTCTCGACAAAAGCAGCGGGTAATTTAAAAACAGAAGAATCTTTGTTCCCGGCTTTCACTTGACTTGAGTAGCGAAATACAGGCTTATAAGCTTCAAGCGTACTGAAAGCATACTGATTTTGCAGCAGTGCATTGATTGAAGGTGTAAACTTCAGCGTGGGTATTGCAACATAGAGAGAATCATATAGGCTGTTTCTTTCTAATAAAACCTGCTCAAGGCTGGATGATTGATTATCCTTTATGGTGTAATTGCCAACCTGCAACAACAAGTCATTTGTTTGCGAACTAAACTGTTCTCCACTGAATGAAAGATTTTCAAAAACAGGTCTATCGTTGCCCAATACACTAAATTTGTCTGCTTTTACCCAATACAAATCCATCTTTAATTTCAATGAAGGCAGATTAGTATTGACCCGGGTATTTTTTCCGGAGATGTTATGAATATTGATTTCCGATTTGGATTGTTTTGCACCTTTTTTTATTTGCGTTGGCAGGTAATTAATATTTCCTTCGCTCCAGCTAACACTATCAACACTAAACTTTTTAAGTGCTTCGTTTACGGAGAGATTCGTTACGTAAACGTCATTTAAAAGAGCAACGGATTGGTTATCTAAATCATTAACCGTTACAGATACAGCATGAAGTTGTTCCCTTCTGCCTGCATATTTCACATCATTTAAAACGATGTTTAAATTATTTAACCGTATTGAACCTTTGGAAAAATTAAATTGTTCAATTGATCTTTCAATATGTCCAATATTTTGAGATGATACAAATTGGTTACTCCTGATTGAAAAATTAATATTTTCTAATTCAAAACTTTTTTGATCTTTCAGATCCAGTTTAAATTGTCCATTGATTAATTCCAGTTGATCCACCTCCATCAATTCATCAATGCCTGCTAGTGCATGGAAAAACGATTGCCGGCTTTTACCCTGGTTGATTTTTTTATAGGAAATGCGGGGATTATGCAGAACTGCTTTTTCAGCTACGATCGTCCGGTCAGCTAAAAGATTTTCCCATGATAAACCGGTAATTTGCAATAAAGGAACGTCAATATTCCTGATATTTTTGTTTGATACCTGGTTCGTAGGTGATAGTGAAAAATTATTCAGCCTGATCGTATTGTTTCTAAGTTGAATGCTGTCAAATTTTATCGCTGTGCTTCCATCCCTTGTAACCATATCATAGTTTCGAATCGCTACATCGATACCGCCCATTTGAATGGGTTTTGTTGCAGCATTGTCTATACTGAAGTCATACAAAAAAAGATCGTTTCCTTCTGAACTAAATACAACCGGGTTATTATCACGAGTGGTGGTGATCTCTACATTTGCATTGCTTAAACCGGCGAACTTTATTTCCATGTTACTTCCCAATTGCCTGAACACTTCATTCAATTGAAAAGACTGATTTTTACGGACTTCAGTTTTCTTCCTCAGGACTAGCGATAATTTAAATTCCGGATCCTGGCAATAAACAGAATCGGCTTTTATCAGGTCGTCATTCGCCAGAGCAGCAAAGTCAAAATTCAACAATTGCAATTTGCGGAAAAACATATCGAATGCAACTTTGCTGGTATCAGATTTTTCTCCTGAAATCCTGCAATTATCTATTTCAATTTTTTTATCCTTCACATTCATCTGGAAGGCGTCAAAACTTAATTTATGCCGGCCACCCGGAAAAACAATCTGTTGCGAATGTGTTCGTAAAATTATATTGTCACTGAAAAGGAATTTAGCACTGTCTTTTTTCTGTGCCTCATTTACGTTTATATTGTCAACTTCTAAAAATATATGAGAGATATCGATTGGCTTATCTTTTGGTCGTAATGCATTTACCAAACTAAAACGTCCTTCAATGATTTTAAAATACCTGATTTGAAGAATATTCAAAGCATCTTCAATGGAGCGATAAATATTTCCCATTTCACGGGCAATGGAAAATTCCTGGTGAATATTAACAGTATCATTTTCATCATTTATTTCATTGTGCCGTAAATGTGTAATGATTACATGTGGAGTAACCAGCGATAAAGAATCAATTAATATTTCCTGTTCAAAAATTAATGACCGGATGGATTTTACTTTTATTCTTAAATCCGCAACATTAAATCGATACGAGTTGGTGGAGGAAAGTGAATCCTCTGAGAAAAATTCAGCTTGTTGTAACCGCACCTTCCTGCTGAAATAATTGAAGCTTACACTTTTTACTTTTAATTTGACTTTGCCCTGTGATTGGGTTGAAACGATATTCTCAAAAAATTCCTCTGTATTATTTATAAACCAGAAGTGAAAAATGCCTCCAAGAAAGATTAATCCCAATAGCACCAGTGCAAGGACATTGCTTAATTTTCGGTTCCGTGGAATAAAGGTTTCTTTCATACAATTGCCAGCACTAAATCTTCCTGAAATATACCAATTAATAGGCTAAGCCAGGGAACAATATGGTAGTTCCAACTTTAACGATCGTAAACGGCAATCTGTTGTTATAACTATTTAACATTACTTCCAGGCAGCGTAAAATGAGTAGGGTTAATTAAGATTAATTTACCGCCAGGTTCTTCGGCTGTAAGGATCATACCATTACTTTCTATCCCTTTTAATTTTCGGGGAGCCAGGTTTGCCACAATTACAACTTGTTTATCAATTAATTCTTCGGGTGTAAAATGTTGTGCAATTCCTGATACAATGGTTCTTTTCTCAAAACCCAATGTTACTTCCAATTTTAAAAGTTTGTCCGCTTTCGCAACTTTTTCAGCACTTAATATCGTAGCTATCCGGAGGTCCAGTTTGTCAAAATCATCATAAACAATTTCCGGTTTTAAAGAATTATTTTTTGATTCGTCCATTTCTTTAGAAATATCATTAACTGGTTTTGTAGCATTAGCCGATCCTGACCGCAATTTTTCCACTTGAGCAAGTATTTCTTCATCTTCCATTTTCCTGAATAATAATTCTGGTGGACGTAAGCTATAACCCACACTTAATAATTTCATTTTACCTGCATTTTCCCAATCCAGAATTTTATCAACCACCTTCATCATGTAGATCATTTTTTGGGCGGTGTTTGGTAAAAAGGGATTAACTAAAATGGCCAGGTTGGCTGTAAGCTGCAGGGAAATATGCAATGTATTGTCGATCAGTAACTGGTTCTGTGGATTTTCAGCCAATTTCTTTACAAGGATCCACGGTTCCTTTTTTTGCATGTACTGATTCCCTTTGCGGGCAAGGTCTATCACAGAAAACAAGGCATCACGAAATTTATATTGCTCAAGCGATTGTTCAATTTCAATTTTTGATTTTTCAATATCGCTGATCATTTGTTCATCAACGGCATCCAGTACACTGGCATGCAATGGAGGCACTTTACCATTACATAGCTTATGCATTAATACAAATGCCCGGTTTACAAAATTGCCAAAAATGGCGACCAGTTCGCTGTTATTTCTGTCCTGGAAATCTTTCCAGGTAAAATCATTATCTTTTGTTTCTGGTGCATTGGCGCAAAGCACATAGCGTAAAACATCTTCAGATCCTGGAAAATCTTTTACATATTCATGTACCCACACGGCCCAATTTCGACTGGTAGAAACTTTTTCGCCTTCAATATTTAAAAATTCATTGGCGGGAACATTATCCGGTAACACATATTCTCCATGTGCTTTTAACATGGATGGAAATATAATGCAATGAAATACAATATTATCCTTACCAATAAAATGCACCAGTTTCGTGTCTTCTTTTTTCCAGTAATCTTCCCAATGCACGGTTAATTCCTTTGTGGCAGATATGTATCCGATCGGCGCATCGAACCATACATATAAAACCTTTCCTTCCGCATCGGCCAGTGGAACTTTTACACCCCAGTTGCTATCGCGAGTCATTGCTCTTGGTTGCAGTCCCTGGTCGAGCCAGCTTTTACACTGACCATAAACGTTATTCTTCCATTCTTTATGTCCTTCTATCAACCACTCCTGTAGCCAGGGTTCATATTGTTGTAATGGAAAGTACCAGTGTTTTGTTTTTTTCTTTACAGGTATCGCATCGCTCAATGCACTGCGTGGATTGATCAATTGTTCAGGACTCAAAGAAGATCCGCATTTTTCACATTGGTCACCATACGCATTATCGTTTCCACAAACCGGGCAGGTGCCAACAATATAACGGTCAGCTAGGAACGTTTTTGTTTTTTCGTCAAAATATTGTTCCGTTTCTTTTTCTTCAAACAGTCCTTTATCATATAAATTTTTGAAGAAATCTGCGGCGGTTTCATGATGCACTTTATTGGATGTGCGGGAATAAATATCAAAGGAGATACCCATTTGCACAAAGCTTTCCTTTATCTGCTCGTGATATTTATCCACTATTTCCTGCGGGCTTACGCCTTCCTTCAAAGCCCTGATTGTAATAGGAACCCCATGCTCATCGCTTCCGCCAACAAATTTTACATCCCGTTTCTTTGCACGCTGGTAACGTACATAGATATCCGCGGGAATATAACAACCAGCCAGGTGGCCGATGTGTAAAGGTCCATTAGCATAAGGCAGGGCAGCGGTAACCAGTATTCTTTTATAATCACTCATTTTCCAAAAATTCTTTTTTATTGGCTTTTATTCTTTTATTAAACAATTGCCAGGGTGTATTTTTCCTGTTTATAAAATATGCAGGGCAAAAATGAAACAGGTAAGTTTGCAAAAATACTTTTATCAGGCCCATTCCCCAAAACACTGTTTTTAATACATTTTGATTATGGACAGGAAAAATTTTATTCGTGCCGGTTCTGCTATTGTTGGTGCATCCTTTTTGCCCAGGCCAGGACAAGCCATGCCGCAGGTAACAGATCCCGATAAAAAGTTCAGTATTCCTCCCTATTTAAAAAAAGGCGATGTGATTGGCATTACTTCACCGGCAGGTTATATTACAGAAGAAGACATGTTGCCGGCTATCCGGTTGATTGAAAGTTGGGGATTCAATATAAAACTTGGAACTTCCGTTGGCAAGCGTGATTTTACATTTGGAGGCACCGATGAAGAGCGGTTGCACGATCTTCAGTATATGTTGAATACAAACGAGGTGCAGGCTATTTTGTGTGCCCGCGGTGGTTATGGATCTGTTCGGATTGTGGATCGGATTAAATGGAACCATTTTGTGGCAAAACCCAAATGGGTTATTGGATTCAGCGATATAACGGTGCTGCATGCGCATATCAGCCGTTTGAATATAGCATCCATTCATTCAAAAATGACCAATAGTTTTCCTGGTGATCCGGCAACGGCCGATGATTTACAAATGCAAACCATAGATTCTATCAGGCAATCAATTATCGGGGAAAAGATGTTGTATGAAATCCCTCCAACGGAATTTAACCGGCCTGGTACAACAACAGGTAGATTGATTGGCGGAAATTTACGGACGCTTGAAACACTGGCAGGAACTTCCTCGGATATTTTAACTGCCGGTAAAATTTTATTTTTAGAAGATACCGGGGAGTATATGTACAGTATTGACAGGATGTTTTGGAACCTGAAAAGAACGGGTAAACTATCTACTTTAAAAGGATTGATCATTGGCGGGTTTGGTATTAAGACAGATGATGAAGGCGAAGAATTTGGTAAAACTATTTATGATGTCGTAATGGAAAAAGTATCCTCATATAAATACCCGGTATGTTTTCATTTTCCGGTGGGCCATCAGCGAGATAATTATGCATTAAAATGTGGGGTGGAGCATAAGCTGATTGTAAATTCCTCTATTTGCACTTTGACAGAAATATAATTTTAAAAATATTTTACCATTATGAAAATTAAGATGCCACCATATTTAAAAAAGGGAAATACGATCGGGCTGGTTTGTCCGGCAGGTTATATGCCTTTGGAAAAAGTCCAGGATTGTATAAACGCAATGGAAAGCTGGGGATACCAGGTGAAAACGGGCAAAACAATTGGAGGAACATCTAATAATTATTTTTCAGGAACAGATGAGGAAAGACTTGCTGACTTGCAGGATATGCTGGATGATAAAAGTATCAATGCGGTTATGTGTGCCCGTGGTGGGTATGGCGTATCCAGGATCATTGATCAGATTAATTTTAAAAAATTTAAAAAAAATCCAAAATGGATCATTGGTTTTAGTGATATCACCGTGATGCATTCGCATATTTTTTCCAATTACGGCATTGCAACATTGCATGCACCGATGGCCGCAGCATTCCAGGAAAATGAATATCAAAACCCATATGTACAATCGCTGAAAAAAGCATTGGAAGGTGAAATAGCAAATTATAACAGTTCACCAAACATGCTTAACCGGCAAGGAAAAGCCAAAGGTGAACTTGTAGGTGGAAACCTGGCTTTACTGTCGCATTGTGTAGGCACTAAATCAGATATAGATACAAAAGGGAAGATCCTCTTTTTGGAAGATATTGGTGAATACCTGTACAATATTGACAGGATGATGAACCAGTTAAAACGAAGTGGCAAACTGGATAAACTGGCAGGATTGGTGATTGGAAAATTTACTGATAATAAAGATACGGACAGGCCTTTTGGCAAACATGTTTACGATATCATTCATGAATGGATAAAAGAATTTGACTACCCGGTTTGTTTTGAGTTCCCGGTAAGTCATGAGAAAGAAAATTATGCATTGAAGGTTGGCGGAAGGTATTTGCTGCAGGTAAAGGACGAAGAAGTAATACTGCAGGAGGATAGAAAAAAATAACTGCTGGATAAGCAGTAAAGTTGATCAATTGTTCAAGTCATAAATCACGATTATACAATATCAGGTGTTGTAATCATAAGTGTTTTCATAATGCCGGCATAAAAACAAACTCCATTGGCAATTGATAAATGATTGGATCGTTAAGCTGCGTATTCAATCATAAATCAAATTGATTAATTTTATATCCTTATATATAAAATCTATATGACGTTTGTGCAATTGGAATACCTGGTTGCGGTGGACAGATACAGGCATTTTGCCCAGGCAGCCGAACACTGTTATGTTACACAACCTACCCTCAGCATGCAATTGAAAAAGCTGGAAGATGAATTGGGGATATTGCTGTTTGACCGAAGCAAGCAACCGGTTATCCCAACAGAAGCTGGTATTGAAATCATTGCACAGGCAAAAAAAATATTGGCAGAAAAATCATTGATCGGGGACATTATACATACACGAAAAGGGGTGATTGCGGGCGAACTAAAACTGGGTATCATCCCAACGCTGGCGCCATATCTTTTGCCATTATTTATTCACCAATTTATTAGGAAATACAACAATGTAAAATTGGTTGTAACTGAATTAACGACAGATAAAATCATAGCAAGGTTAAAAGATGGGCGATTGGACGCAGGAATTTTAGTTACTCCTTTACAGGAGGCTGGCATTTCCGAACATGTACTTTTTTATGAGGAAATGCTGGTTTATGTAAGTCCGCAAAATGATATGTATGGAAAAAAATATGTACTGGCAAAGGATATTGATCCCAATAAACTCTGGCTATTGGAGGAAGGGCATTGTTTTCGATCCCAGATCATGAATTTATGCGAGTTACAAAAAGAAAGTAAATCTATTCATCGTTTTGAATATGAGGCCGGAAGCATAGATACATTAAGGCGAATGGTGGATATCAGTGATGGGATCACAATCCTCCCGGAAATTGCGACCATCGGTTTTTCTCGAAAACAGGAACAGTCTATACGTCATTTCAAATCACCCATTCCTATGCGGGAAGTCAGTTTAGTCGTACACAGGGATTTTGTAAAAAAACGATTGGTGGATATTCTTACCAAAGAAATTTTAAATGCTGTTCCATCCAAGTTCAAACAAAATAAAACCAACAGGGTCGTCCCGATCTGATCAGTACCCAAGCAGGGAGTCTATGGACTGTTGAAATTTCGGGTAGGTATGCAGGTTATTATGTTCTCCATCTTTAAATGATATCAACTTAACCTGCGGATGTTCTTCTTTTATTTTTTTTGATTCATCATAAGGTACCGTCCAATCATCAGTGCCATGCAAAACTGTTACAGGAACTTTAATTTTGTCCAGGTGATCAGCAGTTTTCAATTCATACTTTAACAGCGAAGGATATATTGGGAAAAAACGCCGTGCAAGAGATTGCGTACTGTAATATGGAGTTTCCAGTATCAATTGGCGGCAATCCCGGATAGCCGCCAGCTGGGAGGCAATACCAGTACCTATGGATTTTCCATAAATAATAATACTATCTGTTGAAAACCGGCTGCGGGCCATCTTGTATAATATTAATGCGTCTGAATACAACCGATCTTCAGACATTTTACCAGTGGTTTTTCCAAAGCCCGGGTAATCAATCATCCAGACTTCGTAATGATTGCGGGTGAAATGATCAGCAAAAGGCGCATAACGATTAATGTTACCTTTATTGCCATGAAAATAAAGAACAACGCCTTTATTCAATGAATCCGGAACGGTAAATTGTACGATGCTTAAATTGGTTTCATTGTCTAATGGAACATCAACCTGCCTGAAAGATTTAATAAATTCAAACCGGTAATTGGCTGGTAACTTTTCAGGATGAAACAATAATTTTTCCTGGAAGAAATAAAGAGCAGCACCCACTAGAATATAAATGACCAAAAATATTTTGAGGCCCTTCAAAAACTTTTTTGTAAAAAATCTTTTCATACAGGGCGCAAAGATGAAATTAAAAAGGGACAAGTGAAAAACCTGTCCCTTTATCTTTAGTAAGTTCTGTTAAAATAACTTTTGACCTGGCTTAGCAGATCCCTGTTTAGCTCGCGATAAATAGCATCCAAAATATCATCTTCATCAGGAACCTTTGGTTCTTTTTGATTCACCAATTGCTTATCGCTGTCAGATAAGGCTCTTTCATCACCCGTGTAACTTGCCATATTGGCTTCCCAGGTATGCATTCCTTTTACATTTTCTGACCACAGGCTGCGGCCTTCCATATCACGCATGGCCACGATCAGGTTGCCTTCTGATTTTAATTTCCGATGCACCGTAGTGATTTTAGCATACACCTTACCGTATTCTTTAGTAACTGAATCTTTTTTATGAACAATTTCTTTGATCACTACTTCCTGGGAAACTTCCCTTGTCTTTTTTTCATCATAGGCTCTTCCAATATCCATCCGGTCAATATAAATTTCCATTACCTGGTCTATCGGTTGTAAAGTGGTTTCGTAGGTAGAATGGAATTTAATAAACTCGTTATTGATGTTTTGTTGAAGATTGCGTAGGATATTACCTTCGAACTGGCGCTGTGCATTGCTGGTGTAACGGTAACCAACATGTTGTTCAGGCGTAATAACGGCAATACGCAGGATGGCTGCATTATATGCGTCTTCCATTTGACGTTGCACCTCAGGATTGCCTGGTTTGTAATTCAAGGCTGTTCTGAATTCATTATATGCTTTGCGATACGAAGGTTTATCATCATAAGTCATCCACTGAACACCTTTTTCAACATGTACATCACCCGCTTTTTCTTTGTAAGTATTGATGTAGGATGTGTAATCAACAGGCGTTATAATTCTTCTTGCTTCGGGCGCCCTTTGTATGGCATCACCCAGCCTTTGAAGATGTATATACTCGTTATAAATCCATTCCCATTTCATCTCGTTGTTGTTTGAAGCTAATTGGGCAATTCGCTTTTCCCTGTCTTCAACAGCATAGCGATAAGCATTTTGTAAAATGGATTTCATTTCGCCATTATCAGGATTCTTTTGAATTTTTTTAATGGCCAGTTCCACTGCTTCATCATAATTGCCTGAGTCATAACTTTTGCTGGCAGATTTACAGGCAGAAAATAATAGAATGGCGAGTGAAACGATGAGGGGGTAAAATTTAAGGTTCATATGCAGGTTTTTTCATGAATAGGACGGTTCATCTTTTATTTCGATTCCTACCGCTTTGTTAATTTCAATTTCATTAACAACCCCTTAAAAGGGAGTTGCAAGTTTTATAAATAATCTGGTAGGTGCAAAGTTTCAAACGATATAATTTTTACATCCATCCTGGAAGGTTACCATTTTTCGATAATATAAACGGGGAATTCCTGTCTTTTAGTGCCCGGATGGACATTTTGGATAAATCTGTGGATGGATCAAATACCTTAACAAGCTTTATTTCAGCTTTAATATTTCAAAATATCCCTTAAAAAGTTATGGTATTCATCAAACAAAGGAAGGTTGTTGTGGCCGCCACCGTGTATTCTTATTAATGTAATTTTTGAAGGACTGATATGCTGCAGCTTTTCACTATGCCTGATTGGTATTAACCAGTCCTTTGTGCCATGAATAATGTAACAATGGCAGTTGATGTGGCGGATCCATTTGTCCGTACGCAGGTGGTATCTTAGCACTAAATTGAGGGGTAGTATGGGCAAAAACCTTTTCACCACAGAAGTAAAATTATAATAAGGAGCATCCAGGATCAGGTAACGGGGATGGTTGTCCGAAGCAATTTTGGCCGCAAAGCCACTACCCATACTTCTGCCATAAACAATGAGGTGATGCTCCGCATAATCTTTTAATAAGGATTCATAAACAAATTGGATATCCGACAACATTTCCTTTTCACTTTTTTTGCCGGTACTTTTTCCAAAACCCCTGTAGTCCACCAAAACGACATCATACCCATACCGGTAAAAATCTTTAGCGTAGCGGGCCCATCCTTTAATACTTCGTGTGTTACCGTGCAGGTATAAAATCAATCCCAATGGTTTATCCCTGGAAAAATGCAGCGCATTAATGCGAACACCTGCTTTCACTTCAAAATACAGTTCCTTAAATGGCAGGTCGTATTTGAATTGAAAATCCTGCTTAAGTACTTCAGGTTTAAAGATCAATTTCTCCTGGAAAAAATAAATCAGCAGCAGCACGATAACAATACCAGCTATGATATACAACACCAGGGGAGGCAAGGGAATGCATTTTGTGAACTGTTAAGATAATACAGTCTTGCTTTAATCCGAATCAATTCTCTTTAACCGCAATTCTGTTACCGGCGCCACGATCAGGGGGAACTTTTCAATGGTCACATTCGAAGGATCCAATCCAAAACCTCTTTCTTCTGAAAGACTAACTTCTTTCAATCCAAAATGCAGTTTCATCACGATCCTTTCAAAAAACGGCAGTTCATTATCCTGGCTAAGGAATTTCTCCATAACGATAAATTGAAAATCACCAGCCACATTATTTCTTTCAAGGCTTTCGTAACGGCTGGTAATATTTACTTCTTTATTGGCTACCAGGTCAGCCACTACTTGTCTGAACATCAGGTTAATTCGGGGTTCCACCCTGAAACCTAACCTGAATTCTACGCGGATAATATCGTTTGGAATAATATGATCCACTTTGTATTCGCAGGTATAAGGATCATCCAATGTATCAACATGAACAAACCAATAGATATCCGCTCTTTTGGGTTTTTTATTAAGTATGGAATAAATGATTTTATGTTCAATTTCTTTGGGATTATTGGCACTCGTCAGGTAAACCAGGTGCGTAGCATATTTGGGTACAGTACGGTCATTACTCAATTCCTGGATCTTGGGGATATAATGATCCAGTCGCACAAATTCAACATACCGGTTTTTGATTTTCCTACTCCGGTACCATATATACATGATGGCAAACATGGCTCCTCCAATAATGAAAGACATATAACCTCCGTGAGAGAACTTTTGTAAAAGTGCGGAAAGGAAAATGATTTCTATTATTGAATAAATGCCCAGGAATAGCCAGATCAATAAAGGTTTCACCCGGTGGATGACCATATAGTTGGCAAATAATATGGTTGTCATCAACATAGTAACAATGATGGCTAATCCATACGCTGCCTCCATCCTGGATGATGTTCTGAAATATAATACAACCGCTGCGCAGCCAATAAACATGAAAAAATTTATACTCGGAATAAAGAGTTGACCTTTTTCTTCAGAGGGATAGCGGATTCTGAATTTAGGCCAAAGGTTTAACCGCATGGCTTCGCTGATCAGGGTAAATGACCCTGAGATCATGGCCTGGCTGGCAATAATGGCAGCAGTAGTGGCAATAACAACACCAATTAGAATAAACCACTGTGGCATCAGGTCATAAAATGCATTAATCCCTAATTGCGCTTTAACCTGTTCATTGATAAAAAGGCCTGTATGATTTTTTAATAATGATGCACCCTGCCCGAGATAATTTAAAAGCAAACAGCTTTTTACAAAAATCCATGAAACCCGGATATTGTCCCTGCCACAATGCCCCAGGTCACTGTATAATGCTTCCGCACCTGTAGTACATAAGAACACCGCACCAAGTATCCATAACGAGTTGGGATAAACGCGAATAAATTCTACCGCATGATATGGGTTGAATGCCTGTAAAATGCTGTAATGATCAGAAATGTGCCAGAGACCCAATATTGCAAGCATGGAAAACCATACTACCATGATGGGTCCAAAAAAACGTCCAATGGAAGCCGTTCCGAATTGTTGAAGAAAAAAGAACATTGCCAGTATAACCAGCACTATGTATACAATATATTGCTCGATATTACTGAAAGCAGGTATTTTTTGTAATCCTTCCACCGCGGAGGTAATGGAGATGGGTGGTGTAATAATTCCATCAGCCAGCAAAGCAGCTCCTCCGATCATGGCAGGTAGAACCAGCCATTTTTTTCGTCTTCGAACAAGGGCGTACAATGCAAACGTGCCACCTTCTCCCCGGTTATCTGCTTTTAAAACAAGCCAGACATATTTTATAGTTGTTTGCAGTGTAATGGTCCATATAATACATGACAGGCTACCAATAATCAGCATATCATTGATCGTATGGTTATTTATGATTGCATTGAATACATAAAGTGGAGAAGTTCCAATATCGCCGTAGATAATGCCTAATGCTATTACCAGTCCTGCAGCAGTTACTTTGTTTGTTGGTATTTTCACTTTCGGGTGGTTATTTTATATATACCTTACTATGTGGCCAGGCCGGGGCTTTTAAATAATTGTCAAAAGTAGGGTATAAAGGAATTAACGGTTGATCGTTTTTTTTGTTGTTGCATGGAATACAGGGTGCATGCAGCACTTTCTGCCAATCTCTCGTCAGTAGATTTCTATGCCCGCAGAATCTTAACGAAATAAAAAAGAATCTGAACAGGCAAGCTTGTAACTTTATTTATCAAAAAACTCTTGAAAATGTTGAATAGGAAAGCTCTTTTTGGTTTGTTTTTTTTGCTGATAACAACCGGTTACCTGCATGCGCAGAAAATCGTTTATAGTGAACCTGACAGGGAAGATAACCGGCGGATGAATTTCGAGATCATCGGGAAAACAGGTGGTAATTTTCTTATTTATAAAAATATCAGGGGGAATCACTGGATTTCCGTGTATGATACGGATATGAAAATGATCAAAAAAGTGGACCAGGAATTCCTGCCATCTGATCGGCTTATAAATATTGATTTTTTTCCATACACTGATTTCAGTTATATGGTCTACCAGTTCCAGAAAAAAAATGTCGTGTATTGTATGGCGGTAAAGCTTGATGAGATGGGAAATAAGATTTCCGAAGTTGTGCAGTTGGATACCACGCAAATTAATTTTTCTGCAGATAATAAAATTTACAGCACGTTAAGCAGCGAGGATAAGGAAAAGATCATGGTTTTTAAGATCAATAGTAAAAACCGGAAAGCTTACGCATTATCAACCCGGCTTTTTGATAAAGACCTGAATCATTTAAAGAGTAGTGAGTTGGTAATTCCTATGGAAGACAGGAAGGACAACCTGGATGAATTTCATATCGATAATGAAGGCGATCTTGTTTTTACCAAATTCACCCGTAATAATAATGACAATATTACCCAGGCCAGTTTCATGATAAAACCCGCCACCACGGATGAATTAATTGTTAATGAACTCAATTTTGGCGAACAATATCTTGACCAGATCCATATTAAGGTTGACAATTTCAATAAACGTTATTTCATCACATCTTTCTTTTATAAGCAGCGTCGCGGAAATATTGAGGGATATTATTTTAATGTCTGGGATCAGCAGGCAGATGTACCCATGATGGAAAATACAATCACGTTTTCAAATGAATTAAGAAATGAAGCCAGGGGTGATGCGAATATTAAAATGGCTTTCAACGATTATTTTATCCGCAATATCATTACCAAAAGAGATGGTGGATTTATCATTGGCAGCGAATCTTATTATACCAGTTCCAGGGGTGGAACCTGGAACCGGTGGAATTACTTATACGGTTCTCCATTTATGAGTTCACTCGATTATTACTATTATTATAATACCTATCCATATTTTAATAGCTGGGCATATCGTTCAAGATTTGGAAACCAGAATATGAGGCATCATGCCGATAATATCATGATCCTTTCTTTTGATAAAGAAGGAAAACTGGAATGGAGCAATGTCATCAGCAAAGAACAGTTTGATGATGAAGCCGGCGATAAGGTTTCGTACCAGTTGATGAATACCGGTAATGAGCTCCATTTTCTTTTTAATAATATGGAGAAAAGAACCGTTTTGCTGAACGACTTCACCATCAGCCCCGGTGGACAAATCAATCGCAATCCAACGCTAAAGAATTTGGATAAAGGATATGAGTTTATGCCAAAATATGCAAGACAGGTAAGTGCAAAACAAATGATTGTACCATGTATTTATCGCAACTATATTAGTTTTGCCAAAATTGAGTATAATTAATATTATTTTTAATCTGTGATAGGTATTTTCAGGCAAAAGACTCCGGCAAATGTGTTAATACTAACCATGTTTGCCTTGCTGGTCAAGTTGCCCATGTTTATTAATCCGTATATCCCTGCTATTCATCCAAAAGATGGAATACTGTTTCATGCTGTTTTAAAATGGCTAAAACCCCTGGGTGATTCTGTTCCCGGAATTTATCCCATTCTGGCATTTTCATTTTTATTAATACAGGCATTTTGGTTAAATGGATTGATGAACACACAGCGTATGATGACCCGGTCAACATTTTTGCCGGCAATGTCATTTATCCTGATAACCTCACTTTTTCCTGAATGGAATTATTTTTCTGCTCCCTTATTGGTCAATTTTGCCTTGCTTTTTGTATTGAACTTAAGTTTTAAGATTTATAATCAAACGGCTGGGAAAAGCACCATATTCAATATGGGTCTTGCAATAGGCATTGCATCATTTTTATTTTTTCCATCCATTGCCTTCCTGGTACTCGCTTTTTTTGCATTGATGATTATGCGGCCGTTTCGTTTTAATGAATGGTTAATTTGTTTATTGGGGATAACTGCGCCATTTTATTTTTATATCATTTACCTGGTCGTTGCAGGTAGCTGGGATCCTCAAAGGTTGTTACCATATGTCAATATTAAGTTGCCATCATTAATGCAGTCTATCTGGATTGCAGGAAGTGCTTTACTGCTGGTCATTCCTTTCTTAATTGGAGGGTATTTTGTGCAGGATAACCTCAGGCGCATGTTGATCCAGGTTAGAAAAGGCTGGAGTGTGATCCTGATCTATTTATTGGTTGCTTTATTAGTTCCTTTTATTAATAATGCCAATACTTTTGAAAACTGGGTAGTTGCAGCTCTGCCTCTGGCGGCTTTTCATAGTTGCACATATTTTTATCCTGTAAATAAATTGTTCCCTTTAGTATTGTTTTGGATCTCGGTAGCTTTTATCATTTCCTTTCAGTACCTGGGTCCGGGTTGGTAAAAAAAGATTGTAAATTTGCATTTGGGCAAAAAAAAAACAATAAAATAAAACAAATGAAATTTGGCGTTGTAGTTTTCCCCGGTTCAAATTGTGACAGAGATATGCAGGATGCACTTGTCCATGATCTTGGGCAGGAAGTTGTTATGTTATGGCATAAGGATAAGGACCTGAGTATGTTTACAACAGATGATTGTATTGTACTTCCGGGAGGATTTTCTTATGGTGATTACCTGCGTTGTGGTGCCATTGCCAGGTTTAGCCCAATGATGCAAAGCGTAATCGAATTTGCACAGAAGGGAGGTAAAGTGTTGGGGATATGCAATGGTTTTCAGATTCTTTGCGAATCAGGCTTGTTACCCGGTGCATTATTAAGAAACAGCCATCAACAATTTGCCTGCAAAAATGTTTTTTTGAAAGATGCGCAAAACGAAGTGTACAAGATCCCTGTGGCTCATGGAGAAGGTCGATATTTTGCCACAGATGAAATTTTAAATGATTTAGAAGCAAATAGCCAGGTTTTGTACTGGTATTGTGATCAGCATGGCCGGGTTACAGAAGAAGCTAATCCAAACGGATCTGCCAGGAATATTGCGGGCATCTGTAATGCGGAACGTAATATTTTTGGCTTAATGCCACATCCTGAAAGAGCGTGCAGCAGTATCTTAGGAAATGAGGATGGAAGAAAGATTATGAACCAGTTATTTTTTGCTGAACACCTGGTTGCATAAAAATTATAAATTCTTTAGCACCCAGGCTCAAACATTAGCATTTTCAAAGAATTTTATAGGCGATCTTTGTGTTTCATAAGCAGATAAAAAACAAGTATCAATGATAAAAAAATTCCTATTTTCCTTGATAGTTTTAGTGGTAGCCAGCTCCTCGACTTTTGCGCAGTTAAATCCGGTAAGTTGGGCTTTCAACTCTAAAAAAATTGGTGACAAAACTTATGAAGTAAGAATGACTGCAACCATGCAACCAGGATGGCACCTTTATTCGCAAGTACAACCAGAAGATGCCATTGCTATACCTACAGACATTCAATTCAATAAAAATCCCCTCATATCTTTAAACGGAGCAATCAAGGAAGTGGGTAAAATGGAAAAGTTTAAAGACGATAAATTAGGTGTTGCTGCTAACCAGTATGCCAAAAAAGTAGAGTTTGTGCAAGTGGTTAAATTAAAAGCCAATGCCAAAACAAATCTCACCGGTACAATCGAATACCAGACCTGTGATGATGAAAAATGCTTGCCTCCCAAAAAAGTGAATTTCAACTTAGCCGTTCAATAAATGCATAACCGTCTCTTTATCCTAAACGAGTTCATATACGGACTCGTTTATTTTTAAATTGAAACTCGTGAACAAATTTGCCAGACTGCTCCTGTTTTTTCCAGTTTTATTTTTATCCAATTTATTAATAGCACAGGAAGTTCAGCCTGTTTTCAATTGGGAAGCTTCTGCTCAAAAAACCGGCGAAGGTTTATATGAAATAACTTTTAGTACAAAAGGAGCCCAGGGTTGGGAATTATATGCACCCCAGAGTATCAGTGATATATTAACAACTGAATTGGTTTTTCCCGATTCATCTATCAGACAACAAGGATCTTTCGAAGTTATTTCATCCCCAAAAACAATTAACAGCAGCATTTTTGAAATGCCGGTGCAGGTTTACGAAGGACCGGCTGAATGGAAGGCAATTATTCAAATCAACGGAGACATACCGGCAAACCTCCACGGAATACTGCAATTCACTTATGGAAAAACCGATGAATTTTATCCCGCCACTCCTTATAATTTTTCTGTTCCATTAGAAGGCGGTGTTGCATCAGAAACCAAAATTAAGATTGATGCTATCGATCTCCAGAATACATACAATAAATGTGGCGATGAGGATACGGCTGATAAAAGCCTGATGGGCATATTTATTCTTGGTTTTATTGGAGGTTTGATAGCATTGGTTACGCCTTGTGTTTTCCCTTTGATTCCACTGACTGTTTCTTTTTTTACCAAGCGTTCTAAAAGCCGAAAAAAAGGAATTATTAATGCAACCACTTATGGTTTTTTTATTTTCCTGATTTATATCTTATTAAGTATCCCGTTCCATTTGCTTGATCAGACAAATCCGGAAGTGCTTAATAATATTTCTACAAATGTTTGGTTGAATATTTTATTCTTTGGCATTTTTGTGGTCTTTGCTATTTCATTTTTTGGATATTTTGAAATTGGTTTACCCAGTTCTTTTGCCAGTAAAATGGATTCAAAAGCGGGTATCAGTGATTGGGGTGGAATATTCTTTATGGCACTTACGCTTGCTATTGTTTCTTTTTCATGCACGGGTCCTATATTGGGTTCGTTACTGGCAGGTGCTTTAAGCTCCGATGGAGGTGCCATGCAATTATCATTTGGAATGGGAGGATTTGGATTAGGACTTGCATTGCCATTTGCTCTTTTTGCATTGTTCCCGGGTTGGTTGCAATCAATGCCTAAATCAGGTGGTTGGTTAACGAACGTAAAAGTGGTTTTGGGCTTTTTGGAATTAGCAATGGCCGTTAAATTTTTGTCCAATGCAGACCTTGTAAAACAATGGGGTATTATTCCCCGTGAAGTGTTTATTGCCATCTGGGTAGCTATAGGAATTGCCATTGTTTTATATTTATTAGGGATCATCCGCTTTCCACATGATTCTAAAACACAAAAAATTTCAAAAACCCGCTGGGCTTTTATTGCCATATTCTCCATACTCACCATTTATCTTATTCCTGGGGTTACCAATACCAAATGGGCAAACCTGAAATTGATTAGCGGCTTCCCGCCACCGTTATGTTATAGTATTTATGATAACCCAGTAAATTGCAAAAAGGGATTTGAACCATTAAAGGATTACAATGAAGGTTTGGCGCTTGCACGTAAAGAGAATAAACCTTTACTGATCGATTTTACAGGCTGGGCCTGTGTAAACTGCCGCCGGATGGAAGAAAAAGTATGGACCGATCCTGTCGTTGACAGCCTGATGCGTACAAAATTCGTAGTTGTTTCTTTATATGTTGATGAAAGACGTTCCCTGCCTCTAACAGAGCAAATCCCCGATTATAAAACTAAACAGGGTATTGAAAAATCCATTATTACCATTGGCGATAAATGGGCCACTTTTCAATCTGAGAATTTTGATGCAGTGGCGCAGCCTCAATATGCCATTCTTGATACGGATGAATCCGCTCTTACAAAAACAAAAGCATATACACCAGATGCTGATGAATTTGCCGAATGGTTGCTTTGTGGTCTGGATGCATTTAAACGTAAAAATGAAACAGAGAAACCTCCTGTCCAGGAGTAAAGGTTAAATAGCTTCTTTAACAAAAGTTTCGATCAGAAATTAATTTGAAATATTGAATGGCTCTTAGCTTTAGAGATGAAGCATGTTGTCATCATTTGCATGTTTGTTACCGGATTTTCAATCAACATACTCCAGGCACAAAAAGTTACTGGTAAAATTTATGTTGCGCAACAAAACGAAGTGATCGGCGCAGCCAGTATTTTAAATAAAAATTTACAGCAGTTTAATCTGGCCGACCAAAATGGGCATTATAGCATTAACGCAAGGGAAGGTGATACACTAATATTTTCTGCCATTGGTTTTCTTCCGGATACCCAACTTGTGCAGTATTATATGCTGGATGCTTTATTTGACGTGGCCTTAAAACAACAAGTGTCCATTTTGCCATTGGTAAAAGTTAAAAGCAATTATCAGCTGGATTCACTGCTGCGAAGAAATGAATACCAGGATGTATTTAATATGCCTGGCATCACCGGAGGCAACAGGCCAACCAATGGATTTGGAATTTCGCTTAGCCCAGTCAGTTATTTTTCCCGTGCCGCCAGGCAAAAAAGGGAACTGAAGAAAAAAATAATAAAGCAGGAACAGGAATATTTTATTGATTATTGTTTTCCGCAGCAATGGGTTAAACAGCTGACGGGGCTTGATGACAGGTCTTTAAAATTATTTATGTATAGCTATCGACCTACTTATCAATTTTGCCGGAAGACCGACCGTGCCGGCATGCTGACTTATATCAACGAAAAATTAATAGAATTCAAACAGCGACGATAAATTAGTTTGAATAATGCATAAAAAAAAGTCCCGCATTATCATTAATGCGGGACTTTTCAATTTGGCGTCATCCTGTATCAGCCTACCGGCTGGCAAGCAAGAGGTTCATCTTTGTAAAAGAATTCTCCATTTAGCAGTGGGAGATACAGAATGACAAGAACTTAAATCAACGCTGAGCAAATATAACGTATTACAATGCAATTTGTTTTTGCACCATCATTTTTCTTAAGTTAATTAATCCATAACGCATACGACCTAATGCCGTATTGATGCTGCAATTGGTTAAAGAAGCAATTTCTTTAAAACTCATGTCTGCATAATGACGTAAGATGATCACTTCACGTTGATCTTCGGGCAGGCGGTTAAGCATTTCCCGAACGCGGTCATGACTTTGTCTTTTCATCATACAGGTATCTGCGCCATCTTCCGTAAAATTCAGCACCTCGAAGATGTCTTTATCATCCCCGCTTTTGATAGTTGGTGTTCTTTTTACTTTTCTAAAATGGTCAACGCAAAGGTTATGCGCAATACGGGTGGCCCAGGGTAAAAACTTACCTTCTTCCGTGTAACGTCCGCCGCGCATGGTATCAATAATGCGGATGAAAACGTCCTGGAAAATATCTTCTGCAAGATATTTGTCCTTTACTAAAAATAAAATGGAAGTGTACAACTTATCCTTATGACGAAGAACAAGTGTTTCAAGGGCATCTAAATTGCCATCAATAAAAAGATGGATCAATTCATGATCGGTGTGTTTTGTAAAAGATTTCATAAACTCCTGTGGGGTTTAGGTGGTTAGGATATTGGTTTTCTTTTCGGTAAAAAATTAAAAGTGTAGAAGTTTATAACTTATAGGCGAAGATGGTTTTGTTTTGTTTGATATTGGATTTCATTATAAAAGTAAAAGAATTTTTGTTACAGCCAAATATTTTATTGTGGAGATAGGTCTTAATATTGTCAAGAAACTGTTAATGATTTTGGTTGAAAATAAGATGGGATAAGGGTTTACATTTGTGGCGCTAATTTATGAAAAACAGTAAAATTGGGAATAAACCCGTTAAAGGGGTTACCGTAAAAACCGCAGAAAACATCTTTATAAAGGGTGCCCGGGTACATAATCTAAAGAACATAGATGTAGAAATTCCGCGAAATAAACTGGTTGTTGTTACCGGTGTTTCAGGTTCCGGGAAATCTTCATTGACTATTGATACGCTGTATGCTGAAGGTCAGCGCCGTTATGCAGAAAGTCTGAGCGCATATGCCCGCCAGTTTTTGAACAGGATGAATAAACCAGACGTGGATTATATCAAAGGCCTTTGTCCTGCCATCGCCATTGAACAAAAAGTAATAACCCGTACCCCAAGAAGTACAGTAGGCAGCATGACAGAGGTTTACGATTACCTGCGGCTTTTATTTGCCCGTGTAGGAAAAACCTATTCGCCCGTTTCAGGAAGGGAAGTAAAAAAAGAAGATGTGCCAGATGTTTTAAAGGCGATATCCAAACGGCCACTTGGAGATAAAGTATTCATTCTCATTAAGTTTAAACAACACCGGAACAGGAACCCTTTTGAAGAAATGAATATCCTGGTGCAGAAGGGTTTTAGTCGCCTTTACTACAATGGAGATATTTTACAAATTGATGAATTACTGTCTTTATCTGAAAAGGAATGGAAAAAGCAATTCAGTAAAGGAGATTTATTTGTACTGATTGACCGGGTTATTACAAAGGAATTTGATGAAGATGATGAACACCGCATGGCGGATTCAATCAATACAGCTTTTTTTGAGGGTGAAGGGGATCTTTATATTGAAATCAATGGAAAGCAATTGATACATTTTAATAACCGGTTTGAATTGGACGGAATGCAGTTTGAAGAACCGGTGCCCAATTTGTTTTCTTTCAATAATCCCTTTGGTGCCTGTCCTACCTGCGAAGGTTTCTCAATGGTTTTAGGTATTGATGAAGACCTGGTGATACCTGATAAGCAGTTAAGTGTGTATGAAGGCGCTGTGGCTCCATGGAAGGGGGAGAAACTGGGTAAATGGCGTGAGTATTTTATAAAAAGTTCAGGATCTTATAAATTTCCCATTCACAAGCCCATTGCAGAACTTTCAAAAGAACATTATGAACTTTTGTGGAAAGGGAATAACCAGGTCAATGGCATAGATGATTTTTTTAAAGAAGTAGAACAGAATTTATATAAAGTGCAATACCGTGTGTTGTTAAGCCGGTACAGGGGCAGAACCACCTGCCCTGATTGTGAGGGTTATCGATTGAGGAAAAATGCTTTATACGTAAAGATCAATCAAAAACATATTGGCGAACTGAATGCCATGCCGGTTAAGGAACTGGTTAAATGGTTTCAGAACCTGGAAGATTTTCTGACACCTTATCAGCAAACAGTTGGTAAGCGCATTTTATTAGAGATCCGGAATAGGTTGAATACGCTTATGCAGGTGGGTCTTGGTTACTTAAGTCTAAGCAGGTTAGCCAACACGTTAAGTGGTGGAGAAAGCCAGCGTATTCAACTTACAAGGAGCCTGGGAAGCAACCTGACGAATTCATTGTATATACTCGATGAACCTTCCATCGGTTTACATGCAAGAGATACACAAAACCTGATTAAAGTTTTAAAGGAATTAAGAGACCTGGGTAATACGGTGGTAGTAGTTGAACATGATGAAATGATGATGCGGGAAGCCGATCATATCATCGATATGGGTCCATTGGCAAGTCATTTAGGCGGACAGGTTATTGCTGAAGGTGATTACCAGGCTTTGGTTAAAAATCCAAAGAGCTTAACAGGTAAATACCTGAAAGGAGAATTTTCCATTGAACCACCCAAACAGGTTCGCAAATGGAACCGGTCCATAGTTGTTGAAGGTGCCCGACAGAACAATTTAAACAACATTACCGTACAATTTCCACTCAATATCTTATGTGTAGTGAGCGGTGTTAGTGGAAGCGGTAAAACCACATTAGTAAAGCAGATCATGGCACCGGCTTTAAAAAAGATAAAAGGAGAACCGGGTGAAAAAGCAGGTTTGCATAAAAGTTTAAAAGGTGATCTCGAGATGATTTCGCAGGTGGAAATGATTGATCAGAACCCGATAGGCAAATCATCGCGAAGTAACCCTGTTACATATATTAAAGCATATGACGAAATAAGAGATCTTTTTGCAAAGCAGCCTTTGAGTAAAATGCGCGGTTTTATGCCCAAACATTTTTCTTTTAATGTGGATGGTGGCCGATGTGATGCATGCAAGGGAGAAGGCGAACAGGTTGTTGAAATGCAGTTTTTGGCAGATGTTCACCTGGAATGTGAAGTATGTGGCGGCAAGCGGTTTAAGGAAGAAGTGCTGGAAGTTCAGTACAAGGAAAAAAATATTTTCGATGTACTGGAAATGAGTGTGGATGAAGCCATTGAATTTTTCAAAGAAGAAAAAAATTTATGTAAAGCTATTCAGCCATTGAGTAATGTAGGATTAGGCTATGTAAAACTTGGCCAATCGTCGGATACATTATCCGGTGGTGAGGCACAGCGTGTTAAACTGGCTTATTTCCTGGGCAAAGGAAAATCGAATAATAAGTTGTTATTTATTTTTGATGAACCAACAACAGGGCTTCATTTTCATGATATAAAAAAGCTGCTTACCTCTTTTAATGCATTGATTGAACAGGGTCATTCTATCATTGTAATAGAACACAATACAGATGTGATCAAAAGTGCTGACTGGGTTATAGATCTTGGTCCTGAAGCAGGCGATGCAGGTGGAAACCTGGTGTTTGCAGGCCCACCGGCGGATCTCAAAAAGAATAAAGAAAGTATAACGGCTAGGTATATAGTATAATTAATTACCGGATCACAATCATTTCTGTATGCTTTTCATTCTGCCCTCCATAAAAAAGGGTGTACACGCCTTTGGGTAAATGAGAAATATCAATACTTGTTTTGCTACTGCTTAATAATGCAGAACGGTAAACAATTTTGCCCGTTGCATTTGAAAGACTGATATATCCATTTTGAATCGGTTTTTCCGTACTTAAGAATAATTGAAAAGTGGCTGGATTAGGAAATACTTTTATTTCATTTGAAGGCTGTTCTATTTTTAGGCTGATGATTTTTGAATACTGCGACTGGCCATTAGCGTCTTTAAAATGTAACCTGTATTCATAAACGCCATTTATTAATAACTTCTCCGTATATTTCTGAGAATGCATTTCTCCAGCTATACCTGCTAAAATATTTGTTTGGATTATTTCCCATGAAGCTGTGTTCCTTTTTCTTTCTAGTTCATAATGGTTCATGCCAGCTTCTTGTATCAATGTCCAGTTTAATTGGAGATTGTTACTGGTTAGTTCATGCGAAAATTGAACGAGTTTTAATGGTAAAACAGAGAATGTTACAAATCCTGTTGGTGATGCTCCGGTAGAACCATTTGCAAATAGAGGTCCTGAAATATTGCCATCCGTTTGACCATTAAATTTGGTTAATCCATTAATAATGATGCGTTCAGAACTACTGCCATTTGTAACTATAGATCCTCCTGTAAACACATAAATTTCAGATTCATCAGCAAGCTCAATTTTTCCTGCCGGCTCAAAATCCAGTGTTCCATATACATAAATAATCAACCGGGGGTGATTACTATTATATATATTTCCCTTTACTGATAAACTAAATGTTACCGGAATAATTACCGTATCTCCATTTGCCGGAACTCCGGATGGAAACCAGTTGCTGGCAACAGACCAGCCATTACTGTTATTATTGATGGCGGTTTTAATTCCTGGAAAAGCTTGCCCATAAATAAGGCAGCCTGAAAAAAGAAGGAGTAAATATCTTTTCATAAGGGTTATATTGGACAACTACCGTACGAAACGATAATGGCTAACCCTTATTGTAGAGTTCTATATTATTATATTGATTTATATCAAAAAAAAACTAAATTATCTCAGGCGATCCATGCTTTTCACCAATTTTTCATCCTGGTATATACCTCGTGCAGCCATTACCAGGAAAAAGGGAATGATAAATGAAAAGATAGCAGTCAATAAAATATTGCCATCTGTAAACTCAGTGGTTTCTGCAAAATATACCACCAGGTTGGCTATTGAAGCAAGTAGTGCTACAATGGTAAGTCTCAATTGCATCTTCCTGTTTTTAAAAAGAAAGATGGTAACAAGACATATCAATGCAATTAACCCGGTTAATACCATTATTATGACATCAGCCATAGCATTGAGCTCCACAAATTGTTTGATATTGGTTTCCGATAATTTTACACCACTATAAAAAGCCAGGTCGTAAGTTAGGATAGCACAAACAGCAGCAATAAGTAACCAAATTGTTTGAAGTCTTTGTATCATGTTATTTGATTGATAATATTTAAAGTTCGGGATAAAGCGGAAAATCTTTCATGAAGTCTTTTACCAGGTTGCTGACGTCTGAGATATTTTTTTCATCATCCGTATTCTTTAATACTTTATCCAGGAGGTCAACTACAGTTTCCATATGTTGTTCATTCATACCCCGGGTAGTAATGGCTGGTACACCAACCCTTATTCCGGAAGTTACAAATGGGCTTTTGTCATCAAAAGGGACAGCATTTTTATTCAGGGTGATATGTGCTTTATCCAAAGTTTCCTGTGCTTTTTTACCGGTCAGGTTTTTATTTCTTAAATCAATCAGCATTAAATGATTATCAGTTCCACCACTGATAATATCATAACCTCTTTTTGTAAAAGCAGTCGCCATGGCTTGCGCATTCAGTTGAATTTGCCTGGCATATTGGGTGAATTCGTCGGTCAGTATTTCTCCAAAAGCAATGGCTTTTGCAGCAATAACATGTTCCAGTGGACCTCCCTGGGTTCCCGGGAAAACGGCCATATCAAGCAGGTTGCTCATCATACGGATATTCCCTTTCATATCCTTTGCACCAAATGGGTTTTCAAAATCTTTACCCATTAAAATTATTCCGCCACGCGGTCCGCGCAGTGTTTTGTGTGTGGTTGATGTTACAAAATGACAATGTTCAAATGGATCCTTCAATAATTTTTTTGCGATCATACCAGCAGGGTGAGCAATATCTGCCATTACCAATGCACCACATTTATCTGCTGCTGTTCTTATTCTTTCATAATCCCAATCCCTGCTGTAAGCTGATGCCCCGCAGATGATCAGTTTGGGTTTTTCTTTTTCAGCAACTTCTTCCAGCTTATCATAATCAACCATACCCGTTTCTTTATGCACACCATAAAAATGGGGTTCATATAATTTGCCACTAAAGTTTACAGGAGAGCCATGCGTTAAATGGCCACCCATGCTGAGATCCAATCCTAATATTTTATCGCCCGGTTTTAAAATGGCCAGCATCACTGCGGCATTGGCTTGTGCGCCACTATGCGGTTGTACATTGGCATAATCACAATTAAAAACTTCTTTAATCCGGTCTATTGCCAGTTGTTCCGTCTGGTCCACAATTTCACAACCACCATAATAACGACGACCGGGATAACCTTCAGCATACTTATTGGTCATAACATTTCCCATGGCTTGCATAGTTTGCAGCGATGTAAAATTTTCAGAAGCGATCAGTTCAATTCCATTTCGTTGTCTTTCCAGTTCTTGTTGTATAAGATCAAAAACTTTTATATCTCTTTCCATAAAAATCCTTTGGGGGTTATGATTGCAATAATGAAAAAACAGATACCTGCTTAATCGTCCTTCTTATTTTATGATTTGATAGTAATAAATTATACCTGTTCAAATTGCCCGGCAAAAATACATGAGTATACAATGTGATTATGTTTGAAGCAGAATTTTTATTAATTCATTTTTACCTACTTTCGTCTGCACATTATTTTTTTATCAAATGCCGCGATTGCGGATACAGGGCTTATGAAAGCAATTATCCCGGTAGCGGGGGCAGGTACTAAACTTCGTCCCCACACTTATACGCAACCAAAAGCACTCATACCTCTGGCAGGAAAGACGGTATTAAGTATCATAGTTGATCAGTTGCGGGATGCAGGTATTAATGAATTTATTTTTATTGTTGGATATCTTGGCGACAAAATCCAGGATTATGTAAAAACAAAGTATCCGGATATTGAAGCGCATTTTGTTCACCAGACGGACAGGCAGGGGATAGGACATGCTATTAAATTGACCCGGAATATAGTTGATGGAGATGAAATGTTCGTTGTTTTGGGTGATACTATTTGTGAATATGATGTTCACGAAGTGGTTCGAAGCGAATTTTCCATGTTAGGCGTAAAGAAGGTAGATGATCCCCGGGATTTTGGGGTTGCTGAAATAAATGCAGACGGTTTTGTTGACCATGTTGTGGAAAAGCCACAAATACCAAAATCAAATATGGCCCTGGTTGGTTTATATAAAGTGAAAGAATCAAACCAGATGTTTCAATGCCTGGAAGATAATATCCGCCAGGGATTAAGAAGCCATGGAGAATATTCTTTGACAGATGCTTTGGACTGCATGATCAAAGCCGGTGTGCGTTTCAAATCTTTTAAAGTGGAGAACTGGTTCGATTGTGGCAAGAAAGAAACCTTGCTCGATTCGAATGCTACCATGCTGAAAAAATTTGGTGGCACTATAGATTGCGATAGCGGAACGGGCAACAATGTCTTTATCAAACCCGTAAGCATTGGAGAAGGTTGCGATATCCGAAATTCTATAATTGGACCCAATGTTAGTATCGGTGACAATACTACAATCGATTACTCCATCATTAAAAATTCTATTATAGGTTCGTTTTCAAATTTGTTTGATATTGTTCTTGATGAATCTGTTATTGGCAGCGATACCGGTATTCGCGGCGAAACCCGCACATTAAATATTGGCGACAATACAAACATTGACCTGGGATAACCTCACAAACAGGTTTGCAATCCTTTCTTACAGCTATAAAATTATTATTTGTGATTACAAACAGGATCACCCGGCTTTTTAATATTGAATTCCCATTGATACAGGCGGGTATGGTTTGGGCCAGTGGATGGCGGTTAGCCAGTGCCGTTAGTAATGCAGGTGGTTTGGGTATTATTGGTAGTGGCAGTATGTACCCTGAAGTTTTGAGAGAGCATATTCAAAAGTGCAAAATAGCAACGGATAAACCTTTTGCAGTTAATCTTCCATTGTTATATCCTGATATTGATAAACACGTTTCTGTACTCATTGAAGAAAAGGTGGAGATCGTTTTCACATCTGCGGGAAATCCCAGGACCTGGACTTCCATGCTAAAAGAAAATGGGATCAAAGTTGTTCATGTGGTTAGCAGCTCCAAATTTGCCATAAAGTCGGAAGATGCCGGTTGCGATGCTGTTGTTGCTGAAGGTTTCGAAGCAGGAGGTCACAATGGAAGGGAGGAAACAACGACAATGGTTTTAGTGCCTGCCGTTTGCCAGGCAGTGTCCATCCCTGTAATTGCCGCAGGCGGCATAGCCACCGGAAGACAAATGTTGGCGGCTATGGTTCTGGGCGCTGAGGGTGTACAAATGGGGAGCCGGTTTGTTGCTTCAAAAGAAGCATCCTCTCACCCGGAATTTAAAAAGGCTATTATAAACTCACATGAAGGCGATACTATTTTAACATTAAAGCAATTGACTCCTGTCAGGCTAATGCGAAATCATTTTTTCCAACAGGTTCAGGAAGCGGAAAGCCGATGTGCATCTAAAGAAGAGCTCATCAATTTGCTGGGACGAGCAAGGGCAAAAAAGGGAATGTTTGAGGGAAACCTGGAAGAGGGCGAACTGGAAATAGGGCAGGTGAGTGCCATCCTGAAAGATATACTGCCGGCAGCTTTCATCGTAGAAAATATAAAAAAAGAATTTACGGAAGCATTAGTAAATCCATTCAAATAACCTATTTTTGAAACGGGAAAGTGTGCGAGATAATTCTATAATTTTAAATTGAATCGCATGAATAAATATAAAATTATCCTTTGTTTAAGCATTTGCTTATCAGGATTTTTATTCTCCCATGCCAATGATATAATTGCCCCTGAATCAAATCCTGCAAAAAAGAATATCATTAATGGTGCTATCAATAGCGCTGAATCAAAAAAGCCTATTAAAGATGTAAACATCATCGCCTATCTCGATGCCAAAAGAGAAAAAGTAGTTACTTCTGATACAAAAGGTAATTATGCTTTTGAAGATTTAAAACCCGGAACATATACTTTAATATTTCAGAAATCAGGCTATAAAAAAGTTACCCGCGAAAAAATTGTTGTTAAGATTGATGAATCTTTCTTACTTGATATAGAGATGATCGAAGATGAATACGGAACGATTCCTTCTCCATTTCACTTCTCAAACGAAAAATAAAATCATTATAAAATAAAAAGCGGGATGATCTTTCATCCCGCTTTTTTTATTCTATTATCTCCAAAGCTTATTGCTGCTTTAATTCCTTCCTGGTTTTTTCAATTTCTTTCCGGGCATTTTCCAATTCTTTTTCAATTTCAGGTTTCATTTTTTTTAGTTCTTCTTTTACCTTTTCCATTTCGATTTCCATTTTAGGTAATTCTATTTCCTTCACTTTATTAAGTTCTACCTTGATTTCTTCCCAATCAATTTTTGCAATGGCTTCTTTTGTTTCTAATTCAATTTTAGCCATATCTATTTCTTTGATCGCCTTGTTTATTTCCTGTTCAATTTTTTTGGTATCTATATTTTTTAAGGCCTGTGAAATCTCTTTCTCCATTTTATTCCAGTCAATCTCATTCAGAGCTTTTTCCAGCTGCGCTTCTGCTTTATCTAATTTTTCTAATTCTATATCCAGGTCTATTTTATTAGGTTTTTTGGGTGCAGGCACAGTGTCCATCCATGGTTGAAATTCAATAAATACAGGCTTTGCAAAAATAGGGGGAGCTGGAGGAACTGGAGGTGCTGGCGGTATGCCTGGTATTGCTGGTAATGATACAGTTTCTTCAATTGTGAAACCTGGAATTACAGGTTTTTGAGAATCAATCACCTGCCATGAACTGGTAATAATTGCTGTTCCCGTAATTATCATGAACAGAATTCCTTTTTTAAATTGCTTTTTCATATTGAATGGTTGTTTAATAATGAGTATTTATTTGATGGAATAAATGTACGACAACATTCGTAATTATATTCTCCATTGGTCAGGAAATGCTACCGTTCAATAAAAAACCATCCTTAACAGGATGGTCTTTTTAAAAAGATGATTTTTTTGTTACCTCATTTTTAAATTGTCAAATTGATTTTATCGCCTGATCCATTTAAACATTTCTTTCCAGGTTGCTTTTTTACCATACATCAGGATACCCGTGCGATAAATTTTTGCTGCCAGCCAGGTTGTAAAGAAAAAACCAGCTACCAGCAAAGACATTGATAAACCCAATTGCCACCATGGCACTGTGCCTGGTACACCAAAAGGAATTCGGGCCATCATTACAATGGGTGAAAAGAAAGGAATGATGCTGGACCAGGTTGCCATAGCACTGTTTGGATTGGTGACTGCATTTACCATGATTACAATGGCCAGGATGATAGGCATAGTAATAGGTAGCATCAGGCTTTGTGCATCCTGAGGATCTTCGTTCACCGTGCTGCCCACTGCTGCAAACAATGCAGCGTAAAAAAGGTATCCGCCAATAAAATAAAACAGGAAACAAAATATGATCATGCCCCAGTTAACCGAAGACAATTCGATCTGGGCACTGGCCAATGCCCTGATAGCATCTGAACCTTGCTGACTCGTCCCTGGCATATTGTTTTGTGATTGCTGAACCTGCTCCATCACTTCTGGAGATATCATTGCACCCAATACAGAACTAAATACAATAATCAAAATGATCCACATTAAAAACTGGGTAATGCCAACTGCACCAATTCCTAAAATTTTACCCATCATTAATTGCACCGGTTTTACGGATGATATAACGACTTCGGCTATGCGATTTGTCTTTTCTTCCATCACACCTCTCATAACCATGGTGCCATAAATAAATAGGGTGATATAAATAAGAAAACCACTTGCGTAACCAACCCCGAAGGCCACACCAGAGTTACCTTGTTTTAAAACGTCGCCTTCTCCCTTAATCATATCAGCATATGGAACTTCTTTGGCCCGGTCTTTAATAGAATCAATCTGGCTGGGTTTGATGTTCAGCTCCCGGCTGATCATATTATTTTCCATAGCACGGTTAATCTGTCGTTGAATTCCTTCACTTACGGACATGCCGTAATTTTTTGATGTGATCAGTTTAATACTGTCGGAGTTATTAAAAGCAGTACGTGGCGGGATCAAAACACCTGAATAGCCCTGCTTTTCGAAGTTTGAAGTATCAACACCAGTTACAAAATCAAATGTGATGGTTTTACCATTCTCAAGATTTCCATCAAAATAATTGTTTGGATCAATTACGGCTACTTTCTCCGAATCCATATTTTGAACCGTTATGTAAGTAACGGCCGCAAAAATTCCCACAAACAATAAAGGAGTAAGAATGGTAGATAGTATGAATGTCTTTTTGCGAACACGGGTCAGGTATTCTCTTTTTATGATTAACCAGGTTTTGTTCATAATAAATTATTAAGCAGTTGTTTCCTGGAATTGGCGGGTAATTGAAGTGCCTTCAACCAGTTTTATAAAAATATCGTTGAGAGATGGTAATAGTTCATTAAAAGATATGATGCCTGCATTTCGATCTAAAAAATATCGCAACACATCATTTTGTTTGTAACCGTCCCTGATTTTCAGGATGTAAGACTGATCCTTGTGATTGACCACTTCAAATATCTGTGTATCATCTACCGCAGGTATTTGTTCAAAACCAATACTAAAGAGATTTTCTTTGAATTCCTGTTTAATGTTTTGAACCGTACCATCTAAAATTTTGGAACCTTTATTGACCAGGATGATATGATCGCAAATCTCTTCAACCTGCTCCATCCTGTGTGTACTGAAAATAATCGTGGAACCATTTTGAGCCAGGTTATAAATTTCTTCTTTAATGATGTTGCTGTTTACCGGGTCCAGTCCGCTGAAAGGTTCATCAAGAATAATTAATTTGGGCTGATGTAATACAGTAGTAACAAATTGCAGTTTTTGCGACATCCCTTTTGACAGGTCTTCTACTTTTTTATTCCACCAGTTTTGCATTTCCAGTCGTACAAACCAGGTTTTAATTTTTTCCATGGCTTCTGCACGACCAAGTCCTTTGAGTTGGGCCAGGTAAAGAGCCTGTTCGCCGATCTTCATTTTTTTATATAGACCTCTTTCTTCCGGCATGTAACCAATTTGTGCCACATCTTTACGGGCATCGAATGGTTTGCCATCAAAAATGATTTCTCCTTCATCAGGATAAAAAATACCGGTGATCATTCGAAGCAATGTAGTTTTACCGGCACCATTCGGTCCTAATAAACCAAATATTCCTCCTTTTTCAACAGTAAAACTGATATCATCAACCGCTTTTTGGGTTGCATAATATTTCTTCAGGTTTTTTACTTCAAGTAGATTATTCATAAGCCTTGTGGAAAGCAAGTTTGCTTTACTTGTTTGGTTGATTTATATGTGGCGAACATAATAAAGATTTTACAACATAAAAAAGTTAGATGAATATATTACTTGTATAAAGTATGGATGGCAAAATCAAATTTCTAAAAATTTACCTGCATGCTATTTTATAAGCTACTCTTTCACCATCCATTGCTGCACTGATGATACCACCCGCATAACCAGCACCTTCTCCGCAAGGATAAAGATTCTTTACCTGGGGGTGATGTAAAGATTCTGTACCTCTTGGAATTCTGACGGGAGAAGATGTTCTTGATTCTGTGGCTACAACCACAGCTTCATGGCTGTAATAGCCTTTCATTTTTTTGCCAAATTCAACAAATGCTTTTTGTAAGCTATTAAAAATAAAACCGGGCAGCACTTCTTTTAATGGTGCAGGTTGTATACCCGGAATATATGAACAGGCTGGCAGGGAGGAAGAAATTCTTCCCTCAACAAAATCTGTCATTCGTAATGCAGGAGCAACCAGTTTTCCGCCACCAACTTCAAAAGCCTTTTGTTCCACGGCCTGTTGAAAGTATAACCCGGACAGTGCCTGTTGTTTTTTAAAGGATTGAACATCTTTTTCATCAACCGTTACAACCATTCCACTATTTGCAAACGGATTATTTCTCTTTGATGGGGACCAGCCATTCACTACAATTTCTCCAGGGCTGGTCGCTGCTGGAGCAATGATACCACCAGGGCACATGCAAAATGAAAATACGCCTTTGCCTGAAACCTGTTGCACAAGACTGTATGATGCAGGAGGTAAGTCATTGGTTCTTTGATTACAATGGTATTGTATATTATCAATGATACTTTGCGGATGCTCTACTCTTACACCAAGAGCAAATGGCTTAAATTCTATCAATAACTGTTTGTTTTGCATCATAAAAAAAATATCTCTAGCTGAATGACCGGTTGCAAGGATGACGGCTTCACCTTCAAACCAATTATTATCTGCTGTTTGTACTTTTTTTATTTGTTCATTTTCAATAACAAAGTCAATTACTTTTTTATTAAAGAGAAAGATCCCACCGCGATCTTCAATTAATTGGCGAATGCTTGTAATAATATGAGGCAGTTTATTGGTACCAATGTGCGGATGTGCATCATATAAAATATTTGAAGGTGCTCCAAACTGGACCAACAGGTTCAGTATGCGGTTAATATCACCTCTTTTATTACTGCGTGTGTATAATTTACCATCACTGTAAGTGCCTGCACCTCCTTCTCCAAAACAATAATTACTTTCCGGATTTACCAATCCTTCCTTATTCATAATAGCAAGATCCCGCCTGCGGGATCGGACATCCTTTCCTCTTTCGAGAATGATGGGTTGAATGCCTTCAGCAATCAATGTTAATGCAGCAAATAAACCAGCAGGACCGGCGCCAATGATTACAACTTTTCTTTTTGCATTCTTAACATCATTGAAAGTATAAGTAACCGGTTTATTTTCAATAAAGGGTTCGTGAATGAAAGCGTTGACCGTTAACTGAATATAAGGTTGCTTACTTCTTGCGTCAATAGATTTTTTAAGCAAATGAAAACCTGAGATTTCATTTTCCTTACATCCTTCAGATGCAGCAATTTTTTGTTTGATTACTGCTGCGTCCATTGCTTCAGAAGGCAGTAGTCGCAATATGATCTTTTTTTGCATGGTCAGGTATTTATCCTGAAAGCAATCAGGGGTTAGTGAATTCTTGCAAAACAGATTTTGCAAGGCGTCAAAGGTAAAATAGGTTCAGCGTGTACAGGTAATTTTTTTTACAAATACAACCCAACTTTAATACAGAATTTTTTTTTACTCATTAATAAAAAAATTGCTTGCCGTAATAGCAGATTATAGCTATCTTGAAAAGGTTACTTTTAATTTGATTCGATAACTGAAGAAATACATTCAGCTATTGAAGAAAAAAAATCAGCAAACGTTTGTGGGGATTAAGATGCACGTATTCTTTGTGTTGCAACATTGTATTCAAATGAATTTGTGATATGATACTGATTCATTTTATGAATAAAATTTGGAATTTTTTTTTGACAAAAAGTATTGTATCGGGTAGGTAAAAAATCAGGTTAATAAAATTTTTTTTCTAACAAAGAATTTTAGATATTCGCTCCCCTGTCCTAAAAAAATCTTTTTATCAACACACTGTGAAAAATTAAATAAGCCGGAAATAGAATTTACCCAATTTAAAAAACTGCTTTACGAAGTAATGGATAATAATGCTGAAATAATCTGGACCAATTGTTTAAGGATCATCAAGGATATTGTTGAATGGCAGCATTTTAAAACCTGGTTTGAACCAATCCAACCCATCTCGGTTAAAAATAATGTTCTTGTTATACAAGTTCCCAGTCAATTTTTCTTCGAATATCTTGAAGAACATTATGTAAATTTATTAGCAAAGACTTTGAAGAGGGAAATGGGTAAAGAGGCCCAATTGGAATACCGGATAATGGTAGACAGTGGCAATACCCAGAACAAACCTTTGACCATGAATGTTCCAGGTCACGGGTACAAAACATATGCTAATAACGAAATGGATTTTCCACTTGTCATAAATAATCCTGTAAAGAATCCATTTGTGATTCCGGGTCTGAAAAAAATGCAGATCGACCCGCAGTTAAATCCTATTTATACATTCGATTCTTTTATAGAAGGTGATTGCAATCGTGTTGCCCGGCGTGCCGGTAAAACTGTTGCTGAAAAACCGGGGGCTAACTCTTTTAACCCGTTGGTTATATATGGTGGTGTTGGATTAGGAAAAACACATTTGGCTCAGGCGATAGGTAACGAAGTAAAAAGATTACATACCAATAAGGTTGTTTTATATGTAAGCTCGGAGAAATTCATCAACCAGTTCATGGATCACAGCCGCAACAATGCGATAAATGATTTCATCCATTTTTACCAGTTGATAGATGTATTGATCATTGATGATGTTCAGTTCTTTAATAAAGCAGAACGTTCGCAGGATGCATTCTTTGCCATCTTTAATCACCTGCATCAATCAGGTAAACAATTGGTGCTTACATCAGATAAATCACCAAAAGACCTGGAAGGTGTTCAGGAGCGTTTGTTGAGTCGTTTTCGCTGGGGACTCAGTGCTGATATGCAGGTGCCGGATTATGATACCCGTATTGAGATACTGGAGCGCAAAATGAAGAATGATGGGTTGGATATGCCAAAGGAAGTGGTAAAATATATTTCTTACAATATCAATAATAATGTAAGGGAACTGGAAGGTGCATTGATTTCCTTGTTGGCACAATCTTCGCTTAACAGGAGAGAAATTGACCTCGATTTGGCTAAAAAAGTATTACGCAATTTTGTAAAATCATCCAGCAAAGAAATCACGATTGAAACTATTCAGCGGATGGTTTGTGAATACTTTGATGTTTCTTATGACAAACTTTTGCAAAAGACCCGCAAACGGGAAATAGTTCAAGCCCGGCAAATCACCATGTTCCTGGCCAAATCATTCACTAAAAATTCATTGAAAACAATTGGGGAACATTTTGGTGGCCGCGATCATACCACGGTTATCCATTCCTGCCAAACGGTAAAAGACCTGATGGATACGGATACGGTGTTCCGCGAAAATGTTTTGGAACTACAGCAAAAGGTGCAATTAGCAGCTATGTAATTATTTACCATAGTTTTTTGGGTTATTAATTTTCAAATCTTTATTTTTGCCACCCCTTAAAACAGGGGAAATTGTTTCAGTCAGAAAGGTGAGGTGGATGAGTGGCTGAAATCAGTAGTTTGCTAAACTGCCGTACGGGTTAAACTGTACCGCGGGTTCGAATCCCGCCCTCACCGCCAGAAAATATTCGGGAAGTAGCGCAGGCCGGTAGCGCACCTGGTTTGGGACCAGGGGGTCGCAGGTTCGAATCCTGTCTTCCCGACCAAAGGGTGGCCTCGATTTAAATCGGAGCCATCCTGATTTAATAAAATCAGCACTTCAGCAATGAGGTGCTTTTTTATTGTAAAGAAAATGGAACGTACAGGTGCTCGCCCCGACTTGTATCGGGGTCTTCCCCACCAAAACGTGGCCTCGATTTAAATCGGGGGCCATCCTGATTT
>JAKFER010000116.1:0-47849 GCA_036675565.1 Chitinophagaceae bacterium
GCCACCGTTAACCAGGTTGCTGAGACCATTTCAAAGATCAATAAGGCGGAAGATTTTACACGCCAGCAGGATTACATAAAACAAAGCGCCCAGATCCTTAATATTGATGAAGAAGGCATGCACTCCCTGGTTAATAAATTTATCCGCGAAAGAATTGCCAAACAGGAAAGACAAAACCCACAGGTTGATGAATTTATAAGGGAAGATAATGCACGTAAAGCTGAAGATACAAATTACGATGACCATACTTTTTCATTATTATTCAAGGACGAATTACAGGAAAGGGAAATTGCAAGGGTTCTGTTAGAACATGGTGGTAAAAAATGGGATGATCAACAAACAGTGGCATCTTATATATTTTCTGAAGTTGATGAAACACTGGTCGATAATGAACAGGTAAAAGCACTTTTAAAAGCGTATAAGAATTTTTCTTTGGATGAAGCGATAGATAGAAAACAATATTTTATTTATAGCACAGATTCAACATTGAGTTCATTGGCGGTTTCATTACTCAACTTTCCTTTTGAAGAAAGTGAACACTGGCAAAAAGAATTCAGCCAGGCTACCGGTTATAACACAGCGCTTTTTGAACAGGGTTACGAAGCTTTTATGCAATCTATTTCTCCTGGCAATGAGAAGAAACTTTTTACTTTTTTAAAGATGGGTGAAGACAGAACCAATGAAGAAGTACAATCCGCTATCAATTATTTAAAACTTCGCAAAGTGAAACGTTTGCTGCTGGAAAACCAGCTGGATATGAATAAAGAACATACTACCGAAGAATATGAAATGCTTTATCAAACACACCTGCATTTAAAACAAGCAGAGATGGAACTAAGTTCCAGGTTAGGTGCGGTGATCATAAAATAATTTATTGTCCTCATAAAAAAAACCATCCTTTTGAGATGGTTTTTTTGTTGTTTAGTATTCTTGTTAAGCTTCCTGTAAGGAAGTTGATTTCCGGGATGTTTTCTTCAAGGTTTTTACAGGCAATTCAAAACAGCAGGCATTCCAAACATGATCAAGATCTACCTGGTTAACTTCTTCATAACCAGCTTCCGTTAACTCACTAAAGCTGCGTTCCCTGTTAAGGTCTGTAACAATTTTAGAAGCACGTTTAGGAAATGCAATCCAAAATTTAGAATCATTTTTTAAGGCAGGCATTACGTCTTTTAAAATTCCATTCAATTGATTTGCATTGATTGCAAATACTAGTGCAAATTCAATTTTCCTGGATTTGAGTAATGGTGTAATACTTTTTGCAAAAGAGAGCTTGTTAAATTGCTTTTCAATGGAAGAAGGGAGGCCTTGGATCAGCAATGTTTTTTGATCCGTCAATTCTAATTTCTCAACCAGCGTTTGTATCATGCTTTTCAAAAAATTTAGGGTTATCAATCACACATATCTGCAACTTCAGCAGAACCATTTATCACAAACAAGGTGCAAAGTTACAAAAAAGCAGGGAGGTAACAACACGTATATCAAAGAAAAATCCCGCCAAACACAATATTGGCGGGATTTCTATAGTTAGTTGATTTCAATTATTTCATTGGTTTATAATATTTAAGAGCTTCAGGCATCCACTTTCTAAGATTTGTCATTCTTGTATTTTCTGAGGGGTGTGTACTCAAAAATTCAGGTGGTTTGTTACCGCTGCTTGCAGCTTCCATTCTTTCCCATAATGGAATTGCTTCTTGCGGGTTATATCCGGCCATAGCCATCCATATTAATCCATAACGATCGGCCTCTGATTCCTGTTTGCGGGAGAAAGGTAATAGCACCCCTACATTGGTTCCGATACCATATGCGGTATTAAAAAGATTTTGTGTTTGTGCGGGTTTATTAGCAAGTGCAATAGATAATGCAGTACCACCCAATTGCTGTGCAAGTCCCTGGCTCATTCTTTCATTACCATGTTTAAAAATGGCATGTGAAATTTCGTGTCCAATAACAGCTGCAAGAGCCGCTTCATTTTTAGTAACACCTAACAGTCCTGTATAAACGACAATTCTTCCCCCGGGCATCGCCCATGCATTTACAGCAGGATCGTTAACCAGGTTATATTCCCAGGTAAATCCAGCTAGGGCATCACTAAGGTTTCGGCTGGCATAATAAGATTTAACGGCATTGGTAACTCTGGAACCTACTCTTTTTACCATGGCAGCATCCCGGTTATTACTACTGGCTACTACTTTGCTGCTGGATAAAAATTGTTGATATTCCTGGGCGGCCATTGCCTGGAGTTCCTGCTCAGGAACTAATTTGAATTGACTGCGGCCGGTAACCGGGTTTGTGGAGCAACCCGCGGCAAATGCAGATATGATTAAAACTGCAAATAATTTTTTCATGGTACTTTTTTGATATCAGATATTCAATCTTTGTACCAATAATAAATTAAATATGATTGCTTAATCGTTCATCATGTGCTCATCACGCTCCAGGCGGCGTTTTTTACGCCTGTCACGATGTTTGAGGATAGGCACTTTACTTTCACTCCCTTTAAATAATCGGCCTATATTTTTTTGATGAGTGAGTAAAACCATTAGTGCGACTGCAATTGCGAAGATGCGATACAAGTGCTCAGGTTCATTAAATATAACCAGTATGAAAACTGGAAATGCAATACTTGCAAGTATAGAACTTAATGAAATATATCTTGTTAAAAATAAAACCAATAGGAAAACGCCTACACAACATAGGGCAACATTAGGTTGTATTCCTAATACCATTCCAAATAATGTAGCTACACCTTTTCCACCGCGAAATTCAGCCCATACGGGGAATATATGCCCCAGCACAGCAGCCAGACCTAAACCAATTTGAAGATTAACGAGTTGAATAGGATTATCAATATAGTGCGGAAGAAGAAAAGCAAGTTTAACAGCAGCAATACCTTTTAACATATCTACCAACATAACAAGTGTACCCCAGCGTGGACCCAGTATCCTGTATGTATTTGTAGCTCCTGCATTTCCACTGCCATATTCACGGATATCAATTTGGAAAAAGCCCTTACTTACCCAAACAGAAGTTGGAATACTGCCAATCAGATAAGCTAAAACAATAACCAAAAGTTCATTCATAGAATCCTTGTTGAAGTTGGACGGCAAAAATAACTCAAATTAATGGGATTAAGTGATCCATATTAACATTTGCCAATATTCAAGATAGCTGGAAAATCATACAAACCCAATTTTCCCTTTCCTTTTTTTGTTTTACTATTAAATTACACTTAGCAGCCATTGCATTGATATCATTTATATCATGTTGCATAAATCCACTGCAAATGATAAACCCTGATGGATTTAATTGTTTTGTTAAAGCAGGTAACGATTCTATTATAATATGTTTGTTGATATTGGCCAATATGATATCGAAGTATTGTTGACAATCAGGATTTTCATTTAATTCAACTTTAATCCGATTTGCATCATTTCTTAAAATATTTTCTGATGCATTTAAAACACTCCATTCATCATTATCTATTGCAAGAATTTCTGAGGCACCTTCTTTATCGGCCAAAATAGCTAATACACCCGTGCCTGTTCCAAAATCAAATACTTTTTTATTTTTAACATTTATGTCCTGCAGGCTTTTTATCATCATATAAGTAGTAGCATGGTGACCGGTGCCAAAACTCATTTTTGGTGTGATGATAATTTCGTGTTTAACATTCTTTAATGGCTCATGGAAATCAGCTCTTATGCCGCAATAATCATCCACCAATACAGGTTGAAAATTAGACTCCCAATCTTTATTCCAATTGGTTTTGGGTAAAATGGATTTTGTCCACTTAAAATCAATTTTAGATGAAATTTCTAATAAAATATTTTCATCAAAATCTTTTGAATCAATGAATGCGCTCATTTCATAACCATCCTGTTCTTCAAAACCAAGATAACCTTCCTCGCTCAAAAGAGCTATCAACAATTCATTATCTCCTGGTTTATTATATTGAATAATGAGTTGTACAAATTCTTGTTGCATAATATTAAATGTAAAAACCCCGATCATCTCGGGGTTTTGGTTATTAGTTATCCTGGCTTTCTTTTGATTCAGGTTTTGGCATTAAAACTTTTCGGGAAAGTTTGAATTTGCCGGTTTTAGGATCCGTTCCGGTTAGTTTCACTTTTACCACATCACCTTCTTTTAATACACCGTCAAGTGTCTCCAGTCTTTTCCAGCTTACTTCAGAAATATGGATCAGGCCTTGTTTGCCAGGCATAAATTCTACAAATGCCCCATAAGGCATGATGGATTTAACGGTGGCTTCATATACATCTCCAACAGTTGGAATGGCCACGATCCCCCGGATCCATGCAAATGCTTTATCAACTCCTTCCTTTTTGGTTCCAAAAATGCCAATCTCGCCTTTCTCGTTCTTTTCTTCAATATTAATGGTAGTCCCGGTTTCTCTTTGAATTTCCTGGATCACTTTACCCTGTGGCCCGATCACTGCGCCGATAAATTCACGATCAATCGTAATCTTAACCATCCTTGGTGCATGTGGTTTCACTTCGCTGTTTGCAGCTGGCAGGCATTTGTACATGGCATCCAAAATATGCAAACGTGCATCATGTGCTTGTGATAATGCTTTTCGCATCACATCCATGCTTAAACCATCCACTTTAATATCCATTTGTACACCACAAATACCATCGCGGGTTCCGGTAACTTTAAAATCCATATCACCCAGGTGATCTTCATCTCCTAAGATATCAGTTAAGATTCCAAACTCCCCATTGATAGAAATTAAACCCATAGCCACACCAGCTACGTGTTTAGGCATTGGCACACCTGCATCCATTAATGCCAGTGAACCGGCACAAACAGTTGCCATTGAAGAAGAACCATTTGATTCCAAAATATCACTCACTACACGTACAGTGTATGGCCAATCTTCCTTCGGCAACATCTGTTTTAATGATCTCATCGCCAGGTTACCGTGTCCTACTTCTCTCCTTCCAACACCACGCATTGGTTTTACTTCTCCGGTTGAAAAAGGAGGAAAATTATAGTGCAAAATGAATTTTGAATAAGAAGATGTGGCTGCACTTTCAACAAGCAATTCATCTAAAGGCGTTCCCAAAGTGACTGTTGTAAGTGATTGAGTTTCACCACGTGTGAATAATGCTGATCCGTGGGGAGAAGGCAATATGTCTACTTCCATATCCAGTGCCCGGACCTCTTCAAGTCCACGGGCATCCAATCGAACTTTATCATTCAGGATCATGCCGCGAACCACATGATATTGCAAATCATTATAATAATTTTTAGCTTGCTTTTGAATTTCTGAATCCAACACTTCATTTTCAGGAACATTATATTCAGTCCTTAAATGTTGCAACAGTTCTTCTTCAATTTGCTGAAGTCTTTCCCTGCGAATATGCTTGGATGAACCCGCTTTGGCTGCTTCATATATTTTATCTTTTGCAAAAGCTTCTACTTTAGCTACCAATTCTTCGTTAGGAACCAACTTAATATAATCTCTTTTAGTGGTTACACCAGCCATTTCCCTCAGTTCCTGCTGTGCTTTCACCTGCACTTTGATTGCTTCATGTGCAAGTTCAATAGCTTTCACTAAATCTTCCTCGCTGCACTCGTGAGCCTCACCTTCAACCATCATAATATTCTTTTCTGTGGCAGCAATTATGAAATCCATATCTGCCAGCGCCAATTCACTTCTTAATGGATTCACCACAAACTCGCCATTAATACGAGCAATTCTTACTTCGGAAATAATTTCCTGGATTGGAATATCAGAAACTGCAAAAGCAGCTGATGCTGCAAGACAAGCAAGAGCATCTGGCATAACTTCAGGATCGCTGGATATAAGCGTTATAAGTACTTGAACATCACACACATAATCCTCTGGAAAAAGTGGACGAAGTGCCCTGTCAATTAAACGGCTGGTTAGAATTTCATAGTCATTCAACCTTGCTTCTCTTTTAAAGAAGGATCCGGGAATACGACCTGCAGAAGCAAATTTTTCCTGGTAATCTACAGAAAGTGGAAAGAAACTTTGACCTTCCCTGGGTTCTTTATTTGCTACAACAGTAGCAAGCAGGATGCAATTTCCCTGGCGAACAGTAACTGCTCCATCAGACTGGCGGGCTAAACGGCCAGTTTCAATAAATATCTCTTTACCAGCTGAATCGAATTTTTTACTTATGGGTTGTGTTAACATAATTTGTGGTTTTATTTCTTAAAAGCTACCGGAGGGTTTAAGTGAGGTTCAGGTGTGGGCAAATAGTTGAAATAACTATTTACACAAAACCCAACCGGTGGCAGTTGGGGTAAAAGGAAAGCCCTCCTGACAGAAGGGTGCGGAGGGCTTTATAATTATTTTCTAAGTCCGAGTTTTTCGATCAACTGGCGATATCCAGTAAGATTCGTCTTTTGAAGGTAAGTCAGTAAACGTTTACGTTTGCTAACCAACTGAACAAGACCACGGTTAGAACCGAAATCTTTCTTGTTCTTTTGCATGTGAGAAGATATAAGACTGATTCTTTCAGTCATTAAAGCTACTTGTCCTTCAATAGAACCTGTATTTTTTTCATTTCCTCCAAAATTGGCAAATATTGAGGCGTTTTTTTCTTTTGTTAAAGGCATCTTGAAATTTTTTAAAAAGGCATCCAGTTTTTACTACATTATATAAGGCGGCAAAGGTAATGTAATATGACAAAACAGGCAAAATAAAACGCTAAAAAGCTAATAAATTCGGCCTGATTTTCCAGATTTTTTATAAAACTGCTAATAAATATTGATTAAAGCGCTTAAAAAAATTGGATTCATAGCTATGAACTTCATTTTGACTGATGCATACTTAACTTCGTGCCCAAATTATGATGGAAGAAAATACAGACGTCCGAAATATTCTCGGACTTAAACTACCAACCGATCCTCGTTGGGTAGACCTGGCAAATATTTCGCTACAGGAAATCCTGACTGATCATGCCTATTGTGAACAAAAAGCGGCCACTTATTGTATTTCGCTGATTCAACGACACAGTGAAAAGCAAAAATTGGTAGAAGAACTGGCGCCAATCGTTACTGAGGAATGGGGTCATTTTCGCCTCGTATTGGCTGAATTGCAAAAAAGAAATCTTTCATTGGGTTTGCAGCGGAAGGATATTTATGTGAATGAATTAAAAGCATTTCAGAAACAAGGAGGATCTCCCGATGATCGTTTTTTAGACCAGTTGCTGATTATGGCATTGATTGAAGCACGTAGTTGTGAAAGGTTCAAAAGACTGAGTGAAGGATTAACTGATGATTACCTGAAAAAATTTTATCGTCGTTTTATGGAAAGTGAAGCAGGTCATTATACACTCTTCATTGAACTTGCAGAGACTTATTTACCAAAAGAAAAAGTAAGACAACGCTGGGAAGAATGGTTGCAATACGAAAAAAAGGTAATGGATAAAATGGTTGTGAGGGGTGACCGAATTCATTAACAGACATTCTTACCTTATTTGTAATCTGATTGAAAATCAACCTTCATATTAATATTGGTTCCAGAATTGTTTGTTTAATTTCAGAATTATTTAAGCATCATTCATTATGAAATTTGGAAGAAGTTTTTGTTGTAAAACTGAAGAAGGTGAAGACATTTATTTGTACGTTTTAAGAAACAGCCATAATACTGAAGTGTTGATCAGTAATTATGGATGTATAATCAATGCCATTAAATTTCATACCTCCAATGAAGAGATCATTGATATTGTATTAGGGTTTGATACAATGGAAGATTACCTGGATGAAAAATATCTGCAAAAGTACCCTTACTTCGGCGCAGCTATTGGCAGGTATGCCAACCGGATCGGTGAGGCAAGTTTTACCATTGATGGTGTACGTTATGACGTATCCAGGAATAATAAAAATTTTCAACTGCATGGTGGCTGGAAAGGTTTTGACCGCAAAGTATGGGAAATGATTTCTTTTGATGATGACCGCAGTGCTATAGCGTTTCAATACCTGAGCAAAGACGGTGAAGAAGGATTTCCTGGTAATATGATCATTAATTTAAAATTTGAGTTAAATGATCTGAACGAATTAAGCTACACGTACACAGCCACAACAGACAAACCAACGGCCATCAATCTCACCCACCACAGCTATTTTAATTTGAATAATGGAATTGGTAATATCCTGGAGCATGAACTGATGATCAATTCATCACAAATACTGGAGCAGGATAAAGACCGGGTTTCAACTGGAAATTTTGTAGCAGTGAAAGATTCAGCTTTTGATTTCAGCAGTCAATCTCCTATCAGCAAAAAAATGGATAAGTCTGATGGCATCGATCATAGTTATGTAATCAACAGGCAGGAAGATGAAAATCTTTCATTGGCAGCGCAGGTTTATTCACCCAATACTCAATTGTTACTGGAAGTTCTAACGAGTGAACCCGTTGTCCATTTCTATGCCGGTCAGGGTATTCCACCGTTTACGGGTAAACGCGGAGAACAATATGGTGATTATTCCGGGTTATGCCTGGAAACACATATACATCCGAATGCCATTAACATTCCACATTTTCCAAATACAGTATTAAGACCCGGGGAAACCTATTACAGCAAAACAGTTTACAGGATTTCAGAGTTGGTTGAAAAATAGTCCAACTCCTGTTGCAATTTTAAATATGGATGATCCATTTGTAACTTTGTTGTTTTATTCAAAAAAGACTCGAGAAATTGTTGATGTGCAATAGTTCCCAATTGAAATGGACGATGGTTTCGGGCAGTGACTATAGCTTCAACCTGCTTTAATAGATCAATGGAACGATCGTCCATGCAGGTTTTTACAAAATGATCAAACACAAATTGCGTAGCCTGGCGATTAGGATGCACCAGGTCTTCATTATAAAACCTGTAATCTCTTAAAACATCTATAACCAGTTCATAAGCCGGGAAATAAAAAAGCCTGTCAAATTTATTCACCATGTGATGAATGGTTTCAATTAACCGGGCCTTACTTTGGTTGTTTTCTACAATGCCATCTTTAATATGACGAACAGGACTAACGGTAAAGAGTAATTTTAATTTGGGATTGAAATGAAACAATTGATGTATACAATTATCCATAGCCGTAACCATTTCCGTTATGGATAATAAATTTTTCTGAAACCATGTGGATGGTGCTTTATGGCAATTGGCTACGGATTGAATTGTTTCACCGGTTTTTTCATCCAATAACCGGTACGAAAAAGATGTTCCAAAAGTTAATATCAGCCAATCAGCTTTTTGCAGAAAAGCATGTGCTGACTCCTGGTGATGGTTTATACGTTCAAGGACATGGAGCTTATCTGGTCCTGAAAATTTTGAATGATGTTGCCAGCTTTGCCACAATCCATTCCTTTCAAAAATATCATGCTCTGTGTATTTCTTCAACTGGATGTATGATACCAGGTTTTTACATATACTAATGGGATCATAAATTATTCCATTGGGGTTTTGTAAAACATTAAATTTTAATTCGCTTAATGAATTGCCAATATGCTCGGTAAAACAGGAGCCAATAAGCATTAAATGCTGGTCATAAGAAATGGAAACAGGTAATTTTTTTACAGGCATATCAAGCATCAGGTTCATAAGCATCATTATTTTATAAATATTTCATCCGCCAAAATTTTTGCTTCAGCCAATGCATCCATATTAATATCCTGTAAAAATCCCTTTGATTGAAAATAATTTATCATCAGGTCCGTATTCATGTTCCCTACCAAAGTATTTCCCGCCATGGGACAACCACCAATCCCCTTTAATGCCCCATCAAAACGAAAACACCCCGCATTAAGGGCAGCTTCCAGTTTTTCTTTCCAGTTATCTGGGGTAGAATGAAGATGAACCCCTATTTCTTTTCCAGGCAATGTTTGAATGATGTGTTTGGTAACAGATCCCACTTGTTGCGCAGTTGCGAGACCAACAGTATCTGCAAGAGAAAATATTTCTATATCAAATTCCTGCAAACGTTCCATCCATTGAAAAACGATTTCTTCCGAATATGCATCCCCATAAGGATTACCAAAACCCATTGAAATATAAACCACCAGTTTCTTGTGATGTTTATTACAAATTTCCTGGATAGCCTCTACCCTTTTTAAAGACTCCAGTAATCCGGATGATGTATTTCGTTGCTGGAAAGTTTCAGAAACTGAAAATGGAAATCCCAGGTAAGTAATCTCGTCAAATAAAACAGCCTCTTCTGCGCCTCGAACGTTTGCAATAATAGCCAGCAACTTGGTTTTTCCCTGATCTAAATGCAGTTTTGGAATCACCTGTTTTGTATCGGCCATCTGCGGTATTGATTTCGCAGAAACAAAACTGCCAAAGTCCAGCGTATCAAACCCAACCTTTAATAGCGCATTCAGGTATGCAATCTTTTTTTCAGTCGGGATAAATTTCTCCCAACCCTGCATTGCATCCCGTGGACATTCAATGAGTTTTATTTTAGTTGACTGCATGAGGCAAAGTTAAGTTTCTGAATTTATTGGTCCGGTTCAATTAAACTGGTAAAACTGTTTAGTAATAATTGCAAATCGTTGAAGGGCTATCGCATTTTATACTAAAAGTAAATACTCCAGCTTTTCAATTGATTCAAAACAAATGAAAATTACTAAATGAACAATGTCAAATGCTAAAATCAATTAGGAATCGCATTGGAGTAAAAATAGATTGCAGCAGGATCATTCTTACACCAAAACATACAACTCATGAAATGGATACTATTCTGCTGCATGCTTCTACCCTTCCAAAATTTCATTTTTTCCCAGGAAACTATTCCCGCAAAAAAGAAAACTTATAAAGTAACTATTTATGATCAGAAATCTAAAAGATTCCAGGGTTACCTGCAAAATATCGGGGATAGTACAGTATCAATTATTCAACCCCGAACCTTGTTTGGCGGAACAGGAAAAGGAGAGTTGGTCCATTATCCTGATATCTCATCCATCACCCTTAAAAGAAAAGGTAATGTAGAAAAAGGAATAATTCTTGGAATGGTGGGCGGATTTTTAATTGGTGCAATTATCGGGATGTCTGCCGGTGATGATCCTGTATTAATTCCCTCCCAACCCGATTTTTTACGATTTAAAGCTGAAGAAAAAGCTTTAGTTGGTGGCTTTCTTCTTAGTCCCTTTGGCTTGGCTGTAGGAGGTTTAATTGGCGAATTGACTAAAAAGAAGTTTAGGATCAATGGTAAGAAAGAAGATTTTGAAACCATGCGTATATATACACTTGAAAAGATCTATGCTCCCGCAAAACACTGATAGATAATAAGATTGACTTACAAAACTGTTTCCTTGAAACCTGAGGGATTACCGAAAACCTTAAACAGAGTAGGTATTTACTAAAACAGAGTTTATGAAATGAATCACAAAAATCTCGAGCAAATACAGAATCTATCGGGACGATGAAAATGTTTGTGATGAATTCCATGTGGCCAAAAAACAATAAAAAATACACACATGAAAAAAGAATTTAAACTGCTGATGCTGGTTTTAATTATAAACTCCAGCCTGGTTGCGCAACCTGCATCCATAACAGGAAAGGTTATGCATAAAGATTCAAACGAGAAACTGGTGGGTGTAACGGTGACCATTAAGGGCACTACCGAAGCTACTATGACCGATGATAACGGTAATTTCAAACTCACAACCAAAAAGAACTTTCCGTTGACACTGGTTTTTTCATCTTCAGGATTTGAAACACAGGAACAGGAGTTTCAATCTGCCAATGAAATAAACATCTTATTAAATCCAGCCATCTTACCCATTGAAGAAATTGTTATTGGAGGCAATCGAATTGCCACAAGATTGATTGATGTCCCTGTTACCGTTGAAAGAATTGGCGCCCGCCAGATTGTAAATGCCCCAGCCAGTTCATATTATGACATGGCCGGTAATCTAAAAGGTGTAGATCTAACTACATCCAGCCTGACCTTTAAAACTATCAGCACAAGGGGATTCAATGGAAGTGGAAGCAGCCGTGTAAATCAATTGGTTGATGGAATGGATAACCAGGCACCCGGTTTGAACTTCTTTGTTGGAAATTTTTTGGGACTAACAGAATTGGATGTTGATAATATGGAGATTTTGTCCGGTGCATCCTCTGCGTTATACGGCCCGGGTGGCATGAATGGAACGGTATTAATCAACAGTAAAAGTCCTTTTAAATACCCGGGATTGAGTGTGCAGGTCAAGCAAGGTGTGATGAATGTAGATAAAAGCCAAAGAGATAAGGCCACGGCATTTTATGATTATTCATTTCGCTGGGCACAGTCTTTTAAAAATAAAATTGCTTTTAAAATTGGCGGCCAGTATATAAAAGCAACAGACTGGCTGGCCGGAGATACCAGCAATTACCAGCGTTCAGGAACTATTGGTAAAGTAGTTCCGGGAACGCGGCAAACGGATCCTAATTATGATGGTGTAAATGTTTATGGTGATGAAATTTCTACGGATCTCAGGCTTTTTTTTGAACCTGCTATCTTACTAAATCCACAATTGGAGCCCGTATTATCACCATTCCTAACCAACCCACAAGCTGTTTCCCGTACAGGATATCATGAGAAAGATCTTGTTGATCCGGAAACAAAAAACATTAAAATATCCGGGGCCCTTCATTATAAATTCACTGATAGACTGGAAGGTATTTTAGCTGGCTATTGGGCAACGGGCAATTCAGTTTATACTGGTAATAACCGTTATGCATTAAAGGATATAAAATTGGGACAGTACAAGGTTGAACTTAAACATTCTAATTGGTTTTTAAGAAGTTTTACTACACAGGAAGATGCCGGTGAAGCTTACAGTGCAACCCTTACACCTATTTATTTAAATGAGGCATGGAAAAGAAGCTTGGATCCCAATAATTTGGACGGAAGTTGGTATCCACAATACACACAGTCATTTATAACGCAGGCGGCAACTGTATATCAACAAAAATTTATGGAATCTGTAAATGCAGGTATGTCTCAGCAGGAGGCAATGGCTGCTGCGCAAAATGCCGTCATAAATGGTGCACCACAATTCCATGTTGGCGCCAGGGCTATTGCTGACATGGGACGACCTGTTCCTGGTTCACGTGAATTCAAACAACTATTTGATGCCGTTAGAAAAGTGCCGATTCCAAATGGTGGCCTGTTTGTAGAAAAATCACAGTTATGGATGACCGAAGGACAATACAATTTATCAAACCTGGTAAAAGTTGCAGATGTTATTGTAGGAGCAAATTATAAAAAATACATTTTAGATTCTGATGGAACATTATTTATTGATGAACCCGGTCACCCGATCACTTTTAATGAAATTGGTGCCTATGCACAGGTTACCAAAAAATTACTGAATGATGTATTGACTTTATCCGCATCCGGCAGGTACGATAAAAACGAAGACTTCAAAGGCCAGTTTACACCAAGAGCTACAGCTTTGATTAAAGTGGCAGAAAATAATAACATCAGGCTTTCTTACCAAACGGCCTATCGTTTTGCCACAACCCAGCAAAAATATATTATGCTTGATGTAGGTGAATATACATTGCTGGGTGGCTTACCCTGGATCATGGATACCATGAATGCTAAATCACATACGATTATTGATCTGGGTACCATGCAACCTTTTGTTTATCGTGAATTGAAACCTGAAAATATGCGTTCCTTCGAAGTTGGTTACAAAGGTGCCATTGCAGATAAATTATTAATTGATGCATATGCGTATATGGGTAAATATGAAAATTTCCTGGGTCGTAATGCTGTATATGTTGTAGAAAAAGACAAAGTTTATTCCACTGTATTGAACAGCAATACCAATGTAAAAACGCATGGATATGGATTGGGAATTGAATATGCGTTGCCATCAAATTTTAAAGTCTTCTTCAACGGTTATTCAGATGAACTCACTGATGTACCACAAGGTTTTCAATCATACTTTAATACACCTAAATACCGTGCAAATGCAGGTTTCTCAAATGCCGGTTTAGGTAAAAGCAAAAGAATAGGATTTAATATTGTTTGGCGCTGGCAGGATGCATTTAACTGGGATGGCGAACTAGCCAATGGAGCTATACCTGCTTTTCACACAATTGATGGACAAGTCAATTATAAATTTCCCAAGATTAAATCGATGATTAAAATTGGAGGAACCAACCTGTTGAACAGCTATTACAAAAATGGATTTGGAAATCCTTCAATTGGCGGATTGTATTATGCAAGTTTTGGATTCAATATTTTATAAGGGCCCGATCATAACCTATAACCATTAAACAAGAAAATTCAAAAATCAGGTTCGGGAAAGCTGGCTGAATAAACCCCCGAACCTGATTCAACGATTCTTAAAACTTAAAAATTTAGATATATGAAAAAGGTATTTTTATTTACTGCACTATGGATTGGTCTTTTTTCCATTGGTTGCAATAAAGATGATGAGGATACGGCTGCTTCCAAAAAGGATCTGCTTATTGCAGGTTCCTGGAAAATTACTGCTGTTGTTTCAGATGATGATGGAGATGGCACTTATGAAACTAATGATTTCATTCAATTTTCAGATTGCTATACAGATAACTATTACACATTTAAAACCAATGGAGAACTTGAAATGAATGAAGGCGCTACGAAGTGTGATCCTGCCGATCCACAAACGGATACAGCAAACTGGCAATTAACCAATAATGAAACAACCCTGGTTATCGAAGGAGATAATTATGCCATTGAGGAATTAAATACCAGCACCTTAAAATTAAAACAAACCTTTTCAGATAACAGAAGCAGCCTTGTTACGTTTTCAAAAAGGTAGCATTTTTACCAAATCTTAAAATTTCTGATTTAATCCGTACTCATTTTTTTAACTTTTTCCATTTAGGTTACCAATTCCATTTTATGGTATTAACTTAAACAACGATTCTTTTAAAGAGTTAAAAAAAACACCATGAAACCGATATCAGTCATTTTCATTTTTATTTTAGCCCTTGCCTCTTGCACCGTTCCCGGTAGTCTTCATCCACTAACAAAAAATGCTTCAGATTTATACTACAATCCTGAACTGGCTGGTCAATGGGAAGAAAGGGTCAATTCGCCTGATGAAACTTACCTGATAACCCCGGGTGATGATCCCAACGATCAAATTTATAATTGTGCTATCATTTCAAATGATAATAATAAGGACACTGCATATTTTTTTGTTCGCTTACTAAAGTTAAACGGTGTTAATTATATGGATTGCTGGTACAACCTGAAAAAAACAAAACAAACCAAAGACCTGGAATATTATAATGTACCCCGGCATTTCTTTTATAAAGTCAATATCATTAATAAAGATTCCATTGAATTGTATTCCCCTGACATGGATGAAATTGGGGATCTGGTTAAAAATGGAAAAATCAAGCTGCAGATTACCGATCTCCAGTCATTAGATATTTCGGATGATTATCTTATTGTCAGTGAGACACCGGAACTGCAAAAAGCATTTATAGATCTGGAAAAATATGCATCCAGTGTTTATAAAGACACATCAACTTTTACCCGCATGCACTAATCTTTGATGCATGGCTTCATAAAGGATTACCCCCGTAGCTACGGAAACATTCAGTGATTCAAAATCATTGGCCATTGGAATTTTAAATGCCTTGTCACTTATCTTCAACAAAGCAGGATAAATTCCTTTTTCTTCACTACCCATAATAATAACAGAAGGACCTGTAAAATCACATTCATGTAAAGTCTTTTCCGCTTTCATCTCACTTGCAAAAACGGAAAAACCATTCAGGTGTAATTCATCAACTGCTTTCATTAAACTGTTTACACGACAAACCGTAATTTTTTCCAAAGCTCCCGCAGATGTAAGAATCGCATCTTCATTCAAAGCCCCTACTCCTTTATCAGGAATAATTAATGCATGAACACCCGTACTGTATGCTGTTCTGGCAATGCCGCCAATATTCCGCACATCTGTAATACCATCCAGCATTAAAAAAAGTGGGGATTCACCCTTTTCAACCAGGAAAGAAATGACTTCCTGCAATTCATAATATTTCACTTTCGATAACAATCCAATACAACCTTCATGGTTTTGAATATTAAAACTATCCAGTTTGGGAATGGGTACATAATTGATTGGCACCCGGTGCATATTAGCCAGTTTGACTATTTCGTCTACCGCAGATCCCCGTGCATTATTTTGCAGGTAAATTCGGTCAAGTTGTTTGCCTGATTTCAATGCATCGATAACAGGTTGCAGACCCGGAACCAAAGTATTTTTCTTTGGTCTTGATTGCCTGGATGGTTGTCTGAAATTTTTCACTTACTAAAATTAAGTTTAGTTGATAAATAAAAAACTCTGCAAGATTTGTCCCACAGAGTTTTTATACTAGAAATACTGTATGTCTTTATTTCAAATTAAAAGCCTTCTTCACCTTTGGAACATAATCTAATTTTTCCCAGGTAAATAATTCAACTTTCTTTTTTACTGTTTTACCATCAGGTGAAACAAAAGTTTTTTCAACAATTTCCGGTTTACGACCCATATGACCGTATGCAGCCGTTTCGCTGTAGATCGGGTTGCGTAATTTCAATCTTTGCTCAATAAAGTAAGGACGCATATCAAATAGTCCTTCCACCACTTTGGCAATTTCTCCATCCGTCATTTCTACTTGCGAAGTACCATAGGTATTTACATTTATACTGGTAGGTTGTGCAACACCGATTGCGTAAGAAACCTGTACTAAAACTTCATCGCATACACCGGCAGCTACCAGGTTCTTTGCAATATGACGAGTAGCATAAGCTGCAGAACGATCCACTTTACTTGGATCTTTTCCGCTAAAAGCCCCACCACCATGGGCACCTTTGCCACCATAGGTATCAACGATAATTTTGCGACCTGTTAAACCAGTATCGCCGTGGGGTCCACCTATTACAAATTTCCCTGTTGGATTGATGTGGTATTTTATTTTAGAATTAAAAAGCTTAGCGTATTTTTTGTATTTCTTCATAATGCGTGGGATCAGGATATTTATCATATCATCCTTGATCTTTGCCAGCATCTTTTCATCTTTTTCGCCCCAGTCATCATGTTGTGTTGAAATAACAATAGCGTCTATGCGTACAGGCTTGTTATTGTCATCATATTCCAGTGTTACCTGGCTTTTTGCATCCGGTCGCAGGTAAGTGATCTTTTTATTTTCGCGGCGTAATTCAGCCAGCTCTTGCAATAATTTATGGGCAAGGTCCAATGCCAGTGGCATAAAATCATCCGTTTCGTTTGTCGCATACCCAAACATCATTCCCTGGTCACCTGCACCCTGCTCTTCTTTTTTGGATCGGTCAACACCCTGGTTGATGTCCGAAGATTGTTCATGAATAGCAGATAAAACGCCACAGCTATGCGACTCGAACATGTACTCACTTTTTGTATAACCTATCTTACGAATTACACTGCGGGCAATTTCCTGAACATCGAGATATGCTTTTGATTTTACCTCACCAGCTAAAACAACCTGGCCGGTGGTAACCAAAGTTTCACATGCTACTTTTGACTGAGGGTCAAAAGCAAGAAAGTTATCAATCAGCGCATCAGAAATTTGATCTGCTATTTTATCGGGATGTCCTTCAGAAACGCTTTCAGAGGTAAACAAGTAAGACATTAATGTTGATTTTGGGTTTTGTAAATAATACGGGAAACATCCCGGTCTCATCATGGTTGTTAAAACGGTGGCAAAGATAATCCTCTGCTACAATTAAATTCTGCGGAAACAACACTAAATTTTAGAATAGATAATCCTTAATCTCATTCTTTGTGTGGGATGGTTACCCCCGCCCACTCTTACACGTCCTACGGCATAAGATTGATTTATCAGGAGTGGAACCTCTCTTTCAAAACCCTGTATGTTGGTGTAATTATAAAGGAAATAAGGAGCAGATAATCTTAGTTTATATACAGAATCTACATTATTTACTACGTTTTGTACATAACGGCTTAAGTTGAGCCGCCATACCTGGATTGGGTTTCCAAGGTCATCAAATTCACTCTTGCCATTAAAACCAACAATTGCTCCATTGATCTGCCCTGATTGGCCATCATAAGTTACATCAAATGGAATTGTTTTATATCGATCATTGGTGCCGTCATAAGCATCAAGATAAATGGCATTGGGTTTTGTAAAAATTTTGTCTGATGGATCATATACCTGCTCAATGATCAATTCTGCACGATGCACAATCCGGTTATCCAATTGAGCCAACCCGGGTATTTCAATATGAGCAAATGTTCCGGGTGTAGTTTGCAGAAATACAAGATCATCCGGTGTTGTTCCGCCCTGGTAACCTTCTAATTGCGAACCTGCATAATCTCTTTCAATATGATTGGCTGATGCAGAATTGGAATTTGTTCTGAAATAATCTACAACTGAGGTATCTGTACCATTTTTATTATAGTGATAATAAATGGCCAGTTTTGTATTGGTATCAACCAAATTAAATCCTAATAACGAATTGCCACCTGTGGCGGTTACTTCCAAACCTTTAAAAGCTGTGCGGAATGCAGAATCCGTATCATATTTCAATGTATCCAGATGTAACAGCTGATCTCCAAAAGAATTATCCAGCCTCACCCGTAATTGATTTGCCGACTTTTCATTAAACACAAAAACAGAATCATTCAATTCACTGGGTAATACGCCACTGCGACTCCCTACTAAATTACCTTGCATTGTAAAAGGTCTTTCCCTGATCAGGTAAGAAGTATCTGAACGAAAAAAACTTAAAGGATTAATACTGTACACATTCACAGTATGAGGTAATGTTGTGTCGCCATAAGTTCCACGGTAATTCATTACCAATACAATCGAGTCAATAAAAATTTTATCAGTGGCAGCATCGAAACGGAAAGGATAAGCTACTGGAGAAAAGCCGGTGAAAATGGTAGCCTTTGTTTTTCCAAATAAAGGATCATCGGTAATCTCTCCCAGGTAATTTATTATAGATACAGTGGAACGGGTAGAATCATCTAGAATGGAGAAAATACCATTGTAAGCTTCTACTTCAAGGGTGGTGTCAAAAGTAGAAATATTGTCTACCGCAGGTATCAGGTCGCCACCTAATGTTGTTGCATCATTGATTTTAGAACAGGATGAAAGAACGGAGATGTAGCTGAGGAATAAAATACCAATCTGCAGGACAGAAAATTTGTTCTTCACAAATACTTATTAAAAATGATGGTTAATAGATTGTAGTTAAAATAAAAAATTGAACAAGGTTCAATTTACTTGTCGGCAAGGTCGCTATACAACTGTAAATAGTCTGTTAAATCTGACTCTGCGTTAAATGGTAAAGTCTTTTTACCCCTCACTTTTGAAAAAGCATCAACCAGGGTTTTATCTATTTTTTCTGCACCAAAAGTAATGGCATCTGCATAGGTTGCAGCGCCTTTAAACATGGCTGTGTTGGTTCCTTCTTTATATGCTTCCAGGTCTTTTTCTTTTATTGAAGTGTGGATCAATGCCTTTTTTACAAAATCACTGCCCAGCTTTTCTTTAAATGTATTTTGACCGATGGTGTAAACAATTTTACTATGGGAGAAAACGGGTTCTTTCTTATATACTGTTTTTAAATAAGCCGGAATTAATCCTGACATCCATCCGCTGCAATGAATAACATCAGGGGGCCAGCCAAATTTCTTAACCGTTTCCAAAGCACCCTTACAAAAGAAAATTGTTCTCAGCCCATTATCCTCAAACCATTTATCATTTTCATCGTGCAGAATATATTTTCTTTTAAAAAGGTCTTCATTATCTAAAAAATAAACCTGCAACCTGGCATTGGGTAAAGAAGCCACTTTAATTTGTAATGGGAGATCTTCATTATCAACCGAAACATTAATTCCAGACAGCCTTACAACCTCGTGTAGACGATGTCTTCTTTCGTTAATGGTGCCAAAACGAGGCATAATACATCTTACTTCAAACCCTGTGTCATTCGAACGTATCGCCAGCTTATTCACTATTTCCGAGAACTCAGTCAACTCCAGGTATGGAGACATTTCATTCGCAATAAATAAAATTCTTTTCTTTGCAGACATGTATCACAATTTGGTGAGCCTTATTTTTAGGTTGGCGAAGGTAACCAATTTTATCCTTATTTCGCACCTTATTGCATCATACCAAACGAATTCTGCTTCATTATGATCCTTATTAAAACGGTTTCAACCCTGCGCCTTTATCTCTCTGATCAAAAGAAAAAAGGGCTTCGGATCGGCTTTATACCAACCATGGGCGCCCTGCACGAAGGACATATTTCATTGGTGAAATATTCGCTTAAAAATGGAGACATACCCGTTTGCAGCATTTTCATCAATCCCACACAATTCAATGATGAAAAGGATTTCAGGCAATACCCCGTTACTATTGACCAGGATATTTTACTGCTTGAAAAGGCAGGTTGTGAAGCACTTTTTCTGCCATCCGTAGACGAAATTTACCCGCATGGCTTTGAAAACGACACCCATTATGAACTGGGCTACCTGGGTTCAATTTTAGAAGGTGCTTATCGTCCGGGTCATTTCCAGGGAGTTTGCCAGGTTATGGAAAAATTGTTAAAAATTGTAATGCCGGATAATTTATACCTGGGACAAAAAGATTACCAGCAATGCAAGATCATAGCATTATTAATTAAACAAATGGGTTTGGATCAAAAAATAAAAGTTGAAATCTGCCCTACCCTTCGTGAAACAGATGGATTGGCTATGAGTAGCAGGAACAGGCGTATCAGCCAGGATGTCCGCCATAATGCCGATGGTATCTTCCTGGCTTTATCACATATAAAAAACCAATTAAAAACTGGCCCCGTTGAACCCGTTTTGGTTGAAGCCCGGGAAATATTGAAACAAAAAGGTTTTGAAATTGATTACCTCTCTGTTGCTGATGCTGAAAGCCTTGAAATTTTAACGGATTACCAGCAAGGAAGAAAATTGGTGGCTTTGTCTGCAGCAACTTTTGACGCAGTAAGACTGATTGACAATATGCTGCTGAACCAGGATTGATTTTCAAATACTTCAGAATATTTACCTTTGCCCGCTTATGCAAATACAGATCCTGAAATCTAAGATCCATCGTGCTGTGATCACTGAAGCAAACCTTCATTATGTTGGTAGTTTAACCCTGGATGAAGACATGATGGACGCTGCCAATATTATAGAGAATGAAAAGGTACAGGTAGTGAATGTGAATAATGGTGAAAGGCTGGAAACATATGTAATAACCGGTAAAAGAGGTTCCGGAATTTGTTGTTTAAATGGGCCCGCCGCACGTAAAGGAATGACCGGGGATGTGATTGTCATTATTTCTTATGCTGTGATGGATTTTGAAAAGGCCAAAGATTTTAAACCCTGGCTTGTTTTTCCAAAAGAAGGAAATAAGGTGTAGGTTTAGCTGTTTTGAAAACAGTATTAAACTAACGGCCTTAAATTGTGTTGATATTTTCAACCGGCTTTATTTCCTGAATGAAAAAAAAGATCATTACTATATTCCAGTACACTTTCTTCTTTTTACTGGGAGTTTTATTTGTATGGCTTACTATTAAAGATGTAAACCAGGAACAGTGGGAAAGCATAAAAAATGCAGTTTCCAATGCCCGCCACTGGATCTTTATCCCCGTAATTTTATTATTGATATTAAGTCACCTGAGCCGTGCATTACGCTGGAAGATATTAATGGAACCGTTAGGTTACAAACCCTCCACCTTTAATACCTTTTCCGCGGTCATGATCGGTTATCTTGTAAATGCTGGCGTTCCCCGGCTGGGTGAGGTGGTAAAATGCACACTCCTTTCCCGTTATGAAAATGTAAGGGCCGATAAGTTGATTGGTACGATCGTAGTTGAAAGAGCTTTTGATGCTCTATGCCTGGTCATCGTTTTTATTTTCGCATTATTAATGGAAGGTGATGTGATTGGAGACTACACGTATTCTCTTTTTCAATCCTTTTTCAGCGATCAAACCGGTAATATTTCCATTTTAAAAATTGTGGCCTTTTTGATTTCTATCATCGCCATCATATCTGTAATTTCATTTTTATTAAAAAGGTTTGGCCACCTGGATTTTATATTTAAGATCAAAAATGTGATCTATGGCATTTGGCTTGGATTAAACAGTTTTAGATTTATCAAAAACAAAATGGCTTTCCTGTTTCATACGATTTTTATCTGGGCAATGTACCTGCTGAGTTCCACTGCCGGCTTGTACGCATTAAAAGATACGGATCACCTGGGGATTGGTGCTGGCCTCGCAACATTGGCAATCGGCAGTGTAGGTATGATCGTTACACCGGGTGGCATCGGCGCTTACCCATGGCTGATAGAAAAACTGATGGGTCTTTACCAGATCAGCTCCAGCACAGGTAAGGCACTGGGATGGTTATTATGGTCTGCACAAACGGCAATTATCCTGGTTGTAGGTGTAATTTGTCTTGCATTAATCGCTTCTTACAATAAAAACAGAAAAAATGAAAGCGCCTGAGTTAATACAACAAAAGATCTACAGCTTAACGGCTTTGCAAAAATTGATTTTTCAATGGAAATATTTTGGAAAAACATTTGCTTTTACCAATGGTTGTTTTGATATTCTTCACCAGGGACATATTTTTTCTTTAAGTAAAGCTGCATCTGAAGCGGATTATTTAATTGTAGGATTAAATAGCGACAAATCAGTTGAAAAATTAAAAGGCCCGGGCCGTCCTGTTAATACGCAGGAGTCAAGAGCAATTGTTTTGGCTTCATTGGTTATGGTGGATGCGGTTATCATTTTTGATGAAGACACACCGTTAAACCTGGTAAAAGCAATATTACCGGATGTAATGGTGAAAGGAGGTGATTACCGGGTGAATGAAATTGCCGGTGCTGGTGAAGTCATAGCTGCCGGTGGACGGGTTGTCATCAATCCCATCCTCGAAGGTTTTTCTACTACCAGCATCATTGAACGTTCTAAAAGATGAGGGCATGCTTTTTTGTATAAAAGGAGAAAAGAATTTATACCTCATTAAGATTTGATAATTATCTAAATATGGTCACAACCAAGCATAAAACAATTGTAAGAGATCTTAGCTGGCTATCCTTTAATGCAAGGGTTTTGCAGGAAGCCGCAGATCCCACTGTACCCCTTCATGAACGGATCCGTTTCCTGGGTATTCACTCCAATAATATGGATGAATTTTTCCGTGTACGTGTGGCTGCATTAAAACGCATGACCCGCCTTGGCAATAAAGCCAATATGCACCTGGAAGATGATCCAGAGAAAATTTTAGAAGATATTCAGACTACCGTTTTAAACCAGATGGCAGAATTTACCAGGATCTGGGAAAACATTGTTTTGGAAATGGAGCAGGAAAACATATTCCTGGTAACAGAAGAACAACTCAATGAAGAACAAAAAGAATTTGTAACTGATTTTTATGATGAAGAAGTAAGTCCCAATATCATTCCACTGATGGTGGAGAGTATTCCTACTTTTCCTTTGTTACGGGACAAGTCCATTTTTCTTGGTGTGGTGATGTGGAAAAAAGACAGTGCCTTAAAAAGAAAATATGCATTGATTGAAGTACCTACCCGGGTAACAGGTAGATTCATATTATTGCCTTCACCACAAGGAGAACACCATATCATTCTTGTAGAAGATATCATCCGGTACAACCTTCCCCAGATATTTTCATTTTTTGGTTACGACCAATATAAATCGCACATATTTAAAGTGACCCGCGATGCGGAACTGGATATGGATACCGATATATCAACATCTGTAATTCAGAAACTGCAAAAAAGTTTAAAGAACCGGCGCAAAGGAAAACCCGTTCGCATGGTCTATGACCGCGAAATGGATGCCGGTCTTTTAGAATACCTGATCCGGAGAATGAACCTCACCCGCAGGGATAACCTGATTCCGGGTGGACGCATTCACAACTTCAGGCATTTTATGGATTTTCCTGAACATATTTTCAGACATAAAAGTGAACGTCGCAAACCTTTTGACCATCCTTTATTTACCGAAGGTTTACGGGTAACGGATATTGTATTGCAGAAGGATGTGATGCTTCATTTTCCGTATCATTCTTTCAATCCCGTTATTGACCTGTTAAGAGAATCCGCTATTGATCCGGATGTTACAACCATTAAAATAACCTGTTACCGGCTGGCCAGCCAGTCAAAAATTATAAATGCCCTGATCAATGCCGTTAGAAACGGCAAACTGGTTGTCGTTGTTTTGGAACTCAGGGCCCGTTTTGATGAAGAAGCCAATCTTGCATGGAAAGACAGGCTGGAAGATGAAGGTGTAAAAGTGATCATTGGGCCACCTAACATGAAGGTACATGCGAAAATCTGCCTTATTAAAAAAAGGATCAATGAACATACAACGCATTATGGTTTTGTAAGCACCGGGAACCTGAATGAAAAAACAGCTAAAATTTATGCGGATCATTGCCTGTTAACTTCACAACGCAACATTATGGCTGATGTGAACCGCATGTTTAATTACCTGGAAAATCATAAAGCCGGTACCCAATTTTTAAAAGAATGTAAAACCATAATACCCAGCCCGGTCAGTGCACGTAAAGAAATATTGAAATTGATCAACACAGAAATCAAGCATGCAAATAATAAAAGACCTGCGGCTATAACATTGAAGATGAACTCGCTTTCTGATGAACAATTGATTTTGAAATTAACTGAAGCGGCCCGGGCAGGAGTAGAATTGAAATTAATTATCAGGGGTATTTTTTGTATGTTCTCCCAAAGCAAAAAATATAAAAAACCCGTTACCGCTATTAGCATTGTAGATGAATACCTGGAACATGCCAGGATATGGGTCTTTCACAATGATGGTAAAGAGAAAGTTTATATATCTTCGGCTGACTGGATGGTTCGTAATCTTGATCACCGGGTAGAAGCTACCATACCTGTTTTGGAAGAAGATTTAAAAGAAGAACTCAAGGAAATTCTGAACATTCAGTTAAGTGATAATGTAAAAGCACGTTTACTGGATAATAATTTGAGTAACGAATATGTAAACTCATACCAGAATGAAAGAGTACGGTCACAAATTGAAACTTACCATTACCTCTATAAAAAAACATTGATCGAAAGTGAGATTAGCAGCCATTGATATAGGAAGTAATGCCGCCCGGTTATTGATTTCAGAAGTAAGAATGAGTAACCAGGACAAACCAGAGTTCAATAAATTAACCCTTGTTCGTGTTCCGTTGCGATTAGGTTTTGATGTTTTTGAAAGAGGTAATATTTCAGATGATAAGATTGAAATGTTTATTAAAACAATCAAGGCCTATAAGTTTTTACTGGATGTATATGAAGTAAAAGATTTTAAAGCATGTGCCACTTCAGCTATGCGGGATGCAACCAATGCACAGGAGATCATTGACCGCATAGCAGCCGAAACGGGCATAACCATTACCGTTATATCCGGCAAAGACGAAGCTTCGTTCATTTATGATAATCATATTGCCGAGAACATGAATGATGAAGACAGTTACCTGTACATCGATGTAGGTGGTGGCAGTACCGAACTTACATACTTCAGTGATGGTAAATTAATATTTAAAGAATCTTTCAATATCGGCACCATCCGGTTATTAAAAAACCAGGTGAGTGAAAAAGAATGGGACGACATGAAAGATTTCATCCGGAAAAACACTTCAGGTTATCATCATGTTACAGCTATTGGTTCGGGAGGAAATATTAATAAAGTTTTTTCTTTATCAAAACGAAAAGAAGGCAAACCATTATCACTCCAATTATTAAGAGATTATTACAAAGAATTCAGCAGTCTTTCATTGGAACAAAGAATTTCAATGTACCGTTTACGGGAAGATCGTGCGGATGTACTGGTCCCTGCCTTGTTGATCTATGTAAACGTAATGCGTTGGGCCGATGCTGAAGAAATATATGTTCCTAAAATTGGTTTGGCAGATGGCCTGATCCAATCTTTATATAATGAAATAACCACCCAACCCGGCGAAACTTCAAAACCCTTATATGTCAGTTAATAAAGAAGTAAAACGCATTACGACCAATACATTGCAAAAAATGAAAAGTAATGGTGAAAAGATTTCCATGATCACCGCTTACGATTATTCTTTTGCAGGCATTTTTGATACGGCTGGTATAGATGTGATCCTGGTTGGCGATTCCGCTTCTAATGTAATGGCTGGTCACGAAACAACTTTACCCATTACACTCGACCAGATGATCTATCATGCATCTTCTGTCATTAGAGGCGTGGAAAGATGCCTGGTTGTTGTTGATCTTCCTTTTGGATCTTATCAATCCAATTCAATTGAAGCATTGGCATCTGCTATTCGCATCATGAAAGAAACCGGTGCACATGCATTGAAGCTGGAAGGCGGAGAGGAAGTGCTGGAATCTATTAACCGGATAATTTCTGCAGGTATCCCGGTAATGGGACATTTGGGTTTAACACCTCAATCCATTTATAAATTTGGCACTTATACCGTCCGGGCAAAAGAAGAAGCCGAAGCAGAAAAATTAAAAAAAGATGCTTTGCTTTTACAACAAGCAGGCTGTTTTGCACTTGTTTTGGAAAAGATACCGGCGTTATTGGCTAAAGAAGTTTCTGAAAGTCTTGCCATTCCTACAATAGGTATTGGCGCAGGTAAATATTGTGATGGGCAAGTATTAGTGATGCATGATATGCTGGGCATCAACACAACTTTTAAACCTAGATTTCTCCGTCAATATTTGAATATTGGAGAACAGGCAACCAAAGCCGTTCAACAATATATTTCGGATATAAAAACAAAAAATTTCCCAAGCGATTCAGAAGCTTATTAATTTTTACGGATACTTATTGAAGAAGCCAGGTGTTTATATACCTGGCTTTCTGATACATTACCTGGCCAATGCCTATTTTTGCAATCTAAAAAAATAAACAAATGGATTTTTTAAAATCGCTGGGCATTCAGGAAAAAAATAAAGGTGTAAGTACAGGATCAAATTGGATTGATGATAACGCACCTGTCATAGAATCATATTCGCCAGTGGATGGAAAATTAATCGGAACAGTCAGTACCTGCAGTAAAGAAAATTATGATAAAGTAATTAACACTGCCAGTAAAGCCTTTTTAGTTTGGAGGAATATGCCGGCACCAGCCCGGGGCGAAATTGTGCGCCAGGTTGGCGAAGCTTTGCGTAAAAATAAAGAAGCGCTGGGCAAACTGGTTTCCTATGAAATGGGTAAAAGTTTACAGGAAGGTTATGGAGAAGTGCAGGAGATGATTGATATCTGTGATTTTGCAGTTGGTTTATCACGCCAGTTACATGGGCTCACAATGCATAGTGAAAGACCGGGCCACAGAATGTATGAACAATGGCACCCCCTCGGTATAGTAGCCATCATCAGTGCATTTAATTTCCCGGTTGCCGTTTGGAGCTGGAACAGTATGCTAGCCTGGGTTTGTGGTAATGTTACGGTTTGGAAAGCTTCTGAAAAAACACCGCTTTGTGCTATTGCCTGTCAAAATATTGTCAACGAAGTATTTGAAAAAAATAATGTTCCTGAAGGAGTTTCCAGTATCATAACCGGTGGCCGGGAAGTTGGTGAATGGATGGCAAATGATCCAAGAATTCCCCTGGTTTCCGCAACAGGTTCTACCCGCATGGGTAAAGCAGTTGGTGCAGCTGTTGGTTCAAGGTTAGGACGATCATTATTGGAATTGGGTGGAAATAACGCCATCATCATTTCTAAAGATGCTGATTTGGATATGGCGATTTTAGGTGCTGTATTCGGTGCTGTAGGAACTGCGGGACAGCGATGTACATCTACCCGTCGACTGATCATTCAAGAAGATGTTTATGAGCAGGTTAAGAACAAGCTTGTTTCTGCATACAGGCAATTGAAAATTGGCGATCCTTTAGATGAAAAAAATCATGTAGGTCCATTGATCGATAAGGATGCTGTAAAAATGTACCAGGATGCCATTGAAAAGTGCAAATCACAGGGTGGGCATTTTATTGTGGAAGGTGGCGTACTCCAGGGAAATGGTTTTGAAAGTGGTTGTTATGTAAAACCAGCCATAGCAGAAGTAAAACCCACTGACCCGATTGTTCATACAGAAACCTTTGCTCCTATCCTTTATATCATGAAATACAAAACCCTGGATGATGCAATAGCCATTCAAAATGGTGTTCCCCAGGGTTTATCATCTTCAATTATGACTTTAAACTTACGGGAAGCCGAGAAATTTCTTTCCCAATCTGGGAGCGACTGTGGAATTGCGAATGTAAACATAGGAACATCTGGCGCAGAAATTGGAGGTGCATTTGGAGGTGAAAAAGAGACCGGAGGGGGAAGAGAGAGTGGTTCTGACGCCTGGAAGGCCTATATGCGCCGACAGACCAATACAATTAATTACGGTGATACCCTTCCGTTAGCCCAAGGCATAAAATTTGATATCTGAAAAAATGTTAAAGTAATTGACGAGACATTTTATTAGATAACTTAAAATCGGAAACATGAAAAGACTAGCATTAACAATTGTGCTACTCAGTACTATTATTTATTCAGAAGCCCAAACAAGAGTAGCAATTCTTGGCGGCGTACATTCTTCCAGAGTTAATACAAAAGACCCATTTCCCAAAGATAGCTATGATGGCCGCACGGGTATCCATGCGGGTTTATTATTGGATGTACCTTTATCAGAAAAATTCTCATTTCAACCTTCCCTGCAATATGTCAATAAAGGATGGGCCACAGAAGGTACCACAAATACATACGCACCTGAGGAACAAAACATTAATTACATTGATCTACCTTTAAACTTCGTATTTAAAGCTCCTTTGGGATCTGGAAATACGAAATTTATTTTAGGAGCAGGTCCATATGCTTCAGCCCGCATATCAGGTAATCATACATGGAATGGAACTTAAGTTGATGACCTGGAAATTGGTGATGGCGTAAACAAATACAAAGGATTTGACTACGGATTCAATGCCTTAGCTGGTTTTGAATTTGGTCGTGTATTTGTAACCGCCAATTATTCCCAGGGTTTGAATGATTTTTATCGTCCAACAGGTTATGATGGTGATTATAAACACCGCGTTCTTGGTGGTACCATTGGATTTTTCCTTAACAGGGGTGCTCCAAAAGATTCTGATAAAGATGGTGTGATAGATAAAGAAGATGAGTGCCCTGATGAACCAGGAACAGCCTTAACAAAAGGTTGCCCTGACAGAGATGGTGATGGTATTGCAGACAAAGATGATAAGTGTCCTGACCAGGCTGGTACCGCTAAATATGAAGGTTGCCCAATTCCAGATTCTGATAATGATGGTGTAAACGATGAAATGGATAAATGTCCTGATGTACCTGGTATTGCTAAATACGAAGGTTGCCCTATCCCTGATTCTGATGGCGACGGAGTTAATGATGAAGAAGACAAATGTCCTTCAGTAGCTGGTTTAGCCCGTTATGACGGATGTCCTATTCCAGATTCTGATAATGATGGAATTAATGACGAAGAAGATAAATGTCCAAGTCTTGCAGGTACTGCAGCAAACAACGGATGTCCTGAAGTAAGTCCAAAACTGGGCGAAAGGGTAACAAGTTCTGCCCGCAGGGTAACATTTACCAATAATACAGGAACTACTTTAACTGCAGCTTCTCAAAGAGCGTTAGATGAGGTTGTTGGTATAATGAACGAAAATCCAGATTTACGTTTGACTGTAAATGCTCATACTGTTTCTGGTGGAGATGAAGATGCAAATATGCAAAGTACTCAAGCTCGTGCTGATGCTGTTAAAGCATACCTGGTAGAAAAAGGTATTTCTGAGGCTCGTATCACAACACAAGGTTTTGGTTCTTCACAACCAATTGCAAGTGGTACTTCTTCAAGAAACAGAAGAGTTGAATTGACACTGGGATACCAGTAATAATAAGTTTTTTATTCGTACTACAGAAACAGCTCCCTTTTTGGGGGCTGTTTTTTTGTTTTAAGGGTTTCATCTTTCTCCATATTAGAACTTAAATCATTAGCGTTCGTTGTCCAATTATTTATTATGGATGATTTCATTTGATTTTATAAAATAAAAGTCCAATTTTTACGCTTTATAAGATCAATCCTTTAAAAACCAACTGTATCCATGAAAAAGTGCTTGTTTTTTCTCATTAGCTCCTTTTTATTAAATTTTTCTGCATTTTCCCAGGCACGCATAGCGCTGGTCGGTGGTATTCATACCTCTTCGGTCATTGAAAAAAACGATTTACCTGGTTTTGAGGAGTTCAAAAAAGGATATTCAAACCGTACCGGGGGTCATTTTGGGATAATTGCAGACCTGCCCATTAACGGATCGGCTCGATTTTCCTTTCAACCGGGTATAATCTTTCAAAATAAAGGCAGAAAATATTTTAATATAGATACAAGCACCTCCCCTGTTCAATCGCTCACCTATAACCAGTTAATCAATTATGTTGATCTGCCACTGAACCTTGTGGTCAAATTTCCATTAAGCGCTAAAACGAAATTCATCATTGGCGCCGGCCCTTATTTAAGTGCTTTTTACAATGGGAAGGAAACCACAGAAACATTTTATAAAAATGGGGATTTCGTAGAAGATAAGAACGAAGACCTTCCAGTGGGCAATGCAGAAGGCAAATATGCAGTTTTCAATTATGGTGTTGGCGCTTTAGCTGGATTAGAATTTGGCCGCGTTATGCTTACCGCAAATGCCAGCCAGGGCCTAAATGATTTTTATCGGTCACCAGATCATGATGGCAGTTTTAAACACCGCGTTATTGGAGCAACATTAGGTATTTTCCTTGGGCAAAAGCCATTACCTCCGGCACCCAAAGACAAGGATAAAGATGGTATTCCAGATACAGATGATGCTTGTCCGGAAGAACCTGGTTCTTTAATTACAAATGGATGTCCAGACAAGGATGGTGATGGAATTGCAGATAAAGAAGATAAATGTCCGGATGAGCCTGGAACTAAAAAATATTTTGGTTGCCCGGTTCCTGATACAGATAATGATGGTATTAATGATGAGCTTGATAAATGCCCGGATACACCAGGATTGACTAAGTACAATGGCTGCCCTATTCCGGATACTGATAAAGATGGAATTAATGATGAGCTGGATGAATGTCCTGAAATTACTGGTTTTGCAAAATACAATGGATGCCCTGTTCCGGATAGTGACAAAGATGGCATCAATGACCTGGAAGATAATTGTCCGCAGGTAGCTGGAATAAAAGAGAATAATGGTTGCCCACCGGTTGCTAAAGAAATTACACAAAAAGTTGACAAGGCAGCGCGGCAAATACAATTTACTGTTAATAAAGCTGAGTTGACGACTGCTTCTTATAAAGTTTTGGATGAAGTCATTAAGGTATTAAACCAGGATAAATCTTTAAAACTGACCATTGAAGGTCATACCAGTGCAGATGGAAATAAATTAACAAACCAAATTCTATCTGAGCAGCGTGCAAATGCTGTCAAAACTTACCTGATATTAAAAAATATAGATCCACAGAGATTAACAACAATCGGTTATGGAGCCTCTAAACCTTTGAATGAAGGGAAAACTCCTGCTGAAAGAAATCAAAACCGTAGAGTTGAATTAAAGTTGAGCAACTAATTCTGCAATACATACGTCAAATAAAAAAATAGTCCTGGAATGTTCCGGGACTGTTTTATATGGATGAGTGGTTTTTTGAAACAAATATTTAATTGGTTATTTGCAGGTTTAGGCCTCATATTTGACTACCCTACAAATACAAAATTTTTAAACACCAACAAATGATTAAAACAATCAAAAATTCCTTTTTACTCTTAGCTGGCTTTAGTCTGATGTACTTTACTTCCGATGCACAAACTGCAAAAGACGAACTGCCTAAAGGCTGGCATTTAAAGGATAGTAAGAAAGATGGATTTCAAGGAATAAGTCTGGATCAGGCCTATGAATTCGTAAAATCAAAAAACAATAAAAGCAAAACTGTAGTTGTTGCTGTAATTGATTCTGGTATTGACACTACCCACGAAGACCTGAAACCAATCTTGTGGAGAAACAAAGGCGAAATTGCTGGTAATGGTATTGATGATGACAAAAACGGTTATGTGGATGATGTAAATGGGTGGAATTTTATTGGTGGCAGGGACGGCAGAAATGTTAAAGTAGATTCTTATGAAATGGCCCGGGTTTACCATAAATTCAAAAATAAATTTCTACAGGTAGAAGATCCTTCTACCCTTTCTGAAGAAGACAAGAAATTGTATAAGATGTGGCTTAGAGCTGCAGAACAGGTTTCCGGCGACCCCAAAGAACAACTGAATTTTATGCTGATTAAAAACGCATACAATGAAGCGGTTGCCGGTGACAGTATCATGCAAAAGCTTTTAGGCAAAAAAGAATATATCGGCAGTGACGTTGAAGCATTCACTCCTACTGATGCTGATGGAACAAAAGCAAAAAGAAAAGTTTTAACGCTTTACCATGGATTAGGTATTGATTTGGACAGAAAAAATAACGAGATACTTTCTGACATTGGTGAATACGTTTCAGGCCAGGAACGCAAACTGGAAGCAGCTGAAAAAGCGCCACGTGATTATCGCGGAGAAATTGTAAAAGATAATTACTACGACTTTAACGATCGTTTTTATGGCAACGGCGATGTTATGGCTAATACGCCATTTCATGGCACGCATGTATCCGGTATAATAGCCGCAGTTAGAAACAATAAAAAGGGAATGAACGGCATAGCGGATAATGTAAGGATCATGACTATTCGTGCGGTTCCAGATGGTGATGAACATGATAAGGATATTGCTTTAGGCATTCGATACGCGGTAGATAACGGAGCGCAGATCATCAATATGAGTTTTGGTAAAGGATTCAGCCCCGAGAAAAAATGGGTTGACGAAGCCGTTAAATATGCTGAAGAACACGATGTATTACTGGTACATGCAGCAGGAAATGATGCATCAAATATTGATGAAGTGGAGAACTTCCCACAACCGGTATTTGAAGCTGATGGTTACCGTGCACCGAACTGGATTACCGTAGGTGCCAGTGGTGATCCTATTGAAGGTGGGTACACTGCAGATTTTTCTAATTATGGAAAAACGGAAGTCGATGTATTTGCTCCTGGTGTAAAGATCTATTCAACCATTCCGGGTGGCAATACTTACGGAAATGCACAGGGTACAAGTATGGCGTCACCTGTTGTAGCTGGTGTAGCTGCATTTATCCTCTCCTATTATCCTGACCTGAGTGCTGAACAGGTTAAATATGTAATTGAAAAATCTGCCAGTAAACCATCTGTTAAGGTAAATAAACCAGGTTCAGATGAAATGGTTGACTTCAGTGAAATCAGCAGAAACGGTGGTATTATTAATGCTCATGAAGCAATTAAACTGGCTGCTACATTGAAGGGTGAAAGAAACAAAACAGCGGTTAAAACCAAAAGTACGGTAAGTCCGCAGAAAAAAAATTAAAACATTATTTATAAATTCTAAAGCCCTTGTAAATTGCAGGGGCTTTTTTATTGGTTTGATATTCTTCATTAAAAATATATTCCCAAATGCCCAGGCCTGATTTAAATAAGATTCCTGCCTTTTATCATGGTTACGTTAACCTGGTAAAAGAAGATGACCTCTTATCCGCTTTTCGTATGCAGGAAGCCGTTATTAAAGAATTTCTTTCATCTGTCCCATCAGATAAATATGAATACCAGTATGCACCTGGCAAATGGACGTTAAAAGAAATGCTTCAGCATTTGATTGATGCGGAAAGAGTATTTGGTTACAGGGAACTTTGTTTTGCAAGAAATGACTCCACTCCCCTGCCCGGATTTAATGAAAATGAATATGTAAATGAATCTTTTGCCAATAAACGCGAATGGAATGATTTGGTTAATGAATTGCTGGTCGTTCGGAAATCAAACGAATTACTTTTTATTTCATTGAATGAGGAACAATTGAACAGGTCGGGTATCGCCAATAATTCATCCAACTATGTTTTAGGTTGGGGATATATTTCAATAGGACATATTGCACATCATATCCAGGTTATGAAACAACGTTATTTAATATCCTAAGTAAATTTATTTGGGCAGGCTTTCTTCCAATCCTTTTGTAATTTTTGCAGGATCTTCTAAGGCATTTTCCCCTGGCTTGTTTTTGATCATCCGCCATACCTGGATCAAAGCAGTAATACCAAAAATACTACCGATAATATAATTGAGTAAATGCTGGTTGTTGTTCAATTTTTCAACCAGTAATAAACCTCCAAATATAAAAATACAGTTGCCCAGGAAGGTGCCTATACCAATTCCGGAAATGTATAAGTAATAATGATCCTTACGGGGTAAAAGAATTTTTTTTGTAAACAGTATGGCACTCCACCCAAACCAAAAAGGAATTTGTACCGGATTTACAGCACACATGATTACCCCTAACCAAAACCGGGGAAGTGTACTGCTAAGGATCACGTTTTCATCTTCTGTTGGACTCAGTGCTGCATAAAAACTGGACACGGCCAGTGCAACAATTATAGCTAATGTAACCCACTCCAGTATGCGCAACAATTTCTTTTGCCTGCGTACCCAATCCATAGCAACCAGTGATAATCTCACATAAATTACTTCAACCAATAAAGAACCCAATGAAAACAACAATGCCTGCTGATACCCATTTGAAATAGATATCTGCATGGCTGCAATGTTCAACGTACCTAATGGCAGCGAACCTAAAAAACTCACGATCATACCAGTGATGAAAACTTTTACCAGGGGGTGCATCCGGCAAAAATAAGATGGTGGTTTAAAATATCAGTATATATCGCCTCCTTACCGGGCAAATACGGAAAGATCAACATTCACTTCATCTGACAATGAAATACTTTTACCACCTAAATTAAAATCTCTCCGGTTTAAAGTAAAAACGCCCTGGAATAAATATCCTCCATCTTTCGGCTTTACCGTAAAGGGAAATTTAATCTCTTTACTGATCCCTTTGATAGTTATAATACCAAACATATATAAATGCTCTGGTGAATTCGTAAGCGTAATTTTAGTTGATTTAAAATGTATAAGAGGAAATTTATCAATATCGAAATATTCATCTTTCTTTAAATGATTATCCCTTGCTTTAATATCTGTGTTAATAGAGCCCGCATTTACACTAACATCAAATACGCTGATTACCGGGTTTTCAGTGCTGTATTGGATGTTCCCTGAAAGCCCATTAAAACTTCCGGGTGTATTGATACCAAAGTTTTTAATTACAAATTTTATTGCAGAACCCTCATCAACTGGTGTAAGCGTTTGGCCAAATGTTGCAACACTTAATAAACTAACGCATATAGAACAAATCCAATTTTTCATAATTAAATATTTGATACGGGCTCACTTATTAACAATAACGAATCTCACTTGCATTTGGTTGCTTGCAAAGGCAAAACCAGTCTTAAATTTCTTTAATCAAATTTTTCCAGCATCTTAAAATGAGCTGTTGCTTTATTCAGAAAACGATATCCCTTTAAAAATGGCCAGTAGGGAGTTCCATTTTCGTGATTGTATTTACTGATCTGGTATAAAACTTTCCAGTGCTTTAATATTTCTGCATAAGCCTGGAATAAGGTTTGGTCATTATCATAGATATGATTGGGTTCAGCACCACACCCGTTGAATTCAATAATCGAATAATTTTTTCCTTCTTTCAATTCAGCAATAGAAGCACATTTAATATCATATCGGCCATAATAAAAGTGCCCATTATACAAACTGAGTTTATCAAAAACGGCCAGCAAGCTATCATCTATTTCACCGACCAGACTGATAAAACGGGCACCACGGTTATGGTTACCCGCATACGAAAGATAAAAATGTTTTCCATCTTCCAGCACCCTGTCAAGCCGGTGTTCATGCCGGTGCTTCATTTCCTCCAGTCGTAAAGAAGCTCTCGGATGCTTCAATATTAATTCCCATAAGGTACTTTTTCCATCACCCGTCACTTCCAGTAATTCTTTTTGAATCATTCCACTGATCACTCCTTTATGCTGAGCTGGATGCCGGTAATAAAAAACACTCAACTCAATAGGTAAATCAATCAGCCCCTGGACGATATATTCCACAGGCATGCGTTCGTGATATTTCCTCAATTGCTCACGGTCATCAATTTTTCTGAAAAGAATTCCTTTCATACCTACATCAGGCTTAACGATAAAAGGATATGTGAATCCGTATTCAGAAATTTTTTTTTCTACTTCTTCAAATGGAAGATCGTGCAGAATATAAATTGTTAACGGAAAAGTATCGGGAGGTAATTGATCATACATTTCTTTTTTGCTTTCCCCTTCAAACCCTCCGAATGTTAATGTTGGATTGGAAGAACTGAAAAACCATACAGACCTGGCTTTTATACAATACCAGATCCAAACAAAACTGATGGGAAAATATAATATCTTAAATGGCCATTTTTCCCAATTACTGATCCTGTCCAGAAAACTTTTTTTTACCATAGCTAATCCAGCAAAAATAACCGGAATGAGGCAATTTGACAATTACGCAACCAGGCAATTTGACAATGACAATGAAAATGAGAATGCAAAATGAAAAATCTAAAAATGAAAAAACGCTATCCAACCATTCTAACCGGTCAGGGTTATTTCAACTTTAGATATTTTTGATTTTTACATTTTAAATTTTTACTTCCTGACGAACACACATTGGGTTTATGTCGTTATTCGTTATTATTGCACTCTATATTTTTAAGGATTACTTACAGGTTTTTATATGAACATACCTACAGTTGCAGATTTATTTGCCAATGGTCAATCTCCTGAAATATTATTTTGGGTAGGTTGTGCTGGCAGTTTTGATCAGCGTGCTCAAAAGATCACCAAAGCTTTTGTTACTATCCTGGACAAAGTGGGCATTAATTACGCAATCCTTGGAAAAGAAGAAATGTGCACCGGTGATCCCGTACGCCGTGCAGGAAATGAATTCATGTTCCAGATGATGGCTTACCAGAATATCCAGGTATTGAATAATTATGGCATAAAGAAAATTGTTACAGCCTGCCCGCATTGTTTCAATATTATCAAAAATGAATATCCTGAATTGGGTGGCCAGTACGAAGTAATCCACCATTCCACTTTTTTACAGCAGTTGATTGATGAAGGAAAAGTGCGACTAAAAGAAGGTGGCCCTTACAAAGGAAAACGCATTACATTTCATGATAGCTGTTATTTAGGAAGGGCGAACAATATTTATGATGCACCCCGCAAAGTCTTGGAAGCCCTGGATTCTGAACTGGTTGAAATGAAGCGATGTCGTTCTAATGGTCTTTGTTGCGGAGCCGGTGGGGCGCAAATGTTTAAAGAAGAAGAAGCTGGTATTAAACGCATCAACATAGAAAGAAGTGAAGAAGCCATTGCCACAAATGCTTCTATTGTTGCATCTGCTTGCCCCTTTTGCAATACCATGTTAATGGATGGTGTAAAAAATGCCGAAAAAGAAGAGCATGTACAAGTACTTGATATCGCTGAATTGATTGCAGCCAGTTTGCAACAAGAAAATGATGCCATGCAATAGGATGCCTTTGCAGATTTTAGTAATTTTGTTTTATGGATATTAATTTTCAACATTTACTGCCTGCGGATTTTGCACCTACATCCCGCGTGTGGATTTATCAAAGCAATCGCTTGTTTTCACTTTCAGAAGCGCTTGAAATAGAAACACTCATTGATAATTTTATTGAAAAGTGGAACTCTCATGGCGAGCCTGTTAAAGGATTCGGCACTTTGCTTTTTGGCCAGTTTATTTTATTGATGGCAGATGAAACAGGTACCAATGTTGGAGGTTGCAGCACAGATAGTTCTGTCCGCGTTATTAAAGAAATTGAAAAGCAATTTAACGTTCAAATGTTTGATCGTACAACGCTGGCATTTTTAGTGAAAAATAAAATTGAGCTATTGCCCCTCTCCCAACTTAAATATGCTTTTGAAAATAATTTTATTGATGCAGATACCTTGTACTTTAATAATGTTGTTTTGAACAAAAAAGACCTGGAAAATAATTGGATCATTCCCATTAAAGACAGCTGGCTCGCTAAGAAGCTTCCTGTATCATTATAATCTATTAAGCACGTTTTTCATCAGCATTATTTCCTATGCTGACATTTTGTGGTTGGTTTCCTTCCAGTATAGCCTGGCGTTGCGCCGTTTTAAATTTGTCTATATCTATCGGGTCACCGAAAATGTAAAAGAGTTTCATTTTTAAACCTTTCGCACTTTTTACATCTTTCCACATATCCAAATACTCATGAAAGTTGATGTACAATGGATTTGCTTTATGATCGATGGGATGTGTTACACCATATTTTACCTGTTCTTCTTCCGGCTGATAAGTTCCAAAAATCCTATCCCATATAATAAAGGTGGCACCATAATTCTTATTCATATATTTTTCCTGGGAACCATGATGTACCCTGTGATTAGAAGGTGTTGCAAAAATATATTCAATTACAGGATGTAGTTTTCGGATATACTCAGTATGCACCCAAAACTGGAAAAGAACAGCTATTTGGTTAACTGTAAAAATAATAATAGGATGAAAACCGATAATGGCCACAGGTAAAAAGAAAATTAATTTTATGTGTTGTACCCAACTTAACCTGAAAGAAACGGTCAGGTTATAATGTTCCCCTGTATGATGTACCACATGTGTGGCCCACCAAAATCTTTGCTGGTGCGAAATACGATGGGCCCAGTAGCTGCACAGGTCAAAAAGAATATAACATGGCAAAAATGACCACCAGGAAAAATACATACGCCAGGGTACCAGGTTGTATACCCAAATAATTATGGCGAATAATGCCAGCTTTAAAGCCGTGCCAATGATAACATTTCCAATACCCACCAAAATGGAACCGATCGTTTCTTTTTTTTCATATAATTTCCGGTTTTGCCTGTAGGATATAAACCATTCCAGTAAAACAAAAAAGAACATAACCGGCGCGGCCCAAACAATGATATCAGGCGCATTACTGTTTATACCATCTAATTCTGCCAGGGAGATCTCAGGGGCTCCAAAAAATGAAGTAAACTGAATAAAAAACATGCAGGTATTTTATGGTCAGAAAATCAGAACCTTTTTCAAAACATTTTCATAAAACGGGATCATGTAATTTATAAAAATATAAAGTTTAATTATTAAAAAAATTATGCCTGACTAATTATTTTATTTATGAATAAAATGGTTAAGATGGCATTTAGAATAAAAAGCGCATCATTGGTTTGCAAAATAATAAATTTGACAAATTTCAAATCAAGGAGCTCACCCCGTATGGACCCAAAAACTAAACGCGTTAAACAAGCTAAAGTACTTAGAGTGTTCAGGAAAGTTCACCGGGTTACCGGGGCATTGCTGTTTGTATTCTTTTTTATTGTTGCTGTAACCGGCCTATTATTAGGATGGAAAAAACATTCTGGAGGTCTCATACTTGCAGATACCCAATCAGGAACCAGTTCCAATCTCAAAGACTGGTTACCCATGGACAGTCTTCAATTACTGGCTATTCAATTCCTTCATCAAAATGTTTCACCTGCTTTATCCAACGAAATAGATCGTATTGATGTAAGACCGGCCAAAGGCGTTGTAAAATTTAGTTTCAAAGATCATTATCATGGATTGCAACTGGATGGTGCAACGGGCAAGCTACTACAGGTTGAACAACGACGTTCAGATTTTATTGAACATATTCACGATGGAACAGTCATGGATAATTTATTAAACACCGGTTCTGGTTTGTTTAAACTTTTTTATACATCGGTGATGGGTCTTGCACTCATACTCTTTACTGTAACAGGATTTTGGTTATGGTATGGTCCTAAACGTATGCGTAAACATTAATAAATTTTTTAAAATCGATCAAAGTTGAAATATTAAAACGATTCCCATACCTAGTAAGCCTCCAATTACAGTAGCTACGGCATCTAGAAAATCATAATAACCCAATCCTGTTAAGAGGGAAAACAATTCAAACCCATAACTTACAACCACAACCACTAATAATGTAAACATGGTTGCGATAAATAAGGAAGGAAATAAAAAAATGGTTACCACTTGCAAAATGGCTCCCATAAATATACCCGCAAAAAAATGTCGCCACTTATCAGGTGCAATTTTTTTCATCATCATGTAACCGGGTGTTTTTCTGAAATATAAATAGAAATGTTTACAATTAGTGAAAGGAATGAATGTCTGTCAACAAAAAGATTGTTCGCTTATCTTCATATAAAATGATTCTGCATGTTGTTGCTGGCATTATCTATTGCACCTGGATTGGCTATTTGTTTTTATATTTTTCATAAGGATATATACAATCGCGAACCCAAGATCACTTTGCTTTTCAGTTTTATATTGGGCATGCTGGCTATCATCCCCGCATTTTTGATTGAATCCATACTCATCCCATTATTTGGCAAAAGTGTTCTTGCCACTGCTGTGGTTGCTTTTGGTGTGGTAGGATTAATAGAAGAGTTTTTCAAGTTTATTGTTGTTCGTTATTATTGTTTTTCCCGAAAAAGTTTTGATGAACCTTTGGATGGGATCATCTATGCAGTTGTTGTGAGTATGGGATTCGCAACCATTGAGAACATCGGATATGTAATGCAACATGGTTATTCTGTAGCTATTGCAAGAATGTTTTTGGCCATTCCTGCACACGCAGCATTTGGTGTTATGCTGGGATATTTTATAGGTAAGGCCAAATTTAATCCTGGAAAAAGCAAACAATATTTTTTTCAAGGATTATTTTGGGCAGTATTATTTCATGGCACTTACGATTTCTTTTTATTCCTGCAAGGTAATCCTATTGTTAAACCGATTGTTTCGGATATGCTTTTATTCAGTGGAGCCATTGCTTCACTGATCATTGCGATCCGTATGAGCAAAAAACAAATTAGTTTACACCAGCAATTATCTCAAAAACTTTTTAAACCGGGAATGATGGCATTAAAGATTCACCAGGCAAATGTTGAAGATATTAATACAATCCGGGAACTAACTTTTAAAGTATGGCCACAGACCTATGAAGCTATCATCGACAAAAAGCAGATAGATTATATGCTGGATATGATGTACAGTGAAGCTGCCCTGGAAGAACAGATGCTCCATCATCAGCATACTTTCATTATTATTTACGATGACATATTACCGGTAGCTTTTGCATCGTACGGACCATTAGGAAATGCAACCTGGAAATTACATAAAATCTATATCCTGCCCGATCAACATGGTAAAGGTATTGGCCGTTTCATGATCGATCATATTATGGAAGACGTACGGTTAAAAGGAGGGAATTCTCTTATATTAAATGTAAACAGGCAAAACAAAGCCCGTTATTTTTATGAAAAGCTGGGATTCAATATCATAGGTGAAGAAGATATCGATATTGGTTCCGGGTACTATATGAATGATTATGTTATGGAAAAAAAATTGCAGGAATAACTTCCTGCAAACAATTTTTTCTACAACAAATCAACCATTCAACTTATCAATTAAATACCTACATCCCCGGCATTTGTTTCTTTTGTTTTAGTGCAGCAAGACTGGGGTCCATTTCAATAGCCTTATCACACAATGCAATTCCTTTTTCCTTTTCACCGCTTTTTTGGTAACACATCCCAATCATATATAAGGCAGATGCATTTTGCTTGTCATATCCCAATATCTTATCCCAGTAATCCATCGCTTCTTTATATTTCCCGGCATTGTAATAAGCTTCTGCAACCATGTTTAATACATTCATATCGCTGGGCCTGCGTGTAAGTACTTCCTGCATAATTTCCAAACCCTTATCCAGGTCGCCTACATTCAAATATGCTATTCCAAGATTTTCCAGGTAATCATTATCCCGTTTATGTCCCTTCTCCCCAGCTAATAAAATATATTTCAAAGCATTTTTATCATCATGCATGGCATAGTAAATCAAGCCGGTTTCGTATATCCATGAGGGTTTGTCAGGCGATAAACTGATAGCTTTTTCAAAATGTGGAATGGCTAATTTAAAATTCATCATATCAGCATATGAGCGTGCCACCAGGTAAGGAATTTCTCCATTTTCCGGGTCTTCTTTGGCCGCTTCAGTCAGGAATTTAATAGCTTCTCCATAATTTTCTCCGTCATAATGCGCCTTGCCAATATAATAACTCACCTTCTCAGTATTATCAACCTGTTTTAACTTATTGGCGTATAAAATAGCATCCTCATATTGACGCAGGTTGAAGGAAAGGGTCATTAGTTTTTTATAACCTTCAGCGGATACTTCACCTAACTGTTCTGCCTCTTTATATTTTAACCTTGCCTGGCTGTATTTTCGTAAGTCAAAATAGGTTGAAGCTAACTCGTTGACAATTTGCTTGTCTTTATTATTGTAAGTATAAGCCTTGTCAAAATGTTTGAAGGATTCCATCAGCCTCCCATTTTTCTTTTCTTCAAGACCTTTTTGATAATACAGGTTTGCACTGTCTGCCTGTGCCCACAGAAGTGAAGTAGTGAATAATGCAGCTGTTAATAATGCGTGGCGTAACATAGGTATGGTATTTTTTCTTTTACTGGGTAATGGTAAATATTCAAGCCGCACTGAATATTGAGCTTTTTTGAATACTTCCATTTCCACTAGCTTTGATTGACAATTTACTTAAATCTAAACGAATTAAAGGCGCAATTATGTTAACTGAAGGATGGTTTTTTTAAAAACTATTTGTTAACAATCAATCAGTTAAGAAGATATACTTATAAAAAGTATGCAGTTGGTGAGGTTATAGAGAATCTATGCCTGGCTTCATTCTTTGACAAACTCATTTTGGTGCGCCAGATTAATATAATTTATTATTGACCGGGCAGGCACCCCATATAATTGTAACATTTCTTCAATTTCTTTTCTCGAAATACCAGAAATTTTCATGAGGTAACGGATCTGGATTTCCTCCGGATTGGAAGTATGCATGTAAAATTCTTTGAAAACTTCGTTTTTCATCTCAGGTACAGGATTTGATTTTCTTGATAAATATCAACAAAAATAAAACACTATAAAATCATTGAACACAAAAATTTCCGCCGGTAAAGGAATTTACTAAAAACATCTGTAAGAGATAACAAGTAAAAACACTTACTACCCATGATGCAAATGATTGATTAAAAAATTAATGGTCATACCGGCAGGAACCTGCCTTTATATAATCCTTTGGCGATGTAAAAAATTATTTGATTATGATGGCTGCCAGTGGGGGTAAATTCACTGTGAGCACAAAATGCGCTTCTTCTTCCTTTATAAATGAAGATCTTATTTGAGGGTTGAATACATTTCCTGTTCCAAAATATTTTTTATCATCGCTGTTAAATATTTCCTTAGTATATTTTTTCCCAGCCACATTAATTTCCCAATCATTTCGCACCACAGGTGTCATATTTAATACGATGAGCAGATCATCCTCAGCTTTAATTCCACGACGCTTAAATACTACTACGCTTTCTTCATAATGGTTAAGATCAACCCATTCAAAACCATCAATATTAAACTGGTTCTGATACATTGCAGGTTCACTGACCAGTAAATGATTCAGGTCTTTGATGCAATTTTTTAGCAGGTTATGGTTTTCAAACTGGAGTAATGACCAGTCAAGTTCTGATTTGTAATTCCATTCCTTTGTTTGGCCGAATTCATTACCCATAAATAAAAGTTTGGCCCCGGGATGTGTCCACATGTAACTATATAACAGGCGCAGGTTGGCGAATTTCTGCCATTCATCACCTGGCATTTTATAGATCATCGGGCTTTTGCCATGCACTACTTCATCATGACTTAATGGAAGCATAAAGTTTTCATCATAATAATACATCATGCTGAAAGTAAATTTATTCTGAAGATGTTTCCTGATAATGGGATCAGCTTTAAAATAATCCAGCGTATCGTGCATCCAGCCCATCATCCACTTCATACCAAAACCTAAACCATCCGCAAATGTTGGTTTTGATACACCGGGCCAATCAGTTGATTCTTCAGCAATGGTTTGCACATCTGGGAAATCCCGGAAAATCGTTTCATTCAGGTCTTTGATAAACGCAATGGCTTCAATATTTCCATTACCACCATATTCGTTTGGTTCCCACTCTCCTTCTTCTCTTGAATAATCTAATTGAAGCATGGAAGAAACTGCATCCACACGGATTCCATCAATATGAAATTTATCGAACCAGAAAATAGCGCTGCTGATGAGAAATGATTTTACTTCCCCACGTTTATAATTAAATATATAACTGTTCCAGTCTGGATGAAAACCCTTTCGCATATCCGCATACTCATAGGTGTGAGTACCATCAAACATGAATAATCCATGTGAATCATATGGGAAATGCGAAGGAACCCAGTCCATAATTACCCCGATACCAGCTTCATGTAAAGCATCTATCATACGCATGAGTCCCTGCGGGTCACCAAAACGGGAAGTTGGTGCAAAAAAACCGGTGCACTGGTATCCCCAGCTTCCATCAAATGGATGCTCTGTAACGGGCATTAATTCAACATGTGTAAATTCAAGTTCTTTGAGATATGGAACCAGCCTTTCGGTTATCTGGTCATAAGTGTTGTATGATTCTTCATCATTGGGATTGGGTCGCATCCAACTGGCTAAATGCATTTCATACACACTCCAGGGTGCATCAAGCGAATTGTGTTGTTTTCGCTTTTTCATCCAGGCGGCATCCTTCCAATCGTAATGCAGGTCCCAGGTGATTGATCCGGTCAATGGCCTTTTTTCCCAGAAATGAGAAAGAGGGTCACCTTTATCCACAGCCCTTCCCTCAAATCCAACGATGTGATATTTATAAGTTTCACCTAAATTAAATCCAGGGATAAATCCTTCCCAGATACCACTCTTATCCCAACGCGGGTACAATGAATGTGTATTTTTATCCCAGTCATTAAAATTTCCTATAACAGTAAGCGCAGTTGCATTTGGCGCCCAAACGCAAAAGTACATGCCCCACACATTATTTATTTTTAATGAATGGCTTCCGAATTTTTGATAAATACGATAATGTGTTCCTTGTTGAAAATTGGTCACATCCTCTGCCGTCAACAAACTAAAATTCCAAACGGGTTTAGCAGTATCAATAAAATGATTTTCCAGGTAATCTTTAATGATGGAATCAAAAGGTTGATTATGAGTATCCTGTTCTTTTTTATTTAATTTCTCCATAATACTCTTTTAGTCAGAATTTATTAAAATCATATACCATCCACATGTTACAACTTACATTTTTTTAACGAATTATAAGCATTCAAATCATTCAATAATTGGATCAGTTTCAATTTTATGCAATAGTTTTAGTTAATAACTGCAACCTTTATCAACTATTGAAAATTCACTGACCAAGAATTAAATCATATGCCAAGACTAACTGTATGCCTTATCGCATTATTTCTATGCATAAATTCATTTGCACAAAAAACTTCCATCAAAGGTGTACTTACTGATACGGTAAGTGAAGCCAGTCTTCAGAACACCGTAATTTCTTTACTACGAAAATCAGATTCAGTTTTAGTAAAATTTACTCGGAGTAATGAAGTGGGAAATTTTTCAATGGAACAACTTCCACCGGGTAATTTTTTAATACTGATAACACACCCCTATTTTGGCGATTACCTGGAAGAAATAAATATAAAACCAGGTGAACCACTAAATCTTGGAAAAGTTTATATGACACCCAAAAGCAAATTGCTTGCGGAGGTGATTATTAAAAGTGGTTCTCCAATACGAATCAAAGGAGATACAACGGTTTATACCGCTGATAGTTTCCAGGTAAGGGCGGGTGCAAATGTAGAGGAGTTGTTACGGCGCCTGCCAGGTATACAGGTTGATAAGGATGGCCAGATAATAGCCATGGGTGAAAAAGTAAAAAAAGTATTGGTTGATGGTGAAGAATTTTTTGGAGATGATCCGGGCATCGCAACTAAAAATATCAGGGCAGATATTGTAAAGGAAGTGGAAGTGTTTGATAAGAAAAGCGACCAGGCAGATTTTACGGGTATTGAAGATGGTGTTCGGGACAAAACCATCAACCTGAAATTAAAAGACGATAAAAAGAAAGGATATTTTGGAAAAATTGAAATCGGTGGTGGCCTGCCGGACTATTACAATAATTCTGTAATGGTCAATTCATTTAAGGCTAAAAGAAAAGTTGCCGCTTATGGTATTATGAGTAATACGGGTAAGACCAATCTTGATTTCAGAGATGCCCAGAATTATGGTGGCAGCGATGGCTTTGAAAGCAGCATTACAGAAGATGGGGGCATGATGATCATGTATTCGAATGAAAATGATTTTTATGGAGGAAGAAATGGTATTCCGAGGAACTGGAATGGAGGGATTCATTACAGTGATAAATTCAATGAAGGAAAACAAAGCCTGAACAGTGGTTATAAGTTTACAAAAGTTAATGCACCGGGCGGAAGCCGGACCTACAGCAATACTTTTTTACCAGATACCAGTTGGTTTAATAATAATTTTAATTCGATGTATTCTTCACGCATACAGCATGCACTGAACCTAACGGTGGAGACTACACTGGATTCTAATAATTCAATAAAATGGACCAGCCGTGGAAACACCAACAACACGATCAGTCGTAATGATTATTATAGTGAAGCAATAAATATGGATGGAAAATTCATAAATAATAATACCCGTAGTAACAATAATAATGCAGATAATAAGTCCTTTAATACTTCCTTGTTATGGCGACATAAATTCAAAAAAGCTTCCCGTACGCTATCGATTAATTCGGATTTTAAATTAAGCGATTCTAAAAATAATGGGCAGTTATATTCGCTCAGTAATTTTTATAACCTGGGAAATTTGTTTGATACGGACACCATCGACCAACAAAATATCAGGAATAATTCTTCCAAAAGCCTGGGGTCCAAAATAGCGTATACCGAACCACTGAGCAAAGAAGCCTTTATGGAAATCAGTTATGCCATTAATTATTACAATAACGACAATGATCGCATTTCAAATATTATCAGCAGCACGGGCAAATATGATAAAACAATTGACTCTTTAAGCAATTCATTTACATTCAACAGGTATGTACATTCTCCCGGACTTAATTTAAAATGGAATAAGAAAAAGGTAAACCTGTCTCTGGGTACAACTGTTGGTATTAACCGGTTTATTCAAAACAATAATACGGACAATGAAACTTACACTTATAATTTTACCAATGTATTTCCCCAGGCCTCGATAAATTATAAACCTAAGCCAAATACAAGTTTAAGGTTTAATTACAATGGCTCCGGAACGGCACCAAGCCTGGAACAATTACAACCTATACGGGACAACCTGGATCCTTTGAACCAATACATAGGTAATCCGGATCTTAAGCAATCATTTCAACATCGCTTTACAACAGTGTACAATAATTACAATGTTCTTAAGCAAAAAGGAATCTATTCTTCTTTAAGTTTTAGTGTTTGGCAAAATGCGTTTACGCAATCCAGCATAGTTGATAATGTTGGTCGCCGGACTTATAAAACTGTGAATACAGATGGTAATTATAATTTAAATCTTTATTCTGGTTACAATTTTACTATTCCGGACACAAAGTGGCAGTTAGGTTTTGGTCCCACTGCGAACCTCAGCCAGACCAGCGATTTTATCAATAATCAAAAAAATATCAATAATAATAATCGATTAGGTTTTGAAATAAATATCAGCCAGTATATAAAGGACAAATACAATTTCAACATACAACCTAATATTGGTTATGTAAAATC
>JAKFER010000253.1:0-9765 GCA_036675565.1 Chitinophagaceae bacterium
AAATGTTTGATATTAAACTGTGTTCCATCGGAACACATTATAGGTAGAGAATAATAATAAATGGTTTACAGAACATGTGAGCAATTAGCACAGGATCGTTGATTATTTTTTTAAGCATAAAACATTCCTAAGGAACGTTGGTTAAGTTTCGAAGATTTTAGTTACCTAAATGATTTTTCCACGGAACAGCTCTATTAAAATATAAATAAAAAATGTTTGATATTAAACTGTGTTCCATCGGAACACATTATAGGTAGAATAATGGTGATTGCCGTGCTTAATCGTTCCGTAGGAACGTCTTGTGCTTGTTTGTAGAATTAAGTTTTATCCTGGAAATCGTTTGTCACTCACTATATCAATACAAAAGGTTTAGGGTTAATCAGGATGTATAATTTTCCTTTATCATTTCAACGCCGGACTTTCCCCTTGTCTTTACAAATAATCTTATTAACTGCCGGAAAAACCCATACCGGCTGCTAAGGGAAACACTTACTTATTCGTTTGATTTTCAAGAGTGTATGAGGTGGATTCCCCGCCACATCTAACCGTATATTTCCCTCTTTTTACTCTTAAAGGGTACCGTATAAATGCTATTCATGTGGGTAATACAACGCATAAATAACACCTCTTTCAGTACAATTACGATGTATTTCAAGCTCTTTTCTTGTCTCGAAAAAAATAATTACGACCTAATACATTGTAATTCATGCATTTGAAATTTTACTTGCAGAAAATACGTAGATTTTTGAAAAATATTGGTAAAAACACTTGCAACAATGAAAAACCCCTATTATGTTTGTGCTCGATAGCACGTAGTACTACCAGTCATCCTTTAGAAAAAAACCGATAAGAAATCCGTACAGGACCCAATAAAAACACTTACCCGCCTTTATAGCTTTCTTATCCCTTGCCACAGGAAGTGGTCATCCGAATTCAAACTGATTTTAATCTAAACCCCTGAAAACATGAAACGTATTTATACCCTTATGTCTTTTTTTGCCTGCACTTCAATCTTTGCAGTCAATTCTTACTCACAAAATATTTCTCAAAATTTTAATAGCCAGGCTGAAGTGGATCAGCTGGTATCAGAATGCTGGACGTTTAATAACATGGGCTTTACTGCCACAGCCCCATTAGAAGGATTAGGTAGCATCCGTACTATAGCAAATGGAGGATCTTCAATTGCTACTCCGGAATTAGCCATTCCTACTTCACTTACTATTTCATTCAGGTATAATGATATTGCAAGCCAGGGCGCAAAAAAAATATTTGTTGAATTGGTTGGTACTGATACAGTAATTCTTTCCAATATAAATATTGGCGGACCTGCTCCATACACATATAATGTTACGCATACTGTACCCGCCGGCATTAAAAAAGTACAAATCCGAACAAATGGTACGGTAAACATTAAAGTTGACCAATTGAGTGTCAACGCACCTTATGCTCATCTAGGTGGATGCCCTCCTGAACCAGTTATACTTCCTATTAAATTGAGTGCATTTTCCGGCAATATGTCTAATGATAACGTGAACCTGGATTGGTCAGTTACTGAAAATGAGACCGGTGATTATTTTGAAGTGGAGAAAAGTGATAATGGCAGCAAATTTATAAAAGCCACTACGGTGCCTGTAACCAATACATATGGCAGTGCAAATTATTCAACCACTTTAAAAGCAGATGTGGGTAATGTAAATTATTATCGTTTGAAAGTGATTAACAAAGACGGAACTACCAGTTATTCAAAAGTACTTTCTTTCAGAAATCAGACTGGCAGTAATACTGCACTGAAAGTATTACAAAACCCGATTGTGAATGGGTTATCATTCAACTACCAAACTGAAGCTAACGGTATTTACCAGGTAAGCTTAGTATCTGCAAATGGTTTAAGGGTTTTATCAACACCAATGAACCTGCAAAAAGGTACAAACCTTGTTTCACTGAACGTGAACAGCAGCATTCCTAATGGCATCTATATTTTAGAAGTGGCCAGGGGCACAGAAAGATCAATCGTAAAAATTATCAAATAAAAATATTAGGTTTAGGGGTATGAATAACAAAGGCTCGCCGCAAGGCGGCCTTTTTATTTTTTAGTGAACAGGTCGGGCCGCCGGATTGCTTTTTAGGATGAAGATCATTTAATACAATATGCAACTGCACTCATCCAAAAAAAATTTAAAATTTAATTCAGGATATTTGATCAAAAAAAATGATGGACTTGACAAAAATATTTATTGCGGCTTTTTTTTTAATAATGTCTTCCTGTTCTTCAACTTCTCCACGCAGTACAACTGCTGGTACCCAGGCACCAACCGACAAGAACTGGACTTTTGAAAGTTCCCCGCATTGGAGTGATGAATTCAATTACAATGGCAAACCCGACTCCAGTAAATGGGGTTATGATTTGGGCGGCGATGGATGGGGAAATAATGAACTGCAACATTATACCAATGAACTGAAAAACGCCAAAGTAGAAAACGGTCAATTACACATTTCAGCTATCAAAGAAAAAACAGGAGAAAGAGACTATTCATCTGCACGGTTAATTTCTAAAAACAAAGGAGATTTTTTATATGGAAGGATAGAGGTGCGAGCCAAACTGCCTGCTGGTCGTGGTACCTGGCCTGCCATCTGGATGTTGCCTACAGACTGGGCTTATGGTGGTTGGCCGGAATCTGGCGAAATAGATATTATGGAGCATGTGGGTTATGATCCCAACAATGTTTTATCCAGTATTCACACCAAAGCATATAACCATGGTATAGGAACGCAAAAAAGCGGGGGAAAAAATATTCCAACAGCCATGACTGATTTTCATGATTACCGCCTCGACTGGACGCCTTATGCTATTCGTTGTTATTATGATAATGAACTGGTTTTTACTTTTATCAACGAAGGAGAAACCTTTGCTGAATGGCCTTTTGATAAACGATTTCACCTGTTGTTGAATCTTGCAGTGGGCGGAAACTGGGGTGGCGCAAAAGGTGTTGATGAAACGATTTTCCCGGCAACCATGGTTGTGGATCATGTACGGGTGTATAAAATGATTGAAAAATAATCAACTAACGGAACAGCATAACCGTTAATAAAAAAGCCTGCTGTTTTATTGGCAGGCCTTTTTTATGAGTTAGAACGATTTCGATGTTTTTTCTTTCGCTTTTAATTTTGCTTTTTCCTGTTGCGATACACCATCGGTAATCCATTTTTCAGGTGAGCGTCCCAGTAAGTAATGATCAAAGAATTCTTTTTGCCTTACCTGGTAATCAACCTGGTTTTCTTTTTTTGCCAGGCCATGATTTTCATCCGCATATACCAGCATGATGAAAGGCTTTTCCATTCTGCGCATGGTGCTGTACATTTCAATTCCCTGGTGCCAGTCTACGGCTCCATCCTTATCTCCAAATGCTACCAATAATGGTGCTTTGATTGAAGCGGCCTGGTACATAGGTGAGTTACGCATATGTTCTTCCATTCTTTCATACCAGGGACCGTCAAACCGGCCCTGGCTGGTTTCAAAGATCTTGGCATCCGGCGTTCCCGTATTCCAGTAAATGGAATTAGACATGCTGATTAAATTAGTAAGCGGTGCACCGGCAACTGCGGCTTTGAAAATATCTGTTTGAGAAATAATGAATGATGTTTGATAAGCACCCCAGCTATGTCCCATCAATCCAACTTTGTTTTTATCGATCATCCCTGTTTTTAATACTTCTTCTACGGCGGGCACAACACAATTCACCGCGCTGATACCGGGATCATTGATCTCGTAAACAATATCAGGTCTGAAAATAAAATACCCGTTTGTAGTAAAGTTGGCTGTATTGTAAGCACTTCTTTTTGACGGACTAACATATCCATGCAAACCGTTTGAAAGTTTCTCATATATATAGGTGATCATGGGATATTGTTTACCCGGCTCGTAATTGGCAGGATAATATAATGCTCCCTGCATTTCTACGCCATTTTTATTTTTATAAGTGATGATCTCGCTTTTACCCCAATAATATTCATCCTGCTGTGGGTTGGTTGATAATACCTGGCTGACTTTAGAAAAATTATCAGTGAAATAAAGAGAAGGTGATTGGTCAAAATTCTGTTTCACATAGGCATAACTGTTAGCATCCTTAGCCTTGATCAGTCGGTTTACCATGGCATCTTCAAAAACCAGTTTCTCGATCTTCCCTTTCTCTAATTTATAATAACCGGATTTTTTGCTTTTATCACCAAAAGCACTCAGAAATACAGGTTTGGTATCATCTATAAAAGGATCTTCATAGTCCACCCTGTTTACCCGGTAAATCACCTGGTCATTTTCGCCATTGGTTAATTTGCGTGATGACTTGCCATCAGGTTTCACGGCCCAAACATTGTATTCATCATAAAGCAGAACTTCTTTATCCCCTTTTATCCAACCCGCTGTACCAACAGCCGGCCTGCTGGCAGGATGATCATCGCGAACATTCCAGAAATCACTTTTAATATTTTCGGTGATATTCGTATTCTGCCCGCTGGCAATATTGTAAGTCCACCAATGCTTGTCTTTAAAGTATAAGAGGTATTTGCCATCCGGTGAGCTGCGGGGGAAGGTATTTCCACTAACAATCACTTTCTCAAAAACCATCTTCTTATCCCCGATCCTGGTATCTACCAGCCATGCATCAGCGAAATCTTCTTTAAATGCGGGTTTGTATTTCGTGTTTGTATAGGTTAGGGCATAACGCTGGTTCCCGGTCAGCTGCACATTCGGTGCTTCATCCGTCGCTAATTGAATAAAACGATTATTGTCAATATTCCATGCACTCAATAAACCAGTAGTAGTATCCTGGTTTAAGGTTCTTACCTGGCGCGGTTGAATCTCAGGATCTTTCCAATGCCAGATGTCAACGCCAGCCAGCTTTTCCGCCGACACACCTTTGGCCGCAGCAACTACTGCACGGGTAGAATCAATGCGCAGGCTGTCTTTTTTTGTCAGGCTGTCCCCGGGTCTTTTATCATCTTTTTTTGCCAGTTCATTAAACGTCCAATTTGTAATACCAAAAAAGGCAGTCTTCATGTCATCACTCAACACTATATTACTGCGGTTATGCACCCGCATGCCTGCAGGAAATCCATTGATTTTTTCAGGATTAAAAACTTTCAGTAAAGGTGATTTATACAGGTTGGTATACGTGTATACAACAGCGTTATCTTCTTCATACTTGTCTTTGCGAAAGCTGCAGTAAAATGCCAAACCATCACCTTCTTTTTGCCAGGTAAGTTTTGAGAACCTGGCTGTATCACTGGCTAAAACATTTAAATTATAATTCAACAGGTTAAAAAGTTCGGCGGAATTGCCTGCCGTGTTAGCTGATTCAACTATGTAAGCCAACTGGTCACTTTTTTTGTTGAAGGAAAATTCGGTTACATTGCCAATGGTACGCGTTTTACCATCATTCATATTTTTTAACAGTAATACAGCGCCTTTGTCTTTGTTTTCTTTGGGTGGATTGAGGTAAATCGCAAGGAATTTTCCATTGCGTGTAAATTCAAATCGGTTCACATTTTGAATGATCTCCGTTTTTCCATTCGCTAAATCAAGGATCCCCATTTTATATTCAATGGGTTTTGATTGCTCTCTTAATTTCTCCGCTTCTTTAAACGGAATTCCAATGCGGTATGCCAGCCATTTATTATCGCCGGAGAATTCTGGAGAAGAAGCAAATGCTAACCTGTGAACTTCATTGGTCATTCTATTCATCACAAAAAGGCTGTCATTATCTTCCTGCACATTTACCTGGTACAATATCCAGTTACCATTGGGCGAAAGACTCGTAGTACCAATGGTTTGCCATTTACCATAATCATCCGGCGTTAAATTTTTTTTCTGCGCCTGCATTGTAATCACCAGGAAGAAACTTAATAAAGAAGAAACGAAATACTTATGCATAAAGGAATATTTAACCTGTGTTATAATAGTTATAAAGCAACGAAATTTATTTAATTGGCAAAGAATAATAATGCTAAGCGGTTTTTTATGTATTGGTTAATCCTTTTTCCAGCCAGGTTCTTTTTCCCAACCTTGTTTTACAGTGTCGAATGCGCTTACTGTCCCATTTTCATATCCAATATAAAATGTATGAACCATATTGCTGGTAAAAATACCTGTTTCAACTACACCCGGAATTTGGTGTAACTGAATGTTAACTGCATCCGGAACTTTGATGGGGAAAAAATTACAGTCTGCAATATAGTTCCCGTTGTCTGTAATATATTTTTCATGGTTTACATAACGGATCACAGGATGGGTTCCTGTTTCCGTTAATCGCTTTAAAGTTATATCGGCAGCGAAAGGAATAATTTCAACCGGGAGACCAAACTTACCCAAAGTCTTTACTCTTTTTGTTTCATCTATAATTACAATAAAACGTATACTGTTATAAGCCAGTATTTTCTCTCTCAACAAGGCTCCTCCACCACCTTTGATCAAATGTCCATAATCATCCACTTCATCTGCACCATCAATAGTAATATCAATCCTGTCGATATTTGTAAAATCAATGATCGGGATACCGGCTTCTGTTGCCAGTCTTTCTGTTTTTACAGAACTCGCTACAGCATGTATGTTTAATCCATCTTGCACCAACTTCCCGATTTTTTGAATGGCCCATTCCGCCGTTGATCCGCTACCCAGGCCCACGATCATGCCTTCTTTAATTTCTTCTACCGCTTTTTCAGCGGCCATTCTTTTTGTTTCCATTCAATTTAATCTGTGGGATTAAAAAAATATTTTAAATGGCCTGTAATAATTATCCTGGTTATGCATCCAATCATGCAAACAACCAAAAGCTAACAACAATTCAGGAAACTACAATCAATCATCATGAAGAAATTATTATTGTTATTTACATTTTACATTGTCTTTACTGGTTTACAGGCACAGCAGTCAAAAGCTTTCAAAGTAGAAGTGACTGGTAAAGGAGCGCCCGTAATATTGATCCCCGGTTATAGTTGCAGTGGAGAAGTATGGAAAGAAACAGTTGATCATTTAAAGAGGTCCTACGAATGTCATGTACTTACTATTGCAGGTTATGCAGGAGTACCAGCCATTGATACGCCTGTATTACGTTCTGTGAAAAATGAATTAATACAGTATGTAAAGAATCAAAAACTGGAAAAACCGGTTTTAATTGGTCACAGCCTGGGTGCCTTTATGAGTCTTTGGGTAAGCAGTGAAGAGCCTGGTTTATTTGGAAAAATAATTTGTGTGGATGGGTTGCCATTCATTTCAGCCATGTCAAACCCCAAGGCACATGCAGATTCATTGAAACAGGATCCACAGTTTAATCCTGATATGCTGGTTCGGTATTTTGAAAGCATACCGGATTCAGGATATATTGAACAAATTACCAGCGCTATGCTTTGGCAGGTAACTGATACGGCCAGGGCCAAACAAATTGCAGGCTGGAATTACAAGGGGCATCGTAAAACTTTAGCGCTTTCTTTGCTGGAAATTTCAACCACCGATTTAAGAAATGATATTGCCAGGATAAAACAACCCGTTTTAATATTGGGCAGCATTTACCAGACAAAAGAAAACAGTTTTAAGATTTTGGAAGAACAGTTTAAAAATGTGCAGGCCAAAACGATACGTGTAGCCGACAGCAAACATTTTATCATGTATGATGCCCCGGTTTGGATGTATAACGAGATTGACAATTTTTTAAAATAATTGGATCGACAGTCAATGAACCAACATAAAAAGAAGTTTACGGAATTATACAATGAGCATGCGCCGGGCATCCGGAAGTTGTGTCTTGGTTATACAGGTGATGGCGCCATGGCGAAAGATCTTTTACAGGAAACATTTATTGCTGTTTGGCACAATATGGAAAAATTCAGGGGTGATGCTAAATGGAGTACCTGGATATTCAGGATTGCGGTTAATACTTGTTTAAGTCATTTAAGAAAAAAGAAAGATCCGTTGGTAAATATGGATGAATTGCCGTTGGCTGGCATTGCTGATGAAACACACCATAAAGAACAGGAAGTGCAATTGCTTTACAAATGCGTGAGCCAACTTGCTGAAGCAGACAGGCTGATCATTACCATGGTGCTGGAGAGCAAATCTTACACAGAAATTGCTGCCATCACAGATATTTCGGAGAACAACCTGCGGGTAAAGATCCACCGGATTAAAAAACAATTAACGGAAATATATAACCGATATGAAAGATTTTGATTCTTTAAAAACATTATGGGAGCAGGCTGGTGATGACCTTTCGCCCCGGGATAATAAAAAAGTTCATTGGAGCAATCAATCCAGGAACTATAAATTGAATTTGCAGAACCAGCAGTTACGCGGTGGCATATTGCTTATTTTCACTGCTTTGCTGATTATAGCCATGGCATTGTTTGCAGATTTTTACAAAACATTCATCACCTATATTGGGATGTATCTTTTATCGGTTATTTGTTTAGCGCAGGCCATTCTTTTACTGTATACCTGGCAAAAAATCAAAAACATCGATGAAACATTGCCACCCCATCAACACCTTCAACAATGGGAAGCCTATTACAACTTTCGGAAAAAGCTAATTAAATGGAACATGCCTTTGTATTTTATTTTCCTGAACCTGGCCATGGGAATTTATCTATTTGACATATTCCAGGCAAGGCCGATAGTCAATGTACTGATATTTTTAGCTATTTATTTTGGCTGGATGGTATTTGCGTATTTCTATCTGGGTAAGCGGGTAATCCGCAAAGAAGAATTCAAGTTAAAAACCATTATGGATAATTTGAAACAACTGGAAGCGCAATTAACAGGTGAATAAAAATCAGGAATGTTGATGGGTGCTTTTTAAAACAGCAATAGTTACCAATAACTGGCCGGTATGTCGCATGGTGTGTTCAGCCGCATGAAACAGGAGTCCATGAACAGTGGAGAGCAGTTGTTTTCGCCCGACTTTTCTTTCTTCCCACGTAATTTCATCTGTAAACAATGAAAGCCTGTTTAAAGATTCATGAAATTGGGCATTTAATTTTTCCAGTAGTGTAGCAACAGTATATGCTTCATTTATTTGTCCTTCTGATTTCAGTTCCATCATTTGCTGATCGGATAATGGTTTGTTTTCAGCATAAGTAAATAACCGGTCCTGTACACCGGCAATATGTTGTAAATGAAAACCTACAGATGCTTTGCCTGCAACATTTTCCCATAATAATGGTGGAGGAAATGCAATCATCATTTGGTTGATTTCGTCCTGTGCCTGCAATAAGGCATGGGCAACCGGTTGTAAGGGAAGAATAATATTTTGCACCGGTCCGCGCAACCAATGTTCAGGTAACGGTGGTTTTTGTTGATTGTTTTCCATGGTTGCAAATTATAAAACTTATGTTTGATAGACCTTGGCATTTTTCGTCTTCCAATTGCCACGAAGACGCCAAGACACAAAGCTTCACAAAGAATTCTAAATTCAATTTGACTTACTTAAGAAAGTATTTCTTCCTTTGCGCTACTTAGAGCCTTAGCGACTTTGCGGCTATATAACCTTTGCTTGCTTGAAGCTGATTGCAATGAGGACGCCAAAACACAACGCTTCACAAAGAATTCTAAATTCAATTTGACTTACTTAAGAAAGTATTTCTTCCTTTGCGCTACTTAGAGCCTTATCGACTTTGCGGCTATATAACCTTTACATGCTTGAAGCCAATTGCCACGAAGACGCCAAAACAAAAAGCTTAATAAATTATCACCCATTTTCGAATTGTCTCATTGCCAAATTG
>JAKFER010000213.1:0-9616 GCA_036675565.1 Chitinophagaceae bacterium
AACGATGTTTTATCAAAATGTTTTTGTTCGGTTACTTCAGGAAATGATAAAGCCATTTCCCGGAATGATTTTTCATCAACCATTAATAATAAATTATGATGACAGAAGTTAATCAATATTCCACTTAATTGGAAAAGTTGGTCTAATTTTCAGCCCGGCAATTTATTCAATTCAATGCTATATAAATTCTGTAAAACGAATGAATGGTAATCGACCTGATATAAGACGGGTAAATGTTGTGCGGTATGTAACGCCCCTGAGAGAAGGGGGTTCATTACCGGCTATTGCAGAAGCGGATGACGACTTTTTATATGTTTTAAAATTTTTTGGTGCAGGCCAGGGTGTTAAATCTTTGGTTGCAGATTTCATTGGTGGTGAATTGGCAAGAGCCTTGGGTTTAAAAGTCCCTGAATTGGTTTTTGCCAATTTGGATGAAGCCTTTGGCAGAACGGAACCTGATGAAGAAATCCAGGAACTGCTTCGCAAAAGTGAAGGATTGAATTTAGGCGTACATTATCTATCCGGGGCTATTACATATGATCCAGCTGTAGCACCGCTTGATGCAAAGCTGGCATCCCAAATCGTTTGGCTTGACAGTTTGATAACCAATGTTGATCGCACGGCGAGAAATACCAATATGCTGACCTGGAATAAAGAATTGTGGTTGATAGATCATGGGGCTGCATTGTATTTTCATCATTCATGGGATAACTGGGAAGAACATGCGATAAGACCATTTGTACAAGTGAAAGACCATGTTTTATTATCCATGGCAACGGAACTTGAGCAAGCAGACCATTCTTCAAAAGAAATTTTAACTCGAGATCTTATCCTTGGAATTGTTTCTGTAATTCCGGATGAATGGCTGACAGGTTATTCTGAAACACAAACGCCGGACGAGATCAGGAATGTATATGCGCAATTCCTGGAAACACGGATTCAATCATCTTCTATTTTTGTAAACGAAGCACAGCATGCAAGAGAATCAATTATTTGAATATGCCATCATTCGCGTTGTGCCCAGGGTTGAACGTGAAGAATTCCTCAATGTAGGCGTCATCCTGTATTGCAAGGACCTGAAGTTTTTAGACATGCGTTACACCATTGATGAACAGAGACTTCATAACTGCTGTAAGGAATTAGATTTACATGAATTGAAGGAACACCTGGTTGCTTATGAAAATATCTGCAAAGGAAATGCAAGCGGCGGACCTATCGCCAAACTGGATCTTCCCTCCCGCTTCCGCTGGCTTACCGCTACCCGAAGCACCATTGTTCAATCATCCAAAGTGCACCCGGGTCTTTGTAAGGAGCCGGTAAAAACACTGGAACATTTATTTGAAAGACTCGTGTTGGTGAAATAGTTGATATGTTGAAAAGTTGATTAGTTGATATGTTTTAGTATCGTTTGAGTATACAAGGCATAAAGTTTGAATCCCGTTCATGTATGCCAAAAGATCAATTAGCTGGAAAAAGTAAATTGCAGGGATTTGTTCGCGTTCGCGGTGCAAGGGAACATAATTTAAAAAATGTAAACCTGGATATTCCACGGGATGCGCTGGTGGTTTTCACGGGTGTCTCAGGTTCTGGAAAATCCTCGCTGGCCTTTGGTACATTGTATGCCGAAGCGCAGAAACGATACCTTGAATCGGTATCACCTTATGCACGAAGATTATTTCACCAGATGCCGGTGCCTGAAGTGGATGAAATTGAAGGCTTGCCACCAGCCGTAGCTTTGCAGCAGCAAAGAGGTTCGCACAGTACGCGGTCTTCTGTTGGATCAGTGACCACTTTGAGCAACCTTTTCCGCATGTTATATTCCCGTGCAGGCGATTATCCAAAGCACCAGCCATTATTGTATGCAGAATCTTTTTCACCTAATACACCAGAAGGTGCCTGTCCCAAATGTCATGGCCTGGGACGGGTATATGAAGTAACAGAAAAATCCATGGTGCCTGATGATTCCCTAACCATCCGGCAAAAGGCTATTGCGGCCTGGCCTTCAGCTTGGCAGGGTCAAAACCTGAGAGATATTCTTACCACGCTTGGTTATAATATTGATATTCCCTGGAAAAACATGTCAAAAAAAGATCGTGACTGGATCCTTTTTACGGATGAACAACCTGTTGTACCGGTATATGCCGGTTTCAATAAAGCAGAAGTGAAGCAGGCCATCAAACAAAAAATGGAACCCAGTTATATGGGAACTTTCACAGGCGCCAAACGTTATGTGTTGCACACTTTTTCCAATTCGCAAAGTGCGTTAATGAAAAAAAGGGTGTCGCAATTTATGATCGGTACAGAATGTCCTGTTTGTAAGGGAAAAAGATTGCGCAAAGAATCATTGTCCATCAAGTTTGCCGGTTATGATATTACGGAACTTTCCCGTCTGCCATTAATCAAACTGTATAACCTGCTGCTGCCATTTGCGGAAAAGGATTCGCTTATTGATAAACGTGAGGAAGCACATCCCGAAAAGATCATTGTTACGCAACGAATTGCTGAAGACATTGCTGCGAGGTTAAAAATTTTATTGCAACTCGGATTGGGGTATTTAACATTGGAACGCAGCACGCCTAGCCTTTCTCCTGGTGAGCACCAACGTTTACGATTAGCCACACAGGTCCGTTCCAATTTATTTGGCGTAGTGTATGTGTTGGATGAACCATCTGCAGGTTTGCATCCAGCGGATACGGAAGCTTTACTAACGGCTATGGACCAGTTAAAAAATGGTGGCAATTCTTTGTTTGTGGTGGAACATGAGGTGGATGTGATCCGGCATGCCGACTGGGTTATAGATGTAGGACCGGCAGCAGGTGAAAAAGGCGGGCAAATATTATACAGCGGCCCACCGGAAGGTTTAAAGAAATTGAAGACTTCGCAAACGGGAATTCATTTGTTTGCACAAAAATCATTACCCGCTGCTACCAACAGGTCTCCGCATGGTTGGTTACGTTTAAGTGGTATAACACGAAATAATTTAAACAACCTGGATGTGTCTTTTCCCTTAGGCATTCTTACCACCGTTACAGGCGTTTCCGGTTCCGGAAAATCAAGCCTGGTGAGCCAGGCTTTAATTGAATTGGTTGCAGAACACCTGGGTCATAAACTGGATGAACAGGAAGAAATCGGGACAGATGCTTTGACTCAAACTCAGGTAGAACCAGTGGGTGGATATATTGCCGGTGGTATGGAAAGTATTAAGCGATTGGTGCTGGTTGATCAAAAACCCATTGGTCGTACACCCAGGTCTAACCTGGCAACCTACACCGGATTTTTTGATCACGTAAGAAAAATTTTTGCCGGTACAAAAATGGCCAGGAGCAGGCATTATGATGCAAGTCGTTTTTCATTTAATGTTGGAAAAGGGCGTTGCAGTAATTGCAGTGGTGAAGGTTTTGTAATGGTGGAATTGCTTTTTTTGCCCAGTGTATATGCGCCTTGCCCGGTATGTGGCGGTTCCCGGTTTAATGCAAAGACTTTGGAAATAAAATACAAAGATAAAAATATTGCGGAGGTACTTGCCATGACGGTGGATGAAGCATTTGATTTTTTTGAAGATGAAGTTTCAGTATCCCGGTCATTGCATGTATTGCGGGAAGTTGGTTTGGGTTATTTGCGTTTAGGTCAGCCTGCCACTGAACTTTCTGGTGGAGAAGCGCAAAGAATCAAACTGGCTACGGAACTACAACGGATTGGGCGTGGCAATACATTGTATATTTTAGATGAACCCACGACAGGTTTACATCCTGCAGATGTGGAGAAACTGGTAATACAGTTGGGGGGATTGGTGAATGAAGGGAATACCGTAATTGTGGTAGAACATGATATGTATGTAGTAGCACTGAGTGATTGGGTGATTGATATGGGACCCGGTGCAGGCGATGCGGGTGGAAAGATTGTTGTGGAAGGAAAACCCGGAAAAGTTGCGAATGCAGACCAAAGTAAAACGGCGTTGTATTTGAAGCGATACCTGGATGGGTTTAGCGTTTAGAGTTCTTGTCCGATCGTTCTCCCGGTATATATGTTTTTGTAGTAAAAACGTTTCAACAGGTATCCGTGGACGAAGAATTTTACCAGGGCCTGAATTTTCTGTAAATCACGCCAGGCTTGCCTTCCAAATCAACCTCTTTATAAAATGACAACCCGATTTTTTGCAAGACATGAATGGAAGCAGTGTTTTCTTTTAATGCTCTGCCAATAATAACCGGGAGATTAAATTTTTTGAATCCCAATTCTAAACAGGCTTTTGCAGATTCGGTGGCGTAACCTTGTCCCCAGAATTTTTTAAAGAACCTGAAACCAATATCATATTCATCAATATCTTCAATATATTTTAAGCCGCACCAACCCAGGAATACTTTATCGGTTTTACGCATCACCGCCCATCGGCCAAAACCATATTTTCTATAATGATCATAATGCAACAGAAATTTTTCTGCTTCTTCAATATTCATAAAAGGATCATCACCGGTGTACTTAATTACTTCCGGATCCAGGTTTAATAAGTAGAAGGATTCAGCATCTAGCGGATTTAATTCCCTGAGCCAAAGTCTTTCCGTTTCAACAATCCTTTCCAAATGCTAAAGGTTTTTTTTGATTGATCAAATTGGTTTTTTCTGAAATTCCATATAGGAATAGACAATGGGTACCAACACCAGGATAAATACAACGCTAAAAAAAGATATAAGCATAGGTGTTATACTTTTTAAAAGTAATCCGAGTAACACAATGATAACTCCGCCTGCCACCCAGAGCTTACCTGCCAGGCGATGTGTCTTTTTCCAGACCAGCTCATTTTCTAATGTCCATGGCGTACGAATGCCAATAAAATAATTTGGCCTCACTGTTTGAAAATAGTTACCCATCATGATAAATAGTAGACCCATTAGTGCAACCATGATGTTGGGTTTTTCAATACTACCCTCTTTGGTAACATAAATCAAATAGATTGAAAGAATTGAGAAAAATATGGTTAGTATCAATCGGAAATTGAAATACTTACTGCCCATTTCCTGGATTTTCCTTTTTGGATCGATGGAAGGAACGATCAGCATCAGGAAATAAATAAAAAGTCCAAGTCCCGCCGGCAAAAGGATCAACATGGTTTTATCCGCCCAGTCATCCGCTTCTCCTTTCCAGTTAAAATGAATAGGCACTTCCTGTGGTAATGAATTGTAAATAGTAGCCAGGTAAATAAAAGGCAATGCTATAAACAGCCAGTGTATGCTTTCTCTAAAATACTTATTCATAAAATTTATTTTAAGGTCATGATATATTCAAGCAAATCGTCAATAATTGTTGTGTTGATGGAATACAGCACAAATTGTCCTTGCTTAATCGTGGTCACTAACCCGGCCCTTTTTAATTTTTCCAGGTGGTGTGAAATACTCGGCGCTGTCATTTCAAATTTGGCTGCAATATCTCCGGCAGTCATATCCTTTTTGCGAAGCATTTTTAAAATTTGCCTTCGTACCGGATCATTCATTGCTTTGAAAACATCGTTCATCTATTATTCCTTTAGATATTTAGACAAATGTCTAATTATCTAATTAATTGTCCAAATTTAAATGGATGATTGGAGAAATTTTTGATGGATGGTATTGGTTACCTGGACTGAAACCTAATGATGAGTTATAAATTGAGCTTTGCAGCTAATTATGAAACAGCAGACCAATCATGACTATACAGGATCAAACTATTGAAAGTGAAAATAGGACTAATTAAAATTCAATTATAAAACCAATCGTGGGCGTTACCCTGCCTTCATCATTCATTAATAAAACGGGTATAGCATTACTGCCATCTGCCTTTATCGCTGCACCATCTGTAGTAACAAAAGCAGTATTGTCTTCGTTTCTTTTGAAGGTATATTGCGGGTATCCTGGATTAGCCGCTGCATAAATATTGGACAAATCAATAAAAGCGTCTAGGGTTAACCGTTTGAAGTTCCATTTTTTATCAACACGCAGATCAGCGGCATGAAATGCATCGAGGCGGCGGGTATTCAGCTGTGCATAATTCAATAAACCGGTACCGGCTGATAAATAATTGATCCGCGATGCAACTTCATCAAATGGTGTATAAGGTGCACCGCCCTGGTAACGGAATTTTAAACCCAATTCCCAGTTGCGTCCTAATTTATAACCTGTGGTTATACTTAATAAATGATTATTCTCCCATGCACTTGAAATTAATTCTTCATCCGTTCCACTATACCTGCTTTTAAAAAAAGTATAAGATAAAACACCAAAAAATTGGGTGGTTAATTTTTGCTGTGCAAAAAATTCAAAGCCATATGCACGCCCTTTTCCGTTACTGGTTATGGCTTCATTGCCTAATACAGTGAAATCACCTCCCAGGTTGGAAAGGGAAATACCGTTGCGAACAGAAACAGGAACCTGTGCATAATCCTTGTAAAACCCTTCGAGTGTAAATCGAAGATCGTTTGAAGGTAAAAACTCGAACCCGGTAACATAATGATCGCTGCGGATATACTTTGCATTTTTATTGATCAATGTTCCATTATTATCCGCAAATCCCAAAATGGTATAAGGTGGAATCTTATAATACCGGCCAACAGAACTGTTCCATGTCCATTTATCGGCTACGACATATGACAGTGAAAGTCGTGGGGATAATGTCTTGCTAAAATCCATGCCATCTGTTGTAAAAGTATTACCGTCTGTACGGATACCTGCACTTACTCCCAGCCTGTCATTAAAAAATCTTTTTCCTGCCTGCATAAATGCACCTAATCGCCAAAAGCTATTGATGGGCGAATTGAAATTGATGGTCACGGCTGGCTGCACCAGCATGCCATTGTCGTCCCGGATCTCTTTTCGCAGCACATTAAAAGTGTTGTTATTATAATCCACCAATTGCGCTACTCCACCATAAGAAAATCTCCAGCCATTTTTATTTTTGTTGACATCAATTCGAAGTTTATTTTCAATTTCCTGAGATTGTAATTTCAGTGTTCGTTCCGTTTCGTTGGGATTTTGATTGTCTTCAAATTTATCCAGCTTATTATCCATCATATTCCGGCTTAGCGCCACACTGATAAATCCATTGTTTACCTGGTGGCGAATGGATGCACCTACAGTGTAACTCCACTGGTTTATGGTTGGATTTGAATTCAGCACATACAATTTTTCAGGCGTTGCCGATCTGGGCTGTGCAAACGAAAATTCATCAATGGCACCGATGCCTAATAATGTTAAGGTGGTTTTTTTACTGATGCGATGCGTAATCTTGTATTGAAAGTCCCAGTAATTTGGACGAATAGGTAAATCGATAGCCTTGAACAGGAATTGCAAATAAGAACGGCGTGCGGATGCCAAAAAAGTTGTTTTATCTTTTTTGATAGGCCCTTCTAAAGTTGCAGCTACTTCGGTGGCACTTAACCTGAAGTTTCCCTGTACCCTGTTTGGATTTCCATCTTTTTGCCTGAACTGGAAAACAGAAGACAAGGCATTGTCATAACGTGCATCAAAGGCCGAAGAATTCAGTTTTACATCTTCAATAAACGAAACGTTCAGAATTCCCGTTGGGCCACCGGCGCTCCCTTGGGTTGCAAAATGATTGATCACTGGCACTTCAATACCATCCAGGTAAAAAACATTTTCATTTGGAGCCCCGCCTCGGATGATGATATCATTTCGGAATCCACCCACACTACCAGAAGTACCTCCCACGCCTGGAAGCGTTTGTATCACCCGGCTGATATCAAAGTTGCCCCCGGGATTGCTCCGTATTTCTTCAGCAGTTAATCGTTGAACAGAAAGCGGACTTTCAAGCGTAGCTGCTCTTGCATTTGCACGGTTCGACAGTACCGTTACACCACTAAGTTCCTGTGATAAGGTTTCCATTTCAATATTCAACACAAAGTCATTTCCTGAAGTAATGACAAGGTTGAACAATTGCATTTCCTTGTACCCAATGGAAGTTATGGTAAGTCCATAACTCCCCACAGCCAGTGGAGTAAATGAAAATTGTCCTGCAGAATCGGTAATGACTGCTTGTCCACTTGATAATTTTACACTGGCGCCAGGAATCGGTTGCAGGGTGTTTTTGTCAGTAACGGTACCTATCAGTGAGCCAAGCGGCTGGGCATGCAGCATGGTGGCTAATAAAAAGGATATAATAAACAGGAATATCTTTTGAACTTTCATAAGTTGATGTTAGGGGAAATAACAACATGGTGTTGCAAAAGTTCAATAAAATTTGGGGAAGTTTAAAAGAAAGGTAATACCATTTGGAAGCCTGTAGGATGAAATTTAAAAAGAGGGTTTCTTTCAGTGATTTTAATTATTCATCGATTGGTTTTTGAAATAAAATGGTCAAAATACGCGGAATGTTTTTTTGTTCCTTATCAAAATGTTCTTGCAAATCCACGAGAACGAGTTTGTTTGAAAATCCAACTTGTATAAATTCAGAAATAGAATGGTTAAAACAGTCTACCACCTGTACCCCACTTTCCGTTTCAAACCGGGCTTTAGAACCGGTGTACTGTTTAAAGGGATGCAGTTCTCCTAAGTAAAGAAATCCACCTGGTTGCAAATGTTTACAGGCTTCAGAAAAAACAAAATCAAGGTTGGATATATGTTCCAGCACCAGGCTAAAACTGACCAGGTCAAATAATTTATCAGTAAATGACCAGGGCTGTGTAACATCAGCCAATGTGAATTCAACATTGGCCGAACCTGTTTTCTCTTTTGCTTTTTTTAACATCTCCTCAGAAATATCTACGCCCAATAAATAATTTGTTTTCCCTGATAACCAGGCTGTATTCTTTCCTGTTCCGCATCCAATTTCAAGACAGGAATCAAAATCTTTACCAGGCAATATTTTTTGTAAAGCAATGCTTTCAAGATCCCTGGTCTTATTGATATTGGTATCATATTGATCTGCCCAGGCGTTATACGAATTTTTGATATTGGTGTCCATTTAAAAATATTTCAGAAATTCTCAAATACTATTTTCTCACAAATACTTCTTTGCCATTTACCATGGTGCGAACCACCTGTACATTTTTAATATTTTCAGGGTTCACCGTAAACAGGTCATGTGAAAGAACAGCAAGATCGGCTAGCATTCCCTTTTTTAACATACCGGTTTTGCCTTCATGAAACCCTGCATAAGCATTGTTAACTGTATAACATTTCAATGCCTGTTCTACGGTAATCTTCTGCTCGGGATACCACCCTTCCGGGTTTTTATCATCCAATGTTCTTCTCGTTACTGCCGCATAAATTCCAGTAATGGGTTCAAGGGGTGCCACCGACCAATCGGAACCAAAAGTGAGCATTGCATTTGCCTTGAGTAAAGAACCAAAAGCATAAGTGCCTTTTAATCTTTCATCATCTAATCGTTTATATGCCCACCGGCCATCATCTATTGCATGATAAGGTTGCATCGCCGGTATTACCTGCAAAGAAGCGAATCTTGCCAAATCATTCTGATGTATATGCTGGGCATGTTCTATTCTTGAACGATGATCTCTTTTTGTTTTGTTTTGCGATTCTTCATAAACATTCAATAACCAATTGATGGCGCGGTCGCCAATGGCATGCGTAGCTATATGCAAACCAGCTGAATCTGCTGCGAACTTTGC
>JAKFER010000151.1:0-46570 GCA_036675565.1 Chitinophagaceae bacterium
GTAGATTTTATTTCATCCCTTTCTGCATCAACTACGATAACGCCCAGGCCGGTTGATAAATAAAAATCATTTTGATATGGATAAATTTTATAGATCGATTTATTCCCGGAAATAGTTTCTCTTTTTAAATCTGGAATATTGATGATCCTGTTTCCATCAATAAGATCAATATTACTATTGGCATAACCGATAAATAAAATATCATTTAGGTCATCATACTGGATGGTGCTGATACCCGTTTCGCTTAATCCATTTATTTTACTAAATCTTTCAATACTATTGTCTGTAAGATCAACTGAAAAAAGACTGAATGGCGTTGCTGCAAATATTTTGTCGTTACCAGCAGTTACTGAAATAGCGGAGTGATAAGGCAGGTGCTCCCGCCAACCTTCGATAGGTGTAATTTCCAATTGGGCATTAGCTGCAAGTAAAATGAAATAATAAATAAAAAACAAGATCACCCTTCTCATCATCTCCAAATTTATCAATAGTACTACAAAATCGATGATGATCTATATTTTGAATGGTAATTTTCCCTCTTGCCTCCTAAACATTTTTATGTTTCTTTGTTTGTACAAGTCAGCCAGCCAAAACAATCACACCATGTGGAACAGTACTGCCCATTTCCTGCTTAAATTCCGGTTACCATTATTGATCCTCATTGCATTGATCACTGCTAGTATGGGATATTGGGCCAGCAAGATTGAAATGAGTTATGATTTTTCCAGGGCCATTCCAACTGATAATGAAAAATATAAATCGTACCAGAAGTTCAAACAAAAATTTGGAGAAGATGGAAACCTGGTAGTGATCGGTATTCAAAAAGAAAATTTATTTGACCAGGGATTCTTTAACGATTATTCAGCCTTACAAAAAAATATTAAACAAATAAATGGCGTTGAAGATATCATTGCAGTTACATCTGCAGTTAATCTTATAAAAAGCGAAGAAGATGAAAAATTGATAGCCCGCCCTATTTTCCCCAATCGACAGCTTACGCAAACTGAATTGGATAGCTTACAAAATGTATTTTTCAATCTTCCATTTTATCGTGGCTTGCTGTACAACCCTGAAACCAATGCATGGTTAATGGGTGTGCGGATCAGCAAGGATATTTTAAATACTAAAAACAGGAACCATGTAGTGCAACAGGTAACCAACCTGGTTAATGATTTTGAAAACAAACACCAGGTAGAAATGCATCAAAGCGGGTTACCCCTGATCCGCACAGTATTAACAACCCGGATAGCCAACGAAATGAAATGGTTCCTGGCAGGTTCTATTTTATTATCAGCACTGATACTCATGATGTTTTTTCGGTCATTCAGTGCCGTTATATTGTCGCTGACCGTGGTGATGATCGGTGTTGTATGGAGTTTGGGAACCATGCATTTATTTGGCTATAAGATTACCATCTTAACAGCCCTGATCCCGCCCCTGATCGTTGTTATCGGTATTCCAAATTGTATTTATTTTTTTAATAAATATCATACAGCCTATAAAGAAAGTAGTAAAGTAAAAGACCATACAGACGAAGACAGGAAGAAGCAGGCGTTGATTGCGATGGTTTCAAAAATGGGAATTGTCACCTTGTTCTGCAACCTGGCTGCGGCAATTGGTTTTGCTGTTTTTGCACTAACAAAAAGCGAGCTCCTGAAAGAGTTTGGTGCTGTGGCCGGCATCAATATCATGGCTTTATTTTTCATCTCGCTGGTGTTGATACCAGCCTCCTTGAGTTATTTACCCTCACCCAAAACAAGGCATACCAAATACCTGGATAACCTGCGTATGCTTCGCTGGCTTGACCGGTTGGAGCTATGGGCATTGAATCATAGAAAGCTGATATATTCTACTACGGCCATCATAGTAATCATTTCTTTTTTTGGCATTTTACGATTACAAAGTGTGGGATATATCGTAGATGATTTACCCAAAACAGATAAAATTTATACGGACCTGAAATTCTTTGAATCCAATTTTAAAGGCATCATGCCACTGGAGATCGTTATTGATTCAAAAAGAAAAAACGGGTTGCGCAAAAACCAATTGCAGGTTTTTCAAAAAATGGATTCACTGTCCATGTTTATTTCTTCATTTCCTGAAATGGCCAAACCGCTGTCTATAATCGAAGGTTTAAAATTTGCCAAACAAGGTTTTTATGAAGGGGATAGTACCAGTTTCAGCATGCCTTCTTCTCATGACCTGCCTGCGCTTTCGCAATACCTGAATTTCAAAAGTGATTCTAATCAGCCAAAAAATAATTTTGCAAAACTTATTTCTTCATTTATGGATGATGAAAGAAGGGAGGCACGTATTTCAGTAAACATGGCGGATGTGGGAAGTGAAAGACTTCCATTTATACTGGACAGCATTCAACAAAAAACAGCAACGCTGTTTGACAAGAAGGATTATGATGTGATCTTAACCGGCACCAGTGTTACTTTTTTGGAGGGGAGCCAGTATATTATTAATGGCTTAAAAGAAAGTATTTTCTGGGCATTTTTACTCATTTCATTAAGCATGTTGATTTTGTTCCGGTCCCTGAAAATTCTCATTTGCTCATTGATCCCCAACCTGGTTCCATTAATAATTACTGCTGGTGTTATGGGTTGGATGGGTATTGCGCTGAAGCCTTCAACAGTTTTAGTTTTCAGTGTTGCATTGGGCATTGCGATAGATGTTACCATACGTTTTTTGGTAAATTATAAACAGGAACTTCCACTACACCCGGGAAATGTTGGCAAAACCGTTATTCAAACCATACACAGTACGGGCATTAGTATCATTTATACATCGATGGTTTTAATTGCCGGCTTCATAATATTTTGTTTTAGTGGTTTTGGAGGCACTCAATCACTCGGGTGGTTAACTTCCTTAACATTGGTAACTGCTACGCTGACGAACCTCGTTTTATTACCGGCGTTACTGATCAGCACCCGTTCAAAAAAAATAAAACAAAAAATTGCATGATTTTCTTCATGCAGCGATTTTCTGTCTACGCTTAGACGAGATGAAATAATAGCTTGATCAATTAATATAAAAATTAATTATCATAAAGCAAACCTCATGGATGCAGCATCTGGTTATAAAGCCCTGTCTTATTACAAGCCAGACCAATAAAGAAAAAATTTCCTCTTCACCATTTCCTTCTTTTTTTAAATGTCATACGTATGTCAAATAAATGTTGGGCTAAACTATAATATTAAAAAAAATGTAATCCAATGCAGCAAAGTAGAAGTTTCTAAAATCATAATATCAACTCCGCCTTTTGAAAACTGCAGCAAGAAACTTATCCTAAAAAGTTCGAAAAAAATTTTTTAACTCAAAAAGCTAAAACGATTTTACATGAGAAAATTTTTTATGCTACTCCTTGGGGTATTTGCATTTAGTATGCAAATGCTGGCACAAGAGAGAACCGTAACGGGAAAAGTTACGGATCAACAGGGAAATCCTGTTCCTTTAGCATCGGTCACCGTAAAAGGCACCAATATTGGTACTACTACCAATAACACAGGCGACTTCAGTATTAACGTTCCTTCCAGCGCAACGGCATTGATTGTATCTTCTGTAGGTATGGCGCAGCAGGAAATTAACCTTACAACAAGCAATACTTACTCTGTAAGCCTGGCGGCTACTGCTGGAGATTTACAGGAAGTTGTTGTTGTAGGTTATGGTACACAAAAAAGAAGGGATTTAACCGGTTCGGTAGCAACGGTTAAAACGCAGGACATTGAGAACAAACCTTTTTCTTCGGTAGATAAAGCATTACAAGGGCAGATAGCAGGTTTACAATCAGTTGCTGCTTCAGGTCAACCCGGTGCCGCACAAGCGATTTTGATCCGTGGGGTTAGTTCTATCACAGCAAGCAATGCACCTCTTTGGGTTATTGATGGAATCCCGGTTAATGCAGGTGATGCCTCCCGTTTACAAACTACTGCAAATCTGTTAAGTACTTTAAACCCAAATGATATTGAAAGTATATCTGTTTTGAAAGATGCGGCATCTCAATCTATTTATGGTAGCCGTGCTGCAAATGGCGTAATCGTTGTTACAACCCGGAAAGGTCGTGCAGGTAAAACAAGGTTCCGTTTTGATACAGAAATTGGCCAAAGCGATATAGCATATGTTAATGATAAATATCGCCCTCTAAATGCTGAACAATATTTTAATATTACACAGGAAGGTCTTGTAAATCTGGGCCTTTCACCTACCCAGGTTACAAATACCATTAATGGTTTAGGATTTGGAAACGGTGTTGATTTTAATTGGTATGATGGTGCTACAAGGAAAGGTAACCAGCAACAATATAACCTGAGTGCTGAAGGTGGTAATGAAAAAACAACTTTCTATGTTTCAGGTGGTTATTTTTTACAGGAAGGTACTACGATCAATTCAAAAATGGACAGGATCAATGGTAGCATCCGTTTAACCCATAATGTAAATGAAAAATTCAATATAGGAACTAATTTGACCGGTGGATATGTTAATCAAAGAGCTCCTTTAGCTGGTGGTGCTTTTGGTAACCCGGTTTTAAGTTCTTATTTTATCCTGCCATCAAGAAATCCTTATAATGCTGATGGTTCATGGAATCTTGTTGCCAGCACTTTAGGTGGTTTACATAATACCCTGGCCTTAACAGAATTGGATCGCAGGCTATTAAGAGAATTCAGTTTAAGAGGTAATATTTATGGTGAATACAAAATCCTTGACAACCTGAGTTTCCGTTCAAGTTTCAGTGGTGATTATAACAATTTGGAAGAAGATCAATACAATAATCCTTTCCATGGTGATGGGCAAGCTTCAGTAGGTAGAGCTTTTGCTTATTACACAAGATATATGAACAGGGTTTGGACCAATACTTTAAATCTGAACCAGGGATTGGATAAAAGTGGTGATATCAATTTAAATGCGCAGATTGGTTATGAAAGCCAGAAATCTGGTGGTTATTTCTCCTCACTTCAATCACAAGCTTTTCCTCCTACTTTATTATTGGTTTATCCAAGTGCTGGTGCTAATCCTATTACAGCAACTGCATCTATTACTGAATACACGTTTGTATCTCAATTTGCATCTGCTAACCTGAATTTCCAGGATAAATATATTTTATCGGGGAGTTTCCGGAGGGATGGTTCATCCCGTTTTGGACCGAATAACCGTTATGGTAATTTCTGGTCTGTTGGTGCATCATGGAATGTGGATCGGGAAGCTTTCATGGAAAATATTGACCTGATTGATCAATTTAAAATCCGCGCCTCTTATGGTGTAAATGGTAATGCAGGAATCGGAAACTATGATGCCTTACCCTTATATGGATACGGTGCAAACTACAATGGCCAACCCGGTAGCATTCCCTCCAATGTAGGAGATTCAAGCCTTACATGGGAATTAAACAAGCCATTAAATATCGGTTTGGATATCAGTATCCTGAAAAACAGGTTAAGTTTAACAGCTGACTGGTATACACGGGAATCTGAAGATCTGTTATTGAATGTTCCACTTTCCCGCACATCTGGTTTTACATCAGCTACCAAAAATGTTGGGGCGATGACGAATACAGGTGTGGAGATATCTATCAATGCAATTCCTATAACAAGCAGAGATTTTACCTGGAACGTAAACTTCAATTTTGCAACTAATAAAAACGAAGTAACTTCTTTACCTGATGGTAACGATATCATCGATGGTGTATTCATCATTCGTGAAGGTGAAAGCATTAACACATTTTATGTTAGGGAATATGCAGGTGTAGATCCGGCAAACGGTGATCCATTGTGGTATGTGGATGAAACAAAATCAGCTACTACGAATAATTATTCGTCAGCTGCAAGAACAACATATGGCATTTCATTACCAAAACAATTTGGATCATTGACTAATACTTTAAACTTTAAAGGTTTTTCTTTAGAAGCTCAGTTATATTACAACTTTGGAAATTATGTAAGAGATACCTGGGGAGGTTATTATGCGGGTGCGGGTTTTGGAGCAACTTTCAATAAAGTTCAAAGAGTATTTGATCGCTGGCAACAACCAGGTGATGTTACAGATATTCCAAAGTATATTGCCAATGGAAATAAAAGCTTCCAAAGTTTTCATACTTTTTTCCTGAATAAAGGTGATTTCATTCGCCTGCGTAATATACAGCTAGGCTATGATCTGCCAAAGACAGTCACTTCTAAGATCAAAATGAATAATGCATTCTTCTATGTAAGGGGTACAAACCTGGCAACATGGGTTAAAGATGACAATTTACCTTTCGATCCTGAACAAGGTTCCGGAAGTGCAACCAACCTGAATGTATTTATTCCAAAAACAATTACTGTTGGCTTAAATCTTGGATTCTAAAAAACTCAACCTAAAAATCATGAAGAAATTGACATATAAAATATTGCCGCTGTTATTGGTCGCTGCAATGTTTTCATCTTGTAAAAAAGATTTCCTGGAGCTGACCCCTCCAACATCTCTGACACCCGACCAGGCATTGGGAACCGAAGCGGATTTGCAGGTTGCATTAAGAGGCGCTTATTCTGGTTTGCGTTCTGTAAACCTGTATGGAAGAACTTTACCTGTACTCGGAGATATCATGTCAGACAATACATACCAGTCTAGTCAGAATACGAATCGTTACACCCTTTTTAATAATTACTCTTTTGATGTAACAAATGCTGATGTAAGTGGTATCTGGACCAGCGCATATACGGTGATCCTGAGAGCAAATAATATCATTAATTCCAGCTTAACCGGTACGGAAAACATAGACCAGTATAAAGGAGAAGCTTTGGCTATCCGTGCATTGATGTATTTTGATCTGGTACGTTGGTTTGCCAAACCATACAATGATGACCCAAGTTCTTTAGGTGTGCCGATCATTACATCTTTTAACCCTGATCTTAAGCCAGGCAGAAATACAGTTGCAGAAGTTTATGCTCAAATCCAAAGTGACCTGACCCAGGCATATAACCTGATGACAAAATATACCAACTCTTCTCAATTCAGTAAATATGCTGCCCGTGCTTTACAGGCCAAAGTTTATTTAACTATGGATGATTATCCTAATGCATTAACCGCTGCGTTAGATGTAATCAACAATGGTGGATTTACTCCAATTACCGCAGCAAATCATACCGCTTTTTGGGAAGATCCGGCTATCAATACTGACAAAGTTGAAACTTTATTTGAAGTATCTTCTGATGGAGTTAACAACCTGGCTTTTGATGCTTTAGGTTATTTATACAGCCAGGGTGGAAACTATGGAGACTTATTGATGTCAGATGAACTATATGCAATGTTTGAACCTACAGATGTGAGACTGGAACTGTATCCTACGGGTGAGCGTCCTGCAGGTGTACCAGCTGTTTTTGTTGAAAAGTATCCTGCATTAGAAGGTGACAGAAATGATTCTAAAGTTTTGCGTTTAGCAGAAATGTACCTGATTGCTGCAGAAGCATCTTATCCAACAAACGAAGCAGATGCTTTAATGTACCTGAACTTTGTCAGGGAAAGAAGAAATGCAACACCAATCGTTGCATCAGGAAATGCATTATTCGAAGCAATCATAGAAGAAAGAAGAATGGAACTTGCTTTTGAAGGTGACCGTTACCACGATCTTCAGCGTTTGCAAAGACCAGTTGATCGCAGTGATAATTATCCAGCAGCAGCTTTGCTTATTGAATACGGCAACTTCCGCAGAATACTTCCAATTCCTCAAGCAGAGTTAGATGCAAACCCGGAAATAAGAACACAACAAAATCCTGGTTATTAAACCTGGTCATATCATAATAAAAAGCTGCTCGAATCGGGCAGCTTTTTTTATACTCCTTACTTCAATAAATCATTGCAATAAATCGTTCCTGGTTTAAAAAATAAGTTGGGAATAATTTTATAAAAACCTAATTTAAAAACATGAAAAATATACTTTGTATTTTCCTTACATGGTTTTATTTGCAGGCATCATTTTCGCAAAATGTTGTACTGCATGATCCCATGACATCCAGATATTTTGATGCACAAAAATATACAGGCATACTTGGCTCTCCATTTTTATTTAAGGATTGGATAAAAGGTTCTGTTGCAACCTCCAAAGGCGTTTATCAAAATATTGAATTGAAATATGATGCTTATGAGAATACCTTATTGTTTAAAAGGGAGGACAAATCATTTGAATTTGAAGATGATGTAAAAGAATTTATTTTAATGAGAAATGTACCGGATAGCAACAGTTATCAATATTTTATTAAAGGAATAATTGCAGATGGATTGAGTGCTCAAAAATATGTACAGGTATTATCAATTGGAAAAATTAAACTGTATAAACTAAATGCCAGGTTAATGACTGAAGTAAGCCAGATTAACGAAGGAATAAAAAAATCATTTACAAATGTCACCAAATATTTCGCAGGTGAGGATGGTCATATTCAAGAAATTAATTTGAATAAAAAAGATATTATACAATTATTAAAAGACAAGGATCAGGAAGTTCAGCAATTCATTAAAGCCAATTCATTAAATCTAAAAAAAGAAGATGATGTGGCTGCCCTGATAAATTATCATAACCAGCTATCACAAAAATGATAAAGGGATGAAAATAAGATCATCACCCCTTTATGCAATAACAGATTCTTCCTACTTTAATTCAATACTTCATTCAATTTATTTTCTAATTGCGCTCCTCTTAAATTTTCTGCAATCACTTTTCCTTCCGGATCCAGTAATACATTATAAGGAATACCCTGGATATTATACATGGGAACTACAATACTACTCCAGTACTTTAAATCACTGATGTGCTGCCAATCCAGCTGATCAGCTTGTATTGCCTTTAACCATTCTTCTTTTTTCTGATCGAGTGATACACCCAGTATAGTGAAATTTTTATCCTTGAATTTGTTATAGGCTGCAACAACATTTGGATTTTCTACCCGGCAAGGTTTACACCAGCTTGCCCAAAAATCTACCAAAACATATTTGCCTTTTAAAGAACTTAATTTTACTTCATTGCCTTCTGTATCCGGTAAAACAATTTCCGGCGCCTGCTTTCCCATTAAACCAGCATTATTTTCTTTTTGCTGATCAAATGATTTTTTTATGGATAACAAACCTGTGTGTTCCGGGTATTTTTTTACGGTTTGATTGATCATTCTTTCCATTTCATCCTGGTCAAATCCCTGTATGCCCAGTTGACTGCCGGTACTTTGAAAACTTCCCAATGCAAAAATGGTCACTACCGGGCTTTTTGATTTCTCAATAAATTGGTTGGTATATGTTTTTACTTCTGCGGATTGTTTTTCTAACTGCGTTACAATTTCCTGCAAGGTGCTGTCAGGAACATTTGCCTGGGACAGACTATCAATCTGCACTCTTGCATCATAAATTTTGCGGAAATATTTTCCGGAAGTAAACAGGTATTCTTTAACCTGCTGGCTGGCAGGAGAACCTTCCACTGTATAAAATTCATCTGTCTTTTTAAAATCCGCATGCACTGTTACTTCATCTTCATCATTAACAACTGAAACAAATGGATATACTTCTGCATCCAGGCGCAGGTTGAATAAACTTTCCCCGGTTGTTTTGGCTTTTAATTCAAAACTCCCGTCTTTTTCTAATGTTGTGGAGTCAAGCACCATGCGTTGCATTGTTGAAACCGGTGTTTCTTCCAGGTAAATCATTTTTGCCTGAGAATTTTTTACGGTCCCTTTTACCTGGAAATATTTATCGTCTTTATCTCCACATGATACCAGCCCTGCCACAACGATCATCACGAATAAAAATGGTTTCATCTTTTTTTTGTTTTTGTTTTTAGCCGTGAAACTCGTCAGCATTTAAATAAAAATTGACAAATTCGTTCAGGCATATTTTATAATGATAAATTATTTGGTTGTATTTAATTTCTCGTTCAACAACTGGTTGGTCATTTGCGGATCCGCTTTCCCTTTGGAAAGTTTCATCACCTCACCAACAAACAAACCCATCAAACCTTTTTTCCCTTTTTTAAATTCGCCAACTTTTTCTGGTAACCGGATTAATACCTGGTTAACCCAATTTTCAATTTCAGAAGCATCTGACTGCTGTAAAAGATTTTCCCTGGTTGCAATTTCTGATGGTTCAAGCGCAGGTTCATTCAACATTACCGGAAAAATTTTCTGGGAAGCAATGGTGAAATTAACCTTACCCTCATCTATAAGCGCAATTAATGAACTTAATTTCTCAGGCGATACCGGTGCACCTGCTATGCTGCTGTTATTTTCATTGATCCATGATTTAACCGGTCCCAGTAGCCAGTTGGATGCAGCTTTGTAGTTTTTGGTAAATGAAATTAACTGTTCAAAATAATCGGCTAATTCGCGGTCTTCCGTAAGCACTTCCGCATCATAAACCGGTAGCTGGTATTGCGTGGTATATTTTTGAATTCGTTCCTTTTGTAAAGCAGGGATCTGGTTCCTGATTTCTTCTATGAAATCATCTTTCAAAATAAATGGTGTAAGATCCGGGTCGGGGAAATAGCGGTAATCATCAGCTTCTTCCTTATCTCTAATGGGTGATGTTGTTCCCGAAGCTGCATCAAAACTCTTTGTTTGTTGCATGATCACACCATTATTCTCTAAAATATCAACCAGGTTTTTAGACTCCTGTTCAATGGCTCTTTTAATATTGCGAATGCTGTTCAGGTTTTTGATCTCCACTCTTGTACCTAATTTCTCATCTCCTTTTTTGCGAACGGAAATATTTGCATCACATCGCAAACTGCCTTCCTCCATATTACCATCACAAACCTGGAGATACCTCACCAACTTCCTGATCTCGGTAACATAAGCAAATGCTTCTTCACCACTTCGTATATCCGGCTCCGTTACTATTTCAATTAAGGGTACACCTGCACGGTTATAATCGATGGCAGAGAAAAGCGGATCCGCATCGTGAATGCTTTTCCCCGCATCTTCTTCCAGGTGAATGCGATTCAGCCTGATATTTCTTTCTCCACCTGTTGTTTTTATCGTTACATAACCACCCAGGCAAATGGGTGTTGTATGTTGAGATACCTGGTATCCTTTCGGAAGGTCAGGGTAGAAATAATTTTTACGAGCAAAATAATTTTCCTTAACAATGGTGCAGTTGCATGCCAAACCCATTTTTACTGCCATGGCCACCGCTTCCTTGTTCATTTTAGGTAAGGTGCCGGGATGGGCCAATGTAATTGGACTCACATGATTATTGGGAGTTGCATTGATTGAAGCACTGTCACCACAGAACAATTTACTTTTGGTAAGTAATTGTGCATGCACCTCCAAACCTATTACCGTTTCATATTGATCGTAGTGGCTCATTTTTAAAGTGCACAAAAATAGCCAATAATTCAGGTAAAGACTGATAGTAAAAGTTAAAGCCCGCTGGCATAAACCAAACGGGCTTTATATATTGGAAGAATGAATATTTTACAAATCAGCTGTCTTTAATTTGCGGGGAATTTTCACTTCAATGTTTTGTGTTTTACCATCACGGGTAAGCTTCATCATCATCGAGTTGTTATCTTTATTTTCTCTAACGATTTTAGTGATCTCGTCAGCACTGTTTACTTTTTTACCATCAATCTCTGTAATAATATCTCCTTCCTTAATGCCTGCTTTGCCAGCATTTCCATCTTCGTCAGCCTCAATCACTTTTACACCCTTACCATCTTCTGTGTCCTGGATAGATAAGCCTAAACGTGGCCTGTCCATATTCCAGGTAAATCCTTCTCCAGGTACACCCGGTATTCTCGGCATGGCATGAAAGCGTGGATTGATATTTTCAAAAACCCTTACATCCGGGGCCATACCAGGGGAATAGCTGAAAGCATTCATTCTAACACCTTTCCATTTACCCAGTTCAACATTTGCAGTCTGCTTCTTCTTATCCCTGATATAAGTTATGGTTACTTTATCTCCGGGTTTTTTAGCCTGGATGGCTTTTGATAACGCATCCGGATCTTCAATTTTTGTATCACCAACTGTTGTAATAATATCACCTTCCTTTAAGCCTGCTTTGTGTGCTGCTGTTTCTTCATTCACCTGGGTAATTTTAGCACCTTCCTCTACCTTATCGGTGATAACACCCAACATGGCTTTGTTTTCATCTTCATCAAAAAAATTAAAATTCTGTCCATCAACCCTGAAAATGCTATTTCCCTGTGCTGTAGCACCATATAACCTGTCACCCCTGTTCCTGCGGATAATGATATTTCCATCTTTTACATCCTTGGCATCCTTTCCATTGATTGTTACTTTATCACCATCAACTACAATAGTCATTTTTTCATCCGCATTTTTATTGGTGATGATGATTTGTTCAACCTCTGATTTTTTTGTTTTTTCTGTTTTTTCAGTTTTCTGCGCAATGGCTGGTACCATGATTACTGCGGCGGTCAGAGTACCCAAAACATGTTTTACAATTGTAAGCATAAGAAGTATTTTTTAGATCTACGTTTATTTTCGTATTTCAAATATAGAAACATTTATGGAAATACGAAGCATTTCGGAAATGTTAAAAATAGGAATGGTAATTATGGCGGAAAAGCGGTTACCTACAAGCTATTTTTAACTGCACGGATCACTTCGTTTAATTGACTTACATCTTGTCCGCCCGCAGAAGCAAGCGTTTTTTGTCCGCCGCCGCCACCTTTTATTAAAGGGGCAACTAATTCTTTTATAAGCTTTGTAGCATCCAGGTTTTTTGCAATGGTTACGGGTTCATCTATACCAATAACAACAAATGCTTTTCCTTCAATATTTGAACCTAATACAACGATGAAATTATCGAGTTTGCTCTTCAGGTCAATACTTAATTTTTTTAAAGATTCCGGGCTACTCACTTCAACTATTTCTCCAATAAAATTAACATCCTGGAAGGCCTCAACTTTTTGCAGTAATTCATCGCGGGTGATGAGGAGTTGGCGGGCTTCCATTTTCTCAATTTTCTTTTCCAGGAGATTTTTATCTTCTATTAATTTCTCTACAGCTTTAAGTGGTTCCTTTGCTTTTAATAATTCAGTGATATTTTTATACTGGCTTACTTTCTCAGAAATAAATTGAATTGCCTTTGGACCAGTCAATGCTTCGATACGCCGTACACCCGCTGCAATGGCAGATTCTGATGTGATAGTGAATAAACCGATCATGCCTGTTTGCCCAACATGAGTGCCACCACACAATTCAATAGAATAATCCGGATCAATGATCACGACCCTAACCGTATCTCCATATTTCTCGCCAAATAGCGCCATGGCGCCTAATTGCAATGCTTCTTCCTTTGGCAATTCTTTGATGATTACGGGAATGTTAGCCCTGATCTTTTCATTGACTAAAATTTCAATTTCTCGTAATTCTTCATTGGTCATTTTAGAAAAATGCGAAAAATCAAATCGCAAAACATCCGGCGAAACAAGAGATCCTTTTTGATTGACATGTTTGCCTAAAACCTGTCGTAGCGCGGCATGCAACAAGTGTGTTGCTGTGTGATTATAAGTTGTATTCAACCTGGATTCAAAATCAACTGATGCTCTTAAGGGAGCAGTTACATCAGCAGGCAATTTATCAGTGAACTGTATGATTAAATCATTTTCTTTTTTTGTATTGGTAACAAAAATTTTCTCATCGTCAAATAACAAAACGCCTTTATCACCAACCTGTCCGCCACTTTCGGCATAAAAAGGAGTTGTTTCCAATACAAGCTGGTATTGCTCTTTTGTTTTTGAAATGACTTTCCGGTACTTCACAACCTGAGTTTCAACAGAGAGATCGTGATAACCAATGAAAGAAGTATTTTCTGCTTTATTTACATCTACCCAATCCTCCGTATTAACAGCTGTTGCACTCCGGCTGCGATTTTTTTGTTGTTGCATTTCGGCATTGAAACCTTCTATATCAACTTTCCAACCTCTTTCACCTGCAATTAAAAGTGTTAGATCTAATGGAAATCCATAAGTATCATATAAATTAAATGCTTCTTTTCCTGAAATCAAAAAGTCCTTTAATTCTTTAGTTTTATCTTGGACATACTTGTTTTTTAATGCATGTATATGGTTTGCTTGAAGACTGTCAAGTTCCAAGTCATATTGATTTCCATATAACATTTCAGCTTCTTGATAATAAACATAATAGGGAAGATTATTTATTCTCAAAAGACCCTCAGAAATAGTTTTCAAAAAACTTGTTTCTTCTTCCTTAATAACTCTAGCAACAAAATCCTGTTGCTGATTCAACTCTGGAAATACATCTTTAAATTGCAAAGCCAAAACCGGAATCAATTGATGCAACAAAGGTTGCTTATAATCCAGGTATGAATAATAATAACGAGCTGCACGCCGCAGAATACGACGGATAACATACCCTGCTCCAGTGTTGGAAGGTAATTGTCCATCTGCAATCGTAAATGCGATGGCCCTGATATGATCAGCAATAACCCTGAATGCCACAGCTTTTAACCAATTTTGGCCTGCTTGGCTTTCTGCATTCCCATCATATAATTTACCTGTAATCTTTTCAGTTTCTTGAATTGTACCGCTAAAAATATCTGTGTCGTAATTGGATGATTTTCCCTGTAAAACCCTCACCAATCTTTCCAATCCCATTCCAGTGTCCACATGCCGGGCTGGCAAGGGTTCAAGCGTTCCATTTTTTAACCGGTTATATTGAATGAATACATTATTCCAGATTTCAATGACTTGAGGATGATCATTATTTACTAAATTTTTTCCATCCTTTATTTCTCTTTCATGCTGTGGGCGGCAGTCTACATGGATTTCGGTACAAGGGCCACATGGACCCGTATCACCCATTTCCCAGAAATTATCTTTTTTATTGCCTAGCAAGATCCTGTCTTCAGCAATCCATTTTTTCCATTCTTCTTTTGCTTCTTCATCAACCGGTAAATTTTCTTTTGCATCGCCTTCAAAAACGGTTACGTATAAGCGATCTTCCGGAATTCCATAAATTTTTGTCAAAAGTTCCCAACTCCACGCAATGGCTTCTTTTTTAAAATATCCCCCTGATGGATTTTGCGGATCACCAAAACTCCAGTTGCCGAGCATTTCAAACATGGTATGATGATAAGTGTCAACCCCTACTTCTTCTAAGTCATTATGCTTACCGCTAACCCTCAAACACTTCTGAGTATCAGCTACCCTTGGATAAATTGCTTTTTTATTCCCTAAAAAATAATCTTTAAACTGGTTCATTCCTGCATTGGTAAACATCAATGTAGGATCGTTCTTTATTACGATAGGTGCTGAAGGCACAATCTCATGTTGTTTTGAACGAAAAAATTCGAAGAAATTATTTCTAATCCCGGCACTCGTCATCATAACAATAAATATTGGGTTGATTTTTGCTTATTATCCGATTATATTTGTTCTACCTGGTCTCCAAATCGCAGGAAGCGCAAAGGTAAAAGATTCAAACTGCATTTGTACCCAGGGAAATCCAGGATAACAGGCTGGCTGAATGAAGAAAATCAAATATTACTATAATACCAATACGCTCCGGTACGAAAAACTGGAAACACCATTGCGGGTCAAACTGCTTCGTGTATTTGCTTTCCTGGCGACTGCCCTTGTAACATCAGCTATCATTTCTTATTTCGCATTTCAATTTGTTGGTTCGCCCAACGAACGATTATTGTATTTGGAAAATCAACGGTTGAATGACCAATTTGAAGAAGTTGATAAAGAATTAAAAGTATTAAGACAACAAATGTCTGAATTAGAGAACAGGGACAACTCTGTATACAGGGCCATATTTGAAGCCAACCCTATACCTGATAGTGCAAGAGTAGCGGCATTGGAAAAACAAAAAGAGATTGCTACTGTAGAAAGAATGAGCAGCAATCAATTGGTATCTTCCATTTTTGCTTCTCTCAACACATTGGGTAGCCGCGTTGCTGCACAAAAAAAATCATATGAGGAGATTGTCAATTTAATGAAGAATAAAGAAGCATTGCTTGCAGCTACACCGGCTATTCAACCGGTTTCTAATAAAGATCTTGGCCGTATTGCTTCTGGTTTTGGTTACCGTATCGATCCCATTTATAAAACAATAAAACTACATGCAGGGCTTGATTTTACAGGACCAACGGGCACACCGATTTATGCTACAGCAGATGGAACGGTAAGGACAGCCAGCTTCAGCAACAGTGGCTATGGTAACCATGTAACTATTAATCATGGGTATGGTTATGAAACTTTATATGGTCATATGTCGAAAATAAAATCGAGGAACGGCCAGAAAGTAAAACGTGGAGAAGTGATCGGTTATATCGGAAGCACCGGTAAATCTACCGGACCTCACCTGCATTATGAAGTAAGAAAGAACGGACAAAAAATTGACCCTGTTTATTTCTTTTACAATGATCTTACTCCCGAACAGTTTGACAGAATGTTAAAACAAGCTGCAGCCTCCAATCAAAGCCTGGATTAAAAAGGGCTTGAATTTTGTGTGGATAACGAGGTAAAATTAAAATTCAGTTTATCGTAATTTTACCATGCATTATGCAAAAGCCATTTACCCAAATAACATTTGATTTCACCTCGCCTGAAATAGAAAAAGAGGAAAAACATGTTTCATCTGCAAGGGAAGAAAATATTACTGCGGTAAATGAAACCGATACAACCGTTGAAGAAGAGCCAAAACAAGTAAAATCAAAAACGCATAAACCAAGGGGAAGAAGATCGTTAAAAGATGCTGCAGCTGATGATTTACAGATTCCAACTGATGATGTTTTATTTCAGAAGTTATACTACCCGATTGGTGAAGTAGCAGACATGTTCCGTGTAAACCAATCTTTATTAAGATATTGGGAATCTGAATTTGATATTTTGAAACCCAAAAAAAATGGAAAGGGCGACCGATTTTTCAGGGCTCAGGATATCAAACACCTTCAACTAATACACGACCTGCTGCGACGCAGAAAATTTACAATAGAAGGCGCCAAAACCTTTATTAAAAACAATAAACAACACGATGAACAATTTGATATGATCCGCTCACTGGAAAAAATCAAATCCTTCCTGCTGGAACTGAAAGCCAGTCTCTGATTTTATTGTTTCAACTTTAACACCCGACTATTTCTTCTCAAAACTTGATTTTTCTATTTTTACAGGCACCTTAAAATTTTCAGCATGAAGAAAAGTTTATTGATCCTTACCTTAATGATTTGTACCCGTTTTGCCTTTGCACAACAGCATTATGAAATTATTCATGAAGCCAATGGGCCATCCATACTTAAAGGATTGATCTCATTCGAAGATATTAACAAAAACGGCCATGCTGAGTGGTTTGCGACTAATCAACAGGGTTATACACCCAATTTACTGGCGGTGGATGCATTAAAAAAGCATGGATCATCTATTCACATCATTGCCTTTGTGGGTACCTGGTGCGATGATTCTAAATATATTCTTCCAAAATTTTACAGTTTAATACAAGCCGCTTCATTTCCGCAACAAAAAATTTCTCTTATTGGCACTGACAGGAATAAAAAAACTCACAGCTATCTTGCAGAAGCACTCAATGTTTATAATGTACCCACTTTTATAGTGATGCAGGATGGAAAAGAACTTGGAAGAGTGGTAGAATATGGCAAATATGGCATGTGGGATAAAGAATTGGGAGAAGTGATAAAACAATTAGACAATTAGGCAATTTGATAATGAGTTATTGCCGATAATACCTCCCTGCTATCAAAACCGACCATAATTGAATGTGATTTAATAAATCATCAGCCTTTGTTTGAAAGACACCGGCGGGTTAGGTAGAAAGTTGGAATAATTTACATGTTACTTTGATATTCCCTGATCCCAACTTTCAAATTCTCAAATTTTCAAATTCTCAAATTCAATTGTTTATTCAGGCAATTTGTAAATCCTGATCAGGTTTGGTGAATGCGCATAAATTTTTGAAGCCGTGAATTGCAGGTGATCATAAGGCAAAAAATCTTTTGGTATATCATTTTCTTTCAAAGCAAAAGAATTAACCAGGTAACGTTGCAAACGATTTTCTTTTGTAGCAATGATTGACCTGGCCGTTACCGTTATATTTTGCCAACCAGGATAAGTTATCCGGTTTTTTAGCGTACCATAATAATCAAATACAAAAAAACCCTGGGTGCTGTCATACAAATACACATAACCATCCTGGTCAAAAATATGCTGGGGTTGGGGAGCTTCCTCAAACAACTGCCTGAAATCTGGTGTTTCCATTAGCAGTTTTCCTTCCTCATTGATTTTTTTCAACTTATTTTCCAATGCATCATAAAGCCAGATATTGCCATCGTAAGATTGGCCAATGGAAGAAACCTGGAAAATCCCCAGCTTGCGTAAATCAATTGTGTGACGCATATTTAATAATCGGTCAAGTACCACAATGGTGGAGAAATCTTTATAATACAGCAATACTTTTAATGGATTTGAAACATCGATGGTGCTTAGTTTTCCAAAACGTTTTACATTATTATAAACAGCTACAGAATCACCCCGGTTATCCAGTTTTTTTAATTGATCGGTTGAAGACAGGATATAGAGATTATCCATGTTATCTACTTTAAATTGTTGAATATCCCCTTCAATTGTAGTGATCAAAGTAAATGAACTATCTTTTTGCGCATACACCCGGACGGTGGTTGCAAAAAATAAAAATGATATAAAAAGTATTCTGTTCATTTTAAGGAATTCTGACAATTTTATCATCTTGACCGCACCAGGAAAGTAATTTCATTTCCGTTCCATCAAATACAGCATAAGTAAAATAAGTGATCCAATCACCCAGGTTAATATACCTGCTATTATTGGATAGACGAAAATCAATGGGCAAGTGCCTATGTCCAAACACAAAAAAATCTTTATGCACCAATTTTAGTTGCTCTTTGGCATAAACGATCAGCCATTCATTTTCTTCACCTAAAAAAACTTCCACCGAATTGGCAGATTTTGCACGACTCCGGTTACTGAAATAATCGGCCATTCCCACACCGATGGCTGGCGGCAATATGCCAAATAACCAATTGCAAACCGGGTTCCGAAAGATTTTCTTTATAAACTTATAGCCCTGGTCCCCCGGGCCCAAACCATCACCGTGACCAATTAAAAAACTTTTTCCAAAAAGCTCAAATTCTTTAGGTTCAAAATAAACCGGGATCTTTAATTCTTTTTCAAAATATCCATTCATCCACATATCATGATTGCCCACAAAGAAATGCATGGGAATTCCACTATCACTTAATTCGGCAAGCTTGCCTAACAACCTGACATAACCCTTTGGAACAACTTTCCTGTATTCATACCAAAAATCAAACAGGTCTCCGACAATAAATATTTCAGCTGCATCATGCTTTATGTGATCAAAAAAAGCAACCAGTTTTTTTTCTCTTTCAAGACTAAGAGAATGATCAGGAACCCCGAGGTGGAAATCAGAAAGGAAATATATTTTATTACGTACGGAAGTTTGCACTTATGTAGCCTTGTTTTTTTGTTTCCAATATTGCAGTACATCTCCGCTTTCAATGACAGGTCGGTTTTGGATATCGCTGTTATACCAATAGATCCATGCTTCCTGCAAATGATCCTTGATCCAAACGGGCGTTTTTGCACGTTGGTAAAGAGGCGTGTCTCCTTCTTCAACAATTAAACCCTCATAATCATCCAACTGTCCCATTGCCCAGCCAAACTCATCTTCATTTTTGATTTTATACAATTCACCAATGATGAATTTATCCTCCCCTGTTTCAAGAGCTGCGGGATATTCGCCCATATCATATAAAATGCCTTTTACTTTTGCATCACCCACTAAGGTAAAATAATCACTTATGTATTGATAAGCCGGGTGATGAAATCCGCTGCGTAAAGAACCGTAAACAAATAAGTAATAAGGTGCCTGGTCCATTATGATTGATTTAGTGGTACATCTACAAGTAAACAAAATACTTCTTTTGGGCCGTGAACACCTACCACCAATGTCTTTTCTATATCTGCTGTTCTGCTGGGCCCGGTTGCAAAGGTTATCATGGAAGGAAGTGTGGCCCCGTATTTACCTTTCAGCATTTGCAAAGCATCTTTAATATCATAAACTACCTGTGATGTATATGCGATGCAAATATGAACAGGTGCATAAACACTGACCGTTCTTCCGACTGGCTGCGCTGAACTAAGCACCATGCTCCCCGTCCGGGCTACCAAAGCCTCACAACCTGTTACGCTTACATCGCACTGGCCGAGGTCTACATCATGAAACTGTGTAAAATTATTTTGCGCCAGCATGGCTTTTAATGTCTCATCCCTGCAAAAAATCTTTTTCCATTCCATTTTCTGAACCAGCATATTTAAATGTGCTACCAGTTCCTGGTGATTGGCACAAAAAACAAACCGGCCCTGCAAACGGGTGAACTCCTCTGCAAACTGCACTTCCAGTTCCTGGGTAGAAGGTTGAAAAACAGAAGTGGCTCCTTCACTTTGTGGAAAAGGAATAGGCGTTGATTGACTCAACGCCTTCCTGATTTTCTTTAATATGTTTTCCTTTGCGGGAGAGATATTCATTGATATCCTTTCAATTTATAATCCCGGTGGATGATTGGTTACGTTGCTGTCGTAAGGTGGTACGCCTTCACTGATAACACCCGTATCGTGCTTCTCTTTCTCCGTCTTAGTGTCATCATCATCTTCCAGTAATTTCTTTTCTTCGTAAGGACGCTTACCGATCAAAGCTTCCACATCGCTCTGGAATAATACTTCTCTTTCCAGTAATGCTTCGGCAAGGATTTCCACTTTTTCACGTTTTTCCAACAGTAAAGCTTTCGTTCTGCTATAAGCTTCATTGATCAAAATTCTTACTTCATCATCAATTAACCGGGATGTTTCTTCACTGTAAGGCTTGGTGAAATTGTATTCGCCTTGTTGCGGATCATAGAAACTCACATTACCTACTTTTTCATTCATACCATACACACTGGTCATGGCATAAGCAATCTTGGTGATTTGTTGTAAGTCGTTTTGTGCTCCGGTAGAAATTTTTCCGAAGAAAATATCCTCACTGGCCCTGCCGCCTAAGGTCATACAAATCTGGTCGATCAACTGATCGGTATTATATAAATACTGCTCTTTGGGTGTGTACTGGGCATATCCCAATGCAGCTACCCCACGAGGTACAATAGTTACTTTTAATAATGGATAAGCATGTTCCAGGTACCAGCCGCAAATGGCATGACCCGCTTCATGATATGCTATAATTCTTTTTTCTTCAGGTGAAATAATCTTGTTCTTCTTTTCCAATCCACCGATAACGCGGTCAACTGCATCCTGGAAATCTTCCATTTCTACATGCTCTTTGCCTTTTCTTGCGGCAATCAAAGCTGCTTCGTTACACACATTGGCAATATCTGCTCCGGCAAAACCGGGTGTTTGCTCAGCCAGTTTGTGAATGTCCAGTTTGGTTGATATTTTGATTGGCTTCAGGTGAACTTTAAAAATAGCTTCCCTGCCTTTAAGGTCTGGTTTGTCGATTGAAATTTGCCTGTCAAAACGACCGGGACGAAGTAAAGCGCTATCCAATACATCTGGACGGTTGGTGGCTGCCAGCACGATAATGCCTACATCAGTTCCAAAACCATCCATTTCAACCAGCAACTGGTTCAAGGTACTTTCCCTTTCATCATTGCTCATCATGGCATTCTTTCCACGGGCACGGCCAATGGCGTCGATCTCATCTATAAAAATGATACAAGGTGCTTTTTCACGTGCTTGTTTAAACAGGTCACGTACCCGGCTGGCTCCAACACCTACAAACATTTCTACAAAGTCAGAACCGCTCAGGCTAAAAAAAGGAACCTGTGCTTCGCCGGCCACAGCTTTAGCTAATAAGGTTTTACCCGTTCCAGGAGGGCCTACCAATAATGCACCTTTCGGTATCTTACCACCCAGGTTAGTATATTTTTTTGGATTTTTCAGGAAGTCAACAATCTCCATTACCTCCACCTTCGCTTCATCCAGGCCTGCAACATCTTTAAAAGTGATATTTACTTTAGTTCCTTTATCAAATAAAGTAGCTTTTGATTTCCCAATATTAAAAATACCGCCAGGGCCCCCGCCTGAACCGGCACCGCCCCCCATTTTACGCATCAGTAAAATCCAAAGGGCTATGAATAATAAAACAGGTAATAATAAATTCAGGATACCGCTAAACCAGTCTCTTTCCTGTTCCACTTCATAAAGCACCTGTTGCACATTGGGATTGGATTCATAGAACTCCCTGATCTCCCGCTGAAAATCTTCACCCGTGATTTTAAAGTACAAATGAGGTCCTTCCTGGTTAATTTTCCCGGTTACCCCTCTTTCAACGTTTTCGTTATACTTGGCAATTTTATCTTTCTTAAGATAAACCCTTACCATGTTTTTGTTAGAAATGATGATGAACTTTTCGACATCACCTTCGGTTAGCATTTCTTTAAAAGCATTCGGATTGGTCTTGGCAATATTGGTAGATAAAGGACCAAAAAAGTTAAAGCCAATTAAAACAGCGAAGATGATAGCATATACCCAGTAAATACTGAATTTAGGACCCTTTTTGGGGGGTTCTCCTCCGGTGGGTTTATTATTGAAGCGTGGCAATTTGTTATCGCTCTTGTTATATGGATCTTGTGACATGTATTTTTTTCTTATGAATTCCTGCTAATTAATAACTATTTGCGTGTAATTGTTTAGCTGAACTTATTTTTTAACAATATAAATTAGATTATTGATCATTGTGTTCTTCTAATTGGGCATCGTTCCACATTTCTTCCAGCCGGTAAAATTTACGACTTTCAGGATGCATCACATGTACAACCACATTCACATAATCTATCAAAATCCATTGTAAAGCCTGGTAACCTTCAAAATGGTAAGGTGTTTCATCACAATTATCTCTTACCTCTTCCCGAACATGATCGGCAATGGCTTTTACCTGTGTGGTACTAGGAGCCTCACAAATAATAAAGAAATCCGCAACTGCTTCTGGAATTTTTCGAAGGTCAAGTGAAGTAATGTTCTCTCCTTTCTTATCCTGGATAGCGTGAATAATGGTTTTTAAAATTTTAGCGCTTTTAGTTAATCGCGTTAAACTGTTCTTTTTCCTGTTCGCTAATATGGCCAGTTGTTCCAAATAATTATCTTTTAAATGAATGAATATTTAAGGGCAGTAAAGCAGGTTTAGCGCTTTCTAGATCCGTTTTTTTGATGAAGGCTCGTAATTTAAATTGGTTCAATAAAAAAAGATAGAGATGCTGTTTTGAAATGCAATGCTCCACGTTATTCGTTCATCCTCACATTTCTTCCTTTTTTGGCCTCTATCTTTGTCAAAAATATGAATTAATTGCCACAACATTCTGCACCTTTCACAATCGGGTTTCCTTTTATTGAACTGCTCACTGTTGATAGTACCAACAACTATGCCATGGCAAAGGTGCATGAAGGCTTGGCACAACCGGGTTTAGCCATTATGGCCCACGATCAAACCGCGGGCAAAGGACAAAGAGGAAAAAGCTGGGAGGCAGGTAAAAATCAAAACATCAACCTAAGCGTAGTTATAAGGCCAACAGGCTTGTCCATAGCTAATCAATTTGCACTCTCCGCTGCTGCTGCAATGGCTGTTCATCAATTTTTTGCTAAATATGCAGGGTGGGAAGAGACAAAGATTAAATGGCCAAATGATATTTATTGGCGTGACAGAAAGGCAGCAGGGATACTTATTGATAATGTTTTGAGCCCAGGCAAGAATGGCGGCGAGACAGAATGGAAATGGTCCGTTATTGGGACCGGTGTGAACATCAATGCTGCTTCCTTTCCGGCTCATTTACCCAATGCGGTTTCGCTGAAACAAATAACCGGGAAGGAGTTTAACATTACCCTTTTAGCCAAAGAGCTATGCGAAGTTTTGGACGAAAAAATCCATTTGCTGTTGAATCAAAGTACTGAAATCATTATTGATCAGTACAACCATCTTTTATACAAAAAAAATGAACCCGTTAAATTGAAAAAAGGCAACCGGGTTTTTGAAGCCCTTATAAAAAAAGTAAATCTGAATGGGCAACTGGTCATCCATCATGCTATGGAAGAAAATATTGATTTTGGTGAAGTTGAATGGCTCATCTAACCACCCAAATTCCCATCTCAAAAAATCGTAACTTCTACAGGCAACTAAAGTTGATTTATACCCGATAATAGTTTAAAGTTTTTATTCATTGCTATCGGTAGAAGAACTAAATGAACATATAAAGGGATGCGCCCTGAATAAAAGAGAGAGCCAAAAAAAAATTTACAGCTCCTTCTACACGTATGCTATGACCATTTGCAACCGATATGCCGGTTCGGAAGAAGATGCAGTTGAAATCCTGAACGATTCATTTTTAAAGGTTTTTAAAGAAATTGACCATTTTGTTCCGGCTTACCAGGATGTAAATAATTCCTTTAAAGGCTGGTTGAGAAAAATTGTGATCTATACATCCATTGATCATTACCGAAAAAATTTAAAGCACAAATTAAAAACGGAGTTGAATGAAAATGTGATATCACTTTCAAGCTTTTCTCCCGGTGCCATTGAAAAAATCTCACACGAGGAAATCATAATAGCTATTCAAAAACTTTCTACAGCTTATCGTACCGTGATCAACCTGTTTATTATAGAAGGATATAGCCATGAGGAAATTGCCAATATGCTTCATATATCTGTAGGCACTTCCAAATCAAATTTGTGGAAGGCAAGGCAACAGTTACAAAAAATCATTCACAAACAAAACGAGGTGTTAACAAAGAAAAATGTCGTTTGAGGAATTAGATAAAAAAATCAGGGATGCCGCGGATATGCATCAACCGTCCTATAACGAAAAGGCATGGACGAAAATGGAACATCTGCTGGACAAGCATCTGCCACAGAAAAAAGATCATAAAAAAAGATTTATTTTTTGGATGATCGCTTTCCTGATCAGTACCTCATCACTCTTGATCTGGCTTAACAGGGATTTGGGTGAAGATAAGCCTGTATCAAAAAGTAAAGTTGAACATATCAAAGAAGAAAATCAACAAAACAATATACCGCCAGTGTTACAACAGGAAAGCATATCGAAAAGAAATGATAGAAACATTTCAAATAACCAAACCGAAGAAGGGAGTAGAACGATCCGGGAAAATACAACAGCGCAAAATATTACCGAAATAGTAATTCCAAAACAACAATATTCAGCAGCCAATTTCAAAAAAAACCAAAATCATTCAACTGGAATGCCTTTTCAATCCACTTCCATTCCATTTACACCAAACGCATTATTGTTAAATGAAAAAAGTCCGCAGCATTTCCCTCAATCACCCGCCGAAAAATTAAAAACAAACGATTTGTTTGACCAAAGTATTCTTGCAAACTATTTTAACAGCGATTTGCGTGCAGATATTCCATCCACAATTCCTTCGCCCATAAATGATAAAAACATTTTTGGAAAACGTTCGTTTGCTCAAAAATTATATATCGCTGTGTCTGCCGGACCTGCTGTGAGTTCTGTAGGCATGAATAATCCCGGCAAAGTAACTGCACAATATGGCGGAGGTATAAAATATGCATTGACTAATAAATGGACAATTGGAACCGGATTTTTTATAAATAAAAAAGTCTACGCTGCCGGCAAAGATGACTATCAACCACCTGCAGGATACTGGACCTATTACACGGACCTGTTAAATGTGGATGCAGATTGCGATGTGTATGAAATTCCTTTAATGATAAGCTATTCCATAAAAAAATCAGGCAAACACGAATGGCTTGCATCAACAGGTGTTTCAAGCTATTTCATGAAAAAAGAAACATATAATTATTTATATAAAAATCAATCAGGCCAGGTACTCAACAGGGAGTGGTCCATTGAAAGGAAAAACATCCATCATTTAGCTGCCATAACATTATCTACCGGTTACAGGCATCACATCAATCAACGCACATCCATTTTAATAGAACCCAATTTTAAAATTCCTTTGAAAGGTGTTGGATATGGAAAAGTAAAATTTTATAATGCCGGTACGCTCTTAACACTGCAGGTAAAACCATTTGAAAAAAAATAGACCTCCATTTTCATAGCAACCTTTTTAAAAAAAAATTCGATTGGATACTCAAAGAAAAGGTTTTTAAGAATAATCCGGGAATGCTTATCTCCTTGGGCTGGATGATGATTTAAAGCTTTCAAATTATACAAACAAAAAAAAGCAACCGAACGAAATTAACATTCACAGGCTGGTATCTCAACAACAGCAGATGATATCATTTTCAGCTGATTGCAAAACCTATGTTTGGAGGTGATCCCGAAATGGGGATGTCAAAGATTAAACCAACTAAAAATGAAACAACGATCAACAATTTACCTGTTAACCATGAGCATTATGGTCCTGGTATTATTCATCAATGCCTGCAGTAAAAGTAGTGGCGGAGATCCTGTACCACCCAATCCATGCGCTTCTGTAACGGTTGCTGTAACAGGAAATGCCAGTCCCCCCACCGGGCCAACAACAACTGATGGCAGTATAACGGTAACGGCTACCGGCGGATCAGGTTTTACATTCAGTTTAAATGGTGGCTCCTTTCAGTCCTCAGGTATATTTAATAACCTGGCTGCGGGAACATATACTATTACGGCAAAAAACAGTAATGGGTGTACTGGCTCCACGCAGTTCACTATTACCAGTCCATCTGTTTGTGGAGGCGTATCTATTTCAATAGCAGCATCCGCAACCAGTGCCACTCCTTGTGCTACACCAAATGGAACTATATCAGTAACAGCCGCAGGTAGCACAGGTTTTACTTACAATATTAATGGAGGAACTTTTCAATCATCTGCCACATTCAACAACCTGGCGGTTGGGAGCTATGCAGTGATAGCAAAAGATGCGAATGGTTGCACCGCCTCTGCCAATGTAAATGTAACTGCAGCCGCAGCCGGACCATTATTTAGTGCGGTAAAGCAATTAATGCAAACAAATTGCGTGAGTTGTCATAATGCTTCTCAATCTGAAGGTGGTATGAACTGGACTGTGGATTGTAATATCGTTGCCAACAGCGCCAGGATCAAAGCACGTGCAGTGGATCAAAATCCATCTGTAATGCCTCCGACCGGGCCTTTACCCACCAGCGAAAAAGATAAAATAACTGCCTGGATCAATGCGGGTGCAAAATTTTCAGATTAAGTTGCGGCTATGATGATAAAAAAGGGAGTGCATATTTGATACTCCCTCTTTTATAACACCAATGGATCAACGAAATAAAGTAAAATTCCGGGAAATGGTAAAAGCCCACCGGTATTGTCCCTTTCCCCAACTCGTAATCGTTTTTGGAATAAATCTATTTTCCAGTGTTTCTGTTGCATTGGTAAAATTTAAATGAAACACGTGGCCCTGGGTTAAAATTTCAACTCCCACACCAAATACATCATACAATTCAATATTCATGGAACGGTATATTTGGCGGGCTTCCTGGCTATTGAAAGGATGAAAATAATCAGCCAGTAAAATAAATTTTTCACTGATCGGGAGACGGGCGCCTCCTCCTATTGCAAAAGTTGTTTGATCATCTCCACTCATAACATAATTGCGGTTGACCATGGTGGCACTTGCCTGCAGGCTAATTTTTCCCATTTTTCTTGCAACCATTATTTGAACGGTTTCGCTTAAACGGTCTGAAAAATTTTCAAAAGAATTTTCCTGCCCCGGCACTGCATTGGCCTCCATTGAAGAAACAACCGCATTGATAAATGTAGTTATAGAAATAGGTTTGCCACTATTTGCTTCCTGCTTCATAAACTGGTATTTTAAACCCAGTTCATAAAGTTGCTGAACCAGGCCGGCGCCTTTTGCTCTTGCAGCAATAACATTCAGATTGTCAGTTAATCCTAATTGGAAACCAATCCTGATATCGCTGGCATTATCCAATCCAAAAAATCGTTTAATGCCACCGTTAGACCCCGCCAGGTCACCGAAATTATGTGATACTTTAAACTCCAAAACACCTTTACCCAAAACCTCCACCGTTTTGGAATTGATCAAAGATTGTGAATGAAAAACCTTTATTGGACTTTTCTCTTCTTCCTTTTTTTCATTTGCTGATTCCATTATTACAATAGCTGTGTCTTGCTGGGAAAATGCAGGTATCCCAAAAACTAACCCGGCGAACATTAATATTTTTTTCATAACCGATCTTTAAGCGTTAAAAAATTTAACCTCAAATCGGCTAAAACCCCGTATGGGTTGCTTGAAATATTATTTAATGGCGGCTATAATTTCTTCAGCATGTGCACTGGTCTTTGGCCTGGAGAATATTTTTAAAATTTTGCCCCTCTCGTCTAACACAAATGTGGTTCTGTGTACACCCATGTAAACGTTATTGAACATTTTCTTTTGTTTCCATACGCCATACTTATTCAGTATGGTATGTTTGGGATCGGCAATCAATGTAAATGGGAGGTCAAATTTTTCTTCAAATTTTTTATGACTTTTTTCTTCATCCGGGCTGATGCCGATAATTTCAAAACCTTTCTTTTTCAATAACGTATAATTATCACGCAGGTTACATGCTTGTGCAGTGCAACCCGGTGTATCATCCTTGGGGTAAAAAAAGATCACCAGTTTTTTACCAATAAAATCTTTGAGTGATACCTTATTACCATCCTGGTCAGTGCCGGTAAATAATGGTGCTTTTTGTCCTTCACAGAGATCCATGCTTTTTTTTTATTTATTCCTGTTGTAAAAAAAAAATTACCGTTGCTATCTCCTGATCCACCAGGATTTGGTTGTTTTATTTCCTACCAAATCTTCTACAACTACCTTTAGTTCCCTTACGCCGGCAGGCCATTTTTCATCAAATACATAAATATGAGAAGTGTATTTATCATTGGTAAACCGTAACCATTGACCATCCAGTTCAGCACGAAAACTTTTAATGCCCGATTTATCCTTAGGTCTGAAAATGATCCTGCTGGTGGTTTTTAAGTTCAAAGTATCCGCTGATCCCAAAGAATTTATTTCCGGGGGTAAAGTATCAATATAGGCACTGAAAGTGCCAAATTCCCGGAAGCCTGCAGCCACCCAGCCATTTTGCCATTCCGCTTTAGCCACATCGCCCCTGCCACCTTTGTCTTTTTGAATAACAATTCTATTCCTGTACTCCTCCGCAATTTCTTCTGTTGGTTTTATGCGAATGGTAACTGCATTATGCAAAGGAATGGATTCATCACCAATTTTATGATTATCAGAAATATTGCCCGTAATACCTTTTGACAAAACATATTTTACCGGCACCGTATCATAAACTGCCGTTTCATCAACCACCATTTCAAATTCATCTTTTTCAAAAACATTCATATTGCCGGGATAAAGTACAATATCTGCATCCGGTGCAGGTTTTGTTTTTCCATTTCCCTTGTATTGAACTTTAAACTGAAGGGTCGATTTATTTTTATAGGCATCCAACACTTCTACCCGGATATCATGAACAGCGGTATCAGACAAATTAATAACGCCATCATTATTTAAGTTTTGATAAATATCACTCAGGTCGCCGGGCATTTTGGATAAGTGCTGCAGGTATGCCCCACCCTTTTTTCTTAAACGGTAATCTATATGCGCATTCATATACCGCGTTTCATCATAACCCACATCATCAATCGTAAAAGAAGTCATGGGTGTATTATCGCAGTAAATGGTTGCAGAATAAATGCCATTGGGATTATTAGTTCCAGACAATTTATCGTTTGCCTGCAAAGCAAAACTCACTCTTTCTGTTGGCGATTGGATAATGCGTGTTCCGGATAATTCATAATGACCGGCCAATTTTTTCAATGAATAAAAAACGGGCGATTGCGTATGTATGCTTTCTGTTCGGTCGAACATGGCCAGGCGAATGATCGTTGGAGGCACATTATCTTTTAATGGAAAATTAAATAATAGTGGATTCAGGCACCTCTCTGTTTCAGTATCCCGTATTTCAAAATGAACGTGAGGGCCCTGCGATCCGCCGGTATTTCCACTTTTAGCAATATAAGCCCCTTTATTTACAGGAAACATTTCTTTCGGAATCTGAAGATCCACTGCCCAGGATTCCAGTTTATACTGCTGATCTTTTACATATTGCTGCAATGCAGGATAAAAAGCATTCAAATGAGCATACAAAGTGGTGTAACCGTTAGGATGGGTGATATAAATAGCCTGGCCAAAACCACCGGGTTCCACTTTTACCCTTGATATATAACCCTCGGCAGCCGCATATACAGAGAGATTTTCCCTTTGCTGGGTTCTTATATCCAAACCCATATGCCAGTGATTGGACCTGAGTTCGCCAAAATTGGCACTCAAATCCATGGGTATATTCATTGGATTACGAAAATAATTTTGGGGGTAATTTTTTTGAGCGAAGAGTGAAAATCCAACAGACAACAGAATAATCGATAAAAATAACCTCATTAACAATCCTTTCTTTTAAAGCTTCAAAAATGTGTGAAATAAGCAACAATCTTTATTCCATATTGTTAAAATAGTTAGGCACAATATTTTAGTTATTAAATCCGAAAATAATTATTTGAATTTTAAATATAATCATATGTCAAGAAAGTCAAACGCAACAACATTACTACTGATTGGTTTAGCCGCTTATGGCGTTTATAAGTATTTGAATATGTCAGACGATGAAAAGAATGACCTGGTTGATAAAGGAAAAAAATTCATTGATGAAAATATTCCTCAAAGTTTGAGAAATATTTTTGCTAAAGAAGAAGAGGAACTATATCCCGGCCGCTTTACAAAGGCGTAAAATAACGATGAATCGATTCGAGAGCTGCAAGTCAGCTCTTTTTTTATGCCTGGCATTTTAAAATATTGTTTGGACTAATTGTAAAATCAATCGGCATTTAAACTTCCTGAAGAAATACAAACTATTTTGTAACGAAAAAGTTAGTTCAATAAACAGGCTTGAAAAATGAGCTTTAATAATATTTTCACTTGATTTTAAAAATTAGTGCCGCAGTTTTTCGCTGACATGATTACTTTTGCGCAATTTGTTTTTTCACAAACACCAAATATGCCCAAAGACACCTCATTAAAATCTGTATTAATTATCGGTTCCGGACCCATTGTAATTGGCCAGGCTTGTGAATTTGATTATTCAGGCACGCAGGCTGCCCGCAGTTTAAGGGAAGAAGGAATCGAAGTGATCCTGATCAACAGCAACCCCGCCACCATCATGACCGATCCCATGATGGCTGATAAAGTGTACCTGTTACCACTGACCGTAGAAAGCATTGAACAGATACTGGAAGAAAATAAGATCGATGCAGTTTTGCCAACCATGGGTGGTCAAACCGCACTGAACCTGGCTATGGAAGCCGAAGACCTGGGCATCTGGCAAAAATATAATGTACGATTAATAGGCGTTGACATCAAAGCCATTGATAAAGCCGAAGATCGGGAATTATTCAGAAAATGGATGATTGAATTGAACATACCGGTTGCTCCCGCAAAAACAGCCAATTCATTTTTAGAAGGAAAAGAATTTGCCCAGGAAATTGGATTTCCATTGGTGATCCGTCCGTCCTTTACATTAGGAGGAACCGGTGGCGGCATCGTCATGGATAAAGACGAACTGGATGAAGCGCTGAACCGCGGTTTGCAGGCATCACCCATTCATGAAGTGCTGGTTGAAAAAGCGGTACTTGGCTGGAAGGAATTTGAACTGGAACTTTTACGTGATGCTAATGATAATGTGGTGATCATTTGCACGGTAGAGAATTTTGATCCGATGGGAATACATACCGGTGATTCTATCACTGTAGCACCAGCGATGACCCTAAGCGATACAGCTTATCAACTGATGCGGAATACCGCCATTAAAATGATGCGTAACCTGGGAAATTTTGCCGGCGGTTGTAATGTGCAGTTCTCCCTAAATCCCGAAACCGAAGAGATCATTGCTATCGAAATCAATCCACGGGTAAGCCGTTCATCGGCGCTTGCATCCAAAGCAACGGGTTACCCGATTGCTAAAATAGCTACCAAACTGGCTATTGGTTATACGCTGGATGAATTGGAAAACCAGATCACCAAAAATACATCAGCATACTTTGAGCCTGCATTGGATTATGTAATTGTAAAAGTTCCCCGCTGGAATTTTGACAAATTCAAAGGCGCTAATGATACACTGGGTATGCAAATGAAAAGTGTGGGAGAAGTAATGGCTATTGGAAGAAGTTTTACTGAAGCCATTCAGAAAGCCTGCCAAAGCCTGGAAAATAATGCTGTTGGTTTGGGTTATTATGGGAAAAGCATGATGCATGCAGATGAAATACTGGAACATATTAAAGTACCCAAGTGGGACCGGATCTTCCGTATTAAAGATGCCATACAAATGGGTGTGAGTGTAAACTCCATTGCTAAAGCAACACATATTGACCGCTGGTTTTTAAACGAGATCCAAAAGATCTGCCAGATAGAAACGCGGTTAGAAGCATACAAACTGGATACACTGCCTGCTGAATTATTAAAAGAAGCAAAGGCCAATGGATTTAGTGATGAACAAATTTGCCGCATCATGAAAAATGGTACGGAAGATGAATTGTATGAAAAACGAAAATCATTAGGCATCACCCGTGTATTTAAAATGGTTGATACCTGCAGTGCGGAGTTCGAGGCTAAAACGCCTTATTTCTACAGCACATTCGAAACACCGGTACTTGGAAATAGTGAACTGGTAACCAACGAATCGAAAAAGACGGATAAAAAGAAAGTCATTGTGTTGGGTTCGGGACCAAACCGCATCGGGCAGGGAATAGAATTCGACTATTGTTGCGTACATGGTTTGCTGGCAGCCAAAGAATGTGGTTACGAAGCAATCATGGTGAATTGTAACCCGGAAACCGTGTCTACCGATTTTGACATGGCCGATAAACTTTATTTCGAACCTGTATACTGGGAAAATATCTGGGAGATTATTGAATACGAAAACCCGGTTGGTGTGATTGTTCAATTGGGTGGACAAACCGCATTGAAGCTGGCTGAAAAATTACATGAAAAAGGAATTCGCATTATTGGTACATCTTACGACAGCATGGATATTGCCGAAGATCGCGGCCGTTTCAGTGACCTGTTGAAAGAATTGGAAATTCCTTATCCTGAATATGGCACTGCATGGGATGTTGATGAAGCCATTAAAGTGGCCAATAAAGTGGGTTATCCTGTTTTGGTTAGACCCAGTTATGTTTTGGGCGGACAAAGAATGCGCATTGTAATCAATGATGATGAAGTGGAAAAGGCGGTTGTGAGTTTATTAAAACATATTCCAGGCAATAAAATCCTCATTGACCACTTTTTGGATCGCTGCCAGGAAGCTGAGATTGACGCCATTTTTGATGGAGAGAATTTTCATGTAATGGGTGTGATGGAACATATTGAACCAGCTGGTATCCATAGCGGTGACAGTCATGCTATGTTGCCACAATTCAATTTGTCACCATTGATTGTGCACACCATGGAAGAATATGCGGAAAAAATAGCCCGCAAATTAGACATCCGTGGATTGATCAACATTCAATATGCCATTAAGAATGGAAAAGTATATGTGATAGAAGCCAATCCAAGAGCATCTCGCACTACACCTTTTATTTCAAAAGCATACGAAATACCTTATCTCAATGTTGCCACGAAAGTGATGTTGGGTGAAAATAAACTGACCGATTTTAAATTTGAAAAGAAGTTAAAAGGCTTTGCGATCAAGGAACCGGTTTTTAGTTTTAGCAAGTTTCCGAATGTAAACAAGGAACTGGGGCCCGAAATGAAAAGTACCGGTGAGGCCATACGGTTTATCAAAGATCTTCGCGATCCTTACTTCAGGCAATTGTATAAAGACAGGAGTATGTACTTGAGCAAGTAATTTGTCAATTCCATAATGAGGCAATTCGACAATGAGACAATTTGAGAATGTGCTAATTTGAAAATGAATAGGAAATTCAAAATGTAAAAAGAAAAAGGCAAAAGAATTATTAGTCGATCTAACCAATCAGGCAAATCAATTCAGAGATTTTTGAATTTTTACTTTTGACTTTTTACTTTCTGAGTGTGTCAGGCTGAGCATGTCGAAGCCGTCAATTGAAATAAAAAAGAAATTTTTAGGATGATCTGTGCTTGTTAATGACTTTTCAAAATAAGCAATTGTGACTTTTTACTTTTGACTTTCTTAGGCTTCAGTTCAACCCAAGTTTTATAAATGCATATATCAAATAACTTATATTTATGATGTATTAAACTATAGCGTCATGATAAGAATACTCATTTTATCATTGCTAATATCCTCAACCGCATTTGCACAGGCTAAAAAGCAAACAACATTAAAAGAGTCTGTAGAACAGGTTAAAACATCAGCCAAAGAAATTGGAAATCTTTTTAAAAGTAAAGAGAAGAAAGAACAGGAAAAACTGGAACAGCAAAAAATCACTGATTCACTGAAAAATGAAATGGCTGCAGATTCTTTGAAAAACAAAAATATTTCTGAGTCCGGTATACCATAGAAACCTTCAGATGATACGCTTCTTGCTCCTGTTCTTACCAACCTGGTCGTTAATTTTATTATTGCTGAAAACAAACCGGAAAACCCCAAAGCCACAAAAACAGCAGGAGCAAATTATGTTGACTTACAACTGGATTTTGGACAAGGCATGCGCAGCAGTTTTTATTTTTCTACACTCAAGAAAGATCATGCTTTTGGAGATCTGAATAACGATGGCAGACAGGACCTGGTACTGAAACTATATTCCAATACCGGCGGCAATTCAGATTACCTGGATCTTTTTGTACTTACACAATCTCCAACTGGTTGGAAGATTTTAAACATCCAATCTTCTTCGGATGAGTCATTAAAAGGCTGTGAGATTGGACAGTTTATTCCGCAAACAATAGAAAATGGATGGCTGATTGGAGAGTCTCTTTGTTTTACCGATTCAGATCCCCGGTGTTGCCCTTCCTTAAAATATAAAACCACGGTGAAGTGGATAAATAATGAGTTAAGGTTTGTGAAAAAGGAAAAGCAATGACAATGAGGCAATTTGGCAATTCGACAATCAGACAATGAAGCAATGAGGCAATTTGAGAATTTGAAAATGATTTTTCATTTTTACTTACTTCCCGCCGGCTTCGACAGGCTCAGCCTGACAGTATTAATGAAATGAAAATTGCAAAATGATATTGCAAAATCTTAATTCGATTTATCGTTGACTGCAAAAAAATTAAACTCAGAATTTTTACTTTTTTACTTATCCTGGCTTTTTACTTTATTCATAACTAAGGTTTTTACATTAACAAATTATCTCATTTGCATAGATTGGTTTCCGTCACTATATTGGTGAACAATTCAGCATGAATTAACCACCAACCAAAACCAATCTTAACATGAAAATGCCTTTGCAAAAAAAGCAACATTGTATTGTTCTTTCATTTCTCCTGCTTACCATATCAATTTTCTCCGGATGTTTATCTACCAGGAAAATGGATCGTTTTGTTTCAGAACAGTATAACCATCAAATCCCCAAACAGAATGCTAAAAAAGCACCAGCCATCACTGTGACTTATATAAGTCCATCATCCAACGATGTAATTTCTTCGAGTGAGCGAAAAACAAGTAAGGTTTTGCCATTGCTCTTTTACTGGCAGTGGGAATACAGGCATACATCAACACTAAATACTTCTATACCTGTAAATAATTTTGCCAATAATATATATGCCATAGCCAATAAAGGTTTGACTCAAAAACTCAATGGACAAAAATTAGCATTAACCGTTGAACAGGCGCCTACCACATTTGCCATGGTGGATAAAGCACATTTAATTTGGGTAGTATATGCCATTAGCTGGGATAAATGGTATACAGAACCGGACGCCAAAGACCTGATTGTTTCATATACTTTAACGAAAGATGGTGCTGAAAAAAAGGGTAAGATTATTATTGAGAATAAAGATCAAAATAAAGATATCCGGTTTTTTCAGTCATGGAGATCATCTACATCAGAATATCTTATCCAGTACAATCAAAACATCAAAGACATGACAAAAGCATTTGTAGATAAACTGATGGAGGAAATTTAGTTTTAACAATGGGTATACCGGTAAAGCATAACCGCTTTTCATTCTTATTTCATATTATAGATTTCCATTGTTTAGTGCAGCTACGAGGAAAGCCATGTGTCTCTAACGGGCTTGAATTAAAATATCCTCAGCAAAAATACACAAACCCTCACCTTCTGATTCTCTAAACGTAGAGACTAATCACAATCTTAGCACAATGTTTAATATTTTGCTTTCTAAAGGTCTATCTTTCAGAAAATATAAATATGTCAGATAAAAACAAAAAGCAGTTTGGAGTTTGGATGGATTCACACAATGCAACCATCGTAGGTAGAGAAGATAATGAAAATGGAGCGTTTATTATCCTGGGACATGTAAAAAATGCCGGACCAGATAACAATTCTAATGAGAAAACCTCAAACAACCAGGCAATTGGTTTAACTACTAAATTCTTTAAAGAAATCGCCAGCAAGATGCCTAATATTGATGAAATTCACTTAACCGGAACCGGGCAAGTTCAGGAACAGTTTATAAAATTCCTTGCCGAAACCCCACAATATAAAAATGCAGTTTCAAGTGAAAGCACTTCAAATAAAATGAGTGATGAAAATCTTACTTCGTTCATCATGAAACATTTTAATTAAAAACCCCCATTCCTAATATTTGAGACCTTGGACAATTGTTTAAGGTCTTTTTTATTTACATGCATAGAACAAAAAAGAAATACAGAATGTTGCAGACAAAAAAGTCGCTAATAATTTGTTTTGCCTATATGCCGGCTAAAGAATCATTTTTATTCAACTTTTTGATCTTTAATAAACTTTTGAATAACTTAATAGAGCTGAAGTAAACCGGCTGCCGGCACATTGCCAAGCCCTCAATACCATAAGTTATGCGTGGGTCAACTGCATATCGAGAAATTCTGAATATGAAAAAAAGTATTCTACTTGCCAGTTTTATGTTTGTATTACTGCATTTTACTTTAGCGCAGAATAATACAATTGATTCTCTTGAAGCAATATTAAAAACCGCAGGCCAGGATACTAACAAAGTAAATATTCTGAATACCCTATCTTATGAGTTATTGTATAGCAATACTGATACAACAATCTTCTTAGCAACCCAGGCAAAAAATCTGGCTGAAAAACTAAATTATTCAAAAGGTATTGCATCAGCCTACCTGAGATTAGGCCAGGCTTATAATAACCTGGGAAGTTACGAGCAATCGCAGGCATACTTATCAAAGGCACTTGCCTTAAGTACTGACAAATTAACGACTGCAAAAATATATGTCAATATTGGGATCAATCATTATGAAATGAGCAATTACCCGGAAGCATTGAAAAATTATTTTACCGGGTTGAAAGCCTTTGAAGAAGCTGGCGATAAAAGAGCCATCGGGAGCGTCTATAACAATATTGCCAATATTTATACCGATATGGGCAAATACGACGAAGCATTGAAAAATCATATTGCCGCAAAGAAAATTCGTGAAGCAAACAATGATAAAAGAGGCATAGCAGGTTCGCATCTTAACATAGGAGTAATTTATTTTTCACAAGGCAACTATTATGAAGCTTTAAAAAATTGGTTTGAAGCAAAAAAATTATATGAAGAGCTCGGAGATAAAAACGAAGTCGCCTTAACTTACAACCACATTGGCGTTGTTTATAAGAATCAAGAGAAATATGAACCTGCAATGAAAAATTATTTTGATGCATTAAAAATACTGGAGGAAGTTCGCGATAAGGAAGGCATTGCCATTACCTACAACAATATCGGAACGGTACTTATTGCAGACAGCAAAGCAGGGGAAGCAAAAGAATGGCTGATGAAAAGCCTTCATCTTGCCAAAGAGATCGGCATTAAAACAACGATACAGGATGCTTACCTGAGTCTTGCCCGTGCAGACAGCGCTTTAAATAATTACCAGGATGCTTATGCGAATTACAAAATGTACATTGTATATCGCGATAGCATTGCCAATAAAGAAAACACGGAAAAAATTGTACAACAGAAAATGCAGTACGAGTTTGATAAAAAAGAAACCCAGTCAAGAGCTGAGCAAGCCGTAACAAAAAAAGAACTTCAGAGACAAAAACTGGTACGAAATGGATTTGTTGGTGGTTTTGCCATTGTATTGCTATTTGCATTGCTGTTCTTAAGCCAGCGTAACAAAATAAACAAAGAAAAAAAACGAAGCGACGAATTGCTGCTCAATATTCTTCCAATTGAAGTGGCTAATGAAATCAAAATGAACGGGCGCTCCAATCCAAAAACCTTCAGCATGGTTACGGTTATGTTCACCGACTTTAAAGATTTTACCCAGGTAAGTCAAAACATAAGCGCTGAATTATTAGTAGCCGAACTGGATTATTGTTTCAGTGCATTTGACACAATATTACAGCATTACAAAATCGAGAAAATTAAAACCGTCGGTGATGCTTATCTCTGTGCCAGCGGGCTGCCTGTTTCCAGTTTCACACATGCAACCGATATGGTAAATGCAGCCATTGAAATACGCAATTTCATGCTGCAACGTAAAAAAGAAAAAGAATCGAAAGGTGAAATTCCTTTCGAACTCCGTATAGGAATTCACACGGGACCAGTTGTTGCCGGTATTGTGGGTGTAAAAAAATATTCGTATGATATTTGGGGGGATACAGTGAATCTTGCAGCACGGATGGAACAAAATTCAGAAGCCGGAAAAATAAATATCAGCAGCAGTACATATGAATTAGTAAAAGACAAATTTAAATGTCTTCACAGGGGAAAGTTACAGGCAAAGAATAAAGGTGAAGTTGATATGTTTTTTGTAGAGAAAACATTATAGTATGTGTAGTAAAATTGTACAAATGTTTTTTTCATAGGACGATGGATAAAATAATGCCAATCCTGACATTTTGCGTCCGACGAAACTCAATGAAAAAAATAAAAATATAGCTCCAATGGAAACAAAGGAAAAAAATAACTCCATGGATTTGAACAACAACTTGCATTCTCAAATACTTTTTCATGGCACCAAAGCCAACCTGAATACTGGTGATATCATTATACCTGGTTTTAACTCTAATTACGGCAAAAGAAAAAAGGCATCCTATGTTTACCTGTCCGCCACTATGGATGCTGCAATTTGGGGAGCTGAACTTGCAATGGGGGAAGGACCAGGCAGAATTTATTTAGTAGAACCAACAGGCCCAATTGAAGATGATCCCAATTTAACGGATAAGAAATTTCCGGGTAATCCAACCAAATCATACCGTACAAAAGATCCCCTTCGGGTAACAGGTGAAATTACAGATTGGAAGGGCCATTCCCCAGAACAACTCAATGCTATGAAGGAACACCTCGATCGATTGAAACAACTTGGTATTGAGGCTATAGAAGATTGAGCAGAAAATAAAATATTGATATTTAAAATTGGCGTTCACAACATCCTTAAATATTACCCTATTTTTCTAAAAAAATAAAAGTTCATCATACCATTTTCTTTGAACCCAAGTCTTTCGTAAAGATCAATGGCTCTTTTGTTATCAGAACGTACATGCAAAAAAGGAATCTTCTTTTCTTCAAGGATGGAATTGATTTGATGCTTAATTAAAAGCTGCGCATAACCTTTACCCAAATAATCCGGATGCGTGCATACTGCACTGACTTCTGTATAATCGTAAACATGCAGTCTTCTGCCAGTCATCGCGACTAGTTTATCATTCATAAATATTCCATGATAATGTCCAAAATCAATCGTTTTTTTTCCAAAAGGACCCGGTTTGGTAAGAACAGCAAGGTTTACCATTTGATCAATATGTTCTTGTTTCATGGGAATTACCTCTGAAAAATCATCTTCAAATTTTTTTTTTGACAAGTATAAAAACTGGGAGCCATGAATAAATTGAATCAATTCCCAACCCTTTGGTAAAGAAATTTCTTTCCTGGTTGCATACAGTATCGTTCTGCCTGCTGGCAACAATTGGTGCAGATCCTTAAATCCATTCATGTAATCTTCCTGGAAACCTACAAAAGGCGAAACTTCTGGATTAAAATATTTCACCTGTTCAGATCCCATTGCTTTCTCGGCATCACCTGAAATCAAAGCATAATAAACCGGGTTATCTAGGAAATCATTCACAACACCAAATATACTTCCTACTCAATTACAAAGAGGAAATTGTGGCGGTGAACTTATAAAGATCTAATGAATCAAAGGCATTATTAGCTTGCAAACCTTCACCATTTCTATTGAGTGGTAATCAAATTATACTCAACTTTTTGTTGTTAACTTCAACATCAGTCTTTCAATGGATTACCAGGCACTGTATTATTTAAAAATTGCGTTAAACCCCAAATAAACCAAAATGCATTCAAAAGTAAAACTGGCCAGAATCGCAGGCTTGCTTTATTTACTAATCATAATTTTTGGGCTAATTGCCCAGGTCTTTGTTCGCGACAACCTGGTTGATTATGACAATGCGACAAATACTGCAAAAAATATCCTGGCTTCAGAATTTTGGTACCGGTTTGGTTTTGTAAGTGAATTGCTAATGCTGGTTTGTGATATTGGTGTAGCAACAATTCTTTTCATTTTACTTAAAGAAACCAGCAGGAATCTCTCTATACTTTCTACTTTATTCAGACTTGCAAGTATCATTATTTTAAGTGTGATCGCATTAAGTCATTACGCAGCCATATTAATTTTAAAAGGACCTGTTTTCCTTGATGTTTTTAATACTGATCAACTCAATGCATTTGCATTATTTTCAATAAAATTACATGGAGCAGGATATAATATCAGTCTGCTGTTTTTTGGTTTTCACCTGATTTTTCTTGGTTATTTGATTTATAAATCAGACCTGTTTCCTGAATTTCTAGGAGTTCTGATTCTTATTGGAGGAACCTGTTATATTTTCAACAGTTTTGTCTGGTTTCTTTTCCCAAACCTGGTAAAAATAATTTACCCAGCCATTCTAATACCCTGCGCTATCGGAGAATGGGTATTCTGTTTCTGGCTGATCATAAAAGCTGTAAAACTACCTCAGTCAAAAGCTCATAATGTGAGTCAAACAATTAATTAAAACTTGAAGAAGACGTATCAACAATCCAAAAAGTCATTAATAAATACCGGATAAACGAACCATTATGGTTCTATAATACGCACCAACTTTTTCCAGGGAATGTATTCCCAAGAGTTTCAATCAGCGAATATCAAAGTGCATTTATTTATTATCTTCATCTTAAGTTTTAACAGGTTTTAGTGTGGATTAATAATGATGAAATAATTCAGATTCCCAGGCCTGAATCTTTGTTAGAAACTACTCCTTGTAAAAATATTTTTTATGGGTAAATTAGTAGAAATCAAAACCAAACAAACTTCTGACAGCGTAGACAGCTTCATTGAAAGTATACCCGATGAACAAAAGCGTAAAGACAGCCAGGCCATACTCCAAATGATGGAAAAAGCGATGAAGGAAAAACCGAAAATGTGGGGTAGTTCCATGATCGGTTTTGGGAATGTGAGATACAAAAGTCCCGCAACGGGCAGAGAAGTGGATTGGTTCAAAATTGGATTTTCACCTCGTAAAGCCAATTTATCATTACACCTGATTGATTTAAAACGACATGCTGATGCATTGACTAAATTAGGGAAGCACAAGACAGGAGTGGGTTGTGTTTATATCAATAAACTTGCAGACGTGGATATAAAAGTTTTGGAAAAAATGATTACTGCATCAGCGAAATAATTAATCAATTTTTTTGAATGGGATTCGCCAGCTCACTTATGGTTAGCCCACGCAGGTTTTATGTTAATGCACCCTTATTCCATAGAGATAAATTAAAGTATGAGCAAGATTAAAAACAGTAAAAAAGAATTGACTTCTTCCCAACGTGAACAACTACTTAAAACTTTGAAAACCCGTTTTGAAAAAAACATGCATCGGCACAAAGGAATTGAGTGGTCCAAAGTTCAGGCACGCCTGGAAGCACATACTGAAAAATTGTGGTCGCTCAATGAAATGGAAAATACCGGAGGTGAACCGGATGTTGCGGGTTATGATAACAAAACAGGCGAATTTGTTTTCTTTGATTGTTCTGCTGAAAGTCCTAAAGACCGCAGAAGTGTTTGTTACGATCGTGAAGGGCTGGAATCAAGAAAAGAGCATAGACCAGCAAACAATGCAGTTGATATGGCTGCAGCCATAGGCATAGAACTATTAACGGAAGAACAATACCGGGAATTACAGAAGCTGGGAACATTCGATATCAAAACATCAAGCTGGGTAAAAACACCACCTGGCATCAGGGATCTTGGGGGTGCCTTATTTTGTGATCGCCGCTACGATCATGTTTTTACGTATCACAATGGTGCACAATCTTATTATGCTGCCAGGGCATTTCGTGGATCATTGAAGGTCTGAAATTTATTTTCAGAACTTAAAAGATATTGAGTGATCGACAAATAAAATCCTGTTGCTCCCCCTGACAGAAAAAAACGCTGAACCCTAACCTGCTCACAATCATTTTCGGTAGATTTTTTTGTATTTTACAATCACTAAATATTTTGGTAAGGGCTTTCATTCTAAGCATATTTTTTATCATTGTCATATTCTAAAAAAGATCAGGATGAATAACGAATTAAAAATGTATGCAGCCCAATTAACTGAAAACTTCAGTGGAGAGCCTTGGTTTGGCAGAAACATCCAGGTCATACTGGGAGAAATAAATGAAGAGATTGCCAGTCAAAAACCCAGCGGCCAGCACAGCATCCTTGAATTATTGTATCACATGATCAACTGGCGGTTGTTCGCCATAAACCGGTTGGAAAAATCTTCTTCAACAGTTAAATCTTTCGAAGAAAATGACTGGCAGGTATTGGATCATAATGATAAAAGCCTTTGGCAAAAAGGCATTGAACAACTCAATATGACCCAGCATAAATTAGTGTATTTGCTGAAGTCAATGAATGATGAAGAATTGCAAAACCCGGTTCATGAAAGAGATTATGAAAACAGGACGTTGATCAATGGAATTATTCAACACGATATTTATCACTTAGGTCAAATAGCCTACATCAAGAAAATGCTGTCCTGAAAAATCAATCCCAATAACTTTTCCCTGCCCTTAGCTTTTAAAAAGTTCGTTCCTAATTATGCAACCGGCAGGCGCATCCATATTGAAAAAAGCACCTTTTATCAGGCTATTATTGCCTTTGATAGCAGGGATCATTTTGCAATGGCGGTTGCAGTTGCCCGTTATATGGTCAACTGTTTTACTTATTATCGCCGGCATTTTTACAATTGCCTTGTTTGCCCTTCCGCTTTTTAAAAAATTTCAATTAGGTTGGCTAACAGGTTTTACTGTTTCTATTTCATTTGCCGCTTTAGGTTCCTTACTGGCATGGATGCAGGATATCCGCAATCATCAAAACTGGTTAGGCAATTATTATCAGCCGGCACAGGCTCTGATAGTCACCTTACAGGAAGATCCGATCCAGAAAAAGAAATCATATAAAGCTCTTGCATCAGCAAAGTGGTTACATGATGATGGCTCAATAAAAAAAGTAAAAGGTGACCTGATCATTTATTTTCAGAAAGATTCCGTCATAACAAATTTTAAGTATGGACAACAACTGGTTTTTCAAAAAGAATTGCAAAGCATTCAAAACGCCGGTAACCCAGGAGGTTTTGATTATAAACGTTTTTGTCTTTTCCAGGACATTACCCACCAGGTTTACCTGAAATCAAATGAATTCATATTGCTTCCCGGCAAGGATGCAAACTGGTTTAAACAATTTTTAATCGATACCCGCCATCTTGTAATCAGTATACTTCGCAGAAATATTGTTGGCGAGAAAGAAACCGGCCTGGCCGAAGCTTTGTTGATTGGTTACAAAGATGACCTGGATAAAAATCTTGTTCAGGCTTATACACGAACAGGTGTTGTGCATGTTATTGCCATTTCAGGTTTGCATTTAGGAATGATCTATTTAATTCTCGTCAGTTTATTAAAACCTTTAAAAAGAAACCCCAAAACCAAATGGGTGGCCCCAGTTATCATTGTGTTATTCTTATGGCTATTCACTCTGCTGGCGGGTGCGCAACCTTCCGTACTTCGGTCTGCATTAATGTTTACCTGCATCGTGTTGGGTGAAAATTTTTCACGCAAAACTTCCATTTATAATACCCTATCGCTTTCTGCATTTATTTTATTATGCATCAACCCATATTATTTATGGGATGTTGGATTTCAACTTTCTTATGCTGCTGTTTTAAGTATAGTCATTTTCATGCAACCCATTTACAAATCGATCTATATTAAAAATAAACTGCTGGATAATTTCTGGAAGCTGAACGCGGTAACCATATCAGCACAAATACTAACCATCCCTGTCAGTGTTTATCATTTTCACCAGTTCCCAAACCTTTTCCTTTTATCTAATTTTATAACGGTTCCATTATCGGGTCTTATACTTTATGGCGAAATACTGCTCTGCGCTGTTTCATTTATCCCAATGGTGGCAAAAGGAATTGGATTCATACTCACAGCTCTCATAAAATTCATGAATGGATATGTTGAGAGAATAGATGCAATACCATTTTCATTATGGGATGGTTTACAAATATCTCTGGCGCAATCTGGGTTGATGATAATTATTATCGCAGGCTTTTCTTATTGGCTGTTTCAAAAAAGTAAATCAGCCTTTGGCTTGGGCGTTATCAGCTTGCTTGTGTTTTTTATCTTGCATGGCATTTCTTATTATGAAGCTAAAAAACAGGAAAAACTAATTGTTTATAATGTGCCGGGTCTCCCTGCAATCGATTTTATTAAAGGACAGAACGCTTTTTTTACCGGTGATGAAGCAATATTAAAAGACGAATTCATTCTAAATTTTCATCTTAAACCATCACGAATTTATCACCGGGTCAATCATGCTGATTATGATATTTCCAGGCAACAAACAGCAAGGTTCTTTGAATATGGATCCAGGAAAATTGTAATGATTCAATCTTCCATTAAAAATATTGATACAACCATTAAAGTGCCTGTTGATCTGATGATCATTTCTGGCAAATCATTTTTGGATGTCCCTAGTTTATTAAAAGCATTCAATGTAAAACAAATGGTCATGGATGGTTCTGTACCGGCATATTCCATTAATCGTTGGAAACCCTTCCTGGATCAGCACCAGGTTCCTTATCACCATGTTGTTGAAAAAGGAGCTTTTGTATTCAACCCGAATTAATTTACTTTTGCGCCTTCCCGGCCGGTTCACCCGGCAAACCTTGCCTGCCTTTTAATCAAATCAAAGATGACAAAAAAAATAAAATCTGCACTGATTTCCGTTTTCTATAAAGACGGATTAGAAGCCATTGTAAAACAATTAGCGGCCCTGGATATAACTATTTACAGTACTGGAGGCACGCAACAGTTTATTGAGAAATTAGGTATCGCAGTTGTGCCGGTTGAAGAATTAACCGGTTATCCTTCCATTCTTGGTGGCCGGGTAAAAACTTTGCACCCAGGAGTTTTTGGTGGGATATTAGGACGTAGGGATAACGAAACAGATATTAAGGAAATGATCCAGTTCAACATCCCGGAAATTGACCTGGTGATCGTTGACCTGTATCCATTTGAAGAAACGCTTGCCAATACTAATGATGAAAAACTGATCATTGAAAAAATTGATATTGGCGGACCATCTATGATCCGCGGCGCTGCTAAAAATTATAAAGATGTTTTGGTTGTAGCGGCAAAAAAAGATTATGCAGCCCTTGAAAATTTATTGGTGGAATCAGGCGGTAATGTTACCATTGAGCAGCGGAGATCTTTTGCGGCCAAAGCTTTTGAAATAGTTGCACATTATGATGTAGCTATCTCAAAATATTTTGCATCCACTGAATCATTAAATTTTATTGAGTCGGTTCCAGGGCCTAAAGCCATGCGTTACGGTGAAAATCCCCACCAGTCAGGTATTTTTTATGGACAGATCAATGAACTTTTTGATCAGCTGAATGGCAAAGAATTATCTTATAATAATTTGGTAGATGTAGATGCTGCGATGCAACTGATCAGGGAATTTAACCAGGCAGAAACAAAAACAGGAGTTGTTTTTGCCATCATCAAACATACCAATGTATGCGGCATTGCTGCACGGGATACTGTTTCTGAAAGTTGGAAAGCGGCACTGGCAGGCGATCCGGAAAGTGCATTTGGCGGCGTATTGGTTTGCAATCAAACGATCGATAAAACAACCGCCGGTCTTATCAACGAGATTTTCTTTGAGGTTTTAATTGCTCCCGCATTTGATGAAGATGCCTTGGAAGTATTACGTTCAAAGAAAAACAGGATATTACTGCAATCAAAACAGGATTTACAATCAACCAAACAATACCGTTCCCTTTTAAATGGTGTGCTGGTACAGGGTATGGATGAAGGAAATTTTTCAACCTGGAATGAAAC
>JAKFER010000179.1:0-9494 GCA_036675565.1 Chitinophagaceae bacterium
AAGCCCCGTGGGTTTCTACTCGTGGGGCTGCCTTTTTTCCTGCCCCCGAATTTACGTGAATCTCTTTTCTGATAAGCGTTTCGTCCCTAAAAAAATCAAAGAACTAAATTTGACAAAGTCGAGTTACTGTACTTTTCTTAACTGTCCATTACTGTTAGTAATAGTGACCGAAAGAACATTATTATCAATACATAAGAATCTTGCGGATTGAGAAAGGAATGAACTTCCGTAGTAAAATTCTTTTCTTTGGGAAGAACCGTTCTTATATTTTATTTCGGAACTTATATCGTCCGGTTCAACCGGAATAAATCTGGTATTTCTTTTTAATTCAAATATATTAAGCGGTCCGCGGTTCTGAGCCGCAGCAAGAAGGTATTTTCCGTTTTTACCTCTCAGTTTTACCATCGCTTTCCCATTGCCCGGAATATAAATTCCGCTTTGCAAAATGGTAAGAGGCGTAAAGGTGCCGTTTCCATTTCCCCTCAAAACAAGACCATTTAATGCATCATACCTGCCTGTAGAAACTTCGGTTCCATAATCATTCGTATTGATGGCGATATCAAGATTGTTATCGCCATCAAAATCATCTGCAACCATACCATTCAGACTTGAGAATTGCACATTGCCGGGAAGTGGGGATATTTCGAATTTACCATCACCATTATTTTTTATAAAAGCACTCCTGAAATAATTGGCTTGCAATTTTAAAATACCCTTTACTTCATCCGGAGTAAAGAGTTTATCAAAAGTCGCCCCGGCAAATGGTTTATATGTCAAAAACCTTTTTTTAAGGAATGGCATTTGATCAACAACATCATCACGGGTTTGCGCGGTAAACTCCTTAAGAACACCGTCTTTGTCTTTTATATATTTTGTTGGAACGCATTCAAGGATACCATTCTTATCAAAATCTTTGGCATAGATAGAAACAGGATATTGCTCACTGGCGTTATAAAATGAATTTTGTCCGAGATTACCGGCAACATAGTCGATGTCTCCGTCATTATCAAAATCACCCGGTACAATTGAATTCCACCAGCCGATATACCTGCTCACTCCTGATGAAGCGGTTACATTATTGAATACCCCCTTATTGTTTTCCAGGAAAGTGACAGGCATCCATTCACCTGCCAGGACAAGGTCGGGCCAACCATCATTATTGAAATCGGTAAATACTGCATCACATACGAGGCCGATATTCAACAACCCGTTCGCAACAGCATTTGTAACATCAGTAAATTTTATACTCCCTTTTTTTGAATCGTTTCTATAAATAAAACTGGAAACCGCCTTAGGATAATTTCCAGGTTGTACTCTACCGGCGATAAAAAGATCGAGATCGCCATCTTTATCATAATCAACAGCCCGTACACAAAATTTGCTGGTCAGGTTCTGCGGCAAAGCCAATGCATCTGGTTGATAGTTCCCTTTACCATCATTCACATACAGCTTGTCGGTGTATGCAACCGAACCAGGGGTACTTTCGTAGCCACCACTGGCAATGTATAGGTCAAGATCGTTGTCTCCATCCGCATCGAACAACAATAATCCTTCATCCTCAGTGATTTTATCATCCAGGTTAACCCCGGCCAATAAAGCTTTTTGGATAAAACGGTGATCGGGTTGCTGAAAAAATAGTTGTGAACTCTTATTGAATGGACCGCCGCAAATAATATCATCCAAACCATTACCATCCATATCGCCCACAGCTAACGCCGGTCCGTATTCCGAAAGTTTATGCGGAAGCAGTTTCTGGATATTGAAATCCACAAAATCTTTTTCTTCATGAACAAAATGTACATTCATGGAATCGGAAACTTCGCTGAACAATGAATTCCTGGAAAATGATTCTGAAGTAAACGAATAATTGATTGTTGCATCTTTTATATCGGCAATCAGTCGCTGATCGGGTTTAATATTCTGTAGCAATTGCATTTTTCCGCCTGGCCACTTAATAATAATTGAATCGACGGACTCAGTATCGCCAAGACCAAAATGGGCAACGGGAAATATGGAAGACAAATAACCGCGGTAAGGGGTGTTCTCATAAACCTGCTTTTTCTTATCATAGTACAGCTCTATAAATGCACCTAACCCGTTTTTATTAAAACTGTCGCCAACCAGTTTAACCTGTAAATATTGCATCTTTTTGCTAATCTGCCGGCTGTTATTTCTATAAAGCAACGCTTCGTCATTAATATTATTTACCACATAGTCGAGGTCGCCATCATTATCAAGATCAGCATAGGCAGCGCCATTAGAAAACGTAGGCAAACTCATCCCCCACTCTTTTGTCACATCTTTAAAAGTCAGATCGCCATTATTTCTATAGGCATAATTCGATATTTTCACTTCGGGAATTTGATCGAGAATATCTCTTTTTGCAGCAAGGTTATATGCTTTGTTCCGGAAAGCTGTAAAATCGTGATCGGTCACATCTTTTGGGAAACCGTTCGTAACGATTATATCGCGGTGTTCATCATTGTCAAAATCTGCTACAGAAGGGGTCCAGCTCCAATCAGTCTCTGAAATTCCGGAATAAAATGCAATATCACTGAAAACCGGTGGCCCAACGGAATTATTTTTTAAAACTCTCGGGCCCTGGTTTATTTGAAGCACATTGCGCACATATTGATACTGGTATCCGAACTGATCATTGTTCTGATATCGTCTGTAACTTATAGGACTCATCATCATTTTTTTCCTATAATTGTCTTCAGGATTCATATCTAATTCTATAACATCTGCTAAACCATCGTTATTAATATCTATTACATCCTGGCCCATAGAGTTTTCGGACGTATGTTTGAAATAGGTTTCTACCTCGTTTGTAAAACTGCCATCCTTGTTATTGATGTATAGAAGATTATTAGAGATAAAGTCATTGGCAACATAAATATCTTTCCATCCATCCATATTAATATCAACTATATTAACCCCATGACCAAAGCCCTCAATAGTTATACCCGCCTCAGCCGATATATCAGTAAAGATGGGATGCTTTAAACTATCGCTCCAATCATTCCGGAAAAGTTTATCTGTATTTGGGTGTTCCCGTTGCTTTGCAATCGGCTTAAATGACCCGGGATATTGACCTTTAATAATTTCATTAACTAAAAGATACATATCCAGGTCGCCATCATTATCATAATCAAAAAAAGAAGCCATTGTAGAATGAACAGTATCAGCAAGACGATATTCAGCCGCCATGTTTTTAAACCGTGGAATTCCCTTTGAATCGATACCTGTATTTACATACAACAGGTTTTCTCTTTTGCGGACATCTTTTGACAGGCTACCACAAACATATATATCCTGCAGGCCATCATTATTAATATCTACGACACTTACTCCACGGCTCCATTGCCCTGAACCACTTACTCCAGCCACGTCCGTGATATCATCAAACTTTAAATCGCCTTTATTTAAATATAATTTATTGGAAACGGTATTCGCCGTAAAGTAAATATCCTGTAACCCGTCATTATTAAAATCTCCAATACCTACGCCTCCTCCATTATAAAAATTTTCGACATCCAATATATTCAATGAGTCATTATCAATAAGAATATTATTGAAGTGGATACCGGATGAGTTTGATTCAACTCTTTCAAAAACTGTTTTGCTTTTGCAGGAAAATAAGATAAAGGGAAAAGCACCAATTATTATAAAGCGATACATTAATAAGTAATTGAAGATTTGGAAAATTCTGGAATTAAAATAAAAATAGCCACAAAAAATTTACGTGAAAAGAAGAGGCTGTCTCAAAAGTACGAGACAGCCTCTTTTTATTTGGATACCTGATGGAGAAAGTTTTCGTTTGTGCAATTCTCAAAGCCTTTATTTTATTTGAGAGGCTTCCTATTTTATCAACAAAATAAATTAAGAATATTAATAACCTGGATTTTGTTTTAAAGTAGGTACACCATCTACAATACTTGCTGTGATAACCGATCCAGGGATAGGTAAGTATTCATGCTTATTCTTAGTAAAAACAGAACCTCCCAATGATTCCACCCGTCTTGCTCCTTCTTTCGGAAAATATTCATTATTCAATACAACATCAGCTATTCCCCAGCGTACCAGGTCAAAAAAACGATGGCCTTCCATTCCCAATTCCAATTTTCTTTCAAAACGTACTGCTTCTCTGGCTGCGTCCTTATTGGCAAAATCTACAGGATATGTATTAATTAAATAGTTAGCAGCATCAACTGCCCCATTTAATACCGGTGAATCAGCAGCTCTTGCCCTTACCCTGTTAATATAGGTTCTTGCAGTAGTGAGGCTGCCCACTTCAATTTCTGCTTCTGCAGCCATTAATAAAACATCTGCAAAACGCATAGGCGTATAATTAAGTGCATTATTTGCAAAGCCCCAACCAACGGTACCCGCTACAGTACCAATATCAGCTTTATAATAAGTATTCTTCTTAGGACTGTATGGTCCGCCATAATCCACTTTACGGATCCAGTTTCTTCCCGGATGTATACCCCAATCATAATAGGGAATGCCTCTTCTGCCCACCGTCCAGTCCAATCTTGGATCAAGCGTTCCGGCATAAGGAGTAAAGGGATCAGTTGAAGCTTTATCCTCATCGCTGGTAACATTTACATCGTTATATGTTGTAGGCATAGGCAATCCCGCAGCAGTGGTTCTAAATGAATTAACCAGGTTTTGAGAAGGTTGGAAAAATCCGCAGCATGCCCCGGGTTTTTCAGTGGTAGCGCTACCGCCGTGTGGATAATTTAACGTGTTATCATAATTACCATTTGTATTGGCGCCATCACCATACGACGCCTGGATAGAAAAAACGGTTTCCATATTGTTTTCAGATGTCACACGGAAATTTTCATGATAGTTTGGTGCAAGATCATATGCTACACCCTGGCTATTCTTACCATTGACAATGATCAGATCGAAAAGAGCTTTGGCTTCAGCAAACTTGTTCTGGAACATATACGCTTTTGCAAGAAAGGCTGCACCGGCCCATTTATTAGCCCTTCCCTTATGTGGTCGGGTCTCATCCAGGTTTTCATAAGCAAATTTTAAATCTGCTTCAATCTCTGGCCAGATATTTACATATGCCCCACCTGCATCAGTGTTGGGTACTTTAAAATCAGTTACTGTCTCATCAACGTAGGGTATATTACCAAAAGCTTTTTTCCCTTCAAAAAGCATAAATCCCCGTATAAATCTCGCTTCTGCTTCAATTTGCTTAGCGTCTTCTGCTGAAATGTCTGTTGCTAAAGGCAATACTTTTAAAACCTGGTTAGCCCCTCCTACACCATCCCAGATAGCGCTCCATTTATTAGGAATCTGGCCGGTACTTGGTAATAATTCAAATCGCATTACCGGATTTGCATCTACCATATCAGTTGGTTCGGTTCCTTTATAAGCATCTCCACCCCTTATACTTCCCCAAAGCCAGTTACTTGCGCCTCCATTTTGCTGATCCTGCCTGCCATCAAGAGTGGCATAAGCATTGATAAGCATTCCATCTACACCTTTTTTATTAGTCAAACTAACCAAGTCATAAACGCCCTGGGGTGATAGTTCCAAAAATTTCTTTTTGCAGGAATAAATTATAACAGTTACTGCAATTATGGATACAATTATTAATATTCTTTTTTTCATAATTCTAGTTTGTTGCTTTAAAATTAAAATGTCGCACTTATACCTATCAGGTATTGTTTGGGATTAGGGAAACCTCCAAGATCAACGCCTAAATAAAAGTCCCTAGCTCCGAAAGGATCACGGGAAATAAGATTCAAGTCCGGATCAGATCCTGTATAGTCCGTTATAGTAAACAGGTTTTGAGCTTGTATATAAAGTTTGACATTTGACAGTCTTGCCTTGCTCACAAGGCTTTTAGGCAGCGTATAACCTAATTGTACTGTTTTGGCTCTCAGGTAAGAGCCATCTTCTACATAATATGTGTTAGAAGTACTTGAAGTGAATGAGGTAAATCCATTAGCACTACCCGGAGCTAATAAAGGAAGTTTGGCGTTTTGATTGGTTGGTGTCCAACTATCCTCCAATACTCTTGTGCTTACCCCGCCCACAAACACCCGCATATCCGTATAATATTTTACGTAATTATATATCTCATTCCCCTTATTCCAGAATAAAAATGCAGTGAAATTGAAACTCTTCCAGTTTACACCCAGGTTCAAGCCCATTTGAAAATCAGGGTGAGGACTGCCTAAATACGTTCTATCGGCATCAGTAATCTCTTTATCGCCATTGATATCTTTATATCTCCAGCTTCCCACAACAGCACCTGGCATGGTAGGGCCGGAAGTAATTTCGGCAGCAGAATTATAAAAACCGTCAATAATAAAACCATGAAAAGAAGAAATAGGCTGACCCAATTCTGTTCTGATTGCACTATTAAGCCTTTCTAGATTTATAATTCTCGGTGAATTCTCATTGTTTAATTTGGTCATGGTGTTTTTATACCGTGAGAAAGTGACGCCGACATCGTAGCTCAGATCCTGGTTGGCGGTTCCTCTATAATTAATTGAAAGATCAAATCCTTTATTCCGCATTGTACCAATATTAATTTTTGGTTTAGTAAGCTGGGGCTCCAGGCCAGTTAACAATTGATCAACTAATAAATCTTTAGTATCCTTTTGATAAATATCCAGGCTAAAATCTACTTTACCATTAAATAATGTTGCGTCAAGACCAATATTAGTTGTTTCGGAAGTTTCCCATTTTGTATCAAGGTTTCCTTCCCTGTTCTGCCTGTATCCCTGGGCAGATGAAGTATTAGCACCACTAATATCATAATTAGTGAGGGGGGGATTAGAAGTAAATGTAAAAAATTGGTTTTCAAACTGAACATTGGATTGACTACCCATCTGTCCCCAGCCTCCGCGTAATTTTAGATCGGTAAGCCACGGGATAGACTGCATAAAGCTCTCCTCTGAAATTCGCCATGCTACACCAAAGGATGGAAAAGTAGCATACCGTACATTTGGCCCAAATCTTGAGCTTCCATCTCTTCTAAATGTTCCGCTTAAAAGATATTTTCCTTTGTAGGCATAATCTAGTCTAGCAAATAAAGAGTATAAGGAGTTTAATCCAACATTATAATTTGAAATAGTTCTGTCGCTTAAACTTCCTGCAGTAGCTGTATTTAATGAAACAAAATCCGGGGTTTCAAAATCGAAGTTCTGGCCAAATGCCCTTACTCCCCTTGAATAACCTTTTACAGCTTCAGATCCTGCAACGACTTTTACATCATGGTCATTAAAGAGAGTCTTTTGAAAAGTCAGCGTGTTGGTCCAGGTCCAGTTTAAATAGTACCAACCCTCTTCGGTAAGTTGAGTGGTTCCCTGGTTTTCAGAACGTTCATATGTTTTTCTACCAATGTTTCTGACAAATTGGTTGCCGAGATCAAGTCCAAATGATGTCCGGGCAGATAACCATGTTGTAAAAGGAACTTCAGCAAAAACGTTTCCGAAAAGCCTTGTATACTTGTTTGTATTATCTTTTTGCCGTGCAAGATTTGCGATCGGGTTGCTACCATTTCCGGATTCACCAACGCCATTACCACCCCAACCTCCTTTTATATCATTAACAGGTACATAAGGCACCATACGGTAAGCAGATGCCCAGGCATCACCCTCTCCCCTATTAGATCCACCTAAACGGTCTTCATAACTAAACTGCAGATTCTCACCAAGCCGCAGAAAACTTACCGGTTTGAATGAAGTATTAGCCCTCAAACTATAACGCTTGAAATAAGTATTCACGAAAGTGCCTTTCTGATCAAAATAATTTAACCCTACAGAATAAAGGGCTTTATCTGTTCCTCCGGATGCAGTAAGTTGATGGTTAGTAAACGGAGCATTTCTTGTTAACTCATCAAACCACATGGTGCCAGCGCTGGTTTTAGATATTTGGTAAAGCGAAGGTGTTATAGCGTATAGATCAGGATTTGCTCTTGGGTCACTTGCAGCTACTCCACCTTTAAAGCCAGGACTTGTGATATAAAAATCAGGGATTGAAAACGACCCGTTGGTACCAAATACCGGGTGAGTATATGTAGCGCCAGTTGTTTTTTGAAGATACTCCATATACTGGGCGGTGTTCAACATATCCGGCTTCATCTTATCGGTAACAATCTGGGTGCCTACATACGCATCATAGCTAAGCGTTGTTTTTCCCGCCTTTCCTTGCTTAGTGGTAATAATAATAACACCGTTGGAAGCACGTGCTCCATATATAGATGCAGAAGATGCGTCTTTCAGAACCTGCAGAGATTCTATGTCATACGGATTAATTTTTGCCGGGTCATCAGTTGGCACTCCATCAATAATGTACAAAGGGTCATTATTTCCCGCTGAAGCAAATCCGCGAATCCGGACCACCGCAGGAGCTCCGGGATCGCCAGCTGAACTAATAGTAACACCTGCTGCTCTTCCTTGCAATTGGGAGGCAAGATTAGAGGAAGGAGTTGTTTGCAAATCTTTGGCACTAACAACGGACACTGCACCGATGATGTCTTTCTTTCGTTGCGTGGTATAACCAGTCACAACTATTTCATTAAGGTTTGTTGAAAGTTCTTTCATAGTAACATTGATAGTCGTCCTTCCGCCTAATTCATCCACATTGAATTCGGAAACCTCAAAGCCGACGGAAGAAACAACAATCGTGTTGCGGCCAGCAGGAAGTTCAATAGCAAACGTGCCATCGACACCCGTTGCTGTACCTAAGTTGGTACCTTTAACAGAAACTGTAGCGCCAAATACCGGCTTGGCATCGGGGCCTAGTACGCTACCAGTAATTTTTTTTTGAGCGAGTAAATTGCCGGATAGAAGAAGGCATAGCAAAAGCGAGATCACCGCCTTTGCAGGGTTAGTTGTGTTTAACATAGCAGAGCAATCTTTAGTTTAGTTTAGATTAGATTAGTAGTAATTCGTTAATGAATATACAAAATATTTAACAGTATATTGATACTTTTTTAACAAACTCTTTGCAATTTCTAATTACATCAGACCTCAAAAAATTAACGAATGTTAGCTTCGTCATTTATTTTGGTCACTGTTTTTAATTGCAAGCAATGGCATTGTTCCATTGAAATACCACTTGATTTGCAACGTCTAAAACATTATCCCCGGTTGCCTTTGTATATTACAGCCGTTAAATAAAATTTACTCCCTTTACTATTGCCATTACATTTTTAAGTAACATCCATGTTTGTTCAATCAATAGAAACTGCTGGACAGTTCACCAGGCCCATCCATTCTATCGTAAGAACCTATGCGGGCAAAAAGATCATCCCGGGTGCAGCTACGTTGTTTTTTGTGAACGAAGAAGGCTATGCTATCACTTGTAAACATATTGCCGGGCTATTGTCCTCTTCCGATAATCTGAATAAACAGTTCAGCGATTTTAAAACAGACAGAGACAAACTGCCAAAGAATAGCCAATTCAAACGAAACCTGAAGGGGCTTGAAATAAAGTATAAGTATACGGATGAGACT
>JAKFER010000156.1:0-9418 GCA_036675565.1 Chitinophagaceae bacterium
TCATGATAAGTTATCAGTTATGCAACAAGTAACAGCTGCTGATATGATGCAGTTACAAAATGATTATTACAGTGTGTTCGCAGCTGATGTTGTTCCCATGTTATTAAAAAATGTACAGGAGCAGAACCTGGAACCTGATGCATTGAAATACCTGGAAATCGTAAAACAATGGGACTTTAATACATTGCCGTCAGCCACCGGGCCAACGGTTTATCAAACATGGTTTGATAGTCTTGAATCACTGGTTTGGATGGATGAATTGAACAGGGTGTCAACAAAGGCTATTATACCTGATGAACAAACACTGTTTGAATACCTGGTATCTGACTCCGCATTTAAATATGTTGATGATGTAAATACTAATGAAGTGGAAACCCTTCCTCAAATAGTTACCCTCGCCTTAAATAAAGCTGCGAAAAGTTTAAAAATTAACGAGGATGAAGAAAGGCTTCAATGGACCAAACATAAAAATCCGACCATCTATCATTTATTAAGAACAGCCTTGATGCCATTCTCCCAAAAGATACCTGTTGGGGGATGGAGTAATGTAATCAACGCCACTACTACCAGCCATGGTCCCAGCTGGCGTATGATTGTACACTTGGATAATAATACAGAAGCATACGGCGTTTATCCGGGAGGTCAGCATGGAAATCCGGGCAGCCGGTTTTACAATTCATTTGTTGATACCTGGGCTAACGGTAAGTATTATACGCTTTTCTTTATGAAAAAACTGGATGCCGGAGATGAACGCATAAAATGGAAAATGACATTTAATGTTCAAAGTTGATCAAAACATTTTTACTTCGTTTTAAAATAGTGAATATGAAATTTTTTGTTTCGGTTGTCCTGATTGCCTTACTGGCTTTCCTGGTTCAACTATTTCTGCCTTGGTGGAGCCTGGCTATTGTTGCATTCCTGGTTGGCGTTTTGATTCATCAAAGGGCAGGCATGGCATTTCTTTCTGGATTTACTGCTTTGTTTTTATTATGGGGTGGAATTGCTTTGATCATCAACATGCAAAACCAGGGATTATTAGCTGAAAAAGTAGCCTTGTTATTGCCATTAGGCGGATCATCCGCTTTGTTGATCCTGGTCACGTCACTGGTTGGTGCCCTGGTTGCAGGAATGGCGTCCTTGAGCGGGAATTATCTTCGAAGTTTTCGCAGGGCTTAGGTTGTTAAATTATCCAAAAAGCCCGGACTTTGCTTTCTTCCTGACTAAAGCACATTACATTCGTTTCATAATATTCTTATGAAGGCTGTCTTATCCATGTTGATTTCGCTTTTTACTTTTCTTCCCGCAATTGCCGGAAAGATCAGCGGAAACATTACAAACCAGGATGGGGAACCTCTTCCATTTGCTTCAATATCCATCAAAGGAACAGCACTTGGCACTACCGCAAATAGTACGGGTGAATATTTTTTTATGTTAAGCCCGGGAACATACACACTGATTTGCCAACATGTGGGTTATGAAAGGCAAGAAAAAAAAATTACTGTATTAAGAGATGATATTCAATTGAATTTTCAATTAGAGAAACAGACTTTAACATTAGGCGAAGTTATCGTAACACAAGGTGAAGATCCCGCATATGAAATCATCAGGCAGGCAATTGGGAAAAGGGTTTTTTACCGGGATCAATTAAAAGCATTTAGATGCGAGGTCTATACAAAAGGCCAGTTGCAACTTCGTGATTATCCTAAAAAATTCATGGGACAGGTTGTGGATTTTGCGGATGGTGATACCAGCAAAAGGAAAATGCTATACTTATCGGAGACCATAGCGCAATATTCTTTCAGGCAACCCAATGATGTAAAGATTGAAGTACTATCAACCAAGGTAAGTGGACAAACAGGTGGCTTTGGCCTTAGTGCGCCACAGGTTTTTTCTTTTTATGAGAATAATGTGAACATTGGAACCGGTTTAAATCCGCGTGGATTTATTTCTCCTATTTCAGAGAACGCCCTGAATTTTTACAAGTATAAATATGAAGGCTTTTTTATGGAAGAAGGGAAGCAGGTTTTTCGGATCAGGATCTTTCCCCGGCGGCTGTATGAACCGCTGTTTTCGGGAATTATCAATATAGTAGATGAAGACTTCCGGATTCACTCTGTTCAGTTAGACCTTACCAAAACTTCACAGATGGAGTTATTGGATACCCTGCGGATAGAACAGTTATACGTTCCCGTTAGTTCAGATGTCTGGATGGTAAAAAGCCAGGTGATGTATCCATCAGTTAAAATGTTAGGCTTTGACGCTTTTGGCAGTTTTGTAAACATGTATTCAGACTTTGATATCAATCCTGAATTTGGAAAAAAGTTTTTTGATAATACCATTCTTAAATACACGGACAGTTCTAACCAAAAACCTTTGAGTTACTGGGAAGAAGCAAGACCGATTCCATTACAGGAAGTTGAAATAGCAGATTACCAAAAAAAGGATAGCCTTGAACAGGTGCGGGCCGATCCGCGTTATATGGATTCCATCAGCCGTCGAAGAAACAAGTTGAACCCGGTTGCTATGCTCATAGATGGCCAGTCATTTACCCGGGAAAGTAAAAGAAGGATTATCACCATTCCAAATATTCTGGAACTGGTAAAATATAATACGGTTGAAGGATTTACACTGAATCCGCAACTTACTTATTATAAAAACCTGGATACCGGGATCGGCAGGCGAGCCATAGCATTCAGTCCGCAGATCCGTTATGGATTCAGCAATAAACATTTTAATGCTTCAACAGGTATTACCTACACTTATGGAAAAAAATATGCAAACAATTTCAGCATAGCTGGTGGTAAAGATGTTTATCAATTCAATAATTTCAGTAATCAAGGCGAACGGGGAGCTACACTTTCTGCCTTATTCTTTAAGCATAACCGCCGCAAGATCTATGAAGCATGGTTTGCCAGGGTTGATATGCTTAAAGTTTTTGGTGAAGGTTTTAGTACGGGATTGAGTTTTCAATACCAGGACAGGATGCCCTTAGACAATACTACTTTTTACAGTTTTAGTAAAGGCAGTGATACAACATTCACTCCCAATTATCCGGAAAACTTTGATGGACCAGATTTTGTCCGTCACCAGGCTGCATCTGTCAGCGTAACCGTCCGGTGGCAACCCGGTAATCGTTATATAGAATTTCCAGGTCGCAAGATCAGCATTGGTTCTAAATATCCTGCATTCCATTTTACTTATACAAAAGGATTAAAAAGTGTTTTTGGAAGCGACGTTGATTATGATAAGTGGCGGCTTCAGATCACAGATCAAATCAATCTTAAACTCGCCGGAAGCCTGAACTACCGGTTAGCAACAGGTGGTTTTTTGAATGCTAACAGCGTTCAAATTCCGGATTATATGCACTTCAATGGAAACCTTTCTTTGCTGGCTACGGATTATATGACGGGTTTTCAACTGTTACCTCATTATAAAAAAAGCAATACGGATAAAAACATTTCAACCTTATTTGCAGAGTATCATTTAAATGGTTTTTTAACCAATAAGATCCCGGTATTCAGAAAACTGAACTGGCATATTGTGACTGGTGTTAATGCAATGTATGGAAGTAAAGAATTCAGGTACACCGAGTTTTTTGCAGGTATTGAAAATATTTTAAAAATTATCCGGATTGATTATGTTCATGGGTTTGAAAATGGACAAAAGACTACCGGCGAAATTCGAATAGGCATCCGAGGTATCACCACAAACTAAGGTCATAATTCCCTGCTGTAAAATTGACGGTATTCATCTTCCAGCATACTCATTTCTACAATGCTGTAAAAGCGACCCTGGTATAATAATGTATCCCTGGAAATCCCTTCTGTATGGAATCCGCATTTTTCATAACAGGTAAGGGCGGAAGGGTTGGTGCCATAAACGCCCAGGCTGATGCGATGTAAATGCAAGTCTTCAAAACCAATCTTTAAAACTGCTTTTACCATCGATTGGCAGATTCCTTTACCTCTTTCACAATGGCTAACCAATACACGGGTAATGCGACCTGAACGGTTTTTGCGGCTGATATTCCCAAGTGAAATATGGCCTACCACTTTACCGGTTTCATCATCAACTGCTTTGTAAACAAATGCATCTGAATGTTGCAGGTCGTTTGTGTCTTTGATATACCATTCAAGGCTTTCCGTTGTTAATGGAAATTTAAACAAACTGCCAGACCAGGTGATCAGCATTGATTCATCAGGTATCCATTCAATTAACTGTTTAAAATCACTTCGTTCAAAATGCTGTAACCTGATCATGTTCTTTTTTTTAATTTTTCCTGGGCCTGTAAAATATGCAGAATAAATCAAGCAGATGCATCTGTTGATTAAATTTGATGAAATAAAAAGTATGCCTTTAGCCTGCACTATTATTTTAACTGTATAATTTTTAACTTTCAGGAATGAACAAGCTTATCCTGCTCATCCTGGTTTTTCTTATGAATTATCATCAAACGAGTGCACAGTCACGGACAGATCAACTTTTAAAAGAAATATTGGAAAGCAGTAAGGATGCACTGTTTAACCAGGTGGTAAAGGATGCAAAAACCTATCGCCTGCAAATTATTTATACACGCATCGACAGAAATAAAAAGAACGAACCAGCATTTACCAACTATTATTTTAATTACGATCCCCAGTTATATTTCAACCCGGCATCAACCGTCAAACTCCCGTTAGCAGCTTTAGCTTTGGAAAAATTAAATGCCCCGGATAAGGATGGTGTCAATAAATTCACCACCATTCAATATGACAGTGGTTACGAAAAACAAACCACTTTGTTTAAGGATGAAACTGCACCTAAGGCAATACCCACCATTGCGCATTTAATTAAAAGAGCTTTTTTGATCAGTGAAAACGATCCATATAACAGGCTTTACCAGTTTGTTGGTCAGCAGGAGATTCATCGAAGCCTGCATGATAAGGGTTATACCGGAATAAGGATCCCAAGACAATTCATGGGATTTACTTTTGACCAAAACCGGCGCAGCAATCCCTTACGGTTCCTGGATGAAAATGGGAAACTGATCTACGCACAACCTTCTCTTTATAACCCCGATGAATTGGTTTTTAATGATACTATTAAATTAGGGAATGGTTATATGGATCGAAACGGCTCGATAATCAACGAGCCATTTGATTTTACGATGCATAATAATATCTCCCTTTATGATCTGCAACAGGTATTGCAGTCGTTGGTCATCCCATCTTCGGTACCAAAAGATCAACGCTTTGGTATAAAGGAAGAGGACAGGCGTTTTCTTTTACAATATCTTTCCCAATACCCGTATGAAACACCTTACCCAAAATATGATCATGAAAAATTTTATGATAGTTATGCAAAATTCTTTTTTAGGGACAGTACGAGAGCAATGCCTGAAGGTTTAAGGGTATTTAATAAAGCAGGGTGGGCTTATGGATTTTTAACAGATGTTGCCTATGTGGCCGATTTTGAAAATAATATAGAATATATGCTCGCAGCTACGGTATATGTAAATAAAGACGGCATTCTGAACGATGGGAAATATGAATATGATGAAATTGGCTATCCGTTTTTATACCTATTGGGTCAACTAATTTTCCGACATGAATTAGAGAGAAAAAGAAAACAGAAGCCTGATCTTTCTGATGTAAAACTGAATTATGAAAAGCGGGATCCTGCCGATAAACGCCCTGTGATCAGTGAGGTGGATAATTAGTACATCAGTCATGTAAAAAAAAACAGGCTATCTGCCTGCTTTAAATTATAAAATATTAGAAGAAATCAATGTTATTTGAACATACCTTTTACTTTATCCATTACTCCACCTGCGCCACCTCCTGCAAAAAGATTTTTTAGATCGTTAAAATCAACATCTCCATCACCATCTTTATCCAGTTTGCCCCCTGTAAATTTATTCAACATTTTCTCCATATTAAACCCACTGGTTTTACCGCCGGTTAAATTGTTGAAAATATCCTGGATATTAAAGCTCTTGTCATTTGGATCATTTGTTTTACTGGCAAGGTCGTTCATCGTACTGGGGACAACTTTATTCGCTACTTCCTGGGCTTTTGTGGCCTCAAGGCCATAGTTTTTTTGTAAATCATTGGCATAATTTACGGTCGCATCGTGTACAATTGGTGTATCAGGATTCGCATTCCCTGATTTAAAAAAGGCAAGTACATCTTCAAATTTGCCGGCAGCAAGGGCAGACTTCAAAGTATTTTCTATGGAATTGCCAGCATCCTGCACGGCCGCCTCATTTTTTTCGTTTGGAATGGCAGGATTGTTTTCAACTGCGTCACCTGCATTTTTGCGCACCAGGTTTAATAAATTGTCTAACATGGTTTTAAATTTTAATGATAATAATACTGGGACTGGAGTTCAATGTTCCCAGTTATTGAAGTAAAATAATAATCGACTTTAACAATTTACAATTTTAAAACCCAATAAAATTTTTATAAACTGATTATTTTTCAAATCTACGGTTCAGGCTATTTTATTAATTTTGCAATCTTAGAAATTTTGCTCACCCTGCAAGTGTCCTTAAATTTCAAACTATGGCATTACTACACAATCGTGTTTCTCAGCGGGAGCTGAAGGAACTTCTTTATCAGGAAACCGAACATCGCATTACGATTTCCTTTTACCAATATTTTCATATTGATCATCCGCAGGCTTTCCGTGATGAACTATACAAAGCCCTGGCAGCATTAAAGGTTTTTGGACGAATATATGTTGCACAGGAAGGCATCAATGCACAGGTCAGTGTTCCGCAAAGCAATTTTACCTTGTTCAAAGAATACCTGTATAGTATTGAGCCATTGAATGGCATCAGGCTAAATATTGCTGTGGATGATGACGGCAAATCTTTTTGGGTACTTAAAATTAAAGTACGCGAAAAAATTGTGGCTGATGGTATTTCTGACCCTTCATTCGACATGCGAAACAAAGGTCGATATGTGGATGCGGATGAATTCAATCGACTGACTGAAGATCCTGAAACCATCGTGATTGACATGCGCAATCATTATGAATATGAAGTGGGCCATTTTGAAAATGCTTTGGAAGTACCGAGTGATACTTTCAGGGATCAACTACCTATGGCCGTGGATATGATGAAGGATAAAAAAGAGAAGAACATCATCATGTACTGTACCGGCGGCATAAGGTGTGAAAAAGCCAGTGCATTCATGCTTCACCATGGATTTAAAAATGTGTTCCACCTGGAAGGCGGCATCATCAATTATGCACAACAGGTAAAAGAAAAAGGATTGCCGGGAAAATTTATTGGTAAAAATTTTGTGTTTGATGATCGCCTGGGTGAGCGGATTACACCTGATATCATTGCTGTTTGCCATCAATGTGGTAAACCTGCAGACGATCATACCAATTGCGCCAACAGCGGCTGCCACCTTTTATTTATCCAATGTCCCGAATGTTCGCTTAAGTATGAGGGTTGCTGCAGCGAAGAATGCCTTGAATTTATTCATCTTCCTGAAGAAGACCAGGCAGAGAAAAGAAAAGGGATCGATAAGGGCCGGAATATTTTTAATAAATCCCGGGAAAGGTTAAGGCCGGTGCTGAATAAAATGGCTGGGAGAACTCAGCAATAATATTCTGTTAGTCAAAGGCTTGTGTTTATGGAAATTAATTTTTATTTTGGAGCCCAAAGCCATAATCCTTGTAATGAAAACCCTGTTATCACGTGTACTTCCGGTTGAACAGAAAAATATCCCATCTTTTCTGGGTTCGTTCCACAGGTTTTTGTTTAAAATTTTCACCTCTGTTAAAAATAACATTCTTGAATTATCATTACCAGGTTCTGATGTATTACCAGGTTTGCAGGTAAACTGGCTTGCCCGAATTAAGAATATCGGCTATTCAGTTCAGTTAGGTGATTATGAAAAGCGAAAGCTGGGTATTTTCAATCTCCTGAATTTTTTTCAATTAATATCCGGTATTCTTATGCCGGTCATTGTTTTGTTTAATGACCCTAAGTTGGGTATGTCATCTATGTTTCTGGCCTGTACTCCGGCATTGATCAGTGCAGTGGTACTTTGGCTGAATCATTTGCAAAAACATGAAGCAGCCCGTATTTTTTATTTCTTATTCTACCCGGTATTCACCAGTATTGTTTATATGGGTGGAATGAACCTGGGAATCGATTTATATTTTATCCTCTTTGGTATTCTTTCCGTATTTTTTTTGCAGGAAATAGGGCAGATGCTCTTTGCCGTTAGTTTATCCATGATCAGTTATTATATGCTGGCCGTGGTATTAAAAAGGTATAGTTTTCAATTGGCAGATTCGCAGTATTTTTTTTATTTATTTAACCAGGCACTGGCTATTCTTTTTATATTTTATGGATTATTTCTGATTAAAAAAGAAAATAATGGTTACCAGTATTTTATTCTTGCACGGAATGAAGAGTTGCGTTTGAGGAATCAGGAAATCCAGGAACAGCAACAGGTGATTGCGGAAAAGGCATCGTTGTTACAAAAACAAACAGAGGAACTGGTAGCCTTGAATGGTTTAAAGAACCAGCTTTTTTCAGTTATCGCACATGATTTGAAATCACCCATGTATGCTTTGCGCAATTTATTCAGAAATATGCAGCAACAGGATATGCCAGCAAGTGAAATAAAGCAAATGGTTCCCGATGTGGTGAATGACCTTAATTATACAACATCTTTAATGGATAACCTGCTGCAATGGGCTAAAAGTCAAATGCAGGCAGATGCCGTAAAGCCGGTAATTATGGATATGTATCCATTGGTAGAAGAAGTGATCCAGATGTTACGGCTCCAAGCAGAACAAAAAAATATTACAGTTACGCATTCCATGCAAGTGAATACGATGGTATTTGCTGATATGGATATGGTACACCTGGTTTTACGAAACCTGCTTTCAAACGCAATTAAATTTACCCCTAACGGTGGCAAAGTTGCCATAGATGCTAACCTTGCAGCGGAATTTGCAGAAGTATTTATAAAGGATACAGGTAAAGGAATGTCTGCGGTGGATATAAAAAAGATCAGGGAAAATAATTTTTATACAACCAGCGGTACGGCCAGCGAATCCGGTACCGGTTTGGGTTTGATGTTATGTAAAGAATTTCTTTCCAAGAACGGCGGCCAACTTCATATTGAAAGTGATCCTGCATCAGGCAGTACCATTTCGTTTACACTTCCCCGTGAAAATTAAATTTGGGATTTCTTCAATTTTTCGAGAGATGTTACGGTGCGTTGAAAAATCTCTTCATCTCTTAAATCAACAGGTTTAAATTTTTCTCCGGTCACTTTTTCATAAAGTTCAATGTACCTGTTAGAAATGGTTTGTATCCATTCATCGGTCATTTCCGGTACGGACTGACCTTCCTTGCCCATAAATCCATTTGCTATCAGCCATTCGCGTACAAATTCTTTACTGAGTT
>JAKFER010000243.1:0-159384 GCA_036675565.1 Chitinophagaceae bacterium
TTACCGGGGAAATTGGAATCGACCACTACACTTCCGCCTCTTCTGATAAAATAGACCCAAACACCATTTCATCTGCTTCGTCTGCAGATACCCGTTACTACCCATCTTTAAGCTGGACGATGGAAAATGAAACCAAAGGAAAATCATTTGGTGCAGGTATCTCCTATTCTGGTGAATATGATTACCAGTCCTTTGGTGCCAACATAAATTTTTCGAAAAAAACGAAGGATAAGAATGGTGAATTTTCCGCCAGGTTCCAGGCATTTATAGACCAGGTAAGTCTTATTTATCCAAAAGAATTAAGAGCAATTACAAATCCGGTTATAAACAATAATCCTAATAATGGCGAAGATGGAGAAGACCAGGAAGACGAAGATGACGATGATGATTATTCAATGACAGCTCGAAATACTTATAGCGGAAGTTTATCATGGTCCCAAATTATAAATCAGCAGTTTCAGATAATGTTAACAGGCGAACTGGTATACCAAAATGGTTACCTGGGGCTTCCTTTTCACCGTGTTTATTTTGATGATAATTCAGTTCATGTAGAAAATCTGCCAAATACCAGGTTGAAAATTCCTATTGGTTTGCGGGCAAGCTATTTCTTTGGAGATAAATATATTTTTAGAGCGTGGCTGCGTAATTATCATGATGATTGGGGAATCAGTTCAAATGCTATTCAGTTGGAAACCGTAGTAAAACTTAACCCCTTCTTTTCTGTAACTCCATTCTACCGTTATTACCAGCAAACTGCATCAGATTATTTTGCCCCTTACCAGGTGCACACTATTGCTGATAAATATTATAATTCCAACTACGATCTTTCCAAATTCAATAGTAATTTTTATGGTGCAGGTATAAGATTTGCTCCACCCGCTGGTATTTTAAAAATGCAACATTTTAAAGCACTGGAATTACGCTATGGCCATTATCAAAAATCCAATGGAATGAACTCAAATATAATTTCATTGAATCTGAATATTAAATAAAAAAAGAAAGACGCTAGCGGTTATAAAATGTTAATGATCTGAAAGGTTTGCTTTCTTGCTTAATTTATCTTTTGCTTCCTTTTCCATTTTAAACAGCCTGGTATAGTAATCCGGGATTTCCAACAAATGGGCCCATGCAATTTTTGCTGTGAGTTCAATATTATTATCCGTTACATTGGTTTGGGGATTCACTTTTCCATGTTCCATTTCAACATCAAGACCTTTCCTGAATTCATGAAGATCAATTTTATTAAAATTGATCCCGATCTTATGACCAATTTCTTCAGCGTAACCGATGGAATGAGATGGATTAAATATAATGGATTCACGCATTTCAACAACCGGGAATTTTTCTGTTAAAATCTTACAGTGACAATCTAATCTTACATCTTCAGCGTTACTTACCAGGCAATATTTCCTGGTTTTTTCTACTGCTTGTAATGCTTTTTCACGCAATGATTCATCCGCAATAAATATTTTAGGATAAAGATTGACATGATAAATTTGCGTTTCATCTTCCATTGATACCATATTTGCCACTGCATTACATTCAAAATGCAGAACCTTGAAATTCATTTTTTTTGCAAAGAACAAATAGGTGGTCATAAAGCAACTGATAATCGTATGAAGAAACAAATGCTTTGGTTGTCCGTTATCTTTTTCTTCAAATTGTAAAGGATTGTCCAATGGAGCATTTGTATTTAACTCCTGGTCATTTGTAAGTGAGTTGTTTTTCAAAATCCAGCTTAATTGAACCTCGTAGGAAAACCGGGGATGTATTGAAACAGGTAGTTTAGGTATATCGGGCATATCAATTTATTGAAATTCCAAAATAAACATATTCAATTCCTTTTTCCTATGATGGTCGTCAGTATAAGTCTTTGCATCTGAAAGATTAACCTAGAATAATGCTTTTTCTTTTAACTGAACAGAAATAAGCATAATCAATATACCTGCAAGCAGGTAAGCAAAGTGCAGCCAGTGAAAACTTTGAATTAAGATCATTTGAATGATTATCCATCCGCTGATGAGTATGCCACCAGCCAATGCCCAATTGTATCTTTTGGTATGACGACGCATATTGTAAAAAACAGCAAATAAATTAATAACTCCAATAATGGTTAATAATATTCCCGGAATCCTGAAATCTTTAAACGGGGTATTTTCCAGCAAGCTTATGGGCAAATTTAAAGCCTGCCCAGCAGGATCACTAACCATCATCAGACCAGAAGATGTTGCAGTAATACTTATGATAGCAACGAGTATAAACAACAATGTTTTCAAAATAATTTTGTTTTATCCTTTATCATCATCACTTAGTGATTGATGTTCTCGCATACATACCAACCAGTTCACCAAATGCAATAATATGTTCGCTTATCGCTTTTTCTAATTGATGTTTATTTGTATTACCCGGTATGTCAATAATATCATTCAGTGCATAGACTTTGAAAAAGTAACGATGTATTCCACCTGGCGGACAAGGGCCCTGGTATTTATGTTTGCCAAAATCGTTGATGCCCTGGATTCCATTCGCTTTGTTTTCCTTTATTTGATGTGTTACTGGAATATTCCACATCACCCAATGCACCCATGTACCCACTGGTGCATCAGGGTCATCAACAATGATTGCCAGGCTTTTTGCATTTTCCGGAATATGATCAATATTTAATGGCGGACTTATATTAGCACCGTCACATGTATATTTTATAGGAATCAATTCATTTTCATTGAAAGCGCTGCTGCTAACTTTCAATAATTTATAATCAACTTCTTTGGCTTCATGTTTCATGATTTTATTTTTTAAATCCGAACATCATTAAGGTCCTTCACCAGGAGGCGGTTTTGTATATGGTTCTTCTATCACTGGTTCTTCTTCTTCCGGAATAATGTCCAACTCTTCTTCTGGCGGTAAAGGAATCTCGGTGATCTCTTCTGCCGGAGCTTCAGGTGTTCTTCCGGGTGTGGGCGTTTCAAAAGGTTTTGTAGGTTGTTGTTTTTTTGCCATCGTACATAAGTTTTATGTTGAATGAAGAACTAAAAGATCAACGGAGCGTCGCAACAAATGTTTCATAGTATTTCAGCTGCCGGCTAACAAAAAAATATTATTCAAACAATTTAATCTAACAATAATCATTAAACGCCAAATGGATATGTTTCCGGAATTTGTTTGCCATCGGGTTTTATGTGCAATGGATGCAAAGCCTTTGTTTCGTCGAGGTAAATAAATGCATCGTAACGCATGGGTAAAATAGAAGGCACATAATTTCCATACTGCTCATATGCCGGGTTATACACAACACCAACAGCCCTGTGACCCAAATGATTTTCCATCAGCATATCGTTGTGTAAAAAATCTTCCATGATCAATAATTTGTTTTCACTGCCTGCCTTGTGCAACATATACTCCCAACTTCCGGGTTTAGCCTCTGGCAACTGCATCACCTGCATTTCGGCACCCCACCTTTTTCCCGCCATCACAGTGCCTTTGTAAGAACCAAAACCTACTAATACTACCCCTTTTTCATGATGTTGCATACGTGCCAGTTCGCCGATATTGTACATGCCTTCATTCACCATATCTGTTGCCCTGGCATCACCGATATGCGTGTTATGTTCCCAAACAATTACTTTGGAATCATCACCATGAAAATTTAATAAACGTTCCATTGTATCGGCCATATGCCGGTCTCTTACATTCCAGCTATGCGGGCCACCTTTGATCATAGCACGGTAATATTTTTCTGCATTCACGGTAACCAATGCATTTTGTTCTGCACTAAAAACATTTTCATAATCTGTATTATAAGTAGGTAGTTTGAGTTGTACTTCTTTGAGCAGGTCAACAACTTCTTCCTGGCAAAGTTCCGGAACAAACTGCGATGCCCTCGCGTAAGAACTTCCTTCATCTTTTCTATAAGGTTCAAAACAATTGTAAGCCTCTTCTGCAATTTTTAACGCCGATGGATCAGTGCTTTTTAAATATTTCATGATGCTTTCCATGCTCTCCCAGAGGCTGTAAACATCCAACCCATAAAAGCCCACTTTTTTATTGGCTGGTAATGTCGTGTTGTATTGGTACAACCAATCTGCAAGTGCCACAATTTCCCAATTGGCCCACATCCAGGTTGGCCAGCGATTAAATGCATGCAAAACTTTAAAAGCACTTTTATTCTTGGCATCATAACCTTTTACAAACCTGTTTAATCGGTAACAATCCGGCCAGTCGCCTTCAACAGCGATAAAGTTGAAACCTTTTTCTTCGATTAATTTTTTAGAAATATGCGTACGCCAGGTATAGTATTCATGCGTGCCATGACTTGCTTCTCCCAGCATTACAATCCTGGCATCACCAATTCGATCCATTAACGGTTGCAGATCAGCTTTACTTTTTAATGGATATGCCGATTGCTTAATTGACTGTATAATAGCTGATTCATTTATATCCACATCTTTGGTAAAATATCGTCGCATGAATTTTATTTTTTTTTCAGCCTTTGAATCCTTGTTCAGCTTCAGTTGTGTCACTCACTTGTACTGCATCAAATAATTCATCAAAAAAACGTGGCACTCCAATATATATATAGAAGTGCTCCACGTAATGCTATTCAACTAATCCTATTTCAAAAAACTCCTGTTTATTCTTTATATGCTGAGATTCGTAATATATTTTATCAAAGCAAAACTTTTTACCTGCGCTATTCAATGAGGACAGTTTCATTAATTACTGATGATGGTCATTTAACAGGATTACAGGGTCCTATAAATTTGATACATAAATTATATACCATGGCAACCTCTTTGAACACTATTACCACGCTGCATGACCTGCTGGATTCTGACGCCAGGACATTTACCATTGCAGAGGTTCAGTTAAAAAAAGTTTTACCTGAATGGATCAGCATGGCAAGTACTTTAAAATTAAAAACGGTATTGCAGAAATACCTGGATCATGTACAGCAACATGTAAAAAGTATGGAGGTTTTCTTTTCAGAAGAAAACATCAGTTCGTTAAGTCTTACCCACCGGGTAATGCATGCTTTCATTGAAGAAATGAATGAGAAATTATCTAACTGCACAGATCCTGAAGTTAAGGATGCATGCATGCTGGCCCAGGTGCAGGCAATCAATCATTATAAAATCAGTGTGTATGGAACGGCAGCTGCATATGCAAATGCTTTGGAACTGGAAAAATCAGCCATTATATTTCATGAAGCAGAGATCAATGAAAAACAAATAGACGATCGCCTGTCGCAGTTGGCAGAACACGAAGTCAATAAAAAAGCAAAAACACCTATCGTACTACCACGTTGATTATTATGAACAACCATCCATTTCATGAAGAAGTAAGAATCCCGGAAGAAAAAATTTTTCTTGATGGAGATTTAATTATTCCCGCATCCGCAACTGCCATCATCATTTTTTCACATGGAAGTGGAAGCAGCCGGTTTAGTAAACGAAACCGGGCTGTTGCTGAAAAATTGAATGAAAATAATTTTGGAACATTCCTGTTTGATTTGCTGACAGAAGAGGAAGATGCTGATTATTATAACCGCTTTAATATTGACCTGCTTTCAAAACGATTAATTCATGTAACTCAATGGCTGGAAAAGCAACCTTTTGCCAGCCATTGCAGATTTGGGTATTTTGGTGCCAGTACAGGTGCAGCCTCAGCACTCCAGGCAGCTGCACATCTTTCAAATATAATGGCGGTTGTATCCCGTGGTGGCCGGCCCGATCTTGCAATGAATCATTTGCCGCAAGTGAATGCCCCCACTCTTTTGATAGTTGGAAGCCTGGATAAAGAAGTAATTGAATTGAATAAAAAAGCAATGGAAATATTAACCTGCCCTAAAGAGTTATCGATCATTGAAGGAGCTTCTCATTTATTTGAAGAGCCGGGTAAGATGAACAAAGTATCAGCATTGGCCATATCATGGTTTGAAAAATATTTACAACCAACAGTATCCTTAAAATAAAATTTATGCTTGGTGAACTCAATGAAACGCAAATCAATAATGTATTAAGCAGCCAGGTATTAGGAAGATTAGCTTGTACAAACAAAAAAGAACCATACATAGTACCATTAACTTATACCTATGACGGTGAATATATTTATGGACAAACACAAAAAGGAAAAAAGTTAAAAATGTTGCGCAAAAATCCGAATGTATGCTTCGAAGTAGATATGATGACTGATATGGCTAACTGGCAATCTGTACTGGTATATGGAAAGTTCGAAGAATTGAAAAATAAAAAAGCTCAAAAAGCAAAAGAGATACTTTTTAAACGCATTTTTCCATTAATGACAAGTAGCACGATTCACCCGCATGAACATGCAGTAACATCAGAAATTGATGACAGCAACAGACAAAAACCAGTTATGTACCGAATTAAAATAAAAAAAGTTACCGGGCGATTTGAAAAAAAATAAATGATTTTTTTTGGACCACCAGAATAACAGGGAATAAACAAATGATATTTCAAAACAGGATAGAAGCCGGTTTTTTATTAGCTGATAAATTAAAAAGATACCAGACTGATGCGGGTTTGGTATTAGCTATTCCAAGAGGTGGTGTACCCGTTGCCTATGCAGTTGCCAGGGAACTTGGTCTGCCGATTGAATTAATTCTTACAAAAAAAATCGGGCACCCCACCAATAAGGAATATGCGATTGGCGCGGCAAGCCTGACTGATTATTTTACCATCCCGCATGAAAACGTTTCAGACGAATATATCCAAACTGAAGTAGCTCGCATACGCACCAGGTTAAAAGAAATGTATAAAATTTTTATGGGCGACCAGGAACCTGTTGACCTGGAAGGAAAAACAGTAATTATTATTGATGATGGCATCGCAACAGGTAATACCCTGCTGGGAACCATACAATTATTACGCAAAAGTAAACCTGGAAAAATAATGATTGCCGTACCGGTTGCATCCAGTTCTGCCATAAAAATGCTGGCTAAAGAAGTTGATGAAATTGTAGTTGTATATGTACCTGACCAATTCTATGGCGTTGGTGCATTTTATGAAGATTTTGAACAGGTAACTGATGAAGAAGTCATTTATTACCTGGGAAAAATGCGGGAGCTAAAAAAAACAGGTTAAAATCATTATTTAAATCTAACCAACTTTCAACCAGCCTGTAATACTCATTCTTGGCTTATGAGCCATTAATACTTCATGTTCCAACTCATTGCTTTTAAAAAAAACGCTTTTCCCATTAACTGGTGAAATGCTTTGAACCCTGTCCGCATGATGAATGTTTAACTCACCACCATCACCTACCTGCCAGCCTTCATTTAAATACATAATCATAGAATACTTACGGCTTTCATTATTTCGGAACTGGTCCATATGTTTTTTATAGAATGTTCCCTTTTCGTATAGAGCATAATGAAATTCATATCCTGTAATACCCGTGTAACAGGTATTATTAAGATGATTCACGAATGCATCAACCAGGTCAAAAAAATCATTTTCATGTGTTGTATTATGTTTCCTGTCAAGCCAGTAAATAACATCACTTCTCACAGATTTATTCTCAGTAGGCGTTTCATTACCGGTACCTGCAGACATGAAATGCTTTTCTTCATGCATTTTCAAAAGATTATTTTTTAAACGAAGGGCAAGCGAATGATTTAAAAAATTATCGGCTATGCCTACCTTATGCTCTATGTAACTGTTAATGAGAGAATCAAAAATATGTTGCAAGTAAGAAGATTAAATGATGCTGCCAACGGCAGTTAACTGTGAATGTAGATTTAATAAATGGGATACTCTTGTTAATATACATGAGAACGGGATTATATAAAACCCCTTAAAAGGTAAGGATTCAAGCCCACTGAACCAGGAATTTCCAACAGGTTCTTTATTGTAAGTTCTTAAATATGACGAGCGTCACTAATAAACATCGTGATAATCATTTTTTCCGCAGTCTTATGCCCGTAATTTTAAATTAAACCTGGAAAAATGGAATACAACAACCTTTACGCGTCTGATTGTTCGGTTTATCCTGGTGAATATGTTCCATTAATAAGAGATGAAGATTTAAAAAAGGAATTATACCATGCGCCTACAGGCAGTACCCCACCCCCGGTAAATTTAACCGAGTTTAAGGATTCCATGATGGTTGAAGTAGCTATTCCAGGTGCTAAAAGAGAAGACTTTGTAGTGCATGCAAATAAAAATGAAGTATCTGTTTGCCTGCTTAATAAAAATCCCGTTTCCTCAAAGAACTATGCCCTCCACGAATTCAACTACGGTTGTTTTGAACGCCACATAACTTTACCGGAAAATGTGGATGCGGAATTTATTCATGCTGAATATGCTTCGGGCATGCTTCGTTTATATATTCCCAAAACAAAGGAACCGCTAAAAAATAAAGACACCCGGATTGTTGTTTATTAATGAAATTCTTTCATGAGCTTTTCATTCAACCATTCTTATACTATAAACCCGGCTTTTAAAAAGCGTGTGGCTTATTTCTGTATGGAATATGGCATACACCAGCCATTAAAAACATATGCAGGTGGTTTGGGTTTCCTGGCGGGCTCGCATATGCGCAGTGCATTCGAATTAAAACAAAACATGGTGGGCATTGGTATTTTATGGAAGTATGGTTATTATAACCAGGTGCGCAAGCATGACCAAACTATGGATGTATTGTTTGAAGAAAAAAAATATGGATTTCTCATTGACACCGGCATCAAATTCTCCATTAAAATATCCCGACATGATGTTTGGGTAACTGCGTTTTATTTACCTCCTGATGTATTTAATACGGCCCCCGTATTTTTTCTTACCACCGAGTTGCCGGAAAATGATTATTTGGCCAATACAATCTCACACAAATTATATGATGCCAACCCAGAATCAAAGATTGCAGCGGCTATATTATTAGGTGAAGGTGGCGCCAAACTGTTGGAAATCCTTAACTGGGAACCCGATGTTTATCATCTTAATGAATCGCATGCTGTTCCGCTGGCTTTTTATTTATACAATAAATATAAAAGCCTGGATGATGTAAAGAGCAGGTTGGTATTCACCAATCACACACCGGAAGAATCTGGCAATCTAAAAATAAACATTTCATTGTTAGACAAGATGGGATTCTTTTATGATATCCCCCTAACAGAAATAAAATCCATCACGCAACAAACGGGTGATGATCTTGATTTAACCTTAACGGCGCTGCGCTTTTCTCGGAAAGCAAATGGCGTTTCTGAAATACATTACCATACACTACGAAATATGTGGTCAAAATATGAAGGCATTTGTCCAATCAATTATATTACCAATGCGCAAAACTTTAAATACTGGCATAACTCTTACCTGTATGAAGCTTTGGAAAAAGGTGATACAGAAGCATTGCAAATAAATAAATTGAGGTCCAAGAAAGATCTGTTTGACATAGTAGCAGACCAGGGAGGCGAAATTTACAATGAAAAAATCTGCACCATTGTTTTTGCTAAACGTTTCGCTGGTTATAAAAGAGCGGATTTGTTATTGAGTGATATGGAGCGGTTTCACAATCTTGTTTCAAATAAAGAGCGGCCCGTTCAGATCATTTGGGCTGGGAAACCTTATCCCATGGACTATACTGGTATTGGCATTTTTGATAAGATCGCCAATGTTTGTAAAACTTATTTTAACTGCGCTATATTGGTTGGTTATGAATTACACTTATCCAAACAATTAAAAATGGGCGCGGATGTTTGGTTGAATACACCACGCCTTACACATGAAGCATCCGGTACCAGTGGTATGGCTGCAGCAATGAATGGCGCAATCAATGTAGGTTTACCTGATGGCTGGTTTCCTGAATTTGCCAAAGACAAGATCAATTCCTTTATCATTCCGCCTTGTGATATTTCATTACCTGATTATGAACAGGATGAACAGGATGCTAAAAGCCTTTACAACCTGCTGGAAACCGAAGTGCTCCCCATGTATTATGATTATCCAACACATTGGCTGGATATTATGAAAAACAGCATGAAGGATATTATTCCAACTTTTGACAGTAACCGGATGGCTACAGAATACTATGAAAAATTATACGAAGTTTGAAAGCTCCCCTTTGTTGTAATGAATTATTTCATTTGAAAGAAATAGCCAACGAAACTGTAAATTGGTTATATATATGGCGGCGACCAAAATTTCCACAAATACAGATACATATACCCAGCATAACCAGGTTAAACTGATCAGGAGTGGTAAACAATATTTTGACACACTGCTTCAGTTGATTGATGAAGCAAAAAGCATCATACATATTCAAAGCTATATTTTTGATGATGATGAAACGGGCCAGATGGTGTCTGTTGCCTTAAAGAATGCAACAAAAAGAAAAGTAGATGTTTATTTAATGGCTGATGGTTATGCGTCGCAGGTGATGTCTCAATCCTTTATTGATGATTTGAGGGTAGCAGGTATTCATTTCCGTTTTTTTGAACCCTTGTTTAAAAGTAAATACTTTTATTTTGGACGGCGCATGCATCATAAGATCGCGGTATTCGATTCAAGGTATGCTTTGATAGGTGGTGTAAATATTGCGAACCGCTACAACGATTTACCAGATGAACCGGCATGGCTTGATTTTGCTCTATATATGGAAGGAGAAATTGCAAAAGAAATCTGTTTACTTTGCTGGAAGAGCTGGAAAGGGTATCCTAAAAAAATGCAGCAACAAGCCTGCGAAAAGGAAGCTATTCTACTAACCATCGCTGCCGAAAACCAAAGTGCAGTAAGAATGCGGGAGAATGATTGGGTGCGCAAAAAGGATGAAATATCCAAAACTTATATACAAATGATTGACCATGCCCAATCATATGTACTTATTTTTTGCAGTTATTTTTTACCAGATTTATCCTTGCGAAAAAGAATGTCGCAAGCTGTAAAAAGAGGCGTTAAGATCAGGGTGATCACTGCCGGTCGTTCAGATGTTATATTAACAAAACCAGCAGAGAGATGGCTTTATGACTGGTTATTAAGAAATGGGATCGAGTTACATGAATATCAAACAAATATTTTGCATTCCAAACTGGCTATTTGTGATGATGAATGGATGACGATTGGATCATACAATATAAACAGCATCAGTGCTTATGCAAGCATAGAATTGAATGTAGATGTATTGAACCCGGCTTTTGTAAAAAAAGTACGACAGGAATTAGAAGCTATCATAGCTGATGAATGCATGTGTGTAAGCGCTGAAGTGCATGCCAAAACAAATAATATATTCAAACAATTTATACGATGGCTTTCATACCAATTTATCCGCATGGTGATTTACCTGTTTACTTTTTATTTTAAACAGCGCACTTAGTTTCCCTTTATCCGCACCCATAATGCTTTGGCCGCATTCATATCCCAACCGGTAAAACGGCCTCTTTGAACCACCAAAGTATTATCATCCGGGTGTTGCAGAAAATAATGGAACACAAATTTTTCAGTGGGATCTTTCCAACCTATGATCTGTCCAAAACGGAGATCATTAAAAAGTAAGGTGTCATTTCGCATTTCAACGGTGTAAAATTGTTGTGAGAACCGGATCAACCTTTGAAGGTCCTCATGATCGGTTACGTTTTTTAACAATGAATCATTACGTGGAAAATATTCAAAATCAATTTGCTTTTTACTGTCAAATACTGATCTGAATCCAACATAATAACCTGTATCATTACCCGCTACAACATACCATAACCAGTTTTGCAATGGTGCTGGCGTGGTAAAATACCTTGTATGCGGAATATTTTGTTGAACGAATATTTCTTTCACGTCTTTATTGATCTGCAGCTTATTCATTGTACAATAACCAAGATAAATAAACGGGATCACAACACCGACCTTCCACCAAAAACCACGGTTGGGATGAAATCTATGTAATAATACCAGCATCAAAAATGCCAATCCGGGCCAAACTGAGAAAAAAGGATCGGCTACATAAATTATATTAAAAGAATACCTGGCATGCGAAAAGGGTTCAAACCAACCAATGCCATAATTATTAAAAGCATCGATAAACAAATGCAAAAAAATTTCTGTTGCGAAAAATAACAACCAGGTCCTGAATGGAATATTGTGAGGCCTGTGAATTTTATCTGCCACCAAAGCAAAAATGGGAATAATGAGCAATGCAAATAAAATGGAATGGGTGAATCCCCTGTGTGCCAGTAAATTTTCAGATGTGGTTAACCAGGCAGATGCAATAAAATCAATATCCGGAATACTTTGAGCCAGGGCACCCCAGATCATAGCTTTTTTTCCAAAACCTTTCTCAAAAAAAGCTTCGCCGATACATGCTCCAAGTGCAATGTGCGTAAATGAATCCATACAATTACAATACGATACTAATAAATTGATGTAAACCTACATAACAATGCCCGCATAATAAATTATGCAGGCATTGACAAAAACCAGTCATCCAAAAGAAATTGAAACACCCTTCAAATGATTAAATAAATGGTTACCTCGATTTGTTCATTCTTTTTACTTCTTCCAACGCCTGATCTTCTACCCTCACAATTACATAGTTTCTCATTCCTTCCAGATTAACTACCCAAATATCCCTGCCAGCCGATTTTACATTTACAGCCCTGGTAATGTTGAAATCCTGGTAAGCATCACGAACCATTTTCAACACGTCCCCAGGTAAATTTTTTTCATACCCAAAACTGATATCATATTTCAAAAAGCCATTCTTTTTAAACAATGAATTATGATTAACATCGTCCTTAATAAACTTGGCCAGGTAATCTTTATTTTGCTTATACCACCTTAATTCTTCTGCTCCTGGAAATGCTTTTTTGAATGCCTTGTTTAAATCGTTACTGACTTTTGCACTACCTGTAACTGTAATTTCCGGTAATGTAATTACTGTATCTTCCTGGGCATAAATCCAACTGCTGCTAAAAAGTAAAACAGTGAATATTGCCATGACCATCTTTTTCATACAAAAATGTTTTATTATGATTTTAAAATTTATGGCTACTAACCATATCCAATTTAAAGTAGCTATACTTCGTAATCAATGATGGTCGTCAATGGTATGAATGACAGAAATTTGAGAAATCCGGGAAGTCAAATGAAATGAAATAATTGTCCAGTTAGTTGAACTTGTGGGAACGTTGTATTTAAGTAGAAAAATGAATTAAGGAATGACTATGCCACTTCTTTCACGGCAAAAAGGCTTGCCTTATTCTTATTTAAACTTGATCCTGATTTATCCCCAATGGAATGAAGGAAGTATAAAGGCTGATTTCTAAAATATCAACTCAATGTTTCTTTATATTTCTTTTTGCGATCTCCTCTTTTAATTTGGGTGGAATATCCCTGCAATAGCAATTTTTTGCATGTTCAATATGCCAGCTAAGACGTTCTTCCATAGTGGGATTTCTTGGCATTAAATGCTTTAAATGCCATTCTTTATTTATTTTCATTTTGGTAATTTTTAAACCTCCCAAAAATTTACTGCCTTTACTCTAAAGTAAGTCTTTTCAACTCCTTTTAAAAAGATTATATAGCTTTTCTTCCCGTCCAGGTACTTACATTAAACAATTTATAAAGTGGGCAGAATCCAAAAAAACTGGTCAAAATAAAAATACCAGCCAGTATCAGCAGGATAATTGCTGCTGTTCCTGTTACTATGTTTTGAAACCACAGGACCATAAAAATGACGGCCAATACCATGCGGATAATCCTGTCAGCATTACTCATATTCCTTTTCATGATAAATGTTTTTAAATGATTAATTACAATCGCCCAGGAATGCTTGCACATTCTTAGTAATTGTAAACCTAATTAAAAACTTATATGGATATAATGACAAGCGTCATAATACAGGCTGATCATAAGTTGGATAAAAGAAAATGATTATTATAATCTGGACAAAATAACGATCAGTGATTACAATGACCAGTATCATTAACTATGCAATAAGCCTGATCTACTTTTATATAGGATTTCATTGGATTATTGGATTTATACGGAGCTGGATTTTTATCCGGCTCCCTTTAGTTATAGAACAATTACACAAAAAACCACTGTAGCAAAGAAACTACCTTTGTAGTTTATTAATACGCTATTCCATTGCCAGCTTAAAAAAGCACCTAACGTAAACCATTGAACGATTAAATAAATGCATTGAGTTAATTTATTAATCATGTTGAACCAACAGGAAATTGAACATATCATTCACAGGTATTTTAAACATTTTAAAAAATTATTCAACAAGATTGAAAAACATTTTGATGCAGAAGATATTCATGTGTTCAGGGTGGAGTTTAAGAAATTAAGAGCCTTTTTGAGATTACTTGGGATGGAAATTGCGGATGCCGAAAATTTGGATATGCCACGTAACCTTAAAGAAATTTACACTGTTACGGGAAAATTCAGGGAACTGCAATTACAACTTTTAAGAATCGATGAAATGGTGCGTTCGAAAGAAAAACTTCCGAAGTACAGGTCTATTCTTAAAAAAGAAATGAAAAAATTAAAGCGTGAATTAATGTTCTGGTTACAACATGAAACCGTTTCTAAAATGGAAGAGAAAATAAATGTTCATTTACCTATAAACCTTAATGCCACCACCGTTAGAAATTTTCTGAACTTCAAGTTTAATAATATCATCGCATTGTTTACCGGCAGAATCATTGCTGATGAAAGCCTCCACCGCATCCGGAAAAATATCAAGGATATTCTTTATGTCTATAAAATTTTTGAAGAATGTTGCATGCTGAATATGGAAGAACTCTTTGGCGATAAAACCCGTTTTGATCATGCAACATTGGTGGCAGAAGAACTGGGAAAGTTTAATGACTTATGTATTGCTTTAACATTATTAAGACCCGAGTGGTTGTCATCTGTAAAAAACAATGAAAAAAATCTGCTGCAGAAAATAAATTTGCATTGGATGGAAGAAAAAGAAATGCTAAAACATCACCTGGTTGAAAATGTTGTAAATGATTTCGTTTATAATCATAATGCAAAAGCAGTTTAATGGTTACCTCAACAAAAAATGTTTAACCAGGGAACATAACCTGAACGGAGCGTCGCAAGAAAAGTTCAACCAGGAACAGAAGCTGGACACCACAAAATTCTTGTTTTTAAACACTGACCACACTCATGATTTTTACTGACGACCATCTTTGATCCTGCCCTGGCTTGTTAATAGTTTTGTACCTGAAATAATTTCAAAAATTTTAAAATACAGGAGGTTTTATGTCAACAAGATCATTAGCAAGAAGTACAGAAAAAATGCCATCATTATTCAATGATTTTTTCAGGCCATGGGATGAGTGGTTCGAAGGTGGAGGTTTAACCAGCCGGGTGTTAAATGTACCAGCAGTAAATATTACAGAAAACAAAGATGAATTTATGGTTTCACTGGCTATTCCTGGTATGAAAAAAGAAGACTTCAATATTGACATTGAAGGAAACATGCTTACGATTAGCAGCGAAAAAGAAGAATCAAAAGAAGATAAAGATGAAAAGTATACTCGTAAAGAATTTAACTATTCTTCATTCAGCCGCAGTTTCTCATTACCAGATGAAGTAAACATGGAAAAAATTGATGCTCGTTATGTTGATGGTGTTTTAAAACTGAGCCTGCCAAAAAAAGAAGAGGCCAAAAAAATAGCAACCAGTAAACACATTGCTATTAAGTAAATCGGCTCCATGCCATTAACCAGCCCCGCTGTAATACATGCCGGGGCTTTTTTTTTAAAAAAATTTAGTGGTTTTATTTAGCCGTGATATAAAATTATAAATAACAATATTCTATCTATGCTGACCAGTATCAGTATTCCGGCTGATGACTATGCAGTTCTGATGCAATAGGAATGAAATAATTTTATAAAACAAATTATCAAAGACTAAACATTTTGTACCATGTTTAAATTAGATTTATTAATGAGCCAGTTTCGATATGAAATTGAATCATACAAGCGCATACTGAATTTCTTTACAGAAGAAAATATAAAATTTAAAAAACGCTTAAGCGATTTTATTATAGAATCAGATATTAATGATAACGATTTTATGGAACAGGTTGAATATTTTCATAACTACCTTTTAAAAGAAGATGAATATATCAGCTTTCTAAAAAATGAATTGACAGACCAGGAAAAGCTCATGTCCCAGGCTGGTGATGGTGATATTGATTTAGCTAAAGAGATGTTGAATACGCAGCATAAAATCAGGAAGGAATTTCAATTTGTTGAAGATGACTTTCACAAATTAACATTTGACCTTCACAATTACATGAGTGCATTTTTTAGTACCGGTATGAGTAGCGCGGATTATCACTTTATGTAATACCCTGAATAACCACGAATACTTTATAACTAGCACCCTTTTACTAACCACCATTTGTATTGTTCCTGACAGGCGTCATTGAATGGCATTACACACACAGCTACATTTATATTCTTAAAATTAAAGCTATGAACACCAAATCAATTATTGGTTTGATAATACTCTTTCTGCTCACTGGTTGTTCATCCTCCCGTATCACGCATTCCTGGAAATCAGAGACCGTGACTACAAAAAGTTTTGACAAAATTATGGTTATTGGGATCATCAAGGACCATGACAGAAACATGAGAGAAAAAATGGAAAATCACCTGGCAAATGATCTGAAAGAGAGAGGTTACAATGCAGTTTCATCACTAAAGGAATATGGACCCAAAGCATTTGAAAATATTGATGAAGAAGGCGCACTTACTAAGTTAAGCAATAGTGGCGTGGATGCCGTTATTACCATTGTTTTGCTGGATAAAGAAAGAGAGCGGAATTATGTACCGGCAAGGGTTTATTATTCACCTTACATTATTTATCAAAGACATTTTTGGGGTTACTATTCAACGATCTATGATCGCATTTACAGCCCCGAATATTACCAGCAGGTAAACACCAAATATTTTTGGGAAAGCAATTTTTATGATCTAAAAACCAAACAACTTCTTTATTCTGTGCAAACAGAATCTTTTGATCCGGCATCTGCAGAAAGTCTTGGACACGAATATGGAGAAATGATTGTAAAGGATATGATTGAAAAAGGAATAATCAATCATCAACCGAAATTAAAATCATAAACCATTAACCATTAAACACAAGTCCTGGAGGCTGTATAGAAATATACAGCCTTTTTTAATTGAGCAGGTTAGTTAATTTTTTTTCGTTCAGGATTATTATAGACCCATCTCTTACCGCAATTAATTTTTCATTCTTAAATTCACTTAAGGTTCGAATGAGTGATTCCGTTGCCGTACCCGCTATGGTAGCAAGACTTTCTCGGCTGATATCGATGGAAAAATTTTCGATATTTTTTGTATTGTACTTCTTATTTATAGTCATTATTGCATCTGCCACTTTTTTCCGTAAAGAATTATAGGCAAGGCCCAATAAATGATTTTCCTTTTCTGAAATATTCCTTGCCAGCAATTGAATTAATTTTCGACTGACATCGGAGTTATTATTCAGCAATGAATTAAAATCGCTGGTGGGAATAATACATAATTCAGTCTCTTCCATGGCTTCTGCTGTTTCCTGGTAATTTGTATTTTCCAACAAACTAATGTATCCCAAAAAATCGCCTTCAGAATATAAATCAACCACAAGTTCCTTTCCATCATCATTTGTTTTATATGTTTTCACTTTCCCCTTTTGAACATAAAACAAGCAGGTTGGGCGGTTTCCTTCTAAAAAAATCAACTGCTTCTTTTTGTACTTATTGATATTTCTGCCACTGGTTAATTCACGTAACCCATCAGTGCCATTACTGGCTTTTATTAATTCATCTATACCATTCACACCTGCACCAATTTCCCTTTTATTTAGATCTGCTTTTTTTAACCTGCTTTCTACAGCGCTTAATAATTCGGTATCATTAAACGGTTTTGTAATAAAATCATCGGCACCCATATCCATACCCTTTCTAAAATCGGATCGGTCCGTTTTAGCCGTTAAAAATATAAATGGCGTATGATCAGTTACCGGGTTATTATGGAGGGTATGCAATACACCATAACCGTCCAGCAAAGGCATCATAATATCACAAATAATTAAATCAGGATTTTCCTTTAAGGATAATTCAACACCTTCCTTACCATTTTGTGCAGTAACAACTTTGTAATTAGCGAGTTCTAAAATTTCAGCAGTGTTATCCCGGATATCTGCACTATCCTCAATCACCAGAATTTTTTTCATAACAATTTTTTTGCCAGGTGAGTATTAATAAATTTTCATAGTTGATAAATAACCTGGTGCAGTTCAATTGCAAATTTTATGGAGGGTAAAGATTGTATTCATTTGGGAGGATGGTGGAGAAAAAAGGAATTGTTCCGCAGCTTACACTTCTTAATTTGATTGATGGAGGCTCTATAAATTTATTAATTTCCCCGTGAAACCTGTTCTTTTAATTTCAAACTCAAGCTGTAAAATCAACTTATTCAATAATAAAAACGAACCCGAAGTATTGTTAATTTTTATTATTAAATCGTTTACCTGCAATAACGATATTTTATTTAAGAATTATTAAAGATGAGTATTGATAGTAATCAAAATACATGGTGATTTTTATCAAGCGGGTTGATTAAAAAATTTGAAAGAAAACTTTGTACTTCTATATTTTTAATGCATGACTATAATCATGTAATTTCTGATTCTACCATGCCATCTTTGCTTTTATGAAATGCTGGAAAAATATTATTAAAAAGCCCTCCTGAATCATTTCTGTCCTCTTTTGCTGGCAACCGGCCACTCCATTTCTAATTAAATTATTACTTCAAATTTTTTGTGTGAAAACAATTATAGAACCGTTTAAGATAAAGTCTGTAGAACCCATATTTTTTACCACACCCGAAGAAAGAATTGAGATTTTAAAAAAAGCATACTTCAACCCGTTTTTAATTCACTCAGATAAAGTGCTGATCGATTTACTGACAGACAGCGGAACCAGTGCCATGAGCAGCAATCAATGGGCTGGCATCATGAAAGGTGATGAATCGTATGCGGGCAGTCCCAGCTTTTTTCGATTTGAAAAAACCGTACAACAAATAACCGGTATGCCACTGGTTATTCCTACTCACCAGGGAAGGGCTGCAGAAAAAATACTTTTTACTATTACAGGTGGGAAAGGAAAATATTTTTTAAGCAATACATTATTTGATACAACCCGGGCTAACATAGAATTCAGCGGGGCCGAAGGGATCGATCTTTTATGCCCCGAAGGAAAACTACCAACCATACCGGCACCTTTCAAAGGAAATATGGATGTGGATGCATTGAAAAAAAAGATTGTTGAAATTGGGCATGAACAAGTTTCGATGGTCATACTAACGGTTACCAATAACTCAGGAGGTGGACAGCCCGTAAGCATGAAAAATATACGGGATGTAAAAGAGGTCTGTGTTCAATATAATATCCCCTTATTTATCGATGCCTGCCGTTTTGCAGAAAATGCCTGGTTCATAAAAACAAGGGAAGAAGGTTATGCGGAAAAACAGATCCCGGAAATTGCCCAAGAAATGTTCTCCTATGCAGACGGTTGTACCATGAGTGCAAAGAAAGATGCGTTTGCCAATATCGGTGGCTTTTTGGCCATGCATGACCCGCAACTGGCATTGAATTGCAGGAACATGCTGATCATCACTGAAGGTTTTCCTTCTTATGGCGGACTGGCAGGCAGGGACCTTGAAGCAATATCCATTGGTTTAATTGAAGTGATGGATGAAAATTACCTGCAATACCGCATCCGCAGTATTGAATACATCAACCAAAAATTAATTAGTGTAGGCGTACCCGTTATACAACCAGCGGGCGGACACGCGGTATATATTGATGCAGCAGCATTTCTGCCGCATATTCCGGTTAATCATTATCCCGGTCAGGCGCTGGTTGGTGCATTGTATATCGAAGGCGGCATCCGCTGTGTTGAAATTGGTTCTTTGATGTTTGGTAAATACGATGCGGATGGTGAATTAATTCCTGCGCAAATAGAATTGGTACGCCTGGCTATTCCCAGAAGAGTTTATACCCAAAGTCATATCGATTATGTAGCCGAAGTGATTATAGAAGTTTTCCAAAATAAGGATAAAATAAAAGGATTGAAAATTATTGAAGAAGCTGCTATGCTTCGTCATTTTACAGCAAAACTGGACAACATTTAAAATATAAAAATTACCCAATGATCAATCATATTAAAAGAAGCTGGGCCGAACCCTATAAGATGAAGATGGTAGAATTATTGAAAGTGACCAACCCGGCGCAAAGAAAAAAAGCGCTGAAGGATGCGGGTTATAATACTTTCCTGCTAAAGTCTGAAGATGTTTATATTGACCTGCTCACGGATAGCGGCACATCAGCCATGAGCGACAGGCAATGGGCCGGCATGATGATGGGCGATGAAGCCTATGCAGGCAGCCGCAATTTTTATAACCTGGAAAAGGTGGTACAGGAAACTTACGGCTATAAACATTTTGTGCCCACTCACCAGGGCCGGGCTGCTGAAAATATTCTATCCAAAATACTGATCAAAAAAGGAGATATTATTCCCGGCAATATGTACTTCACCACGACCAGGCTGCACCAGGAAATGGCCGGTGGAAAATTTGAAGATATCATTATTGATGAAGCGCACGATCCTGAAAATGAATTTCCATTCAAAGGGAATGTTGACCTGCAAAAATTAGAAAAACTGATTGATAAACATGGCGCCAAAAAAATACCATATGTTAGTATGGCAACGAGTGTAAACATGGCTGGCGGGCAACCCATCAGCATGCAGAACTTAAAAGAACTGTGGGCGCTGACCAAAAAACATAAGATCCGCATTATTCACGATATGACAAGGGTTGCTGAGAACGCCTACTTCATACAACAAAAAGAAAAAGGTTACCAGGATAAATCTGTAAGAGAAATTGTACTGCAGATTTGTTCACTCACCGATGGTGCCACCATGAGCGCAAAGAAAGATGCCCTCGTTAATATTGGTGGATTCCTGGCTGTGAATGACTGGGATGTTTTTGAAGAAGCACGCAATATGGTTGTTGTGTATGAAGGCTTACATACTTATGGCGGATTGGCAGGCAGGGATATGGAAGCTATGGCCATTGGAATTGGTGAAAGTGTTTGTGATGATCATATCCGTGCAAGAGTTGGGCAGGTGATTTACCTGGGTGAAAAAATGATGGAATATGGTATTCCTATTGTAAAACCCGTCGGCGGTCACGGGATATTTGTTGATGCTAAAAAATTTCTTCCCCATATAACCCAGGATGAATTTCCTGCGCAAACACTGGCGGCAGAAATTTATTTGGACTCCGGTGTAAGAACTATGGAAAGAGGTATTGTCTCCTCTGGTCGAAAAGCAAACGGAGAAAATTATCATCCTAAACTTGAACTGGTTCGTTTTACCATTCCCCGGCGTGTATATACACAGGCACACATGGATGTAATTGCAGAATCAGCGGCACGTGTTTATGAACGTCGGCAAAAGATCAAAGGCATGAAGATGATTTATGAACCAAAATATTTAAGATTTTTCCAGGCGAGATTTGAAAGATAAATCGCGGGAAATCAAACCAAAGTTTCTGTCCTGAACCAGGAGGTTTTGTGCTTAAAGCCTTTGGTATTGTCAACCATTTTTATTTGATCAACCTGGATAGCCCACACATCACCCGTTATCATCAATGCAAATGGGAAGGCTTTGTGGTAATTTTTATAAGCCTCTTTAGTGCGTACATCATGAGCAGGTAACATAACACCCTGGAACTGGATGCCCCGGATGGCAAGCTGTTGCAGCTTATCAGGCAATATGGTTCCGGAAACAACCGGATCCTTCATCAACAGTTTCATATGATGTGTATCCGTGGAAGATTTAAAATATAATAAACCCTCTTCTGCATTAAATGAATAATAACAGCTAAAGCAATAAGGTCTGCCCTTATCCACGCAACAGACAGATGCTGTTTTTTGTTTGGTGATGAATTCAATGATTGACTGATCCATGATTGGGAAATTTATAAGTATTCCTTTTGCAAATATAATAATTAAGGATAAATTTGTCCTTAATTTATTTTCCAGTAATCCTAAATATGATTGACTGGCAGCAACGTGTTTCACTTTTAAAGAATCATTTCAAAATTTATTAAACATGCTACAGGTAACCCGGATCTTTCGTTTTGAAATGGCCCATGCCATTTATGGATATGCTGGCGCCTGCAGAAATATACATGGCCATTCCTATGAGTTACATGTAACCGCCAGGCAATTAAACAACAGCGATGATTATTTACCCGCACCCGGCTTTGTGATGGATTTTAAAGAACTGAAACAGTTAATGGAGCCAATTATAGCATCAATGGATCATAAACTGGTTTTATCCCGTGAATATGTAAATAAACATACCGGTTTGTTTATGCAGGAAAACCTGGTAACCTGGGACCATGAACCTAGTGCAGAAAATATTCTCACTTTTATCCGTTTACGCTTACAAAAAGTGCTTCCTCAAAATATTGAACTGCATAAATTAAAGATCTATGAAACCAATAATTCCTATGCGGAATGGAGGAATTATAAATAGTAAACACACATTAATATCCACATCACCAATAAAGTGAACCATGTTTTCAAAAGCCACAGAGTATGCATTGAGAGCCTCCATTTTTATTGCACAAAAAAGCAGTGAAGAATCAAAGCTGGGTTTGGATGAAATTGCAAAGGGAATTAATTCGCCAAAATCTTTCACTGCCAAGATCCTTCAACAACTTACTGCAGGTAATAAAATCATCAGTTCAACCCGTGGACCCGGGGGTGGTTTTTTTATGACTAAAAATGCTAAAATGCTGCCGGTCAAAGCCATTCTATCAGCGATGGAAGATGATGATGTGCTGGATAAATGTGTGTTGGGATTAAAAAAATGTTCTGATATCAAACCTTGTCCTATGCACAACCAGTATAAAACGATCAAAGTGCAATTAAAAAATCTTTTTTTATCCAAAACCATCCAGGACCTGGCCGATGAAATGGAAACCAGCGATCGTTACTTATAATGTGTTGATTTTAATGAATCAGTGATCAAAATGACCTGCATCACCTCACCTTTATACAATTGCATGTAATTTTATAATAGTTTCTCACTTAATGATAATGCCAATATATTCTTATGTTTAATAAACAGAATTTTAATTCAAGCATGGTGCCTATTAATACCCGCTTAATAATAAAAAATAATTTTGGATTGGTATGATAAGAAGCTCCATTAATCATTTTATTAAACAGGGCATACCAATAAAATTAATTGGATCCATTCTTATCATATTACTTTTTATATCCTGCGGGGAAGAGCAGGAAAAAGTTAATCCGGTAGAAGAGAATATAACGGAATCAGTATATGCATCAGGCATTGTAAAAAGCAGTGATCAATACCAGGTATTTTCTCCTGTTAACGGAATCATCCAACGAATATTTGTAACAGAAGGTGACAGCATTAAAAAGGGAGGTTCTATTTTACAGGTTACCAATGAACTGGCCCGTTTAAATATAGAAGGTGCACAACTTGGCGTAGAGAGTGCTTCCATCAATGCAAACAGGGATAAACTCAATGAACTGCAGGCTAATATCAATTTCCTTAAAACAAAAGTGCAAAATGATTCCATATTAATGGAAAGGCAACGCCGATTATGGGACCAACAAATTGGAACCCGTATTGAATTGGAACAACGGGAACTGGCTTATAAAAACAGCATATCCGCATATGATGGTGCGGTTTCCCGGTACAGGGATCTCCAAAGACAAATCAATTACGCATCCGAACAATCGAGAAATAATTTAAGAATGAGTAAAACAGCTGCAAGCGATTTTACCATAAAAAGTAACATGAATGGAAAGGTTTACAGCCTGTTCAAGAATGAGGGTGAAATGGTCAATACCCAAACACCTATAGCCGTTATCGGGGGTGATGGTGAATTTATATTGGAGCTCCAGGTAGACGAATATGATATTGGAAAAATTATTCCGGGGCAAAAAGTGCTGATCACCATGGATAGTTATAAGAACGAGGTGTTTGAAGCCGAAGTGACCCGGATACTACCGTTAATGAATGAACGCACCCGCTCATTCACAGTTGAAGCCATTTTTACAAAACGACCAGGTGCCCTTTATCCAAACCTGACAACCGAAGCAAATATTGTTTTACAAACCAGGGAAAAAGCCATTACTATCCCAAGAGATTTTTTGGTCAATGATTCAATGGTGATACTTGCAGATGGCAATAAAAGAAAAGTTGTAACGGGCGTGATGGATTTTCAGAAAGTAGAAATCCTCAGTGGGTTAACAACCAGTGATGAGATCATGAAACCAGTTGAATGAACTACAAACTAATTTTTACCATTGCAAAGTCATTATTGTTCGCACGCTGGCGCCAGACAATGGTGGCTGCTATCGGGGTAACATTCAGCATTACGATGTTCATTACTTTACTCAGTTTTATGACCGGCCTTAATGACCTGCTGGATGGATTGATCCTGAACAGGACACCACATATCAGGTTATACAATGAAATCAAACCAAAACCCATTCAGCCCATTCAACAAACAGTGCAGTATAAAGATCATTACCATTTTATTTATTCAATAAAAGCTGAAAACAGCCGCCAGGATATTTATAACAGCGCGGCGGTTATAGAAACAATCCGGGATGACCAAAGAGTTTTGGGTTTGGCTCCTAAGCTTACAACTCCTGTTTTTTATAATGATGGCACCATTGATATTACCGGGGTGTTAAACGGTATTGATGTGGATGCAGAAAGCCGTTTATTTCATTTTAAGGATTATGTTACCAAGGGATCGGCAACGGATATTAAAAGAGTTTCAAACAGCATTATACTCGGAAGACCGCTGGCCAATAAATTATTTGTAAATGTGGGTGATAAAGTCGTTGTGATAACACCTGCCGGTGACCGGTTTTCATTAAAGGTCGTTGGCTTTTTTGAATCGGGCATACTTGAATTTGACAAAACACTCGGTTTTGCATCGCTGGCTACAACACAAAAAATAATGGGTAAACCCAATAATTATTTAACGGATATACAGGTCAAGCTAAACGATATAGATGAAGCTCCCATTGTTGCAAAAGAATTTGCAGCCAGGTTCGGAACGCAGGCAGAAGATATTCAAACAGCGAATGCACAATTTGAAACAGGAAGTAATATCCGGACATTGATCTCCTACTCTGTCGGTATCACTTTGTTAATTGTTGCAGGCTTTGGCATTTACAATATTTTAAATATGCTGATCTACGAAAAAATGGATTCTATTGCTATTATGAAAGCAACGGGATTTGCAGGCAAGGATGTAAAAGCCGTATTTATTATCATTGCATTGAGTATAGGTATAGCAGGTGGAATGGTTGGATTGCTGTTTGGGTTTTTGCTATCTGTTATAATTGATAATATTCCCTTTATTACAGCGGCCTTACCAACCATAACCACTTATCCGGTAAATTATAATCCCATGATTTATTTCATTGGAACTGCATTTTCTTTAATCACTACTTACCTGGCAGGTTATTTTCCTGCTAGAAAGGCCAGCAAAGTAGACCCGGTATTAATCATCAGGGGGAAATAAGATGAATGAAAATATATTAGAAGCCCGGCATATCACCAAATACTTTCATGATCCTGTTACTACAAAGGTATTAACCGATATTACCTTTACCATTAAACGAAAAGATTTTGTTACTGTTATTGGTAAATCTGGTTGCGGCAAATCTACTTTATTGTATATACTCTCCACCATGGATACGGATTATGAAGGCGATCTGCTGATAGATGATAAAAGTGTGGTTAATAAAAAAGAACCTGAGCTGGCTCTCATACGCAATGAAAAAATTGGTTTTATTTTCCAGTTCCATTACCTGTTAAATGAATTTTCAGTATTGCAAAATGTTATGCTGCCCGGTTTAAAACTCGCTAGGTTCACAGAAAAAGAAGTTGAGGAAAGAGCCATGGAAAAATTGCGCATGCTGGATATCCAACACCTGGCTCAAAAAAAAGCCACAAAATTATCCGGTGGTGAAAAACAACGTGTAGCCATTGCCCGTGCCCTGATCAATGACCCAGACATTATTATGGGTGACGAACCGACAGGAAATTTGGATAAAAAAAACCGGGAAATTGTTTTTGATATTTTTAAACAACTCGCCTATCAATACAATCAAACATTATTGATCGTTACACATGATGAAACCTTGGCGAATATTTCTAATCGTACGATTGAAATGGAAGATGGAAAAATTATCAGGCAATAATCTTAAAAAAAAATTCTCTTACACTAATGTCAGTATTCAAATAAAATTACCTGGAAGGGACTGACATCACCCGGCCTGGCCATTTCTTTCCGGACAGGATATTTATCAATATCATATTCATAATTAAAATTAACCTTGTAAGAGCCAGTCATCCAGGAAGTCATGTTATTGATAGTAACACCCATGTAATGCGTTTCCAAAGGAACATTATACCCAAGTCCAATAGCCGAATTTTCAAAATACAGCGAGTTGGCAATATTTAATTTGTTATACGGGCTCACTCCATCATCATAGGTGAACTGGTAAGTCACCACTTCATCACCTGTTGTTCTTATATGTTTTGAGAGCAGTCTTTCAATATTACCACCTGACAATAATTCCAATGTATCATATGAATTATTAACCATAGGGAAACCATTCATTTCCGGCGTTGAATAAACCCTTTCATTTACGTATTCATATTTCACTATCCTATCTGCGGGTTCACCCAATTGATTTTTTACCCGTACAGAATCCATGATCTTCATGCCCTGGTTATTATATTTAAAATAAAATTGAGTGATAAGATTTGGAAAAACGGTTTTGACATTCGACAATGAAGATGGAAGCACAGCCGAACCTTCATAATTAAAAGTGATTGTTTGGGTAAGTTTGAAAGCCGGGTTAGTTATTGAGGAATCTATTGTACCCATCTTAATTTCGGTACAACGGTTGGCTGCATCATAACTGAAAATCCTGATGTGCTTCAAAAATGGATTCGTAGCGAAATAAGAAACTTCTCTTTTCAGGAATTTAAATGACTGTTCAAATTCCGTTTCTGAAAGTGCAAACTGCCGGTATAATTCAGCAGCAGGTTCTTTAGGAAGATCACCTTTGGTACAAGAAAATGAAATAAGAACAACAAGATAAAAAGTAAGTTTTCTCATAAGATAAATTCAGATCAATAATAATCAAAATTGTTAGTGAAAACAAATTGACACATTTTCAAATTGCCTCATTTACTTCCACGAAGTCTCTCAACGAGGACTCCTGGTGTTCCAGATTAATTATTATTTCTCTTTTCTTTTTTGCTTGCAGAAAAAGAAACAAAAAAGTGCCCCCGGCAATGATAAACAGCCCATTGCCGGGAAGTACTCCGGCCGTCTTTTGTGCAAAGTGGTATAGGTCTTCAGTTCCCTGATGTGTTCGACTGGTAAGGAAGATACTGCGTAGTCCAGTAGTTAGCATTCCTGAATTATTATTTTCAAATTTTCAAATTGCCACATTATCAAATTGTCTTTCGATCATTTTCAAATTTTCAAATTACCACATTATAAAATTGTTTTTTTTACATACTTTCTACTGTTTGCTCTTCCAGTTGATTCATTTTCATCTTTTGTTTCTTTTTAAAAAGACCGGGTTGCAAAAATTGAATAAATACCAAAGCGATGATAATAGTTAATACCCCTTGCAAAAAAATAGTTAGCGGTGCTCCGATGTAATGTGCTAATGTACCGATCAACAAACTGCCAAGTGGTTGCATTCCGAAAAATGCCATCGCATAATAACTGATCGCACGGCCACGCATAGCCGGTGCAACAGTAGTTTGAATGATGGTGTTTGTAATGGTGGTTTGAGACATCATACCAAAACCTGCAATGGCAATAAATAATAAAGCAGCAGGAAGCAAATCAATAAATGCAAAAGCCAAAAGGCCTGCTCCAAAGATCAGTGTGCAAATAGATAATATTTTTTTCAGGTTAGTCCCTGCATTCAGTGATGCCAGGAACAAAGCGCCACTAACAGCACCGATGCCAACAAAACTGTTTAATAAACCAAAAATGAACGCATCACCCTCAAAAACTTCTTTGGCATAAATGGGCAACAGCGTTATATACGGCAACGACACCAGGCTGATAATTGTAAGCAAGAGTATGACCTTCCGGATATCCGGCGTAGCCCTTAAATATGCCAGCCCTTCCTTTAAATCTGTGGTCACATTAGTAATACGTTCCCTGGGAATAAATGCTGGCAGCTTCATTGCATAGAGTGAAATGATCACAGCAACAAAACTGAGGCTGTTGATCAGGAAACAGATTTCGGCGCCAAATTTCTCCAGCACCAAACCCGATAATGCAGGACCGATCAAACGGGCAACATTGACCATAGAAGAATTTAATGCAATGGCATTGGGCAGATGTTCTTTCTGATTGACCATATCATAAACCAGGGATTGGCGTGCAGGAACATCAAAAGCATTGATGCTGCCCAATACCACGCTTAATGCCAGGATATGCCATATTTCATATTCGCCTGAAAAAACAAGCAGGGTTAATAACACTGCTTGAATCAGAGAGGCAAATTGTGTTTTTAATAAAACGTTGAAACGGTTATATCTATCCGAAACCACACCACCTGCTATAGATAATAAAAAAGAAGGGAACTGTGCACAAAATACAGCCACGCCCAGCATAAAAGCAGAATTGGTTTCAACATAGATCAGCCAATAAACTGCCGTGCGTTGCATCCAGGTACCAATCAGCGAGACGGACTGACCAAAAAAATACAGCCGGTAATTTTTACTTTGAAAGGCAGAAAAAATTTTGTGGTTGGTTAACATGCTTTATTCAGATATCCATCTTGCAAGTAATGATTTACAATATTGCAGGTAAATAAGTAATTATTTTCCGATACAAAACTTACTAAAAATATAATCGAGCATGTCTTCGCTGCTTACTTCTCCGGTTATTTCACCCAGGTAATAAAGACATTGCCTGATATCGGGAGCCAACAGATCTCCGGGTAATTTTTCATCCAAACCCTGATGGATAGCCGCTAATGAATCTTCAACCTTTTTTAATGCATGAAAATGACGTGCATTGGTAACGATTGCATCTTCGGTATTGATATCACCCTGCAAAACAGTATCAACCATCCGTTCTTTCAAAACTTCCATATGCAGCTTTGTTTTGGCTGATATGTAAATGATCTTTTCAAAATGCTGCCACAGCATTCTTACATCTTTTTCATCCACTTCATCAATTTTATTAGCCACCAGCAGGTAATTGAATGATTGTTTTTTGAATTCATCCTCCACCTTTTTCAATTCATCTTCGGAGGTTTCATTTACATCAAATAAATAAACCACGAGGTCTGCCTGCTGCATTTTCTCCCTGCTTTTTTCCATACCCGCAAACTCAATCAGGTCGGTTGTATGTTCCCGAATTCCGGCTGTATCGATCAAGCGGAACAGGATGCCATCAATATTGATTAATTCTTCTATCGTATCTCTTGTTGTTCCGGGAATATCTGAAACAATGGCCCGGTTCTCATTCAGTAAACTGTTTAATAAAGTTGATTTACCAGCATTGGGTTTACCAATTATCGCAACACTAACACCCTGCCTGATCACATTACCTAATTTAAAAGAAGAGGTCAATTCTTTGGTAACGGCCTGGGCTTCGGTAATGAGTTTATAAAACTGGGTGCGGTCGGCAAACTCAACATCTTCCTGGGAAAAATCCAACTCCAGTTCAATGAGCGCAGCAAACTTGATGAGTTGCTCCCTTAATTCTTTCAACACTTTTGAAAAACCTCCCCGCACATTATGCAAAGCTGTTCTGTGAAATGCCGCCGTATTGCTGGCTATCAGGTCAGCAACCGCTTCCGCTTGTGCAAGATCCAGTTTGCCATTCAGGAACGCCCGTTGTGTAAACTCTCCTGGCTTGGCCAGCCTTGCTCCCTTCCGGATACATGCATCAATGATCTGTTGTAAAACAAAAGGTGAACCATGACCGCTGATCTCTACCACATCTTCCCCTGTATAACTTCGCGGTCCTTTAAAAAGTGATATAACCACTTCATCAATCATGATATCATCGTCTTTCAACAAACCAACATGCAAAGTGTGAGATGGTTGCTGTAGCAGGTTTTTTTGCGGGAACAAATAATTTGCTACCTGCCAGGCATTGGTACCACTCAACCTGATGACACCAATAGCACCCACACCCGGCGGTGTAGCCAGCGCCACAATGGTATCATTCCAACCGGTTAATTTTCCATTCATAGCCCAAAAATAAAAATCCCTCCGCAGTGGGAGGGATCTTATTTATAAAGTATTCAATTTTAATATTCTGAAGAAACCACGAAAGTGATCGGTTGCTTACGATATGCATTTACATTCTGACCGTTTTGGATAGCAGGTACCCAATCTGGTCCTTTACGAATGATCTTTACCGCTTCATCTTCCATACCATATCCATGACTGGTTAAGGCTTTAACATCGCTGATCTTTCCGGCTTTGTTCACGATGAACTGAACCCAAACAGTGTACTGTCCTTCGGGTGCACCGTTATCAACAGGTGTGTTGGCATTCAGGTTTCTTTCAAGGTAACGGCGCCATGCGCTTTCACCACCTTTGAAAGAAGCTTCTACTTCCACTTTTTCAAAAACCTTGTTGGGATCTTCTTTTTTCTCTTCGATAATTTGCTTTCCCTGGTCGATCATGGTCGGTGTAGCCAGACCCATATCTTTAATACCTTCCTGGCTAACGATATCGATCTTGGTATCTTCCAGTTTTTCTACTTCTGGTGGAATATCTTCTTTCTTTACTTCCTCATCCTTAACAATTTTGGGAGGGGTAAATTTGGTCATTTCCACTTTTGGAGGTTCCTGCTTTGGCGGTGGCGGTGGAGGAGGTTCAATAGGTTTTGGTTCCTCCTGCTTTATATCCTGCAGTACCACATCTTTCACCTCGAGCCTTGCATCTCTATTAGCTTTCAGATTGCTTGCCAGGAAAGAAGCCCCAAATGCTGCAATAATTATTGCAAGTGTAACCAACAAAGCGGTTGTGATCCTTTTGACATATGTTTTACGAAGGGCATAAGCACCATAATCTTTATTACGGCCTTCAAAAACAATATCAAGCAGATCGGCACTTAAAATTTTATTTGCTTCCATTTCAAATTTGCTTTTTTGTAAGATGCTGTTAACGGAAAGTTTCCATAAACATCATCCAATTTTTATTGCCCGGACTCTTCTGTTTTTTTGATCAGTTCATTTTCAACTTCAAGAATCTCAACCAATGCAAAACGTTTTACCTGGTTAATCGTCATCTCATCCAGGATGTCTACTGTGTTCTTGTAGGTAGCTTCTTCATTTGGTTTGATTACAATTACCAGATCATCCGGTGGAGTAGATTTTTTCTTATTGATGATTACATCCCGGATGCCCTTGAAATTGGTGCTTTTGAAATTATTACCGGCATCGTCAACAGATAACTGTCCTTCATAATAATAAACGTTATTATCCTTGCCCAGCATAATGGTTAATGCACCAGATTCTTTAGCCTTGTTCAGTTCTTCATCTTTTTCAGTATCCTTAGGCATAAATAAGTCTAAGGTTGTTGGCGTACTCATGGTACTGGTAAAGATAAAAAAGGTGATGAGCAAAAACCCGAGGTCAACCATGGGTGTCATGTCTAACCTTGTAGAGAGTTTTTTTGCTTTTTTTACACCAGGTCCTTTTTTATGACCACCATCGCCGCCGCCTGTATCTAAACTAGCCATAACTTAAATTTTATTAATGTGTTAATACAAATTATCCACCTGAACCTTCTCTTCTAGCTTTAAATAAATCTGTTCCTTCTGGAACATCTTCTGGCGCAGTAATCAATTTAAATTTGTTTTCATTGTTGCGCTTAAAAGCAGAAATAACATTCTTGAAAGTAGGATACTTAGCGGAATTGTCGCCCTTAATCATATAATTAATGGGTCTGCCCGCAAATGCACTTTTTGCATCTCTTATCCAGATAAATAATTCATTAGTAGCCGAATCCTCAACAGGAATTCCAGGCATCTTGAAATTTTTCTTTTGCTCTTCAGAAAGACCCATATATTGTTTTAACTGTGCGATTGGGACACCAACCATAGGTTCTTTAATAAAGGCTGCAATTTCAGCATCGGTGAGACCCAAATTACGCTCTGTATTCAAGTTTTGCATAACTGCCTGAATAGGCGCCGGATCTTTTTCTACCTGCATGGTAAAGAATACCCTGCCATCCTTATCCATAGAAATAAGTAACCCATCCTTTTGTTCCAGTTCTTTAGAAGAAACGGAGCTTGGCGGATTGATTTCCACCGCCTCAGGTGGCTTAAACTTGGTAGCCATGATAAAGAAAGTCAGGATCAGAAAAGCGATATCCACAAATGGAGTCATATCGTTTTCTGTGACATGTTTCGGAATTTTTACACTTGGCATTTTAAGCTACAATTTTGTAATGAGATTCAAAATTTACTGGTTTCCACAAATTCTGTTCTGATTATTTGTACTGGGAAGCAAAACTTTGTGTTAAAGTAAAACCTGATTCATCAATACCATATGTAATAGAGTCAATCTTTGTTGTGAAAATGTTATACATGATCAAAGCCAAAGATGAAGTTGCGATACCCAAAGCTGTATTATATAAAGCCTCAGAGATACCAACGGCCAACTGGCTGGCAGCACCTGCTCCACCCTCTTCACCTAATGCGGCAAATGAACGGATCATACCCATTACCGTACCTAACAGGGCAATCAATGTACCCAGTGATACCAGTGTAGATAAGAATACCAGGTTTTTCTGCAACATTGGTAATTCAAGCGCAGTAGCTTCTTCAACTTCTTTTTGAATAGCCAGCACTTTTTGTTCTGTATCTAATTCATTGTTAGTGATCATTTCTTTGTAACGACGCAAACCTGCTTTCATCACATTTGCTACTGATCCTCTTTGTTTGTCACACTCTGATAATGCAGCATCAACATTTTTATTTGCCAGGTGATATTGTACGCGGCGAATAAAATCAGCAATTGAACCTTTACCCAAAGCCTTACTGATAGTTAAAAAACGTTCAATAGAGAATGCAATTACCATTAACATACAACCTATCAATAGTGGTACGATGATGCCTCCTTCATAAATAGCATTCAACGCGGTTTTAGGACCAGCATGTTTTGGCCAGAACCAACCTTCACCAGGAGTTCTAAATCCTTCAGGATTTCCTAAAATATAACGCCAGATTAAATAACCGGCCACAATACATAAAATAGGTGCAAGCCACGAAATTGCATTACTGCTCTTTTTGGGTTGAACAGAAGTTGACTTAACAGTTGATGTTGCAGTCGGTTTTGTTTCAGCCATGATCTTTAATTTTTAGTGTTTTTTGTAATTTGAAAAAATAACTATCCAATGATGATTTTACAAGGCCACAATTCTAAGAAAAAAAAATTAAATAAATCATTTAATGCTTTCTATTTTTTTAAAACTGCGGCCGTTAAGTTAAGATTTATTGCGATTGCACAATGATTTGATAAAAAAATTTCCTTAGTAAGATAAAAGCCTTAGGACTATTGTATTAGGTTATTCGTAACGCAAGGCTTCAATGGGATTCAGTCTCCCGGCTTTTAAAGCAGGATATAGCCCCGCAATTAAACCCACAGCAGTACAGATTAAAATGCCATAAAGAATCCAGTTCCATGGTACAATAAAACCTGTATCGAGCAGCATAGAAAAAAGATTACCCACCAGGATACCCAGGATAATTCCAAAAATGGCACCCCAGATACTAATGATCACCGCTTCTATAAGGAACTGCTGACGTATGGATTTACTCTTGCCGCCAATAGCTTTAATTAGTCCAACTTCTTTGGTTCTTTCTGTAACCGAAACCAACATGATATTCATTAAACCAATAGCGGCACCAACCAAAGTAATAAAACCAATTACTGTTGCAGAGATGGTTAAAAACCCAAGACTTGCCATAGCTTTTTCCGCTATGCTGTCATTACGTTCCAATGCAAAATTATTTTCTTCTGTGGTAGATAGTTTGCGGATTCCCCTGAACAAACCTTCCGCTTCGCCCATAGCTTCATTTACCTGGTTGATATCATCGGTTGCGACAGCAATGATGTAAGAGTTGTTACTGCTGAATACCTTTTCAACATTGCGGTACCCGGTGATGATCACGTTATCACGACTAAAACCAAAAGTGGAACCCCTGCTTTTAAGTACTCCAATGACCCTGTATGGAATACTGTTGACTCGAATGATTTGGTTTACAGCCCTGTCAACATTTCCTTTAAACAACCGCTCGGCAACATCAAAACCAATCAAACAAACATTGCTTGCACGTTCTACCTCCATGCGGTTCAGGTTGCGACCGGCACGCAGTGATAATCCATTTAGCAGGATGTAATTTTCATCGCCACCAAAAATGGAAACATTGGGTGTTGTTTTTTTTGTTTCAAAAGTAATGGTGGCATTTCGGTTACCCGTAACCGCTATACCGGATGTTGCGGCAAAGTCAAACCGTTTTTTAAACATAGCAGCTTCGTCGGCGGTGAGGATGCGGCCAAGGCTTGATTTCTTTTCTTTCTTTTTACCCTTCTTTTCCATTTGCAATTCACTGTTGCCACCACCAAACCGAACATTCCTTTCTTTAAAGCGAATGGTAAATCCGTTAGCTCCCATGGTGGAAAAGCTTTCTGTCAGCTTTTGGTTCATTGCCTGTATAGCAGTGATGATACCAACCAAAGCCATAATACCAAATGCAATAATGGAAACGGTAAGGCCTGTACGTAATTTATTGCTGCGTACCGTGCGGATAGAAATTGAAATAACATCTTTTATATTCATACAGTGAATTGCCCTGTAAAATACAAAAAAACAGGTTGCATGATGAAAGCGATGTATAAACGGTACTTAAAAGTATAACCAGTTGAGCAGCAGGTTAGGGAAAATGCCAAGAATAATTAACAGTGCTGCAACCGCTACAAGCATTATTTTAAAACCGGAAGACACTTCAATGGCATTGCCATCTCCTTCTTTAAAATACATAGCCTGTATCAGCCGGAAATAATAATATACACTCACCGCGGCCATGATGACGGCTAAGATAACCAGCCACATTAATCCGCCTGCTTCAAGCGTGGCTTTCAGCATATAAAATTTGGCCAGGAAACCGGCCGTTAAAGGAATACCTGATAGAGAAAGCAGGAAGACTACATTGGCGCCAGCCAGCAATGGCTGCTGACGTGCGAAGCCATTAAAACTTTCAAATGAATGATCATTCATTTTTAAAAGAATGGCGAATGTGCCTATGGTGGCCAGGCTGTAAGCAGCCGCATATAAAATAATACCTTCCTTACCTGTAGCATTAAACGCTAATAATGCAAGGAGCATAAACCCTGCCTGCGAAATACTGGAATAAGCCAGCATTCTTTTAACACTTTGCTGAAATACAGCCGTGATGTTACCGATCAACAATGTACATGCGGCAATAATCGCAGCCACTAACTTCCAGTCTTCATGAATGGAGCCAAAGGCATCGTAAAACAGCCGGATGAACCCCACAAATGCCGCCACTTTTACAATCGTTGCCATAAACGAAGTAAATACGGTAGGAGAACCATCATATACATCTGGTGTCCAAAAATGAAATGGCGCTGCCGATACTTTGAATGCCATCGAGAAAAACATCAGCAACATACCTGCGATAGCTAAAGCAGAAGGACCCTCACCAAAGTTCATGTAGCGGGTTGTGAATGTTCCGGTTGCGCCATATATCAAAGCAATACCCATCAGCATGATGCCGGTGGAGAAGGCGCCCATTAATAAATATTTCAGAGAGGCTTCATTGCTTTTCAAATTTCGCTTACTGGTTCCTGTTAATATATACAACGGGATAGAAATAATTTCGATACCCAGGAAAAGGATTAATAAAGATTGAAAAGATGCAACCAAAACTATACCACAGAGAATAAAAAAAATCAATGCCACATAATCTGCAAAATAATGGCCCACCTTTTCCATGTCACGGGCCGACAATAAAAAATACACCAGAGTAGATCCAAAAGCAACACTGTTGAATAATAATGCAAAACGGTCAAACAGCATGAAGCCTTCCGTATTCACTTTAAAAAAAACGATGCCGTTCATTTCAAGAATGTTAATCAACAGCAACAATGCTACACCAATGATTGCCATCGTATGTTGCACAGGTTTTTGTTTTACAAAAATGCCCGTGAACATCATGATAACTCCAAAGACAGCCGATATAATTAATGCGTTCATAATTTATTTTCCTATCAGGTAAGGGGTGATGTCTGCTTCTTTTAAAATTCCATTTACAGTTTCACTGCTAATATCAAGCATGGATTGCGGATAAACTCCAAGTACAAAAATCAACACTACAACGGCCACCAGTATCCACTTTTCATTTGTCCTGATATCAACAGCATTTGCTGTGAGTTCATTGGCTTCGCCATAAAACACACGCCTGATCATATTCAGAGTGTATATAGCCGCCAGGATAATGGTTATACCTGCGCAAACCATAAACACCACATTGTATTTAGTAATTGTGGAACCAAAAATTCCATTGAACATGAGGAATTCCCCGATAAATGAATTAGTGAGTGGCAGTGCAATATTAGCCAGGGCTACAACCATCATGAGAATGGAAAGTGCAGGCATCTTTTTTGCCAATCCTCCCAACTCGCTGATTTTGCGTGTACCAAATTGCCTTTCTATAATTTCAACCACTATCCACAATGCTATGATGTTAATACCGTGATTAAACATCTGGATCATTACACCTTGCATACCGGATTCTGTTTCCGCAAAAATGGCCACACACATTAACCCAATGTGGGCTATAGAAGAATATGCAACCAATCTCTTTAAATCATTTTGCCGGATGGCGATCAATGAGGCATAGATCATACCGATAATAGCCAGCGTACTAACCGTATCTCCCCATGCATAAGAAGCGGCGGGTAATACCGGTAACAACCAACGGATCAATCCAAACACACCCATCTTTACCATAATACCACTAAGCACCATGGTTGTTGCATAATTTGTTTGCTCATATGTATCGGGCTGCCAGGTATGAAAAGGAAATATGGGCATCTTGATTGCAAAAGCAATAAACATCAACCAAAAAATTCTGCTTTGCACATTGTTTGGAAGATTGATATTGTAAAAATCAGCTATGGCGAATGAACTACCTGGTGTTTGTGAATACAGGTATAAAATACCTACCAGCATTAATAAGGAACCGATGAAAGTGTAAATGAAAAATTTGAAAGTGACGGCAATTCTTCTTTCGCCACCCCACTGCGAACAAAGAAAATACACAGGTATTAATGCAAGCTCCCAGAAAAAATAAAATAATAATGCATCCATTGAAAGGAATACACCCATCAAGCCTGCCTGTGCAAGTAACATTAATCCAAAAAAATTGTTGGCTTTATTGAATGGAGCATGCCATGTTGAAATAAAAATTATGGGATAAGAAACTGCAGTTAACAGGCAAAGTATTTGGCCCATGCCATCCAGCTTTACCGAAAAACTACTACCCAAACTACCCAGCCACGAAGTTTCGAAAGCCAGGTTTGAAGGATCTTTTAAAACAGTCAATCCAAAAATGGAAACCAGCAGGGTTATCAGCGATGCCAGCAATGCCCAGGACCTGGCCGTTTTTTCATTGCTTATAAAAAAAGAAACAATGCCCGCTAATAAAGGAATTAAAATCAATAAAACTGGAACCATATACCCTTACCCTGGTGGGTGTTTAGAATGAATTCAATACTATTTATATAACTGCCAATTTAAAAACCGGCTTAACTATTTTTTCAAGAAAAACTGTAAAACAAAAAGTAAAACCATACTCACAACCATCAGTAAAATATAATTACCAGTTTGCCCGCTTTGTAACCAACGAACCTGGCGGCTGCTGTAATGAACAGCCTTACCTACACCATTCACTAATGCATCGATACCGGATCTTTCCAAAGAATTATTCAGAAACGCACCAAAACGATGCAATGGATTTACAATGATGGTATCATACAATTCATCCACGTACCATTTATTCTCTAAAACTTTACCGATACCAGTTTCAGGTTCGGCAGTTGGCTGATACTTACTGAAACGACTCCAGGCCCAAATGATTACAGTGATGATCAATACACTTAATCCACCCATCATCATCAATTCCTGGGTATGATCTGCATGATGCGGTGTTTGAATGGCTGTTGATTGGGCAAATACAGGTGCAAGGAAATCGTGCAGCCAATGTGCACCCGGTGCCAACACTTCCGGAATACCGATGAAACCTCCAATAACAGAAAGTATAGCCAGTATGATTAATGGTATTGTGATAGCAGATGGTGATTCATGTAAATGACTTTCCTGATTAGCTGTACCCCGAAACTTACCGAGGAATGTTAATGCATATAAACGGAACATATAAAATGCCGTCATCAATGCGGTTAATGCTGCTATTACATATAACACCGGGTTACTCATAAATGTATTTGCCAGGATCTCGTCTTTTGAAAAGAAACCACTGAACCCGGGAACACCGGCAATGGCCAAACAACCTAACAGAAAAGTGATATGCGTAACAGGCATGTATTTTCTCAATCCACCCATATTACGGATATCCTGTTCGTTGTGCAATGCATGAATAACGGAACCAGCGCCAAGGAATAACAAGGCTTTGAAAAATGCATGTGTCATTACATGGAATACAGCTGCTGTATAAGCTCCAACTCCTAATGCAAGGAACATAAAACCTAACTGGCTTACCGTTGAATAGGCCAATACTTTTTTAATATCATTTTGCTTTAAAGCAATAGTTGCCGCCAATACTGCGGTCGCTAACCCAATTATTGCAATGATATCCTGGGTTGTTGAAGCCATTGTATATAAAATGTTGCTTCGTGCAATCATATACACACCAGCAGTTACCATGGTTGCAGCATGGATCAGGGCAGATACAGGTGTAGGACCGGCCATAGCATCTGGCAACCAGGTATACAATGGGATCTGTGCACTTTTTCCTGTGGCACCAATAAATAATAATATGGTGATGGCGGTGATATCAGCCTGGCTCAGTTTATCAACCTGGCTGAAAATTTCAGAGAATGTAGTTGTATCCAATTTGGCAATGATCCAGAAAATGGCGATCAGGAATGCAAGGTCACCAATGCGATTCATGACAAAAGCCTTATTCGCAGCTTTATTGTATTCCGGTTTTTTAAACCAATAACCAATCAGCAAATAGGAACATAAACCTACACCTTCCCAACCAATGAACATGATAACCAAATTAGAACCCATTACCAGCAAAAGCATTGAAAATACAAACAGGTTCAGGTAGGAGAAGTACCTGCCATAATGGTCTGTAGGTTCATCATGCATGTATGAAGTAGAATAGACATGAATTAAAAAACCGACACCCGTAATGATCAATAAAAATAATGCTGTTAGCTGGTCAACCTGGAAAGCAAAGGGAATATTCAATTTGCCTACGGATATAAAATTGAAATAATGCGCAACATGCGTGTTACCATTATTTACTTCCATGAAAACGAAAAGACTGATTGCAAAAGATGCCAGTATTACTGCGCTGCCAATAAAACCAATTGCAGTTTTGGACAATGATTTTCTGCCCAATCCATTGACAAGGAATCCAAGCAATGGAAAAAATGGAATAAGCCAAACCAGGTCTAAAACGTTATTCATAATATTTTTCTCTCCGGCTCCCCGTATGAAGCATGCCTGTTTACAGGTATAACTGTAATGGTTAAATGTTATTTATTTAATTCTGTTTCATCCCTTCGCAGGAATGAAATAAGTTAATGTTTAAGCCTGTTCAAAAAGTTTACATCAATGGAATGTGTGTTTCTAAACAACATTACAATGATGGCTAGTCCCACACTTACTTCTGCCGCTGCAACAACCATAATAAAGAAAACGAATAACTGCGCCTCCGTACCGGCGGTTGGATTCGTTGCCAACTGGTTTAAATGATGCATTTTGGAAAATGCCACCAATAATAAGTTTACCGCATTCAACATGATTTCTATACACATAAAAACAATAATCGTGTTACGACGGGTTAATACACCCACAATACCAATTACAAATAATGTTATAGAAAGTATGATGTAATAATTTATAGGCATGAATACAATTTGGCAATTTGATAATTTGATAATTTGATAATGAACATTTGTACTTTTAAATTATACCGATTGCTTTTAAATTTTTAATTCTGACCAATCTTAGACTTTCTCATATTGTCGAATTGTCTAATTGTCTAATTCCAATTATTCTTTCTTCCCAATTATAACTGCTCCGACCATTGCACTTAAAAATAAAATACTGCTGATTTCAAAGGGAATCACATATTTGGTAAATAATACCGTACCCAGGTTTTCAATCAATCCAATTTCACCAGTATTTGTTTCGGCTACCTGGTCTTTAATGTCTATATCTTTTAATGCAGCAATCAAAACTAATAATAAACAACCACCGGCAATGGCTCCAACGAGTTTCAGCCATTTACTTTTTTGTGGTTCCATATCTTTATTAAGATTCATCAACATGATCACAAACAGGAAAAGCACCATGATAGCACCCGCATACACAATTATGTTAACCACCGCAAGGAATTGTGCATTCAATAAAATATAATGTCCGGAAATTCCGAAGAAAGTAACAATTAACCAGATAACACTGTAAACTGGGTGCCTGTTAATGACAACCATGATAGCGCTTACAAGCACCAATGCAGATAGAAACCAGAATAAAATTTGTGTGATACCCATTTTCTCTTAAGCTGTAGATCTTTTAATTTGACTGATTACCCGTTTCCTTTTCACCATCGATTGCCTGCAATTCTTTTGCAGCTGCCCTTTCTCCCAATGCTTTTTTATACCGTTCCGGATCTTCTATCGGATGTGGTATCAAAAGGTCCTGTTTATTATAAATAAATCCTTTTCTATGATAATTGGATGGGGCAAATGTTTGCGAAAGATAAATTGCATCTTTAGGGCAGGCTTCTTCACATAACCCGCAGAATATGCAACGCAGCATATTGATCTCGTACTTAGCTGCATATTTTTCTTCTTTGTAAAGATGTTCTTCTCCAGGCATCCGTTCCGCAGCTTCCATTGTTATGGCTTCTGCCGGACAAGCCACTGCACATAAACCACAGGCAGTGCATCGTTCACGGCCTTCTTCATCACGATTCAGGATTTGCAATCCCCGCCATACGGGAGGGAAATATCTTTTTTGTTCAGGATAACTGATGGTTGGCCGTTTTTTAAATAAGTGCCCGAAAGTGATCATCATCCCTTTAAAAATGGCTGGCAGGTATAATCGCTCACCCAGGGTCATGGGCTTACGTTCTACAACTTTTATTTTATCCGTTAATGCTTGCATATCTCTTACTCCTTTATTTCCTGCTCTCACTTAATGGGTGCAAAGAAATTAAATTATCGCATATAAACCATTGTTCCGGCTCATACTATTTATTCAACCATAAAATAATGACGGCTGTGATTACCATATTAAATAATGCCAATGGAATCAATTTTTTCCAGCCCAAATTCATCAACTGATCATATCGGAAACGTGGAATCGTCCACCGGATCCAGATAAATACAAATAAAAAGAAAGCCACTTTCAATAACAGGGATAAGCCCCCTAAAATAGTAACCCAATTATGACCAATGCTTTCTCCTAAAGAAATTTCATTTACAAATGGAATATCATATCCGCCAAAATATAAAGTAGCCATAATTGCACTACTGATAAACATGGCGATATATTCCGCAAAAAGATAAAAACCCAGTTTCATGGATGAATACTCCTGGTGATAACCAAAGTTCAGTTCATTTTCCGCTTCTGGTAAATCAAAAGGCGTCCTGTTGGTTTCGGCCAATGCACAAATAAAAAATATAAGAAAGCCGAGAGGCTGGTAAACAATGTTCCACGGACCCGTCATCTGCTGTTCTACAATCACACTCATTTTTAAGGAGCCGGTAAGCATCAATAATGCAATGAGTGTTAACCCCATAGCCAATTCATATGAGATCATCTGGGAAGCACCGCGAATTCCCGCAAGCAATGAAAATTTGTTATTGGAAGCCCAGCCTCCGATCATGATTCCATAAACACCTAAACTGATGACTCCAAAAATATATAATACGCCAATATTTATGTCTGCAACCTGCAGGCTGATATTGCGATCGAACCAGTTTAATGTTCCGCCCCATGGAATAACCGCACTGGTCATCAGGGCAGTGATCATAGCAAGCGAAGGACCCAGTATAAAAAGGAATTTGGATGAAGTCAGGGGTATGATCTCTTCTTTAAAAAAAAGTTTGCCCCCATCTGCCAGTGGTTGTAAGATGCCAAACGGACCCGCACGATTTGGACCGCGACGATCCTGTAAATAAGCTGCTACTTTGCGCTCTGCATAAGTGCTGTACATGGCTATCAGTAATGAAACACTAACCACAACCACCACCAGTGCCAGTTTTTCTACAATAAACCAAATATCAATTGCCATTAAATCCATGTTCCGGTTTTCTTTTTAAGCAAAATAGTTTTCATCAATTTTCTTCAACCTCTTTTCCTATTCCAGTTCTTTATTCTTTTTTACTTCATCTGATTTTTTATCTGTAGGATTTGTTGCAAATGCATGCGGATCACCTGTAAACGTTTTACCACTTGCTGGTCCGGGAATTTCACTAAGATCCACATTGTTTACGCCACTTACTGAATGTATATCCATGATCAGCTTTGGTGCTCTTCCGCCCATCACTTCGGTAATCGTTTCCTGTGGTTTTACAGTGTTAATATAATGTCCCTGGCTTATAACCGAATGCCTGTTTACTTTTGTAGGTCCTTCAATCACCCAATCGCTTGTTTTCTTTTTTTCAAAACGGCAGGTATTACAGATCCACTCACTCACCTCACCCCACTGATCTTTCCTGGCAGTTGTTCTCAATACTTCATCACCCCTTAACCACAGCGTAACCTTTCCTTTACAAGTTGGGCAATCACGGTGAGCATCAACCGGCTTTGTAAACCAAACCCTGTTTTTAAAACGGAATGTACGATCCGTTAATGCACCCACAGGGCAAACATCAATCACGTTTCCGATAAAATCATTATCCAGTGATTTTTGTATATAGGTGGCGATTTCTGAATGATCGCCACGGTCTAAAACACCATGAACTCTTTTTTCTGAAATTTGGTCTGCAACATACACACAACGATAGCAAAGAATGCAACGCGTCATATGCAATTGAATGTAAGGACCGAGATCATGTTTTTCGAATGTGCGCTTTTGAAATTCAAAACGGGTACCTTCTACACCATGCTCATAGCTTAAATCCTGCAAGTGACATTCGCCCGCCTGATCGCATATGGGACAATCCAATGGATGATTGATCAATAATATTTCGACTACCCCTTTACGTGCTTCAAGTACGGCAGGGTTGGTAATATTTTCAACCACCATACCATCCATTACATTTGTACGACATGAAGCAACCAATTTAGGCATGGGACGTGGATCAGCGGCTGAACCTGCAGCAACTTTTACCAGACAGGTTCTGCATTTACCACCACTGCCTTTGAGGCTGGTATAATAACACATGGCCGGTGGAACAATATCACCACCGATCTTGCGGGCAGCATTCAATATCGTTGTACCCGGTTCCACTTCAACCGTGATATTATCGATGGTAACTTTGAATAGTTTTTTTTCTTCGCTCATATTATGAAGTCAAAAGTGAAAAGTGAAAACAATCACTCCTTTTGATTTTGTTTTAAAGTCATTATTGATTTTGCAATAATTTTAGTTTTAAGTTTTCATTCTAACTTATTACCGCTTCTAGCGGTTCCGCATAACCGGCCAAACCGTAATTTCTTCTTAAACATTCTTCCGGGTTTTGCACATGCCATTCAAATTCATCGCGGAAATGACGGATAGCCGCAGCTACCGGCCATGCAGCAGCATCACCTAATGGACAAATGGTATTGCCTTCTATTTTGCTTTGAATATCCCACAACAAATCAATATCACTCATCTTACCTTTTCCTTTCTCGATATTCAATAATATCTTTTCCATCCATCCCGTTCCTTCGCGGCAAGGTGAACACTGTCCGCAACTTTCATGACGATAAAAACGGGCCAATGTATAAGTATGCCGAACCACGCACTGATCTTCATCCAACACTATAAAACCACCTGAACCCATCATAGAACCAGTCTGAAAACCGCCGTCAGCAAGGCTTTCATAGTTCATCAAACGGGTGTCCCCTTTGGCTGTTTTTAATAACAGGTTGGCAGGTAAAATTGGAACAGAAGAACCGCCGGGTATACAGGCTTTTAACCTGCGACCGTTTGGAATACCACCGCAATATTCATCACTGTAAATAAATTCTTCTACAGAAATGGTCATATCGATTTCATAGACACCGGGTTTTTTGATATTACCGCAGGCGGAAATCAATTTTGTACCGGTTGATTTACCCATCCCGATCTTGGCATATTCATCACCACCTTCATTAATTATAGGAACAACAGCCGTAATGGTCTCCACATTATTGACAACGGTAGGACAATCCCATAAACCTTTTACAGCCGGGAAAGGAGGTTTGATGCGGGGATTACCTCTTTTACCTTCGAGTGATTCCAGTAAAGCAGTTTCCTCTCCACAGATATATGCACCTGCTCCACGTTGAATATAAATTTCACAATCGTAGCCGCTGCCTAAAATATTTTTACCTAAAAATCCCTGTTGCTTTGCTTCGTTAATGGCTTGTTGTAAAATGTCAACAATCCAGGCATATTCACCGCGGATATATATGTAAGAGGTGTTGGCACCGAGTGCATAAGATGAAACGATCATTCCCTCGATTAATAAATGCGGAATGAATTCCATGAGGTACCTGTCCTTAAAAGTACCGGGTTCTGATTCATCTGCATTCACAACGAGGTAGCGGGGAATACCTTCAGGTTTGGCCAAAAAACTCCATTTTAAACCTGTAGGAAAACCTGCTCCACCGCGGCCACGCAAACCACTTTTCTTTACTTCTTCAACCACATCTGCCGGGGACATTTTAAGGGCTTTTTCGACAGATGCATAGCCATTGTTTTTACGGTAAGCTTCAAAAAAACGAATCCCTTCTATATGAACTTTATCGATTAATAATTTTCTACCCATGATTAAAAGCTTAAGCGGAGAGCTTTAATATTTTCAATTTTGCTGAGAAGCAGTTTGCCTGCAATCCTCAATGATCTTATCTACTTTTTCTTTTGTCAAATGTTCTTTATATGTTTTGCCTAATTGCATCATGGGTGCGTAACCACAGGCGCCCAGGCATTCAACCGTTTTTAATGTGAACATTCCATCTGTGGTTGTTTCTCCCACACCAATGTTCAATTTGTCTTTTATATATGCAATAATTTCATCGCTGCCATTTATCATACATGGACCGGTGTGGCAAACTTCAAAGAGGTAACGGCCAACAGGTTTCAGATTATACATGGAATAAAACGTAGCTACCTCGTATACTTCAATAGGCTCAATATTTAAAAGCGATGCTACATAATCCATTACAGGAACATCCAACCAACCACCAAATTCATCCTGGGCAAGGTGTAAAACAGGCAGCAATGCGGATTTTTGTTTGCCTTGTGGATAACGGGCAATGATCTCGTTAACCTGTTGTAATTTATTTTCAGAAAACATAATACAATTTGACAATTTGACAATTTGACAATTTGAAAATGAACTTCAAATTTTCAACATCTTAAATTCCTTAAATCCTAATTCCAATTCATCATTCAAAGTTTAGGCGTTGAGATGTTTATTTGTTTAGATTTAACCCAATTCCTAATTCCTTAATATCAATCAACTTTTCAACCTACCAACTATTCAACCAACTAAGCATCCATCTCCCCTGCAATCAGGTTCAGGCTACTCATGGTAATGATCGCATCACTCAGCATACTTCCTTTCGTTAATTCTTCATAAGCCTGGTAATAAATAAAACATGGCCTGCGGAAATGCAAACGATAAGGTGTTCTACCCCCATCACTGATCAGGTAAAAACCTAATTCACCATTGGCCCCTTCAACTGAAGAATAAACCTCACCCGGATGAATATCTATTTCGCCCATAATTATTTTAAAATGCCAGATCAATGCTTCCATTTTAGTGTACACATCCTTCTTTTCCGGCAAATAATAAGCTGGTACATCTGCATGGAAAACTTCCGCATCAGCGCCTTTAAATTCCTGCACTTTACGATAAGCTTGTTCTATTATATGTAATGATTGCCACATTTCTTCGTCTCGAACCAGGAAACGATCATAGCAATCACCTGTTTTACCAACCGGTATCTGGAAATCAAAATCCTGGTAACTGCTGTATGGTGTGTGAACGCGAACATCGTAATCAATACCGGCCGCTCTTAAATTAGGCCCCGTAAAACCATAGTTCAATGCACGTTCACCACTGATAGGACCCACACCAATGGTGCGATCCATAAATATGCGATTCCGTTTGAACAGGTTATTGAATTCTTTTAAAACTGCTGGATACTCAGCTAAAAATTTTTCTAATTTTTCAAAAGCGGTATTATTAAAATTTCTTTCAAAACCCCCAATACGGCCAATATTTGTTGTTAAACGTGAGCCGCAAACTTCTTCCCAAATTTCATAAATCAGCTCTCTGTATTGCATTACATACAGGAAACCGGTGTATGCACCGCTATCAACACCCACAATTGAATTGCAAATAAGATGGTCGGCAATACGGGCCAGTTCCATGATGATCACCCGCAGGTAATCCACTCTTTTAGGTGTTTGAACACCCAATAATTTTTCGCAGGTAATATGCCAACCCATGTTGTTTATGGGCGAAGAGCAATAGTTTAACCTGTCCGTCAATGGAGTGATTTGATACAGTGGTCTTCGTTCTGCAATTTTTTCAAATGCACGGTGAATGTAACCTACCGTTTGTTCTGCTGAAACAATACGCTCACCATCAAGTTCCAGAATATTTTGAAAAACACCGTGAGTGGCTGGGTGTGTTGGACCCAGGTTTAGCGTAGTTGTTGTTTTTTCAATACTTCCTTCAGGTAAATCTATATGTTCTGATGTGGTCATTTCTACTTTTGATATGATTAATCAATCAGTGTTATTATTTTTCGGCTTCTGCTATTGTTGCATTTCCATCATCCGTTTTTTCGGTTCCAAATCCCATACTTCCGCCGCGGCCAAACATTTCATCATCCTTATCTATCCTGCTTTGATCTTCCAATGGAAATTCTTTGCGCATGGGGAAATAAGTCATTTCATCCACATTCAAAATCCTGATCAGGTTTGGATGGCCGACAAAGTTGACCCCATAAAAATCATATGTTTCTCTTTCCATCCAATTAGCCGACATGTACAGCCCGGTTGCCGTATAAACATCAGGCTTTGCAATGGGTGTAAAGATTTTAAAACGAATTCGAACGTTTTCAACCAGGTTATGAAGGTGGTAAACCACGGCTAATTCTTTACCAACATTATGGGGATAGTGCACTGCACACAGATCGGTTAAAAACCGGAATCCCAGTTCAGGCGTATCGTACAGGTAAGTCAGCACTTTCAAATTCAAATCTTTTGGTGCTTCGAAAGTGAGCATTCCATAAGGTTCTTCAAATTGGGAAACTTCTTCACCAAATTGTTCTACCAGTAATTCCTTAATCCTGTCATTAGTTAATGCCATGAATGCAAACAGTTTTATAATATACCGTAACTACTTAATAAGTTTTTATACTCCTCGCTATTGCGCCTGCGCAGGCTTTCTTTACCAACCAGGTCCTGGACTTTCATAAAACCATCCAAAATACCTTCTGGTCTTGGCGGGCAACCTGGCACATAAACATCAACGGGTACTACCTGGTCAATACCTTGTAAAACACTATAACTATCGAAAATTCCACCGCTGCAGGCGCATGCACCTACCGCAATGACCCAACGGGGTTCAGCCATTTGCAGGTAAACCTGCTTTACAACGGGACCCATTTTTTTGGCAATGGTGCCCATAACCATGAGCAAGTCGCACTGACGGGGTGAAAAACCAACTCTTTCGCTGCCAAAACGGGCCAGATCGTAATGAGAACCCATCGTTGCCATAAACTCGATTCCACAACATGAAGTTGCAAAGGGCAGTGGCCAAATGGAATTTTTCCGGGCCAGGCCAATTACATCACTGAGTTTGGTGGCAAAGAAACCTTCTCCTGAATAACCTTCAGGTGAGCTTCCCATGCTGATATCAGTTTCGAGTTTTTTTTGATTTATATTATAAGATACCGGACGAGCCATAATATTTTATTTTGAATGAGTAATTGGATTACTATTTTATTAACCCAAAAACCGTTCTTAAGTTTATAAATACACTGATTTTAATGGTCTGCACATTAATCTTCCCATTCCAAGGCGCCTTTTTTTATGATATAGATAAATCCGCAAAAGAAAAAACTTACAAACATCATAACCGCCCAAAATCCATCCCATCCCAATGCTTTAAAATTAATGGCATAGGGATAAAAGAAAATAACCTCTACATCAAACAAAACAAACAGGATAGCTACTAAAAAATATTTAATAGCCATAGGCTGGCGTGCATCACCATGGGAGGCAATACCGCTTGAAAATGTTTCAAGTTTATCCGCAGTTTGACGTTTGGGGCCTAATAAATGGGTGACAGTCATTAAAAATCCCACCAATCCAACAACAAATAAAACTTGTAATCCGATAGGTAAATAACTGGCCGATGTTGTTTCGGGAGAATTTAGAGTCGCTTGCAATAAATGTATCATAGGCTTTTATGAACTGGCCAGCAAAAATAAGGCAGCCACAGGAATTAACCTCGTATTTTAAATATACTTGTTAAGTGAGATTAGTCATAAAAAAATCCCCTGCATAAAATATGCAGGGGATGATATTATAATTGTAATCTTATTTATTTTTTGGATCCACTACCGGATTTATTTGTCGCAGCTGTTTTATCCGCTGGTTTGGTAGCTCCCGAATTTCGATTAGCCGGTTGCCCTTTCAGAATTTGGATATTCTTAATGAACCCTTCATTGCCCGGATCAAATTCTAATCCTTTTTCCAAATACACAATAGCTGAATCTTTATCACTCAAAATATTATTGTAATAACCTGCCAGGTAACCTGAAGCTGCTATTCCTTGAGATTTATAACGTTCTTTATCTCTTGATGCAACTTCTAACAATTTCTTGTAAGCTGGTACTGCTCTTCCTGCTTCCATGGTTGAATCAATAGCTGCATTGGCATAGGCACTCCATAAATAACCATAAATACTATCAGGATTAGCTTTTTGATACAACATGAAAATACTATCTGCCCGTTCAAAAGCCTGGCCCTGGTAAAAGGATACACCTGTATTAAACAAGGCAGCGATATTAGAACCTCCATTTAATTTATAATCTAACAACCCCATTTCCGCTTCCATCAGTTTGTTTCCCTTTTCCTTAAAGTAATTTTTACCTTCCTCAAGTATAGCCGATCTTGTTTCTTTTACGGTATCCATTGTAGCAGCTTCTTTATAGCTGTTGAATACGATGTATGGATCACCCGAGACTGCACCATAGATCTTTCCTTTTAAAACCAGGTCATTACCAACGATGTCTTCTTCAGATGCTTTTGCAAAAAATTCATCGATATACATTTTTGCTCCTGCTGTATCACCTTTTTCAACATGACTGTATGCCAGCAGCCGATAAGTTCTGGGTTGGGTTTTATCCCCTGCGGCGTTTACCAAAGCTTTTGCACCAGAAATAGCTTCATCATATTTCTTTTGCACATATAATGTTTGTAATCTCAGGTAATCATTTTGCACATCATTATCTGCATTTGCAATGAATTTATTGGCAAAATCAGCCGCTTTTGTAAAATCAAGCTTACCCAGATTATAATAATATAACTCGTAATATGCGGGTGCAAATTTTGGATCTTTATCAAGAGCTGCCTGCAAATCTCTTGTATAAACTTCCCAGTTTTTCTGTGTATTCCAGATCATGGCTTTGCGATATAAAGCAGGTGCAAAGTTTGGATCTGCTTCCAAAGCTTTATTGTAAGAAACTACGGCATTGCTACCATCATGTGCTTTACGATAAGCATTACCCAGGTTTAAGTATATATCCGGGTTAGGTCTTTTTGAATCATCCCTGGTTACGGCTTCATTAAGTTTAGCAATTGCATAAACTACATCCCCGGCTTTAGCATCCACATTCGCCCTGCCAATTGCGTTCAATACATCAGGGTCGTTGCCTTTTCTTGATTTACTAAGATTCAGTGCCGTTTCAAAACGTTGACGGGCTTCATCTTTTTTGTTATAATATAGTTCCACATGACCCATTCCCACTAAAAGCAAAGGTGCATTTCCGTTAGCCATTAATGCTTTTTCATACAGCGCTTTTGCACCTGCAGAATCGTCCATTGCAATATGTGCCTGTCCTAACCAATATGTGGCTTCTATATTGTTTGGATTTTTGGAAATCAAACTCTCGAATGTGGCAACAGCACTCTTATAACGCTGTGCATACATGTGGTTAATACCTTCTGATAGGTTTTGAGCCATCATTGATGTGCTGATCAATAAGGCTACCGCAAATACTGCAAATTTTGATTTCATCATGTTCGATCTCTGTTTTTTTTTTGTTATTAATATGTCTTTTACTCTTCCCGGAACGATGCATTCCTAATATTGATAAATTGTAATTGAGCCGGTACAAGATAAGCCCTTTTAAAAATCAATTGTCCCCGTTCCCCTCTTAAAAAATTAGCGAATCCATGAGCCAACCCTGTATGCTTCTCTTTCAATGTATATACCAAATCGCGTACCATAGGATAACGTCGGGTGTAAATATTGGCCTGGACAGGTTTTACAAAGGCACCGGGCTTATCTGTACTCTCTAAAGAAGCTAATGTAACTTTTGTTAAAAAACTCATTTGGGTAGTATCTTCCTTATTTCCAATCCAATTGACTCCTAAAAACCCTACTGCATTTGGCGTTCTGGAAACATATTCAATCACTTCTTCACTATTCCTGGCTGCTTCAGCCTCACTTGTTAAGGCGGCACCATTTAATATACTATCGATGACAAAACGAATGGTACTGGTTGCATTAAGCCCATCAAATACCGGAATTAAATTTTTCTTAAAACCTCCCTGGAGCACTTGCTTTAACTCTTCCATTGTAAACAGGGAGTCCGGAGACGCTTTATTAACAATCACCGCAATGGCATCATACGCTATTACAGCGGAAGATGGGATTACATTCATAGAATCTTCAATAAAAGCTTTTTCATTCTCAGAAAAGCTCCTGGTGGCAATGATCAACCTGATACTATCAACAGCATAATCTTTCAAACACTCCGCCTCAGGTTTATAATTTACAATAATCTTTGCTTCAGGGTATGATGATTCATAAACTTTAACATGCGAGTCTATCACATTTTTAAATGATTCATCAGCGCTCACATAAAGGGTTCCCCGATCATAACGATCCGGACTATCTTCTGAAATCCCTCCCCCGCAACTGCTGAATGCGACACCTGCCAGGATGGATAATGTCAGTTGCTTAATTATAAAAAAAGATTTTATCCGGATAAATTTCATTTGAAATATTGTTTTTTATAACCCCTGTAAATTCTCCATATTCCATACATTAAACTGACTATTCCAAAGAGAATATCAATAACCGATGTTTTTGAAAATCGTGAAAAATCTATCCCCAGTTGTTCGTGAAACAGGAATACCAAGCCTAAGATTGAGAAGAATATACCCATGCCGTAGTCTGTTATAGACTTCATAGAACTGATCTGCTTCTTCTTTTTCTCTTCGTAATCGTAAGCCATAACACGTTAATTTTTCATTCCAAAAGGGTAGCAATTTAAAAAAAATTATTATTCAATCCCTAAAAAGGAAACAGGTTGCTTTAAATAAATGGCGATTTTATGACCGTTCTGCACTGCCGGCTTCCATGCAGGCATCTTATTTAAAACCCGGATCACTTCTTTGTCATACTTTTCTCCGGCACTGTTTAAGATAACTATTTCAGAGATTTTCCCATTCATGTCGACCTTAAATTGAGCCAATACAGTTTTCTTTTCACCCGGGTTCAAATCAGCTGGTGCTCTTAAATTTTTTGATAAAAACCTGGAAAAAGCTGATAATCCGCCGGGAAATTCTGCACCTGATTCTTCTTTTCTAAATCCAGGCGAAATTTCTTCAACTGGTTTTGTTGGTGCAGCACCATTTCCAGGTATAGCAGTAATATGATTAATCGCATTTTTGTCTATAGGTAAATCGCCATCAATATTTACAACATCTATCATTTTTTCTGATAGTTCCTGCTGATCGGGTACATCGGTGATGAGTAAATGTTTTTCAATTTGGATTATATCGGTTGATTTTACAGTTGCAGGTGGTTTATTAGGTGTTGCCTTAGGTGGTGTTGCAGGTATTTCGGGCTCATCAGGTTTTAATGGAATGATGAGGGTAATTATTTCCGGAATATTTTCAGGCAATGATGACTCAATAAAATGGTTGCTCTTTTGTAATGCAAAAAATGAAAATACACCTCCCAGTATCAACATGATTACCAGGGCTGTAGTCATTCTTTGACCATATTTTTTTCTCAACGCATAAGCACCATATTCTTTATTACGGTTTTCAAACAAAATATCCAGCAGATCGGCATGCAGTATTTCTTTGCTTGTCATGGTTAAAATTTATTATAAGATGCTGCCGTCTTTTATATTCCATATAAAAATTAAAATGTTTTATATCCGCATTTATCGGCAATTAAACCAGCCACCCTGATTCATTATATTTGCACACATTAAATGACTAACTAAAAAACAGGACATAAACCACGAAAATTACAGGCCAAAAGAGTCAGACAATACCTAAAGAAAAAATAAAATAGCAAATGAAAATATTGATGGTTTGTTTAGGAAATATTTGCCGAAGCCCTTTAGCCGAAGGCATTTTGCAACATAAAGTAAATGAAGCAGGACTTTCATGGGTGGTGGAAAGTGCAGGTACAAATGCTTATCATACGGGTGAACCCCCACACCACCTTTCGCAAAAAGTGGCAAAATTAAATGGTATTGAAATTTGCAACCAACGGGCCAGGCGTTTTAAAGCTTCGGACCTTGATGAATATGATTTATTATACGCCATGAGTAAAGATGTGATCGATGATATGAAAAGCATGGCAGGCAATAAATGGCAACATGAAAAGGTTAAGTTGCTGATGGAGGAGTTACATCCCGGTCAACAAAAAGATGTTCCAGACCCCTGGTATGGACCTGAGCCTGGATATCATGAAGTTTACAAGATGATCGAAGCAGCTTGCGAAAAAATTTTACAAAAGGCTCAGATAAAACAATAGAAAGCATTCTCACGTACACGTATATGGCAAAACCAACTATTCCGCAAGGCACCCGCGATTTTGATGCAATTGTAGTCCGTAAGCGCAACTTTATTTTCAATACCATTAAAAAAGTATTTGAGTTATATGGGTTTCAACCGCTGGAAACACCAGCTATGGAAAACCTGGATACACTCATGGGTAAATATGGTGATGAAGGTGATAAACTGATTTTCAAAATATTAAATAATGGTTTGGATAACCCGGCTAAACATCAGCAAGCCAAAGATGATTTTGAAAAAGTTCTGGAGGGGAAAAACATAAAAGGAATTACCGAACGAGCCTTACGTTATGATCTTACGATTCCTTTTGCAAGGTATGTTGCCATGAATCATGGGCAGCTAACGTTTCCGTATAAACGATACCAGTTGCAACCTGTTTGGCGTGCCGACCGGCCACAAAGAGGCCGCTACCGCGAATTTTATCAATGCGATGCGGATGTGGTTGGAAGCAACTCATTGATCAATGAAGTGGAACTTTCCAATATTTATCATGATGTTTTTACCAGGTTAGGTATTACAGGTTATGAACTCAAGTTAAATAGTCGTAAAATACTAATGGCGCTTGCAGATGTTTGCGGTGGCACCCAAAAAATGACTGATATAACCATTGCTATTGACAAACTGGATAAGATTGGATTAGAAACAGTAAAAGAAGAACTGGTTCAGAAAGAATTATCAGCAGACCAGGTTGTTATCATTGAAAAATACCTTTCGGTTACAGGGACTAATGAAGAAAAATTAGAAGCAATTTCTAATTTATTAGGAGAAAATGAACATGCTAAAAAAGGATTATCCGAAATTGAATTCATATTAAAACACACAAAAAATATATCAAATATCCAGGTAGATTTTACTCTTGCCCGCGGATTAAATTATTACACCGGGATCATTTTTGAAGTAAAGGCACCAGCTACTGTAAAAATGGGAAGCATTGGTGGTGGTGGTCGTTATGATGATCTCACCGGTTTGTTTGGTGTTCCTGGTTTACCGGGGGTTGGTATCTCCTTTGGGGTAGACCGCATTTATGATGTAATGGAAGAAATGGATATATTCCCATCAACTGTACATACCGGTACAAGGGTTTTATTTTTTTATTTGGGTGAAGCGGAAAGTGAAGTTGCATTGAAGCTTTTACCCCAATTGCGGCAAAGAGACATAAGTTGCGAACTGTATCATGAAAAAGCAAAGTTTGATAAGCAATTTAAATATGCCGAAAAAAAATCGATTCCCTATATCGTCATAATAGGAACAAAAGAAATGGAAGAAAATACCTGTGTAATAAAAAATATAAATACCGGCAACCAGGAATCTATTCTGCAAAGCAAACTGGTTGAATATTCTTTTGAATAATTTCATCCTATATAAAAAAGATGGCTACCAAACTGGTAGCCATCTTTTTTATAAGTGCTTTTAGATTAAAGAGGATTTTGCTGAACCACACCTAAAGTGTATTCAATCTCTGCCCTGGGAATTAAGAACTGCCACTCCTTAGTACCGGCAGGTTCATGAATTTTTTGAGCAAGTGTATTATTGTGGTTTCCACCGCTTCTATCTAATGGTAAATTCAGGCGTTTTAAATCATAAAATCTAAACCCTTCACCCCAAAGTTCTACACGTCGTTGAAACATAATTTCATCAATTAAAGCCTGGCCTGTATTGGTAGATAAGACATAATCAGGATCCCTCTTATTAGCTAAAGTAAATAAAGCCTCACGTGCGCCATCTTCCTGCCCACCTTGTCTGGCCAGAGCTTCAGCTTCTATCAAGTACATTTCAGCAGCCCGCATGAAAACTAAATCTCCATTACTATTACCTGGATTATCCAACATGAATTTCCGGGTCATATATGGATATCTTGTACCGCCAGCTACAGTTGGGAAAGATGTGTTAGTACCTGTAGGATCCCAAAGTTGTTTTCTTATATCTGTATCAGTTATCTGATCATACAAAGGTGAAAATATTGCTTTGGGATTACCCCTTGTGTTTGTAGAAGAAAAATTACCCAGGTAAGCATAAAAAGAATAGAAATAAGTAGGATGATCATCTCTGTGATCAATACCCCACATCCATTCAGGATTGTTTGTATCGGAAAATCCATCTAAATATTCCGCATCAGACATTAATTCAAAACCTTGCCTTGCTTCTGCTGCCATTTGGGCAGCCACCGCCCAGTTTTGTTGGGTTAATGCAATCCTGGCCTTTATTCCTTTTGCCACATTTACATTAAGATGCGATTTTGATGGCCGGGGTGCAGCATCATTCAACAGTGTAATAGCATCGTCAATGTCACTATTAATTTGCGTATACACTTCATTAACCGAACTTCTCGGCAAAGCCCCTGTCTGGCTTGCTAGAACTAGTGATAATCCTAATCCGTCATTTGAGCCAGCTTTATCAAATCTTTCACCAAATAACTGAACCATCTGGAAGTATGCCCATGCCCTATATGCATATGCTTGTCCTTTAATGGCTTTTTTATCGCCTTCCGGGCCAACTGCATTATCAATGTTCGAAATGATTACATTGGCATTTCCAATGATGGTATAATAAAACCCATAACTGAAACGCGAAATGGTACTTGCATCATTCCGGTGATTTAGCCAGCGGTATTCGCCGATAAACCATCCATTTGCGTTTGCTGTCATTACATAATCATCACCAAGTACTTCCATATAGATCATATTACCACTATGGCCACCCAGTGCTTGTGATCCATACCACTGTCTATACATCATTCTATGAATTCCATTGATGGCGGCATAGGCATTTTCTGTTGTGGAAAACACACTGGTAGGTGTTAAAACATCTGGAGGATCCAGTTGTAAATAATCTTTTTTACAACCAGTCATGAATAGTATCACTGTTATGCCGACCAATAATAAATTTTTAATACTTTTTTTCATTATTACGATTTTATCATTTTTGTATGAAATTAGAATCCTACACTGATACCTGCATTAATTACACGTGCTGCATCATAGGAATCACTTGTAGTTCCGGCGAAGTTTCCATTAACATTCATGCCTTTACGCTTTGTGAAAAAATGAAGATTTTCACCACTTACAAAAACTCTTGCAGAAGAACTTCCAAATTTAGCCAACACATTAACAGGAAGTTGATAAGCAAGACTGATATTATTGATGCTAAAATAATTCGAGCTCGTTAACCATCGGGTTGATGCAGCACCGAACTGGCCACTGCGAGTATTATCCAGTCGTGGAACGGTAGTAATATCACCAGGTTTTTGCCACCTGTTTAAAATATCGGTATGATAGGTTCTTCCTGAAGTTTCTGTTGACATTAATGTTCCATAAACTCCATCATAAACATATCCGCCCAATTGATAGGTAATTACAATACCCAATTCAAAACCTTTATACGATAGATTATTTACGACACTTCCATAAACATCAGGTAAAGAACTTTTACCAATAAAGTCCTGGCGGGCATTATTATGATCAATTGTAACGGTGTCATATCCACCATTTTTATTATCAATCAACCGGGAGTTGGCTGGGTCATATGTTAGAACTCCCAAATACAGCGCTGAACCATCTGCTGGGTCAACTCCATAAAATGTTCTTGTATAAAAATCATAGATCGATTTGCCAACTTCTCTTCTGAAAGGACTGCTGGTTAAAGCAGGAGTGGCTTCAGGCATTTTGGTTAGTTCGTTTTTAAATGATGTAGCATTTAAAGTAACAGTCCAATTGAAATCTTTAGAGCGGACGGGATTACCTGAAAGCTGAACTTCCAAACCTTTATTGGTCATGCTGCCAATATTTTGTGCCACTGTATATGCACCCCCTGGCGTACCCCCGTTTTGTATTGGTTGTGGAACGTTGAATATCAGGCCAGAACTGTTTCTTACAAAATATCCTATGGTACCATATATCCTGTTTTTAAATAAACCAAAGTCAAGTCCTAAATCCATTGGTTTTTGCGTTTCCCAGGTTAAAGAAGGGCTGCCTAATGAAGCAAGGATCACACCGGGTCTGGTATCATCATCATAGCCGATGTCATAACCGGCCTGGTAAGGATAGTTTCCTGTATTTGAATTTCCGGTAACACCATAAGATGCTCGTAATTTTAACTGATTAACCCAAGGCACATCAAAGAATTTTTCTTCATCAATGCTCCATCCTGCTCCTATAGACCAAAAGTTCTCCCATCTGATATCTTTTGGAAACTTTGAATTTCCATCTCTTCTGATTGAAGCTGAGATTAAATATTTATTGGAAAAATCATAATTAGCCCTTGCAAAATATCCTTCAGACCTGGATTCAGTAATGGAAGAGTTAAGTGAGTTGATGGTAATAAAATTAGAGTACACGTATATATCATCAAAACTTTGTCCAATCCTCATTCCGGAAATTCCGGTAGATACTATATTATAATTTTCATGACCCAATAGAACATCAACTGTATGCAAGCCATTAAACCTTCTATTAAAATTTAATAGTTGATTAAATGTGTGGCTTGAAGTTCTGGCTGCATCCCTGCTATACCTGCCGGCAGGATATCCATCCCCAACTATAGGATTTTGATATTCTTCAACCTCATTATTAGTAACGTCCAAACTGATGTTGGTTGTAAATTTTAACCATGGCGTAAATGTTACCTCGCCATAGCCTCTTGCAGAAACCACATCTCTTAAATTATTGTCTTTATTCCATAGGTGCTCTGCAATAGAATGCCTGCCACTATTATAAGGACGGCCATAACCATTATCATTACCAAAATCAAATCTGGGTTTTCCCGTTTCATCCATAACAATTCCACCTGTAACGGGATCATGCAAATAAACCGGATAAATGGGTGCTATATATCTTGAAAAATAAAAAGCATTAACAATCCCACCTGTTGAGGCATTGTTGAATTTTGTACGGTTTGCGGCAATATTCAATCCTGATTTAAACCATTTAGTGGGCGTAACATTCACATTTACACGTCCGCTAAACCGGGATAGATCAGAACGTAAGCCCCATCCTCCCTCTTTTAAATAACTAAAAGAAGCAAACATATCAGATTTATCCGTTCCTGATGAAAACTGAACTCCATACTCTTTTCTTGTACCAGTACGGGTTGACTGATCAAGCCAGTTTAAATCATCCCCGTATAACAAGGCTGCATTTGGATTAATTTTTCCATCTACGCCTACAATTGCTGTATTCCCAACATTAAAAGGATTGTATTTTCCCAATATTTGGTAAATATCCTGGAAACTACCTCCTCTGAATATTTGATTTCCTGCCCTGGCACCTGTAGTATACCTGGGTAAGGTTCCAGTAGCAATCATGCTTGCACTATCTAAAGAAGTAGGGGTTGTTAAACCTGTACCATAAACCAGGCCATTACGGTATGCCTCCCAGGCTATAGGATAATATTGGTAAGCATCCACCGTGCTATAACGGGGTATTGCGGGATCTGAATATCCAGTCTGGACTTTAAATTGCAAAAATTGTTTGCCTCTTTTGGCTTTTTTCGTCGTAATCATTATTACGCCATTAGCGCCTTTAGCACCATAAAGTGCAGTTGTAGATGCATCTTTCAAAACAGTTATCGTCTCAATATCATCCGGATTAATATTTGAAAAACCTCCATCATAAATTACTCCATCCACAACATATAAAGGTCCACTTCCCAAAGAATAAGAACCAAAACCCCGAATAATAATACCCGGACTGGAACCAGGTGCACCACTTGGAGTAGTAGTTTGAATACCCGGCGCTGCTCCTACCAATACATTTAGTGCATTGGTTAACGGTCTGTTTTCAAATTGTTTCCCATTAACCTGTGCTGCTGAACCCACAAAATTTGATTTTTTAATGGTAGATCCGTATGCCAGCACGACCACTTCATCCAGGTCGCTGGCTGTGGTTACCATACTTACACTAATCTCCGACCTGCCTGAAATGGCAGTTTCTACAGGTGTCATTCCTGTAGACGTAATAACCAGTGTTGTTGCGGATGCAGGAACGCTTAAGGTAAAAGCACCTGCTTCATTAGTGACAGTACCTAAAGTGGTACCTTTAACAATTACCGAAGCATTAGCAACGGGTTGGCCATTCTGGTCATTAACCGTCCCGGTAATCGTCCTGTTCTGAGCCAGCAATATAAAAACAAAACATAGCTGGCACAAGATGAGTAAACTCAACTTTCTCATTAGCAAATTTTTTGGTGAGGAAAAAAATAAATGAAGATTCAGGGATGAGGTTTATTGTAGAGTAAAATAAAATAAAAATTGCTGCTTTTCAGAAATTTAATTTTGAAATGGCAAATAAGAATTGCAAACTATGCGATTGGCAGTTTAGTTAACAATGGCTTAAGGTTCAAATAGCCATCTTGTCATCACCTATCTTTGCGCCATGAACACAATGCCGAACATCCGCCAGTTAAGCCTTGAAGAGCTGGAGCAATATTTTTTGGATATGGGTGAAAAGAAATTCAGGGCAAAACAAGTATATGACTGGCTTTGGTTAAAACCGGTATTGAGCTTTGAACAAATGACCAACCTGAGTAAAGATCTCAGGCAAAAATTGGCTACTGAGTTCAGTTTTCCTTCACTTGAACTGAATTTAACCCAACATAGCGATGATGGAACCCTAAAATCCAGGTTTAAAACTTATGATGGGCACCTGGTTGAAGGGGTCTTGATCCCAACTGCAAACAGGCTTACAGCATGTGTCAGCTCCCAGATCGGTTGCAGCCTGAGTTGTAAATTCTGTGCTACCGGCTATATGGATCGTAAACGAAATTTGAATTTTGATGAAATTTTCGACCAGGTTGTTTTGATCAATAAACAATGCCTGGAAACTTATGGCAAAAAATTAAACAACATTGTATTTATGGGTATGGGTGAACCCCTGCTCAATTATAAAAACGTGTTGAAAGCCATCGAAAAGATCACCTCTGATGAAGGATTGGCTATGAGTGCAAGGCGAATTACCGTAAGTACAGCTGGTGTGGCAAAAATGATCAGGCAGTTAGGGGATGATAAAGTAAGGTTTAAGCTGGCGCTTTCCCTTCATGCGGCTAACGATGTTAAGCGAAACCAGATAATGCCGATCAATGAAACCAACGACTTGAAATCGATCATTGATGCACTGAATTATTTTTATAAGCAAACCGGTAACGAGATCACTTTTGAATATATCCTTTTCAATAATTTAAATGACAGCTTACAGGATGCGGATGAATTGATAAAAATCTACCGCCAGGTTCCGGCTGACCTGGTTAATATTATTGAATACAATCCCATTGATGCTGCCCGATTCCAAAAGCCTGTGGAAGAAAAAGTAATGGCATTCATGGATTATCTTGAAAAACACCGGGTAAATGCACGCCTTCGCCGCAGCCGCGGAAAAGATATAGATGCAGCATGCGGACAATTGGCCAATAAGGATCATTAACCTCTTTTGAATTTACAGCAGTCTATTTAACTCATTTGCGTCTTTTTCAAAATAAATTGTTAACTACGAAACATTTCATATTTCGCATTAAACCTTGCATCTTAGATGTTGTCTTTGTATTGTATTGAATCAATTCAATAAAATTAAAAACTACTAAATGAAAAAAATACTCAGTTTAACCGCCATCATCTTTGCTGGATTTGTTACCCTGCAGGCGCAGGATGTAAAATCAAAAGAAGGCAAGCAGAAACATGCCCAGCATAAAAAAATGGGTGAAAAAAGACAGCACCAGGGAAAAATGATGAAGAACATCGATTTTACCGAAGCACAGAAAGCACAAATGAAAGCGATCAATGAAGATCATCGCAAACAAATGCAGGAATTGCAGAAAAATGAAAATATAACAGTTAAGGAGCAGCGTAGCCAAAGGGCTGCTATACAAAAAGATCACCGTGAAAAAATGCAAAGCCTGATGACCACGGAGCAAAAGGATCAAATGGCTAAAGCAAAAACCGCACAGAGAAAACAACGTGCCGAAGCAGGAAAGCAGAGAAGTGAAAAAATGAAAACAGAATTGGGACTAAGCAATGATCAGGCTGCCCGTTTAGCCGAAAGTAATAAAGTTGCTGCAGAAAAAATGAAAGCTATCAAAGCCAATGAAAGTCTTACCCAGCAACAAAAAATGGAGCAGGTAAAAGCGGTGAAGGCAGAACAAAAAGAGAAAAGAGAATCCATTCTTACTTCTGAGCAATTATCAAAAATGAAAGAAATGAATAAAGGACCTCGCCATCAAAGGGGTCATAAAGGGAAAAAATAAGTTTTCTTTATGTGTTGATACTTCCCGGTCCTTGCGACCGGGATTTTTTTATGCCTATCTTTGCGCCTCACTCCTGTTGTAAAACAGCAAAAAATAAATATGAAGAAGACAAACAACTTTGAAAAGTTTGAAAAGAAAAAAAGTAACGCAGCTATAAAAGAGCAATTCCGCCAGGAAAAGCGCAAATGGAAAAAAGAAAAAGAAGTTGCGATTGAAAAAAGAAAGATTGAGAAAAGGGCGGCAAAAGATATCACCAAAGCGCCTAAAAGAAACATTCCCACTGTAGTTAAGCCCGCATCAGAACAAATGCCCCTGAATAAATATGTGGCACATGCCGGTGTTTGTGCACGCAGGGATGCAGCCCAGTTAGTGAAAGATGGTCATGTAAAAGTAAACGGTGAATTAGTTACTGAACCTGGTTTTAAAGTAACCGCCAAAGATGAAGTGCGTGTTAAGGATAAAAAAGTTTCGCTCGTAAAAGACCTGGTTTACATACTGGTTAATAAACCTAAAAATTATATCACCACCACGGAAGATCCGCAGGGAAGAAAAACAGTTCTGGATTTAATTAAGAAAGCAACCTCTGAAAGAGTTTTTCCTATTGGAAGATTGGACAGGAATACTTCCGGTGTTTTATTGCTTACCAATGATGGCGATCTGAGCCAGCAACTGACCCATCCAAGTAACCAGGTTAAAAAAATATATTCTGTTGTTTTAGATAAGCCCCTTACCAAAGATCATTTTGAACAAATACTGAAAGGCATAACGCTGGATGATGGACCAGCTCATGTAGATGTGTTGGCATATACCGATCCAAAAGATAAAACAATGATTGGGGTTGAATTGCATGGTGGCCGCAACCGGATTGTTCGCAGGATATTTGAACATTTTGGGTATGATGTTAAAACGCTTGACCGGGTAGTATTTGCAGGACTTACCAAAAAGAACCTGCAGCGTGGTCACTGGCGCCATCTAACGGATAAGGAGCTACGCGAATTAAAATTCTTCGGCAAAGGAAAATAATAATCATGGCAAAATTGGATGAATGGGTAATCCTGGAAACGGATGATTTTATTGTATTGAATAAACCTGCAGGTTTATTATCAATTCCTGACCGCGAAGGAAAAGATATTTCTCTCAAAAAAATGCTGATTGAAAAATACGGTTCCATATTTACGGTGCACCGGCTGGATAAAGAAACCAGTGGTCTCATCGTGTTTGCCAAAAATGAAGAATCACATAAATTTTTATCCAAGCAATTTGAAGACCGGTCCACTACAAAAATTTATAATGGCCTGGTAATCGGTTCGCCTGCTGAAAAAATTGGAAGAATAGATGCACCGATTGCTGAACACCCACACAAAAAAGGGGTAATGCTCATTCTGCGTAAAGGAAAAGAATCGATTACGGATTACGAAGTTTTGAATGAATATGGCATATACACTTTAATGCAATTTCATATTCTCACCGGACGTACACACCAGATCCGGGTTCACATGAAACACTTAGGCCATCCGATAGTTTGCGATCCTGTATATGGAGATGGCAAACCCGTTTTTATTTCTTCTATCAAGAAGAAACAATATAACCTGGCAAAAAATGAATTGGATGAAAGACCGATTTTATCCAGATTGGCTCTGCATGCATTCCAGTTAAAATTTAAAGGCCCTGGCGGAAATGAATATAACCTGGAAGCACCATGGCCCAAAGATCTGAAAGCAACTGTGCAACAATTGGAAAAGCAAATGAAGAAATAATTAAAGTATTTTAACAAGGATCCGTACACTCCAGAAAATAACAAGCACTCCCAAAAGAATAAAAGATGTTTTTCGCGGAAGCTTACCTGTTAGCCTCGCAGCTAATGGTGCCGCTACTAATCCGCCAATAATCAATGCCAAAATCGTTTGCCAGTGACTGACACCTAACATGGTAAAAAAAGTAAAAGCACTGGCCAGGGTTACAAAAAATTCTGTCAAACTTACGGACCCTATAACATATTTCGGACTGCGTCCTTTTGTGATTAAAGTAGTTGTTACTATTGGTCCCCAACCGCCGCCACCAAAAGAATCAAAGAATCCACCCACGCCTGCTAACCAGCCATAGCGTTTGAATTTTTTCTGAATTCTTTGCTTCCTGAAAGCGTTTAATAAAATCTTTACGCCAAGAAACAGCGTATATGATGCCAGGATTGGCCTGATATAGTCAACATGCGTTTCACCCAACCTGGTTAATAATATTGCGCCAAAAACTGCCCCAATAACTCCGGGAATTAATAGTGCTTTAAATAATTTTTTATTGACATTCCCGAATTTATAATGACTATACCCAGAAGCCCCGCTGGCAAACATTTCGGCTGTATGAATACTACCACTGATAGCGGCAGGTGGCACACCTGTTGACAATAATATGGTGGCACTGGTAACTCCATAACCCATACCCAATGCACCATCAACCAACTGAGCCAGGAAACCCGCTAATAACATCCAGTGAAAATTTTTATCTAAAGTTTTGTATAAATCAACAGTACCATCTGCCAGGTTTTTAATAGGCAGATATGAAAAAATAAAATGCCCTATCAGCATAAAAGCAAATGCAAGGAGGGAATAGGTCGCCAGTTTTTTCCAGCGGTTATCTTTTTCTTTTTCAACCAGGGTTTTCGTTAACGCATTGAGCTTTTTAACTTTTATTGCAAAATTTCCGTTCAGCTTATTCCTTACAGCATGAAGATTATCTACCAGCGAATCAATTTCTTGTGGAATGACTTCATTCAAAAATTCTCTTAAGCGTTTAGCTGTTGTGGGAGATTTACCATTGGTGGAAATGGCAATTTTTACATTCCCTTTTTGTACAACGGAGCCCAGGTAAAAATCGCAGATATCCGGCATATCGGCAGCATTGACCAATACATTTTTTTTCTTTGCCTCTTCCCGGATTACTGCACTTGAATTTTTATCATTTACAGCTATTATGATTACCTGCATGCCAACCAGGTCATCCGAATCAAAAGATTTTTGTACCAATCTAATATTTGGATAATTATCAGCTAATAATTCAACTTCATTTGAAATAATTTCGGCTACTACCAGTACATTAGTACCAGGTGCATTGTTAATGATAGCATTTAATTTTTCCAGCCCAACATTACCCGCACCAACCAGCAATACATTCATCTCTTCCAGTTTTAAAAAAACCGGGAACAAATGATTTGCATTGTCCGAAATAATCCTTTCAGATTTGACAGGTGTAATAAATGTTGTTTCAGTAGCCATCTGTATTTTTATTAAACCAGGATAACCCTTTTAGCAAAATCACCAAAAGTTTCATTCTCGTTACGACAAGCTTTATATTGACCGAATAAATTATCGAGTTCTATTAATATTGATTCTTCGTCAAGATTTTCCCTGTATTTATCGCCGAGGCGCAGTCCTTGCCTGTCTCCACCAATATGTAAATTATAATGTCCGTAAGCCGTACCAACCAACCCAATCTCTGCAGCATAAGATCTTGCACAGCCATTGGGACACCCTGTCATCCGGAGAACAATATCCTGTTCATTCAATTGATATTTTGCCAATAATGGTTCAATTTTCGAAATCAGCGCAGGCAGGTAACGTTGTGCTTCTGCTAATGCTAATGGGCAAGTTGGAAATGCCACACACGCAATAGCATTCTTGCGGATAGCCGATGCATTTTTCGTGTGTTCATTGAGGTTAAATTCCTCCAGCAAATTTTCAATAACCGCCTTGTCTTTCGGATCAATATCACTCAATATGAGATTCTGGTTACTGGTAAACCTGAAACTGGCTTTGCCCGTTTCAGCAATGCGGAACAAAGCTGTTTTTAAAGCAAGTTCTTCACTATCCAATACCCTTCCGTTTTCAATAAACAACGTGTAATGCCATCTTTTTTTATGATCCTGTTGCCAGCCGTATTTATCTTTGCGATCTGTAAATTCAAAATGCCTTGGCGCTTCAAGTTGGAAACCGCAACGGCTTTCAAGCTCTTTTTTAAAAGCATCCTCGCCCATCCTGTCAAAAGTATATTTCAGCCTTGCCAGCTTACGATCACTGCGGTTACCAAAATCGCGTTGCACGGTTAATATTTCATACACTGCTTTTAAAACATTCTCCTCTCCTGCAACAAATCCAATCACGCTGGCTAACCTTGCATAAGTATTGGGATTACCATGTGTGGTTGATAAACCGCCTCCAACCGCAATATTGAATCCTATCAGTTTTTCATTTTCAATAATAGCGATCAGGCCTAAATCATTGGTGAGCACATCCACATCATTATCCGGCGGTATCGCAATCCCGATCTTGAATTTACGCGGCAGGTACCTGTCCTCATATAGTGGATCAATTTCGGATTCAGGTTCAGCAATTTTTTCTTCATCTAACCAAACTTCCTGGTAGGCTCTTGTTTTTGGCAAAAGCATCCGGCTAATTTTATCTGCGTATGCATGAACCATTTCATGCAAGGGAGACGTATTGGGATGGCTGCTGCATGCAACATTCCTGTTGACATCGCCGCATGCTGCAATTGAATCAAGATTCACTTTATTAAAATCCTGCAGGGTGGGCTTGATGTTCCGTTTTAGTATTCCATGAAGTTGTATGGTTTGCCTGGTGGTAATTTTAATTACGCCGGTGGAATAATCCCCGGCAATATGATTTGCGGCTATCCATTGCTGTGGGGTTATAGCCCCTCCCGGAATCCGCAAACGAACCATGAAAGAGTATAATTTATCCAACTTTGCCTCTGCACGTTCACTGCGCAGATCACGATCGTCCTGCTCATACATGCCATGGAATTTTACCAGGGCATGATCATCTTCCCGCACAGCACCGGTAATTTCATCCTGCAGGCTTTCTTTTAATGTGCCTCGCAGACCGTGACTACTGGTTTTGATTTTTTCGATCGGCGAAAGATTTGACGAATCGCTCATACGTTTTATAAATTATTTTAAATGTGCCAGTATTATTTAATAGACATCCTTGCAGTAACGTCCTTCCTCTTTTAAATTATTAAGGTACTGTTCTGCATCAGCAACTGTAAATTTTCCTTGTTCGGCAATTACTTTCAAAATCGTCTGTTCAACATCCACACTCATGGGTTGCTTGGCACCGCATACATATAGAAATGCGCCATTTTCAATCCATTCAAAAAACTCAGCAGCACGTTCTATTATTTTATGCTGTACATAATTCTTCTCTTGTTGATCCCGGCTGAATGCCAGGCTGATGTTGGTTAAAACACCTGTACTAAACCAGTTTTGCCATTCTGTTTGATAAAGAAAATCAGTAGTAAAATGATGGTCACCAAAAAACAGCCAGTTTCGACCAGTAGAACCGGTTGCCTCTCTTTCAGCCACTAATGATCTGAAGGGCGCTATGCCCGTGCCCGGACCGATCATGATGACATCCTTATCTTCTGCAGGTAAACGAAAACTGTTATTCTTCTGAACATAGAATTTTAAATCAGTGTCAACAGGTAACCTGGATAAAAACTCGGAACACAACCCCGAACGTTGTTCCTCTTTATAAAAAAATTTGTCATTAGCAACTGTGATATGCACTTCCCCTTCATGTGCTGAAGGCGATGATGAAATGGAATATAGCCGGGGAGCTATGGGTTCAAGAATTTGTACGAGCTCTATAAATTTTTGCGGCTGCGGCATTGGATATGTTTTTAATAAATCCAATAATGCTATCCGTATTTCATTTACAGGTTGATCGATAATTGCCGCATATTGTTTTATGATCCTTTCCGGTAAACATGAAATATTTAACCGGCTTCTTAACAGCTCATAAATAGTGCTGGTTTCATTTTTAAATACCAAAGTTTGTTGAGCATTTGCCTGAACCTGGGAAAGAATTTCATCCACGATGCTTTCATTGTTTTCTGGAATGATACCAATTGCATCACCGGGTTGGTAATCCAATTCTTCGGCTGCTATTTCCAGGTGAAATGTTTGTTTAGATGATCCACGACCATTTAAAACGGTTTTTGCTAACAAAACACCATCATAAGTTTTTTTCCCGGCTGATTTTTTGATGATCCCAGGTTCCTGAACATGAACAGGAGTTAAATCATCGAATGACTGCAAAAATTGATCAAACCAAATTTGTGCCGGCTCCTCATAATCAACATCACATTTTTGCAATGGAACAATTCTCTTTGCGCCCAATTTTTGAAATTGCTGATCTACATCTTCGCCTGCTTTACAAAACAATGGATATGCGGTATCTCCCAATGCCAACACGCCGTAATTCATTTTTGGTATGGTGAATCCATTTAAATGAATATGATCATAAAACTTTTTTGCAGCTTCAGGAGGCTCACCATCGCCATGTGTACTGATGATGGCCAAAAAATTTTCTTCTTTGGGCAGATCAGATAACCTGTATTGATCCAGGCTTACGAGCTTTGGAATGATCCCCCTGCTTTTAGCTTTTGCTGCAAATGTGGTTGCCACACTTTTAGAATTACCGGTCTCTGTTCCAAATGCAATGGTGATCTTTTTTTTCTGTAAAGCAGGTTTTTCCAGGATCTCCGGTCCTTTCTCTCCTGCAAGTATGCCAGACAGGTAACCATTAATCCAGGCTAATTCTTCTTTTGAAGAAGTCTTGACAATATCCAGTATCGTATTTAATTTATGCCCGGCTAACATGCTCTGTAAAATTTTCGGATTGATGATTTTGGGTATATTGATTATGCACCGGGTTAAAATAACTGGTAGTAACCCTGCTATTTTTTAACCAATTGAATTTTTCATAAAGCGCAACAACTTTCCCGATGATAACCAAAGAAGGAGAAATGAAGTGATGACCTTTCAACTTGTTGCCATAATCCTGGAAACTGCTTATATAAACGTGTTGATATGGTGTGGTGGCCTGCTCAATCACTGCTAATAATTTATCCGTTTCAATATTATTATCCATTAAATTTTTAACAACATCATCCAGTGTTTCGGATGACATATAAAGTACGATGGTATCATCCGTTTGGGCCAGTTCATTCCAGTAACCTGGAGTAACAACATCAGATTTGTATGCAGTTATAAATCGTACACCGGTTGAATATCCACGGGCCGTTAATGGGATCCCGGCATAAGCAGCAGCACCAGTGGCTGCTGTAATACCCGGAATAATTTCATAGGGAATATCATAAGCTGAAAGAATGGTCAATTCATCCAGGATGTTTGCAAAAACAGATACATCTCCACCTTTTAATCGCACGACTAATTTTCCTTCCAATGCATAATGAACCAGCAATTCATTGATATTTTTCTGTGGTGTAGAATTTTTTTTGCGACATTCCTTTCCAACATAAATTAATTCAACATTAGCCTTAACATATCGATCTAATATTTCTCCACTCACCAACCTGTCCGTCAAAACAACATCAGCTTGCTGAAGATAACGGGCAGCCTTAACTGTAATAAGTTCAGGGTCGCCAGGACCTGCACCAGCAATTACAACCTTCCCGGTTTTTGTGAATGATCCAAAAGGTGTAACAATTATGTTTTGTTGATTGTACATTGAAACTTTCCTATTTATTATTCTGTAATGGCATCCTGGATCATGCAGGCTCCTGCTGTTAATAAACTGGTTTCGTCAATTAAAATGGCTCCGCCATTCGTTCTCAATTTTTTATAGGAGTCAAAGGGTATTGGTGATGCCGTTTTAATAGTGGCACTCACAATATCATTTAACCCGGCTTTACCAGGTGTTTCCAGTTTTTGCAATGTGTTTACATCCAGTTTGTATTTTATTTCCTTAACCACACAACGAACCACACGACTGTTTACCTGGAAAAAATATTTATTACCAGCCTGTAATGGCTTGTTGTCCATCCAGCAAATAAACACTTCAAGCTCATTAGAAAGTTGGGGCAGGTTATTTTGATTTACAATTACATCGCCCCTGCTGATATCTACATCATCGGTCAAATGCAAAATAGCACTCTGGGGTGCAAAAGCTTCCTGCACTTCTTTACCTCCAACTTCAATTGCAGAAATAGTTGATTCCACTTCAGAAGGAAGTACAACAACTTTATCACCGGTGCGATATATACCACTGGCAATCTTACCGGCATAACCACGATAATCATGCAGATCTTCACTTTGTGGCCGGATTACATACTGTACAGGAAAACGCGGATCATCTAAATTGATATCATTGTATACTTCAATATTTTCCAGGATATGCAAAAGCGATTCACCTTCATACCATGGAAAATTTGTCGACGTTTCAACAATGTTATCGCCATTGATTGCACTGATGGGAATGTAGATTACATCTTTCAATCCTAAAAATTTAGCCACTTCAGCATAATCGATCAGGATATTATTATATACATCCTGGGAGTTTCCAACCAGGTCCATTTTATTTACAGCAATAACTATATGTGGAATATTCAATAAAGAAGCAATGATTGAATGACGGCGGGTTTGTTCCACCACACCATTTCTTGCATCGACCAAAATAATGGCGAGGTCTGCATTTGAAGCACCTGTTACCATATTTCGTGTATACTGAATATGACCTGGTGCATCTGCAATGATGAACTTCCTTTTTGGCGTTGAAAAGTATTTATATGCTACATCGATGGTGATACCTTGTTCCCGTTCTGCCCGCAATCCATCCGTTAATAAAGCCAGATCGATTTCGCCGTCTTCCCGGTTACGGGTTTGCTTTTCAATGGCAGCCAGCTGATCAACCAGGATCGATTTACTGTCGAACAATAACCTGCCGATCAATGTACTCTTTCCATCATCAACACTTCCTGCTGTAATAAATCTTAAAATATCCATAGTTTTATTTTAATTCTCTACTTAATCGATAGACTAATAATTCAAAAAAATTATTCTTTCTTATTAGAAGTACCCATTCTTTTTGCGGTCTTCCATAGCTGCTTCACTCACCTTATCATCTATCCTTGTTTCACCGCGTTCACTTGTTTTTGTTGCAATGATCTCGATAATAATATCATCAATATTACTGGCTGTTGATTCAACTGCTGCTGTACAAGTCATATCGCCCACAGTTCTGTAGCGCACTTTTTTAGAAGTGACGATATCCGTTGGTTCAAGGTTAATGAATTCAGACACTGCAACCAATTGCCCTTCATGCTCCAGCACTTCTCTTTCATGAGAAAAGTAAATGGACGGCAATGCGATGTTTTCTCTTTTAATATAATTCCAGATATCTAATTCGGTCCAGTTGCTTATCGGGAATGCACGAACATTTTCACCTTTATGAATTTTCCCGTTATAAGTATTCCATAATTCGGGTCTTTGCAATTTGGGATTCCATTGTCCAAATTCATCCCGTACAGAAAATATTCTTTCTTTGGCTCTTGCCTTTTCTTCATCACGTCTTGCTCCGCCAATACAGGCATCAAAACCAAATTCTTCAATAACATCCAGTAATGTATACGTTTGAAGTGCATTGCGACTTGCAAATTTTCCCTTTTGTTCTGTGAGGTTTTTTGAACGAATGGTATCTTCTACTTTTCGAACAATTAATTTTTCACCGATTTCTGCTACGAGTTTATCACGAAAATCCAGGGCTTCCGGAAAATTATGTCCTGTATCAATATGCACTAATGGAAAAGGAAATTTACCTGGCCTGAATGCTTTTAATGCCAGGTGAACCAACGTAATGGAATCCTTACCTCCTGAAAATAAAAGTGCAGGATGTTCAAACTGGCCGGCCACTTCACGAAATATGTGAATAGCTTCTGACTCTAAATGATCAAGATAATCCAACCTGTAACTGCTCATATTCTTTTTTATTAAGCTTGATGATTATTGGTTTCCATAATATGCAAACCACATTCTTTTTTATTGGCATCCTCCCACCACCAACGGCCAGCCCGGATATCTTCGCCTGGTTCTATGGCCCTGGTACAGGGTGCACAACCGATGCTGATAAATCCTTTTTCATGTAAAGGATTGTATGGAACATCATTGTTCTTCAAATAACTTCTTACATCATCCAGCGACCAATGAACAAGCGGGTTGAATTTGTACAAATTTCTCTGTTCATCCCACTCAATCATTTTCATTTCTTCCCTGGTAATGGATTGATCGGCACGCAGACCGGTGATCCAGATCTTTGCTCCTTGCAAAGCCCTGTTCAACGGTTCTACTTTTCTAATATGGCAGCATTCTTTTCTGTTAGCAACCGATTCGTAAAAAGCATTTATTCCTTTTTGATTTACATACTGTTCAATGCTGGCAGCATCAGGATAATAAACGCGGATGGGTTGCTGGTAGCGGGCAATCGTTTTTTCAAGCAGATCATAGGTTTCATTGAATAACCTACCGGTATCTAATGTAAAAATATCAATAGCAGCTTTGGTTTTGGAAATGGCATGCGTGATGACCTGGTCTTCCTGTCCTAAAGATGTTGAAAAAACCACCTGGCCAGGAAATATGCTCGCAGCTAATGTTAATCCGTCTTCAAGCGAACAATCTTCAACCTCATTGATCCATGCCTGGTTCATCATAATAAATATTGGAAATAAGTATTTTTAATTTTCAGATGGTTGCGGCGTGTAACGCAGGTATGGCTTCACTACTTTAACACCTTTAGGGAATTTCTTAATAGCATCTTCTGTTGAAACGGACGTTCCAACGATAACATCTTCTCCCTGTTTCCAATCTGCCGGTGTAGATACAGTATGCTTTGCCGTTAGTTGCAGTGAATCTACCACACGCAATACTTCTGTAAAGTTTCTACCGGTTGATGCAGGATAAGTGATGATCAATTTTACTTTTTTATCAGGACTGATAATAAATAAACTGCGCACCGTTTGGGTTTCAGATGCATTGGGATGAATCATATCATACAAGTCTGAAACTTTTCTTTCATCATCAGCAATGATTGGAAAATCTACATTGCAATGCTGCGTTTCATTGATGTCATTTACCCAACCCTTATGAGAATCCACCGGATCAACACTAACCGCTAACACTTTTACATTACGCTTTTTAAATTCTTCATTCAACAACGCGGTACGGCCCAATTCGGTTGTACAAACTGGCGTATAATCTGCAGGATGCGAAAAAAGGATGCCCCATGAATCGCCGAGGTATTCATAAAAATCAATTTCTCCCACGGTTGTATTCGCTTTGAAATTTGGTGCTGTATCACCTAATCGTAATGACATAGTTAATTATTTTAGGAGACGAAAATAGGATAGAATAATTACCCTACCAAACACATAGACTATAATAACAAAAAAATTTAACTTTCCATCAGGTCAATTAACGTTCGTTTTTCTACGATGTTAAGGGTTGCATCCCGCACCTCAATCATCATATCATGTAAAGCACATCTTTTTTCATTGCAGTTCTCACAGCGTTTATAAAAATATAAACTTACACAAGGCAACATGGCAATGGGACCGTTCACCAATCGTATTACCGTGGCCACTTTAACATCGCCAGGATGTTTAGCCAGGTAATATCCCCCGCCCTTTCCTTTTTTACTGTCCAGGATACCGGCCAGTTTTAGTTCCAGCAGGATACCTTCTAAAAATTTTAAAGGAATTTTCTTTTTTAATGCGATCTCCGCAATTAACACGGGACCCTGGTCATATTTATAGGCCAGGTATCCCAATGCTTTCAATGCATATTGCGATCTTTTGGACAACATGATTATGAAGGTTTAATTTCCAGCTGGTAAACAATTTTTGAATTTTTACCAAGCATAGCAGAAACACCACAATATTTTTCCAGGGAAAGATCTATGGCTTTTTTTACTTTATCCTCATTTTCCAAAGCAGTATTCAACCGGTAAGTAATAAGAATATCTTTAAATACACGAGGATGCTCCTCTGTTTGATCTGCTTCTGCTTCTATTACAAAGTCTGAAAATTTTAACCGCATTTTTTCCAATATATCCACCACATCAATACCGGAACAGGCAGCCAGTCCTGTTAACAGTAAGGCTTTAGGATTAAATCCAGATTTCTTATCTCCATCTAATGTAATGGTATGATTGCCAAGATGTGAATCAAATACGTGATCATTTTTCCATTTAGTGATTGTTTTCATAATGTTTTTGTTTTCAATAAAGTTTTTTTCAGTTTTTAATTTTAGAATAAATGACATGAATGGTTTTATACAAAAATGAAATCCCTATGTTTTATAAATTATGTTTTTGATTTTGTTGAATGTTATCTAATGTCCAATCGACCTTGCTTTGAAATTCATGTTGACGTACCGGGCAATCTGGTTTACTACAAAGAGAACATTGCGAATATAAACAACCATCTGAATGCACAAATAGTTCTAAAGTTTCTCCAAATTCCTTTCGTACCAAAGCAGAAAGGATATCTATTTCCCTGTGTGCTTCGTTTACATTAAAATACCAGGGAACGGTTAAATGACAATCAAGGTGCAAAACAGTGCCATATTTTATAATCCGGAGATTATGCATATCAATCCAGTTCACTTGCCGGTTTGCATTTAACAACTTTACCATTCTTGTAATAAGCCTGATATCTGCTTCATCCATGATGCCGGCAATAGACCGCCTGATGATCCGGTAGCCTGTAAACGTAATAAAAACACCAAAAATCATAGCCATCACAGAATCGATCCACAACCAACCTGTATATCTTAAAAGGACCAGTCCTGCAATGATGCCAAATGTTGAATAACTATCTGTCAGCAAATGTTTACCGCTGGCTATAAGTGCAAGGCTGTTATTACGTTGCCCTTTTTTAAGTGCGAAATAACCCACCATGAAATTAACAACTCCTGTAGCAGAAACTAATATGATTCCAAGGTCCAGTTGTTGAACGGGCACAACATAAATCAAATTTTTAACAGCAGTATAAATGATGATGGCTCCGGCTGCAAAGATGAGTGCACCTTCTATGGCGGCAGATAAAAATTCCGCTTTACCATGACCGTAAGGATGGTCTTTATCCCTTGGTTTGGCTGCCACATATAAACTGTATAATCCAATAAAACCTGCGATTACATTCACAATGCTTTCCAGGGCATCGGTTAAAACAGCAACCGAATGAGTAAGATACCAGGCAATGAATTTCACCGCCATTAAAATGACAGAAACAGCTGTAAGCCATTTCTGAAATTGATAATTTTCTTTTTCAATGCTTAATGACAAGAGAAGAATTTTAAATAAAACAGTTATGTATAATGGCTAAATGAAATATTATGCAGGGTTCACCTGGTTTCTCATATCACTTCTTTTTTTCCAGGCTTGCTTTATTCTTGTAATCACCCTGTAATAAAATTCTTTATTAAACAATTGCGAATCACGCATAGCCTTGAACGTTAAAAATAATCCTATAGGAACCAGGCCGAAAGTTGACAACCACATACCGGCAAACGGTGTTAAGGCTCCCTCCTTTGCAAATTTTTCACCAGATGTACTTAAAAAATAAAACAGCATAAAAAATATAATGGCGAAAATCAGCGGAGAACCCAATCCACCTTTTCGAATAATGGATCCTAATGGAGCGCCGATCATAAATAAAACCAGGCAGGCCAATGACAATGAAATTTTCCGGTGCCATTCAATTTTGTGTAAACGTATATCCCGTTCGCGGGATTCTGTTTCTGTAATCACATTCATCAAACTTGATTTTGGAATGCCGATCCTGGAAGCAGCATTTCTGCTTACCTCCATGCGGGCCGAATCCGGTAAAACATCATCAAATGTTTTAATGGTATCTGCTAATGGTGTTGGTTTAGCTGTCCATCCGGAATCTAAATAACGGGAAAATTGCATAGAAGAAAATATTTCTTTCCCCTGCCTTGCACTCACTTGCCTGTGCGTTTTTTCAAGGCTGTCGATTGCTTTGCTAAGCTGTCGCATACTCAGCATGCGTTGGTTGCTCTTGTTTACACTATCTGCCGTTCTGTTAAACTGGAATGAGCTTAAATCAAATTGCTTGGTAAATTCTTTAAAGCCAAGTCGTATAAATTCTGTTTTGGTTGTTCCATATTGACCCTTTTCCTGGTAACGCCAACCATCTTTTAAATTGAATTCTAAAAAACGTTTATTGCCGGTTACCCGCATGGTACCACTTTTGGCCACAATAAAATTATCCTGCAATGAGCCATCCTGTTCATAAATAATAATGTTACGGATCACGCTATCATTATTTTCCTTTTTGCCAATTTTAATAGCAAATCCATTAATCTTATCATAAAAAACACCTTCTTTTAAATCGAATGCCGGTTTTGCGTATACAATGTCCGCTAATAAGGTGCGGCTTTTTAGATTTGCCACAGGTATAATGTAATTGGAGAATAAGAATGCTACTCCGCAAATAAGAATGGTAACAAAAAATAATGGCCGCATAAACCGGAGTAACGATATACCTGCTGATTTAATGGCTACTAATTCAAAACTTTCTCCAAGGTTTCCAAATGTCATGATGGAAGAAAGTAAAACCGAAAGTGGTAAAGCCAGTGGAACCAGCACGGCACTCTGGTACCAGATAAATTCAAAGATCAATCCAACACTTAATCCTTTGCCCACAAAATCATCAATATAAAGCCAAAAGAATTGCATCACCAGCACCAATAACACGACAAAAAAAGTGGATATAAAGGGACCAACAAATGCCTTAACAATAAGCTTATCTAATTTCTTAACCACCTGGGATTGTTCTTTTAATATCTTTATTGATTAATAATGAAAACATTATATAACCGGGAATTGCATGAGTGAAACAAAAATAAGGCTTTCGGAACAGGAGATGCAAATGGTTGTGAATGCCGAACTCATTTTAACAAAGAACAGAATAATTGAAAAAGCAGGTTTACTATTATCCAGTTTGCAACATTCATTTCATGAAATCATTATAAATAAGGGAACCGGGCTGCCGGCAGAAATTTTGAATACCAGCGCAAAAATTTCGAGAGGTGAAAACTATGAAGGACTGCCTTACCTCATTCTTGATTATCCCCGTTACTTTACCAAACCGGATATTTTTGCTGTGCGCACCATGTTTTGGTGGGGCCATTTTTTCAGTATCACGCTGCATCTTGCCGGAAAATACAAAGATCTATATGTACCTAAAATTGAAAATGCCTTTTCTTCATTAAAAGATGCTGAATTCCAGGTTTCTGCAGGTGAAGATGAATGGGTACATCATTTTGAAAAAAATAATTACCTGCCACTAAAATCGCTCAGTGAAACTGATTTTAATGTAAAAATGCAGGAAGGATCTTTTTTAAAACTGGCAAAAAAATACCCCTTAAGTGAATGGCCGGTAGTGGCAGAAAAGCTTGAGAGAGATTTTACATTATTAACGGGGGTTTGTTCCCGTTAGTTACTTCCCAGGCGATGAAAAAGTTCTTTCACCTGGTAATCCCAAAGCATGCTCTGATCCTTAATTTCCTTTTTCTCGGCAAAATCTTTAATAACCAGGATTGTCTGGTTAGTAACTTCTGATTTTTCGATGCGGAACTCAAAATATTCATCCTTACCTGTATGCAACCAGTGAAAGCGAATAAACTTATCAGATTCTTTTTCCAGCACTTTGGCTTGCTCAGTAGTTCCATTCCAGGAAAAACTGAAAACATCATCTCTTTCATCTACCAGGTCAGCAAACCATTCCTGCAACCCTGCCGGTGTGGCAAGGAATTCATAAAGGATAGATGGAGAACATCTAACCGGGAATTCCAATTCAAACAATTGTTTTTGGCTCATTTTAGTATTTAAAGTCATTTCTACTTGTGCAATTATAGAAAATTAATTTATCCTCTGAAATTTTATTTTCAAACCTCCGGAAATTGGGTTATGAAATAAAAATACAATGGTAACGTTATTATTTACCCCAATGCAATTTTTTGGCAGTTTGGGGGAAAAGTTTAAATTGTTACTGATTCAACTGTAAAAGTTGACTGTGAACAGATTTGTGATGGTATTTTAAGGGCAATTGAACCAAAAACTAACTATAAAACTAAATACCCTTTAAATAAACCACCTAAACCCCTACCTATGAGTATGCGACAATTGAAGATCACGAAGTCGATAACGAATCGTGAGTCTCAAAGTCTTGAAAAGTACCTCCAGGAAATTGGCAAAGTTGAATTAATAACGCCAGAAGAAGAGGTTAACCTTGCCAGACAAATTAAATTAGGTGACCAACAAGCTTTGGATCGCCTTACAAAAGCAAACCTCCGGTTTGTAGTCTCCGTAGCAAAACAGTATCAAAACCAGGGTTTATCACTCCCCGACCTTATTAATGAAGGAAACCTGGGATTGATAAAGGCAGCCCAACGTTTTGACGAAACCCGCGGATTTAAATTTATTTCCTACGCTGTTTGGTGGATTCGCCAAAGCATTTTACAATCCCTGGCCGAACAGGCAAGGATCGTACGATTGCCTTTAAACAAAGTTGGCCTTACCAATCGTATTCAGAAAGCGTATTCCACGCTGGAACAGGAATATGAAAGAGAACCTTCAGCAGAAGAACTGGCAGCTTATTTGGAAATGGATATTGAGGAAGTAACCGCATCATCCAACATTTCATCCCGTCATGTAAGTATTGACACTCCTTTATCTGAAGGTGAAGACAATACCTTATTGGATGTTTTGGAAAATGATAATGTTGACCGCACAGACTGCGAGCTGGATCATAACATCTCCCTGAAAATTGAAATTGAACGCTCACTAACGGCACTAACCGAACGGCAAAAAGAAGTGATCTGTTATTTCTTTGGAATTGGAGTTGACCACCCGATGAGTCTTGAGGATATTGGCGAACACTTTCACCTGACCCGCGAAAGAGTGAGGCAAATCAAAGACAAAGCCATTACAAAACTGAGGACAGCCAACAGAACGAACGTTTTACGCACCTATTTAGGATAATTTTTAATAATTAAACATTCAGATATAGAATAAAACTTGACTCTATTTTTTACACTTCCTCTCTTTATCTTTGCAAACTCATTTAAAGTGAACTTTTAGTTCACTTTTTTTTATCACGGATTTATCGATTAAGATGATTTTAGGATTATGACCAGCCAGGATTGGAAATATGTCGAAATCATTTAATGGAGTAATAAATCAGTGAAATCTAATTAATCATATAATCAGCGATAAAAATCAGCGATAATGTTTGAATCACTTCAGGATAAATTAGAAACCGCCTTTAAGAATGTCAAGGGCCAGGGACGGATTACCGAATTAAATATTGCTGCAACGGTAAAAGAAATCAGGCGGGCACTGGTAGATGCAGATGTGAATTATAAAATTGCCAAAGACCTGACGGACAGGGTTAAGGATAAAGCCATTGGCGAAAAGGTTATTAACGCCGTTAGTCCGGGACAGTTAATGACCAAAATTGTAAAAGACGAACTGGCGGAGATCATGGGCGGACAGGAAAGTCCGTTTAATGCCAAAGGAAATCCAGCCGTCATCCTGATCGCCGGGTTACAAGGTAGCGGTAAAACAACTTTTAGTGGCAAACTGGCCCATTACCTGAAGACTAAAAAAGGACTTTCTCCCATGCTGGTTGCGGCTGATATATACAGGCCCGCGGCAATGGAACAATTACGTGTATTGGGAGAACAGATTGGTGTTGATGTTCACCTGGAACTGGAAAATAAAGATGCTGTTTCCATTGCTCAAAACGCTGTAAAAGAAGCCCGCAGCAAAAATAAAAACGTCATTATCATAGATACAGCCGGTCGATTGGCCATTGATGAAGTGATGATGACGGAGGTTGCCAATATTAAAAATGCCGTCAATCCCAACGAAGTATTATTTGTAGTAGATAGCATGACCGGCCAGGATGCCGTGAATACGGCCAAAGCTTTTAATGAAAGACTGGATTTCTCCGGCGTGGTGCTGACAAAATTAGATGGTGATACCCGGGGTGGTGCTGCTATATCCATACAATACACCGTAAACAAGCCCATTAAATTTACCAGCAGTGGTGAAAAGATGGATACACTGGATGTTTTCTATCCTGAAAGGATGGCACAGCGGATCCTGGGAATGGGTGATATTACTTCTTTGGTTGAAAAAGCCCAGGAACAATTTGATGAAGAACAGGCTCGCCGGTTAGAGAAAAAATTCAGGAAAAACCAGTTTGATTTCGCTGATTTTAAAATGCAACTGGAACAGATCAAAAAAATGGGCAACCTGAAGGACCTGATGGGAATGATCCCGGGTATAGGCAAAGCCATTAAGGATATTGATATCAGTGATGATGCATTTAAAGGGATTGAAGCAATTATAAACTCAATGACGCCTTATGAAAGGGCAAACCCGGATTCAATCAATGGCAGCCGCAGAAAACGCATTTCATTGGGTAGCGGAAAAGATATCAGTGAAGTGAATGCCTTTATGAAACAGTTTGAACAAATGAGGGAAATGATGAAAAGCATGAATAAAATGCCGATGGGGAAATTGGGTGGGTTGATGGGAAAAAGATAATTCCTGGACCAAAATCACGGCTAATTCAAATCAACATTATAAATATAAATGAACCGGCAAAAGCTTTAACAGCCCTTTCATAAAAAATTCGTATTCAACTTTTTAAAAGTTGTTGGTGTTTTAAGGTTCAATCATTATTTTTGCCTCCCGGCCGTTCAAAAGAACTGTCCTTTTTTAAACATTATTTTTTAACCGCATTTAAATTTCTATTTAAGATGCCAGTAAAGATCAGACTTCAACGTCATGGGTCTAAGAAAAGACCTTTTTATTTTATCGTAATTGCCGATGCCCGTGCACCACGCGACGGAAAATTCATCCAAAAGTTAGGCACCTACAATCCATTAACAGTTCCAGCAACAATTCAACTCGATCGCCAGAAAGCACTTGAGTGGTTAAACAAAGGGGCACAACCAACTGACACGGTTCGTCGTATCCTGTCGTTCAAAGGTGTGTTATACCTGAAGCACCTGTTGCGTGGTGTTACATTAGGATTGTTTGATGATGCTACCGCGATGGAAAAATTCCAGAAATGGTTTAGTGAGCATGAAGCTCAAATGAAAAAACGCCAGGAAGAAGCTATGCGTGCCCGTCGTGGAAGAAGAAACATTCCATCCGGTAATCGCCGCCCTGAACGTAACAGCAGTGAAGGTTAAATTAATAAAAACGATATAACGAGGTGGCAGCTATCAGTTGCCACCTTTTTTATTTAACTAAAGTGCAAGCACAGTATTTATTTTTAATACCGGCATCATCGCTTAGGAAATTTCAGTTGCGCCTGCCCCCAGCATTATGGGAGTCGCAATCGCTTTTTCTTCCGGTTCCCTGATTAACCAGTTTTAAGACAATCGTATGGAATATTTTAAAATAGGAAAACTTGTTGCCGCCTTTGGTATAAAAGGTGAAATGATTTTAAAACATTCACTCGGAAAAAAATCCACATTAAAAGGATTGAAAGCCATCTTCATCGAAGAACAAAAACAATCCTTTATTCCCTGGTTTATCATTGGTGCCAAATCAAAATCAGAAGATGAAATTTATATTCAACTGGAAGGCATTGATTCCCGCGAAGCAGCCATAAAACTTACTCAAAAAGAAGTTTGGATACCCGAAGAAGATTTTAAAAAACAAGCATCCGCAACTTCTCCACTCAGTTTTCTTGGATTCAGCATTATTGATAATGGTAAAGACCTGGGACCTATTCTTGAATTAATTGAACAACCACACCAATTACTTTGCCGCATAGAGATCGATGAAAAAGAAGTCCTGATCCCATTAAACGAGCAAACATTGCAGAAAGTTGATACAAAAAAAAGACGGGTCTTTGTTATACTTCCTGATGGTTTACTCGATGTTTATTTATCATAATCATTTACACCTTTGCAAGCTGAGATTTACATGCCTGCAATGCCAGGTGAACCTGCACCAGGTGTCTTTGTTCATGCGCAATTAAAAACCGGAACGTATCTCCCAATTTTAGTTTTAATATTTTGCTGATGGAAATGGGCACACGAATAGCCCCGATATTTTTTTTCTTGGCAGCCTCCAGTAAGTCCAGTAAATGGTTTTGTTGTTTTAAAAATTCATCCATAACCGGTTTTACATCAAGGTCTGCTGGTGGACGATGATCTTTTGGCGCCTGCATCTTATTGGTTACCACCCCATTTTTTGGCAACATCATATTGGTAAAATAATTTCCAAGCCATCCCGGGGAAAACCATTCCTGGCTACTCTTAGATTCTTTCATCGCATTTTCTATTGCCGGTAAATAATAACGCCCATAACTATTCAAATGCTCCAGTGTTTCTATAACACTCCATTTACCCGGTGCTGGTGGACGCAGTAAAAGTTCAGGATCCTCCTGCCTGACCAACGTGGTTGTGGCAATAATTTTTCGGACATAGCTTTGTTGCTGATCCAGCAATTCAATACTTCTTGTTTTTTTCATTTGTTTTGCTTTTTAGAATACAAAGCTAATTTGCCTTCATTCCAAAAATCATGGGAAAAACCATCATTTTATTATTTAAACTCAGGAAGTAATTTTAACTGTACCCAACAATTTACTAAAGGTTGATGCGTCAATACCAAGATAAGATGCCAGGTATTTATGAGGAATCATTTGTAACAAATGCGGACTACGGGTGAATAAAGTTTTATACTTTTCTTCTGCGCTAAAACATTGCAGTTCAACTTGTCTTTTTAAAACACCATGCAGTGTTAATGATGTTGCTTTTAAAATCGTTTGCATGATGAAAGGGTATTGTTGCATTAACAATTCAAGCGAAGCATAAGGCAGTCTTAAAAATTTACTGGCCGTAAGCGTTTCAAAAAAGCAAAAAGAAGGTAAGCGTGTAAGAAAGGAATCTGCTACACCGGAGAAAGAATAGGGATAGGTAAAAATGAGTGTAGCCTCTTGCTTTTCATGTCCACCAATATAGAAAGAACGCTGAACTCCTTCTAACACAAAATAAAGATATCGCTCTGTTTCTCCTGCTGCGGTTAAAACAGTTTTACGCTTACACTCGAAAGGCTGCCAGTTTTCTGCAAAAGCATCCAGGACTACTTCATCCAAAGGAAGAATGGCTTGCACAAATTGTTTCAGTTGTTCAGTAGGCGAAAGCATTATTTATGTTTCGATTGAATAAAATCTGCCAGCAGTTTCATGCGAAAAAAGAGATTACTTAACATGAGCGAGATATTATTTTTCACGGAACTCACGGAACCATTATGCATCTTTTTTATATTCTTTAGTTCCTCGATTTTTTCATCAATTTTATCCATCATCCGTTCTGCATCCCAACCCAGGTAACGACGATTTCGTTCGTCATGAATATGATAAGGTTCAATTTTTCCAGGCTTTAATTTCCTGAATTTAAAATTATTTTTCAGCGCATCCTTGTAACATTCATTTTGTAAAAGATCGATGAGTACATCCTGGGAAACCTGGTTCAGAAATCCATTGTGAAAAATATTCAGGTTGTTACGCAATTCCCGGATAACCTGTTTTTTATGTACATCATTGGTTTTAGCTTCCGCATTCAAAAATGTAAGCAGATCTTTCAAGGGGCCTAATGCTGTTTTAAACCATTCCCATTCCATCATTCAAATATAACCAGAGAAAAAAGTAAAAAACCAAAAAGTGAAAACTTAAAACTTGAAATCATTCTAATTTCCAGCTTTTACTAATAAACCTATCAACAGATCAACCAATCAACTATTCACCTAATCAACCAATCACATTAACTTTGAACGGTGAGCGAAAACCCCCGCCATATTGCCCATTTTGACCTTGATTCATTCTTTGTTTCTGTTGAAATATTGAATGATCCATCCTTAAAGGGAAAGCCCGTATTGGTTGGCGGTAGTGAGCGTGGTGTAGTGGCTGCATGCAGTTATGAAGCCAGGAAATTCGGAATTCATTCTGCCATGCCCATGAAAACAGCCATGAAGCTTTGTCCGCAAGCAATCGTTGTAAAGGGCACCCGCGGGGAATATACACGATATTCAAGGATGGTGACCGACATCATTGCTGACAAAGTACCGGTTTATGAAAAAGCTTCCATTGATGAATTCTACATAGACCTAACGGGAATGGATAAGTTTTTTGGCGTTAGCGCTTATACGCAGCAATTAAGAGAAACGATCACTAAAGAAACGGGCTTGCCTATTTCTTTTGGTTTATCTACCAGCAAACTGGTTAGCAAAATGGCAACCAATGAAGCCAAACCAAATGGATGGCTGGAAATACCCGCAGGGAAAGAAAAGGATTTTTTATGGCCATTAACTATTGATAAGATACCTGGTGTAGGAAAACAGACTGAACTACAATTGAAACAAATGGGTTTGCATACCATAGCCCATATTGCCGCAACACCTTTTCAGGAAATGGAAAAACACTTTGGTAAATGGGGCATTACTTTATGGAACAAATCTTTTGGAAGAGATGATAACCCGGTAGAAAATTTTAATGAACAGAAATCCGTGTCGCGGGAAACCACTTTTAATGAAGACAGCACGGACCTTGCCTTCCTTCACCAGCAACTAGTATGGTTAACCGAAAAAGCAGCTTATGACTTGAGGATGGAGAAAAAATTATGTGGCTGCCTGACCGTCAAGATCCGTTATGCGGGCTTTGATACGACCAGCCGCCAGGAAACCATAGATTATACCGCTTTGGATGATCAGTTGATCATGAAAGCTAAAGATGTAATGAGTAAACTTCTTCAAAAAGGCAGGCCGGTACGTTTGTTAGGTGTTCGTTTCAGTCAATTGATACCGGTTACAATGCAAATGAGCTTATTTGAAAAGGCAGGAGAAAAAATGCAGTTGTTTAAAGCGGTTGATACTATTAAGGATAAATATGGAAATCAAATGATCACCAAAGCCGTCAATACTTCCGGACCTTCATCCACTAAAAAAGGCTAATCAAAAAATCACATCAGCCTTCTTATATCAGGTGGCCGGTTTTGCATCTGCGGTAAAACCAAAAAATAGACTTCGGCAGGTTATATTTAAATCCCATTAGATAAATCATTTCTTCGTCATACAGGAAATAAACAAAATGAAAACAATAAAATACGTACGAAAAATATTTTTTATTCATTTCCATACCTATTAGGTTAAATGGTTTATTACCTTTATCCCTATCATTTTTTTATCAAAAAACAATAAACATGCAGGCTTGGAAAGATTACCAGGATAAAAATAAAGATCGTTTTTTAGAAGAAATGCTTGACCTCCTTCGCATTCCATCCATTAGTGCTAAAAAGGAAAACAAGGCGGATATGTTGAAATGTGCTGAAGCAGTTAAAAAAAGTTTGCTGAATGCAGGATGTGATCAAGCGGAAGTAATATCTACTGCAGGACATCCTGTAGTTTATGGTGAAAAAATTATTGATGCATCTAAACCAACGGTATTGGTGTATGGCCATTATGATGTTCAACCCGTTGAACCCCTTGCATTATGGCATAGCGGCCCCTTTGATCCCGTGATAAAAGATGGTAAAGTATTTGCCCGCGGTTCTGCTGATGACAAAGGCCAGTTTTATATGCATGTAAAAGCATTGGAAACAATGGTAAATACAAACTCGCTTTCTACCAATATTAAATTTTTGATAGAGGGTGAAGAAGAAGTTGGATCACCAAACCTTGGGAAATTTGTATCGGACAACAAAGAAAAGTTGCAAGCAGATGTAATCCTGATCAGTGACAGTTCCATGTTAAGCATGGAAAATCCATCTCTTGATACAGGTGTTCGCGGTCTTAGTTATATAGAAGTTGAAGTTACCGGTGCTAACCGCGACTTGCACAGCGGAACTTATGGTGGTGCCGTTGCTAACCCGATCACTATCCTGGCACAAATGATCGCCAGTTGTCATGATGAAAATAATCACATAACCATCCCTGGGTTTTATGATGATGTTTCAGTTGCAACTGATAAGGAAAGAGAACTTTTGAATGCTGCTCCTTATGATGAAAAAGAATATATGGATGAATTGGGAGTAAAAGAATTATGGGGTGAAAAAGGATATACTACTTATGAAAGAACCGGCATCCGGCCAACGCTTGAAATAAATGGAATTTGGGGTGGGTATATTGGCGAAGGTGCTAAAACGGTATTGCCATCCAAAGCATATGCAAAGATATCTGCCCGGTTGGTTCCAAACCAGTCATCAGAAAAAATCACCAATATTTTATTGAATTATTTTAAATCCATTGCACCTGCATCTGTAACCGTTGAAGCGGAATTACATCATGGTGGAGAGCCATATATGACACCAATTGACAGCAAAGGTTATAAAGCCGCATCCAGGGCAGTGGAAACTACATTTGGTAAAACGCCTATCCCTGTGCGTGGAGGAGGAAGTATTCCCATTTGTTCATTGCTGGAAAAAGAATTGAACACTAAAATTATTTTTATGGGTTTTGGGTTGGATAATGACAACCTGCATTCGCCCAATGAAAAGTATAACCTGGAGAATTATTATAAAGGAATTGAAACCATTCCTTATTTCCACAAGTATTTTGCAGAATCATAATTATCCATATAATTAATAAAAGACCTCTCTCCCTACAGAAAGAGGTTTTTTAATTTTATATAAGGATTGGTATTGTTTTAGTTAATTGAATAATATTCAAAATTTTTCAATGACAGAAAAAGAAAAACTTCGAATAGATAAATATTTATGGGCAATACGGTTATTCAAAAGCAGGTCGATGGCAACCGCCGCCTGCGAATCGGGCAAAATAAAATTTAACGGGGATTCAGTTAAGCCATCTAAACAAGTAACAGTTGGCGATGAATATGAAGTTAAAACAGAAGCAAAAAAATGGCTTATAAAAGTAACCGGATTGCTACATAACCGCGTTCAATATGCAGAAGCTATTAAATTTTACCTGGATATAACACCGGAAGAAGAATTGGAAAGGATCAAATTCCAGGCAGCCAGTTTTTATACCGGCAAGCGTCAAAGTAAAGTAGGCCGGCCTACACGCAGGCAACGTAAGGACCGGGATGATTTTTTTGACGAAGTCTCCTGATTTCAATTTTGTTAATGATATAAATCACCCTTCCCCATTGTTGTTATCAGTTGGCGTACTTTTTACAAAGTCTAATTTTGGATTGAGGCAATTGCCTTTAAGGCGTATAAAAGTTACCAATATGCAACTCAACTTATCCCGCAATAAATTGATCAATGATCTGCAGCAGGATTTCAACAAGGCCTTCCCTTATTTGAAACTTGAATTTTATTCAAAATCAGGATATACGTATAAACAGGGCAAAACGCACCTGCCACATTGTTTTACACTTGCCCAGGCAGGTTTAAAACACGAAGGTATTTTACAAATAGATGACCAGGTTGTTGTAGGCGACCTGGAGAAAAAATTCAGCGATGATTTTGGAATCACAGTGCAGATATCCCGTCAATCAGGTATCCTTTGGCTGGAGACAACCATGTCTGAAAAATGGACATTGAAGCAACAAAATGACCATGGAAAAGAATTATCCGTAACACAAATTCCATTAACACACGGCACTCAAAACTACCTGGATTAAATTAATATAAAAGATTCTTCAATTTATTAAGATCCAGGATGCGGATTTTACCTTCTTTTATTTCAATCAGCTTTTCTGATTTAAAATCACTTAGAGTTCTGATGAGAGATTCAGTAGCGGTGCCAATATAATGAGCCAGGTCCTCCCGGCTGATTTCTAATGAACGATTCTCGCCATCTTCATTGAATTTGGCATTTAAATCAACCAAAGCCTTGGCTACTCTTTTGCGCAAACTACTGTATGCAAGACTTAATAATCGTTCTTCCTTTTCTTTCACATTCTGCGTTACAATCCGGATAAATTTAGAAGCTATACTGATATCACCATAGATCATTTGCTGAAAATCTTCCCGCGGAATTTGCAAAATATCCGATTCCTCCATAATGGTTGTACTGTCATCATAATTTGCATCTTCTATTAAGGCAGTATATCCAATAAAATCTCCACTGCTGTAAATATCAGTTATGTATTCCTTGCCGTCTTCGTGAATTTTATATCCTTTCACTTTCCCTTTTACCAAATAGTATAAGAAACGGGGACGCTTATTTTCCTGGTAAAGAATTTGCTTTTTATTGTAATTCTCCAATTCATATTGATCGGACAAATGTTGCATGGTGCCTGTATCTTTCAGATCATGCAAAAACTGGTTGATGCCCTGTGGTGATGAAGCATATTGATTTTCCAGTACTGCTGATTTTTTTATTCTTACTTCGATGGCGTTCAATAATTCTATATCCTCAAATGGCTTTGTTATATAATCATCTGCACCCATTTCCATTCCTTTTCTAAAATCACTTCGTTCTGTTTTGGCAGTAAGAAAGATAAAAGGGATATTCTGGGTTTCAACATTCTTACGAAGCAGGTGTAATACACCATATCCATCTAATTCAGGCATCATAATATCGCAAACAATAACAGCCGGTTTTTCCCGTGCAGCTATATCCACCCCTTTTTTGCCATTTTCTGCAGTAAAGGTCTTATATCCTGCCAACTCTAATATTTCAGCGGTGTTTTCGCGGATGTCATTATTATCTTCAATGATGAGAACTGATTTCATATTCTTTTTTTACTGGTAAATGAATGGTAATTGTGGTTCCTATGTTTAATTCACTATGCAAGTGTATATGACCGCCAAGAAGTTTCAAATAACGGTTTACAATATGCAAACCCAAACCAGTTCCCTGGATATTTAAGGCATTCTTCCCCCGGAAAAAACTACTGAATAAATGTTTTTGATCTTCTGGCGAAATTCCAATACCACTGTCCTTTACAATGATCGTGGTTTTCCCGTCATCTATAATTGTTTTAAGCAAGATTGGCTTTCCTTCATCCGAAAATTTAATGGCATTTGTTAACAGGTTAATCAAAATATTTTTTAAAAGTTTAGGGTCTGTACAAATTTCCTCCCCGCCTTCGTGTTCAAAATCAATTAACTGACCATTTTTTAATAAGCCACCCATTTCCTCGGTCAAATCATTCATATAAACCGGGAGATTAAAATTTATAAATGAAATGTTTACGCGGCCTTCATCCAACATTCCAAGGGAAAGAAAATCTTCCAGGATATCGTTCAGGTGTTTTACAGAATCTTTAATCTTGCTTATATGACGATCTCTTTTTGCCTGGGTTTCAGTTGTAGTGTATTTTGATAGAAGCGAAGCCGAGGATAATACGGTGCTTAAAGGTGTTCTGAATTCATGCGATGCCATGGAAACAAACCGGCTTTTGATTTCATTTAACTGTCTTTCTTTATCCAAAGCCTCATTTAATTCAAGCTGACTTTGTTCCAGGCGCTGTAAAGCCTCTTTTAAAATAACGGTTCTTTCTTCAACTTTTATTTCCAGTTGTGCATTTAGCTTTCGAATATCATTGGTTACTTTTTCCAGTTTCATTTGTTGCTTAAGCATTTCACTTTCGGACTGTTTTCTTAAAGTGATGTCGACTATAAATGCGATAACAAACAATTCATTCTGGTGGTGGTAAAAACTTAAACTTACTTCCACTGGTATCTGATCACCATTCTTTCTAACTCCATTCAAATCCCTGCCCGAACCCATTTGCCGGTCCGATGGATTTTTGTGAAATCCTTCGCGGAGTTTTACATGTCCATGGCGATATTGTTGCGGGATCAATACTTCGATTGGTTTGTTAATGAGTTCACTGGCTTTGTATTGAAAAATTCTTTCCGCAGCAGGATTAACCAGGATGATAACGCCCTTGTTATTAGTAAGTAAAATTCCTTCAGTAGCGTTTTCAAAAAGCGAGGTCATATGCGTTTTATCAAACTGCAGATCCCTGTATAAGTTTTTTATATAAAACACAATGAGAACAGCAAAAAACACTAGTGCAATACGGAAAATGGTTTGTGTGATTATATAAGACCTCAACATTTCACTTTCAAAAAACAAAACAGAAAAGAGAATGATTAATATACTTATCAATCCTGCGATTAAGGTGGACCACTTATTTTCAATAAATGTTGTAAAAAAAATACCCAGAAGCAATCCACCTGCGGTTACAGTATATCCTGGCAGCAGGAAGATGACTAAGAAGGTCAATATAAATACAATAATAGCGTATGCTTTTGCCCGTCCGCTACTGAGTCTCTTCATTTGAAATTTTTAAATAAACCGTGAAAATAATCATTGCACGGTGTTTTGAAGTGCGTTAACCTTGGAAAATAATAATTTTTCCGCCACGTATTAAAACCGATGATGAACCCAAATTTAACCATAAACGGCTTGTAAGTAGAAATTATAAACCAGATTGCATTAATAACTCTTGTTCCATTGCAATTGTTTTGGGATAAAGCACTTTATTTTCCAGGTAAATGTGCTGGGAAAGATCCTTATCCAGTTCCTGCAATTTCTTATATAAGACCTGCTGTGTTGCACATGAATCTGCTGGTAAACTATATTGATTTGTTAATCGGCTTAATTCACTGAATATGTGATTTGTAAATTCCTGGTTATGCAGCATCATCGTTTCCAGCGGTTTTCGCAATGTCCTAACCAGCAAGCGGGCATAAGGTTCTGTATTTTGATATGCGTGTGCTATTTGCCTGATGTAAGGAAAAATGATATCTTCTTCCTCCTGAAGCTTTGGTAACATTACTGCATTCAATTTATCAAATTCAGATTTCAAATCAGAAAGAAAGGGAAATTTTCGGTTATGGCCTTCCCCAAAAGTCAGGATATATTTTTCAACAACGGGTAAGGATTTTTTTAAATAATCATGATGTACGTTTAATATAAAATCTAACAAAAAATCTATGGACCAATTATTATAGGCCAAGGTTGAAGAAAAATAGTATGGCATAGCAGCTTCATTCAAAGCCTTTTTTAACTCCTCCAGGTTAATCGCCTTATTTTCACAAATAACATTCAATGGCAATTTTCCACCGCAACAAAAATCAATACCATACTGCTGGAAAATATCTGCAGTCCGATAATCCCTTTTAACGATATCTGTAACAAAATCGGCATCATCCACCTTATCAACATCTTTAATCATGGTATTTTTTTGAGGAAAATCACCAACAAATTAAAGAGGATGGTATTTTTTAAAATCTGATTTTAATCATATGAACAAATGATTTTAATTAGAATGACAAGAATTGTCCAAAAAACTTGTGAGTGATTTTCACCGGACTTTTATATTATATTTAATACGCATAAATGGAATTATTTGAGAATTCATATGCTCCGGTTTAATGGATGATAAACATCAACAGGAATAATGATAAACATCATTATTATAAAAAAAGTATCCAAATACTTTTGTTGTCACTAAACAAAACTACATATGAACAAATCAATTCTCCCTGCTACTCTATTATTAATTTGCTTTACATTTTTTATTGCATGTTCAGACAATTCAGGTTCCAGTTCCGAGGCTGCAGAAAATGAAGCTACCAGTACGCCTGCCCAAGAAGTGCACCCGGAGTTAATGCAACCATCAGAAGTTGAAGTAACCACTCCATTGAATGCAACCTGGGTGGATGCAGGCAAACAAACTTATGACCTTAAATGTCAAAGCTGTCATAAGCTAACCGATGAAAGAGTTGTAGGCCCAGGTTGGGGAGGTATTACTACCCGAAGAGAACCAGTTTGGATCATGAATATGATCACGAATGTGGATGTCATGCTGGAAAAAGATCCGGAAGCTCAAAAATTATTGGAACAATGTCTGGTAAGAATGCCTAATCAGAATGTTTCAAAAGAAGAAGCCCGCCATATTTTAGAATTTATGCGTCAAAACGACGGTGTTAAATAACCCGATACATTTTAATTCCATTTCAGGTAACTCTTAAATTTTCAAAAAATGCTACTTAAAAAAACAAAACTATTATTAACCGCAACAACCATTGGTTTGCTATTGAGCACCATGCAAAGCTGCAAACCGAGAACTGCTGAAGCAGCTGCAGGCGGTGATGCAGAAAAAGCGTATGTTGCTCCGGGTAAGTACGATGAATTTTATAACATCGTATCGGGCGGTTTCAACGGCCAGATCGGTGTTTATGGGCTGCCTTCAGGACGCTTATTAAAAATTGTTCCGGTATTTTCCCAATTTGGTGAAAATGGCTGGGGTTATAGTGAAGAATCAAAACCAATGTTAGAGACCTCACATGGATTTGTTCCATGGGATGATCTTCACCACATTGCCCTTTCTACAACAAATGGAGAACATGATGGCCGCTGGGCATTTGCCAATGGAAATAATACGCCCAGGTTAGCAAGAGTTGATTTAAGCACCTTTAAAACGGCTGAAATTCTGGAACTGCCAAACAGCGCCGGTAACCACTCTTCTCCATTTATTACAGAAAATACAGAATACATTGTTGCCGGAACCCGTTTCAGTGTTCCGCTGGATGATGCAGATGGCGATGTTCCTATTGATACTTATAAAGAAAATTTTAAAGGAACCATCAGCTTTGTATCCGTTGACCAAACAACGGGTCACATGGATATTGCCTTCCAGATCAAAACACCTGGTGTAAACTTTGACCTGGCTCGTGCAGGTAAAGGGAAATCCCATGGTTGGTTTTTCTTCAGCAGTTATAACACAGAAAAAGCAAATACACTTTTAGAAGTAAATGCATCTGCCAAAGACAAAGATTTCATCATGGCTGTTAACTGGAAAAAAGCAGAAGAATATGTAAAAGCCGGAAAAGGAAAAAAGCAAGCTGTGAGATATGCGCATAACGTGTTGGATGAAAGCACTCACATGGCTACTTCTACTATCAAAACAGAAGTACTGGTTTTAGATCCTGCAGAATTACCTGATATGCTTTACATGATTCCATGTCCTAAATCACCACATGGTTGTGATACCGATCCTACAGGTGAATACATTGTTGGGTCTGGTAAACTCGCCGCTATCATTCCTGTTTTTTCTTTCACCAAAATGCAACAAGCTATAGCTGATAAAAAATATGATGGCAACTATGATGGCATTCCTGTTTTGAATTATGATGCTGTATTATATGGTGAAGTTAAGAAACCCGGCCTTGGCCCTTTACACACAGAATTTGATGACAAAGGAAATGCTTACACCTCCATGTTTGTATCATCTGAAATTGTAAAATGGAATGTAAAAGATTTGAAAATCCTGGATCGTGTTCCTACTTATTATTCAATTGGTCACTTATCTATACCTGGTGGACCAACAAAAAAACCTTACGGTAAATATGTTGTTGCTTACAACAAGATCACAAAAGATCGCTATTTGCCTACAGGTCCGGAATTAGCACAAAGTGCCCAGTTGTATGATATCAGTGGTGATAAAATGAAATTGATACTTGACTTCCCTACTACCGGTGAACCACACTATGCGGAATCTATTCCTGCTGAGAAATTGATGAACAAACAAAAGAAAATCTATAAACTTGAAGAAAATAAGCACCCTTACGTTTCGATGGGTGAAGGCCAGACAAAAGTGGAAAGAAAAGGAAACCAGGTGCATGTTTGGATGACTGCTATCCGTTCTCACCTGACACCTGATAATATTGAAGGCGTTAAAGTAGGAGACGATGTATATTTCCACGTAACCAACCTGGAACAGGACTGGGATGTACCTCATGGTTTCGCAATAAAAGGTGCTAAAACCGCTGAGATATTGATCATGCCTGGCGAAACGCAAACACTGAAATGGAAAGCAGAAAAGGTTGGCATATTCCCATACTACTGTACTGACTTCTGCTCTGCCCTACACCAGGAAATGCAAGGTTATATAAGAGTGTCACCAGCTGGAAGTAATGTCCCTGTTTATTTCCACACCGGTAAAAAAGCTGCTTCATCCACTGCAGCCACTACCGATACAAATAATAAAGGCACCAATTAATAAATGACTGCGGAAGTTGTAGCAATACAGCTTCCGCGGTTTAACCAAAAACTAAAGTCATGAAAAAGGTTTTAAATTTAGCATTCACAATACTGTTGGTAAGTATTATTTCCTGCAATAACGAAACAAAGACTTCAACTACAGAAGAATCAACTACTACAACAGGAAGCACTGTGGGTCAATCAGCAGTTGCTGATGATGAATCACAAAAAGATGTTGTAAAAGTTGCTGCAGGCTCTGCAGATCATACAACACTTGTAGCGGCTATTAAACAAGCCCAGTTGGTGGATGCCTTATCCAATGCTGGTCCATTTACTGTTTTTGCACCAACTAATGCAGCATTTGATAAACTGCCTAAAGAAACTTTAGATAACCTGATGAAAGATGAAAACAGGGAACAGCTACAGGATATTTTGCAATACCATGTATATCTTGGAATTTTAAATGAAGGGCTTTTGATAGATGGGCAAACTTACAACCAGGTAAATGGAGGAAATATCACTATTTCCAACAAAGACGGAAAAAAGGTTGTTAACAATGTTGCGAATATCATAACATCCATACCTGCATCAAATGGCATTATTCATGTAATAGATGCGGTTTTGCTGCCACCAACAAACTAATTTAAAGTAGGTCTTATGTGTTTTGTTTTACTACCGGGACCTAAAGTGTCCCGGTAGTTTTTAAGAAATTAACCATGAAAAAGAAGATGAGCAATACTTCGAGAATTTTAATTGCGATTGCAGCTCTTGCGATGATCGCCACTTATTTTCTCCCAACCTGGTCCATATATTTGATAGCACCTCAATACCCGGAGGGATTATCCATGCAAATCTGGCTTAATAAAATTACAGGCCAGGTTGAGATCATTAATGGGTTGAATCACTACATCGGCATGAAAACAATTAATGCTGATATGTTCCCGGAATTTAAAATACTTCCATTTATTATCGGATTTTTTATTTTATATGGACTTATTGTTGCTTTTACCGGCAGCAGAAAATTACTTTTTTCATTTCTTATTCTACTGGTATTATTTGGCATTGCAGCCCTGGTAGATTTTTATATGTGGGGTTATGATTATGGACATGATCTTGATCCAACGGCCGCTATCCAGGTACCCGGGTTAACATATCAACCCCCGGTAATAGGTCATAAAAAGTTACTTAACTTCGATGCCTTCTCATACCCTGACCTCGGAGCATGGTTTGTAATCGGAGCCGCTGTATTATCTTTTGCAGTTTGGTTTATTGAATGGAGAAAACACAAAAAATCAAAACAATATATGGCCAGCAATAAAAAAGTTAGTGTAATCACCACAATTTTAGCTTGTATCGTTTTTGCAGGATGCACACCTAAACCTGAACCCATTGCATATGGTAAAGACAATTGTGAAGAATGCAAAATGACCATTATGGATCCTAAGTTTGGTGGTGAAATCGTTTCAAAAAAAGGGAAGGTTTATAAATTCGATGATGCAAGATGCATTGGAAAATTTATGGACCGCAGGGGGATTGAATTAAGCGAAATTCACCAAACATTATTTACCAATTACACTGGCGATCACGAATTTATTAATGTAACTGATGCCCATTTTGTGGTAGGTAGCCAGTTAAAAAGCCCTATGGGTAGTAATGCCGCCGCTTTTGCTGACAAAGCAGCTGCAGAGAAAAAAGCAGCTGAAATTGATGGTAAAGTGACCAATTGGGCTACCTTATTTAATGTTTTAAAATGAGCAGGTATTTCTTTATTATATTTATATTCTCCTCCTTTCTTGCATCCGCAAATACAATTGTGGTGGATCAACATGGATTGGTTAATACGCTTAAGCAAGGCATTAAAATGGCTCAACATGGCGACACGGTTTTACTAAAAAAAGGTTTATATAAAGAAGGAAATATCATCATCAATAAATCCATTCACCTGATTGGAATAGATACACCTATATTGGATGGAGAAAATGAACATGAAATACTTACTATTAGTGGAAAAGGTATTTTTATAAGTGGCATCCAGTTTCAAAATTCAGGCAGTTCAAGCATGAATGATTTCGCTTCCATACATGCTGTAGATGCTTCGCATTTCATTATTGAAAATAATACAATCATCAATTCATTTTTCGGAATTCATATTGCCAATGCCCATACAGGTATTATCCGAAATAACACTATAAAAGGAAACCCTAAAAACGAACAGAATACAGGAAATGGAATTCACTTATGGCAATGCACCAATATGGTGATCAGGGATAATCATGTGGAAGGTCACCGTGACGGAATTTATTTTGAATTTGTAACACACTCAAGCATTAAAAATAATTTCAGCACACATAATATACGTTATGGTTTACATTTTATGTTTTCCAATAATGATGCATATATCGGAAACACTTTCCGCAATAATGGAGCTGGTGTAGCCGTGATGTATTCTCAAAAGGTTATTATGGTTAAAAATAATTTTGATCAAAACTGGGGATCAAACGCTTATGGTATTTTGTTAAAAGATATTTCAGACGGGCAGGTCATCGGCAATGTATTTCATCAAAATACGGTTGGCATTTTCCTGGATGGAACCAACCGGATGGAAGTTCACAAAAATACTTTTACCTCTAATGGTTGGTCCATGAAAGTGCAGGCAAATTGCGATGAAAACACTTTTCATCATAATAACTTTATGAATAACACTTTTGATATTGCCACCAATGGCACCAGGATGCACAACGAATTTTATGACAATTACTGGGATAAATATGAAGGATACGATATGAATAAAGACGGCGTAGGTGATGTAGCTTATCACCCCGTAAGCCTTTATTCTATGATCATAGAACAAAACCCAAATTCATTAATGTTAATGCGAAGTTTTATGGTTACGCTATTAGATAAGGCTGAAAAAGCAATTCCCAGTCTTATCCCAGAAAATTTTGCGGATCAATCACCCAGAATGAAAGCTTTAAAATTATGATCAGACTAACCAACATCAATAAGCAATTTAAAAAATTGCATGCCTTAAAAGATATCAATATAGAATTGAATAAGGGCCAGGCTGTTTCATTGATCGGGCCAAATGGTTCAGGAAAAACCACCATCATCAAAAGCATTCTCGGTTTGGTTACTCCAAACAGCGGGCAAATATTTTTTGATGATGTAAATATTACGGACCAAGTTGATTACAGAAGCCGCATTGGATATATGCCTCAAATTGGCCGCTACCCTGACAATATGAAGATTGGCCAATTATTCAAGATGATTAAAAATATCCGGGATACAGAGAGCAAACTGGATGAAGAATTATATTACAAATTTAAACTGGATACCATTCTTGACAAATCCATGCGCAATCTTTCAGGTGGTACAAGACAGAAAGTGAGTGCAGCATTGGCATTTTTGTTTGATGCGGATGTTTTGATCCTTGATGAACCTACCGCAGGCCTCGATCCACTTTCATCTGAAATATTGAAAGAAAAAATACTGGATGAAAAAGAAAAAGGAAAATTAATCCTGATAACTTCTCATATACTCAGTGACCTGGAAGAATTGACTACGGATGTTTTATACATACAGGAAGGTAAAGTGATATTTTTTAAATCATTATCAGATCTGCGCCAGGAAACCGGTGAAGAAAAATTGAATAAAGCGATTGCGTGGCACATGAAAAACAGCATGAAGCACGATCTGCGTTATATTAAAATTGCCAAATAAAGAATACCATGTTAAAGATCTCCAAATATGTTTTATATGATATCGCCAGAAATAAAGTGGCGATTGCTTATACCCTGTTCCTGCTGGTTATATCATTAAGCTTTTTCCAGATGGAAGCAAACAGCGGTAAAGCTGTATTGAGTTTGCTGAATGTTGTATTGATCGTGGTTCCTTTGATCAGCCTGGTATTTTCGACTATACATTGGTACAACTCATACGAATTTATTGAACTGATGCTGACCCAACCGATCAGCCGTAAAAAAGTTTTACTGAGTGAATTCAGTGGCATTGCTTCATCACTGGTTACTGCTTTTTTAATTGGTGTTGGATTGCCGGTATTGATCTACAATCCAGATAACATTGGCCTTGCATTGATTATTGTAGGCACATTATTAACGCTTGCTTTTACTTCAATCGCATTTTTAGCTTCCGTAAAGTCAAAAGATAAATCCCGGGGAATTGGCATTGCATTATTATTATGGTTTTACTTTGCGTTGATCTATGACGGGCTGGTATTGATGATCCTTTTTTCTTTCAGTGATTATCCCATGGAGAAAATCACCTTGCTCCTTTCTTCTTTAAACCCGATAGACCTGGGCAGAATTTATTTGATGTTGCAAATGGATGTAAGTGCATTAATGGGATATACGGGTGCTACTTATAAAGAATTTTTTGGAAGCAATGTTGGATTGTTTTATACAATAGGCATTATGTTTATTTGGATCATTGTTCCAATAATGCTGGCTGTAAGATCTTTCAATAAAAAAGACCTCTGATAGATATATTACTTGTGAATGACAAATGCATGCTTTTGAAGCATGCATTTTTATTCTACAAAAATAGAAAGCTGCCATTTTAATTGAGACCTGATTTCACTCCAGATAATCCAAAAGCCGACAGGAAAAAATATGCTGAATATGAACAGCCCCTCCTGGTATTTTGGCAAAGCAAAACCCATCCATGCAAGCGTAGCCTGTAAAACCAATATCAATTCAGTAGTTATTAAAGAGAAGAAGAAAATATTCACACCTGCTCTTATCCTTCCAAGCAATTCAATTTTATAAGATTGTATTACCGCAGCCATTAAAAATAAACTAATGGAACCCAGTAATACAAAATGGAGGTAGCTGATAATAAAATTACGGAACGTAAATGCTATTTCAGCCACAAAAGGAAATGCACTGAAAAATTGCAAAATCATTTTTAAAACAAAAACGCTCATTGCCAATAAAAACAGCTTCTCAATACCATTCCATTTCCAATTTATTTTTTTAAGATCTTTCATCAACCAAAAAATACTCATTAATTGTATCCCGGCGCCTATACCTCCAATAACATAAAAAATCCATGAAGGCTTCATCCATAATACAGAAAGAAAATAAGTTGGCAGTATGGAAATATTTAAAAAAAATAAAACCCGGTTACCAATGGTGTTTATTCTTCTTCTTTCAAGCATTTGGTAAAACAGCGCCAATACAACAAATGCAAAAAACCCATTGTATTGAAAATGTAAATAAAAATAGATCGCATTAAAATAAATGGGTTCACCCTTATAACCCATAACTATTAAAGGACCGGTTGTAAATGGCCCGATAGAGGAAATAACAAAATACACCAATGCCCAGCTTAAAAACTGTAAGGAGATAGTTTTAGGAGAAGCAGCAATCGCCTTCCAGCTCATAACAGATAAATAAAAACCACCCAAAATAGAAATGCTTGAAAATATTACGCTGAGCAAGGCATAACCCGTAAAAGGAAATGTAAATAACATGCCATAAGCTGAAACAAGAAAGATAACAGCAATGTTACGCCAATGATTAAACGAAATGTAATTACGGATTTCTGGAAAATACCTTATAAGTAAAGCCAGTATTACTGGCATCAACCATCCGCCAAAAGCAAAATGGGAATGCCCATGTAATACATTTTTAAATAATAAAGGAAAGCCATCCATAAATGGGAACATCCTGAGTAATAAACCCAAACACGCGACCAAAAAAAGATTAAAAAATGAAATGACCAGCAATTGTTTTACTAACAGTTCCAGGCGCTGATCACTGTTAAAATGATTATTTGATTTTATATTTTTCAATAAGATCGCATCTCCCGTCATAAAAAGTGCTGTTAATAAATATGCGATAAAAATCTGGTCAATATCAATGACACATTATTCGTTTGATATTATATAGCCTTGCTGAATTGAGGTATTGAACCCGTATCATTCTTCTTGTGTAAAAACATATCAAATGCGCTGCAGACATTGCGTTGAAAAAATTGTCCTTGTGGAGTCAGGCTGATTCCGTTTTCATCGTATGTTACCAACCCGTCTTGTTTCATTACTTCCAGGATCGGGAAACTATATTTTTTAATCAGCGGTAAATGCTCAGTTTTAAAATTGGTTTCCCCATTACAAATAATATCTAAAATATATTGACGGAAAGCCTGGTCTTCTTCATTTAAAAAATAACCTTTTGTTATAGCCAGTTCTCCATTATTAATAGCTGCATAATAATCATGCAGCGCTTTTTCATTCTGAGCAAAACCAATGCCTGCATCACTGATGCTGGAAACGCCAAGACCCAGTAATAATGTACTCTGGCGATAAGTATAACCCATAAAATTCCGATGCATCGTACCATTTTTCCATGCGGTGTATAATTCATCGTGAGGGAGTGCAAAATGATCCATGCCGATGTTGGTGTAACCGTTGGCTGTCAACATTTCCTGCCCTTTTAGATAAAGGTTGATCTTTAATTCGGCATCTGGTAAATGTGTTTCGTCAAAAAGTCTTTGTCCTTTACTGGTCCATGGAACATGAGCGTAACTGTAAAATGCAATACGATCTGGCTTTAACTCAATTACCTGGTTTATGGTGCGTTCCATACTTTGCATGGTTTGCAATGGCAATCCATATATCAGGTCATAATTTACAGAGGTAAACCCTATTTGCCTTGCTAATGTTGTAGCTCTTTCTACATTTTCTATGGGTTGAATACGATTGATCACCTTTTGTACTTCAGGATCATTATCCTGCACGCCATAACTGATGCGCCTGAAACCGAGTTTGTATAATACTTTTAAATGTTGTTCTGTTGTATTGTTAGGATGACCCTCAATGCTGAATTCATGACGAGGGTGAATAATACTGCCTTTCAATATATAATTAATGAGTCGTTGCAGGTTTTTAGGAGAAAAAAAAGTGGGTGTTCCCCCGCCAATATGAAGCCCACTGATAACTGGTGTTTGCTTCATCATTTTACGATAGAGATCCCACTCTTTTTCAATCACTGATAAATACTCATTTTCAACCTTGTGGTTTGTAGTTATCTTTTTATTGCAACCGCAATAGGTACAAAGTGATTCACAAAAAGGGAGATGTAAATAAAGACTGATCCCTTGCGTATGATTCACATCATGAAATTGCTGCAGAAACACATTTTTCCACCTGTCCTTATCGATATGGTTTTCCCAATAAGGCACAGTGGGGTAACTCGTATACCTGGGTACGGGTTGATTGTACTTTCTGACTAATAAAGGGTTTAGCTCAATTTGGTTCATGGCACAAAAATAAAATTGCAGCCCACTGAAAAATATGATCTTAATTACCCTTGCACAGGATGTTTGTCAATAAAAAAATCTTATCAAAATCAGGTGACTTTGATATGGATCAATGCAAACGGGTACATGGAAATCGTAAATAATAAAACCTGATTTTCGTCAGGTTGTTTTTTGATTAACCTCACCTACTACACATACTATATGTCATAAGCCGGTCATACTCCGCAGGATAATTTTGTCCCTGAATTAAAACAACAACAATGGAAGAACTAAACCAGGGAGATACTTCACCCGCAATCGCCTCCAGCATCGGGACAGAATATATTAAAGTCCCCGCTAAACAAAAATTTATACCAAAAGGAGCAATGGCCTTCTTCGTTTTGCTCATCGTTTTATGCCTCGTTATTTGGTTTGGAATTTATTTCTTAATGCTTGAACGCAGTTAAAACTTATATATGTCTGTAATTGATAAATCAGAAAAGAAAGTAATAATGATTTCAGGTGTTGTCATTGGCCTGTTCATTTTCTCCATCCTGTACGCAAAAGACAAATATCAAACTGATGTTCCCGAATGTATCCCTTTTGATAAGGCATATACAGAACCGAAGATTAATCAGATAGATGAAAAGACTTTCCAGGTTTTTTCCGTTGCCAGCATGTGGCAGTTTGAACCTGCAGAAATATATGTTCCTGTAGGCAGTGAAGTAGATTTTTATCTGTCTTCAAAAGATGTTGTTCACGGATTTAACATTGCCGAAAAAAATGTGAACATGATGGCGGTGTATGGCAACATCAATAAAACCACCGTTCGATTTGATGAACCCGGTGTATATAAAATCACCTGCCATGAATACTGCGGTGTAGGACACCAAAATATGCAGGCCGAAGTAATTGTACACCAACCTCAAACTAAATAACCAACGACAAACTAATTATCATGCAAGTAAGCAGATCACTTAAAAGAGTTATTTTCTGGCTACTGGGTATTCCTGTAACACTACTTATACTGGGAATTTACCACGGATTAATGCAAACCATTTATCGTGCAGGCATTTTGAATGATTCCAGTTTTTTAAAATTAGAATATTACCAGGGCCTTACACTTCACGGTGTAATCAATGCCATTGTTCTCACTACATTTTTCGCAGTTGCATTTGGTCATGCATGTATGACTTTCTTCCTGAAAAGAGAACCGAATAAAAAAGCCATGTGGATCAGTTTCTGGCTGATGGTAATTGGAACCGTTCTGGCAGCATGGGCTATGTTAGCCGGTAAAGCTTCGGTGCTGTATACATTTTACCCGCCTTTAAAAGGACACCCATTTTTTTATTTAGGAACAGCATTGATTATTGTAGGTTCATGGATTCCATTATTCGATTGGGCCCGTATGTACCGTGAATGGAGAAGAGAAAATCCAACAACAAAAATTCCATTAGCTGTATTGGGAACGCTCATAAACTTCATTATCTGGTTTGTGTGTACGCTGGCCGTTGCCTACGAAGTTTTGGTGTTATTGTTACCATGGTCCATGGGTATGTCCGATATAAATGTTACACTGGCAAGAACATTATTCTGGTTTTTCGGGCATGCATTGGTGTATTTCTGGTTGCTGCCTGCATACATCATGTTTTATGTTATGCTTCCCAAACTGGCAGGTGGAAAATTATATTCTGATTTAGCCGGCCGCATTGCTTTATTTGGATTCCTTATTTTTTCCATTCCAGTAGGTGTACACCACCAGTTTAGTGATCCAAGCATTGGCCAAAACATTAAATTCTTCCATGGCTTACTTACATATGGTGTCACTATACCAAGTTTTATTACTGCATTTACTATTGCAGCATCTTTGGAATATGCCGGGGTAAAACGCGGTGCAAAAGGATTGTTTGGATGGATGGCAAGGTTGCCATACCTGGATACAAACAATTTTATGTTTGCCTACCTGATCGCCGGTTTGATCCTGTTTATTTTTGGTGGACTAACTGGTATAGTAAACGCTTCTTACTCTTTAAACAATGTAATTCATAATACATCCTGGTTGCCTGGTCACTTTCATATGACGGTTGCCGGACCTGTTTTTCTTGCCATCATTGGTATGTGTACTTACCTCTATTCAAAAATGAGTGGTAAGAAAATTTTTCTGCCTAAAGTAAACGTGATCATTCCTTATTTGTGGATGATCGGTGTACTGATATTTTCATCAGGATTGATGTGGGGTGGATTAATAGGTGAACCCAGGAGGACAAACCTGGGTATGACTTACCTGAATCCTAAACACGAATTATTTACGCCAGAATGGGTTCCCACAACCATGCTTGCATTGCTGGGTGGCATCATTATGTTTATTGCAGCCATGCTTTTCATAGTTGTATTTTTTGGAACCATGCTTAGAAAGAAACAGGTAGATGCAGTTTTAGAATTACCCTACAGCGAAGCATATCATGATGAAAAAAGAATTCCGCTTTTTGACCGGTTTAAACCATGGTTGGTAACCATGGGAGTAATTATCGTGATTGCATATACACCTGCATTATATGATGCAGTAACCAATCCGGGTCCCAATGCCCCACGATTTACACCGGCCAATCCCGTTCCAGATATGCTGAAAGTAAAAAAATGATCAAATGGGATAACATATGGATCTATTTCGCCATCATCCTGGCAACACCATTTGGCGCCTATGGCGTGTACAGTTGGTACACAAGCAAATTTGAAAAGTTGCCGGTATTTGGAAGTGAAAGAAGAGGATTGGAAAAAGATGGAGAACATCGCATTGCTGATTTTCATTTAATAAACCAGGACGGAGAATGGAGAAGCACCAAAGAATGGGAAGGAAAAATTGTAGTTGCAGATTTCTTCTTTACAACATGTCCAACCATTTGTCCTAAGATGACTGCTTCATTAAAAAAAATCAGCGAGGTGTATAAAGATGATGAAGTGTTGATCAATTCATTTACGGTTGATCCCGAACGTGATAACCCGGAAAAATTAAGCGCATACATTAAGAAGTTTAACCTGCCTGTTGAAAATTGGGATCTGTTGACAGGCTCAAAACAAGAAATCTATAAGTTGGCCCGCAACAGTTTTATGGTGGTAGCTACAGATGGTGATGGCGGACCCACAGATTTTATTCATAGTGAAAACCTGGTACTTGTTGACAAAAAGAAACGCATACGCGGATACTATGATGGCACCAGTAAAAAAGAAGTTGACCAATTAATTATTGATATTAAAAAACTGAAAAATGAAAATTAAGTTATTTATAACTGGTTTATTTATTTCACTGGCTGGCATGATGACTGTGCAGGCCGAAACACCAATCGAGGAAGGAAAATCGATTTTTACATCTCGCTGTGCTGCCTGCCATAGTGTAAACAAAGTACTAACAGGCCCGGCATTGGCGGGGGTTGATGAAAGAAGATCTCTTGACTGGATCGTTAATTTTATTCACTCTTCGCAAACCATGGTGAAAGAAGGCGACAAGGATGCCATTGCCATTTTTGAAAAATTCAACAAAATCCCGATGCCTGATCATAAAGACATCAGTGCAGAAAAAATAAAAAGCATTGTTGAATATATTAAGTCTGAAACAGTGGCAGCGGCGGCAGTTACACAAATTAAAAAGCCAGGTAAATTAAGACCAACTTATACTCCATTAACCATACAGGATAATTATGGTTTCTATATTGCCTTTTTTATAGTAGTTGCGCTACTTATTGTAGGACTATTGTTTGCTGTTCAATTAAAATCAATCAGCCGCGAAGCGGCAGATAAAAATATCCCGTTACAGTAACGGGAATCGTTGGTTTAGTTCAATTCCCAGCCCCGGTTCCCCGGGGCTGGCTTTTTTTGTGACTATGAAGCTAAATAAAAATTCGAACTAAAATAATTGGTTTGCAGAGCAACCGTTGATTGAAATACTAAAAGCTGAATGGCTGCGGGATGGTAGCGATAGCCCGCAGCGCAGCGAGGACTAAAGCGAACAGCCCGGACAATTGTTGATCAAAGCGGTGAACGATAAAAGCCCCAAAAGAATCTCCCATGCTAACCGCCGAACCCACCTATTATAATTTTCCTAATTACTAAACGCTAAACAACTAAACGACTAAACCTTATCGCCTTCTTATCTTTGATGCCATCATTTTAATACTAGAATATAAAATGCGCATTGATATTATTACTGTTTTGCCTGAATTGCTTGTGAGTCCTTTTTCTCACTCCATTTTAAAAAGAGCCAAAGAAAAAGGTTTATTGGAAATATACTTACATAACCTGCGGGACTATACACCTTATAAACATGGGCAGGTTGATGATTACCAGTTTGGTGGTGGCGCCGGGATGGTTATGATGCCCGAACCGCTTGCTGTATGCATTGAAAAATTAAATGATGAATACAAATATGATGAGATCATTTTTTTAACACCTGATGGCAAAACACTGAATCAACAAACCGCCAACCGGTTATCGTTAAAACAAAATTTGTTGTTGATTTGTGGTCACTATAAAGGCATTGACGAACGCATCAGGGAAAAATATGTAACGCTGGAAATTTCAATAGGTGATTATGTTTTAAGTGGGGGCGAATTGGCTGCAGCTGTTTTGGTTGATGCTGTAGGGCGGTTAATTCCTGGTGTATTGAATGATGAAACATCAGCACTTTTTGACTCCTTCCAGGATCAATTGCTGGCCCCGCCTGTATATACAAGGCCGGCAGAATGGCGAGGCATGAAAGTCCCTGATATTTTATTAAGTGGTGATCCTAAAAAAGTAGATGACTGGCGGCATGATGAAGCGGTGAAAAGAACGAGTGAACGCCGCCCAGACCTGATGAATGATAGTGAATAAAAAAAGAGTCCCACCTGGAAAGGCAGGACGATTTCTTAACCATAAAAGACGTTCAATGAGATCGATAATTAAAAGTACAATTACAAGAAATAAGCTTTCTGATTAATCGGTGAAACTGAACATTTGTATGTTGAATGCTTACAAAAAAAGGTTAACCAATTGCACCAAGTGCCTGTAAACAAAGCTCTCTAAATTCATAAAAAGCATTCTTCGCTTTCCCAGCCGGATCTTCTGCATCTTTTTCCATAACAGCTAATAAATGGCTAACCTGGTTATCATATAATCCTACATAACCCAATGTAGATTTAAGACTGTGTGCTATGTAGTGGACCTGCTGTTTATTTCGTTGTAAAATTGCTTTCTCCAATTCGTCAAGCTCCTGGGGTAATTGTATTTCGAACTGTTTTAACAATCTTTCCCTGAATTCGATATCGCCACCTGATAGTTCCTTTAGATAATCTGTGTTTACCAGGTTCTGTGTATTGTACTTTTTCTCACCCAGGTTTCGGTAAATAACATTAATTAACTCCTGTTCCCTGATAGGTTTTGTGATATAATCATTAAATCCGGCTGACAGGCATTTTTCCTTATCTCCCGGCAATGCATATGCGGTCATAGCCACAACTTTAATATCGCTGTTAAGTTTATTTCTTATGAGCTGGGTGGTTTCATACCCATCTTTTCCTGGCATTTGGATATCCATCAGAACGAGATCGAACATCTTTTCACTAAGTTTCTCTAAAACATCATCCCCATTGGAAACGATTTCATACGAAAAATGATGTTCGATTAATAAGTGCTTTACCAATTGCTGATTCATTTCGTTGTCTTCAGCAACCAAAATGTGTGCTTTTTTGCGATGGGTAAATGTTGACAATTCGTTTTTAAAATGGCCTTCTTCAGTTTTCGGAACTTCCAATCCAAATGGTATAAATATTTTAAATGAAGTTCCTTTACCCGGTTTACTGTTTACTTCGATATGTCCATCATTCAATAATACCAATTGCTTTACAATGGATAATCCCAAACCGGTGCCACCAAACTTCCTGGTTGTATCCATTTCCGCTTGTTGAAAACGATCAAAAATAATATCCAGCTTATGCTGATCAATACCAACACCTGTATCATTTACTTCAAATACAAGGATAACCCGTTCGGGATTTTTTTTATGCAGGCAGATTTTCAATTCAATCTTTCCTGTCTCAGTAAACTTGATTGCATTTCCCAGTAAATTGGTTAGTACCTGGGTTAACCGGAATGAATCACCTGTTAAATAAACAGGAATATTTTCATCTATAGAACAATCAAATACAATACCTTTTGCATGGGCCTTTTCACGGAACATGACATCAATGGTCATAATTAAATCAGGAAAATGAAAACTCGTTTTTTCAATACGCATCATTCCTGCTTCTATCTTTGACAGATCCAGTATATCATTTACAATAGCCTGTAAGTTTTGCCCGGAACTGCGCATATACGTTACATATTCCTTTTGAACCGGGCTTAATGAAGTTTTGGATAACAAATTGGTGAAACCTAGGATTGCATTAAGCGGTGTTCTTATTTCATGGCTCATATTTGATAAGAACTGATCCTTGACACGTGCTGATTCTTTCTCCCTTTTTTCCGACTCATTTAATACAGCAATCAGCTTTTGTTGTTTGCGGCTGATAGCGATAATATAGAAAAAAGCAAAGATGCTGGAGATAGCGGCAACAATAGCCAGGAACATACCTCTTGACCGGGCTTTATTTCCATTTTCCGCAATGTTATCTGTTATTGCTTTTACAAAAGCCTGGCGGGTGTTGGTCAATTTATCTATCAATAACACAATGCTATCGGTCATTGACTTTCCCCTGTTCTGGTTGATATATTGTTCGGCAGAATCTTTTCCAAACTGCTCGTATTGCCTGATGATTTTTGTACTGTGGGTTATTTTTCTTTCTACAACATTGGTCAGCAATTTCATCAGGGAATCTGTAACCGGATCTTCAAAATAAACATCCAGCTTTTTTAAACCCAAACGAATATTCTGAATTTCATTTTCCAGGTTTTTCAGATGATCTGACCTTTCAGTAATGACTACACCACGTACATTACTTTCAACCGAGATAATGGACGTTTCAAGTATTTGCAAATCCCGTTGCGTTCTCAATTCATTTAATAAACGGGTATTGGAATGAATCAGCGTATTGATGCTTTGCCCGGAATTAAATTGCAAAAAAACGATCATCAATACACTTACCAAAAAGATAACAAGAGGTAAATATTTTAGATTTCGCCTTAGCATAATAGAATGCTGTAATATACAAAAGAAGAATCATCAAATAAATATCCGCAGGCCTTTCCAGCGCTGGTATATGCTTAAAATGACTGCTATTTTTTAGAAATAATTACCATTCAGATAGATTGCAGCTAACGGTCTTGCATTTTTTTGTAGGTGTAAACAACCAGGAAAAGGGAAAATATGATAAAAGCACCAGAGGCAATAATTATTGCAGATGTATGTTGCTTGCTGACTTCTAATAAAAAGATGTATTCACTGACTAATAAAGCCAGAACTGCCAGAATAAATAGAATGGTATATTTTGATTTCATTTATAGACATCTAAAGCAGGTAACCATTAAAACACACTTTTAAGGCTGTTAAAACAGGCATCTAAATTAAAATCTTTGGATGTTTCTTTTTTTGAATTAAGTCAGGAGGCAATAATTAAACGACCAAACCGGAGAAAAAACCGGTATTGGATGTTTAAAGGAGGTTAAGTCTTTTTTGAAGCGCACTGCGATATGCATCCGCTACAGGTATGTTATGGTTTGCAGTATTGATTACCCCTTCTTCAATAAAGTCTATTTTATTAATGGCAGAAATATAACTTCTGTGCACCCGCATGAATTTAGCAGCTGGTAATTTTTCTTCCAGTGCTTTTAAAGTGGTATGGATTACATGAAATTTTTGTTTTGTATACAGTTTTACATAATCGCCCATGGCCTCCATAAAAAGTATATCATCAATATTTATACGTTTCAAAACGCCACTATCTTTTATAAAAACAAATTCCTTTTCGGCAATATCAATCTCTTGACTGCTACTTTCGAATATTTCCCTGGCCTTTTCAATGCTTTTAATGAAACGGACCGGGCTGATAGGTTTTATGAGATAGTCTGCCACATTTAATTCAAATGCTTCAACCGCGTATTCCATTTTAGCAGTGGTAAAAATGATCAACAGGTTTTTATCTGCAAGATGACGGGTTAATTCAATGCCACTCATTCCAGGCATTTCAATATCCAGGAGCAATAAATCTACTTTTTCTTTGTTCACCAGTTGAAAGCATTCCAAGGCGGTTTCACATTCTGCAACTAATTCCAGGTCATCCACCATACTGACCAGTTGTACCATAGCCATCCTGGCAACTTTATTATCATCTACTATCATACATCTCATAGCCTTAAAATTAAATGAAATGAAAATAGGGGCGAAGAAAATTTATTCATGGATTACAAAAACAAATTGATTACTCCTATGATTTATTGTAATTAGAAATCATTCATCTTTTCAAGCTTTCAACTTATTTATCTTTATGACTTTAAAAAAATTAAATGAAGATTAAAGGTCAGTTGGTTGATGTATTAAACAGGAAAATATTTCCGGCTGAAATAACTATAGAAAATGGATTGATTGCTAAAGTTTCTCCCTTTACTCCCGGGGAAAATGAAAAACTTCCTTTTCTTACGCCCGGGTTTATAGATGCTCATGTACATATAGAAAGTTCTATGCTGGTGCCTTCGGAGTTTGCACGCCTGGCGGTAGTGCATGGAACGGTGGCTACCGTAAGTGATCCACATGAAATTGCAAATGTTTGCGGTATCAGCGGTGTTGAATTTATGCTTGAAAACAGCAGGAAGGTTCCTTTAAAATTCAATTTTGGTGCTCCCAGTTGTGTGCCGGCTACTATTTTTGAAACTTCCGGTGCCACACTAAACGCTGAAGAAGTTGCATCTCTTTTAGAACGCGATGATATAAAATACCTGAGTGAAATGATGAATTTCCCTGGTGTACTGTATAACGATGAAGAGGTGATGAAAAAAATTGCATCTGCACACCAGTTGGGGAAGCCTGTTGATGGACACGCTCCTGGTTTAATAGGTGAAGAAGCAAAAATATATATAGAAGCAGGCATCAGCACCGATCATGAATGTTTTACCGAAGAAGAAGCGTTGGGAAAATTAGCTGCAGGAATGAAGATCATCATCCGCGAAGGAAGTGCTGCAAAAAATTTTGAAGCATTGATCGGGCTGTTAAACAATCATGCTAACATGATCATGTTTTGCAGTGATGATAAACATCCAGATAGCCTTGCAGAGGGGCATATAAACCAATTATGCCAGAGAGCCGTTGCCAAAGGCATAGATGTATTTCATGTATTACAAGCGGCTTGCATAAACCCCGTATTGCATTACAAGTTGGATGTGGGTTACCTGCAAACCGGTCAGCCGGCAGATTTTATTGTATTAGAAAACCTGGAAACGTTTGATGTTTTACAAACCTTTATTGATGGCATATTGGTTGCAGAAAATGGAAAATCATTGATTAAAAGAATTGAACCTGACAGTATTAATAATTTTTCCTGCAGAAAAAAAGAACCAGCTGATTTTGCTACAACTTTTATTGGTCAAGAAAAGATACCCGTTATTGAAGCAATCGATGGACAACTGATCACCAATAAACTTTTATTTAATCCAATAGTAGAAAATGGACAGATTGTAAATAATGTTGACGAGGATATTTTAAAGATCGTGGTAGTGAACCGATATAGTGATGCCCCGATTTCCACCGCATTTATAAAAAATTTCGGATTAAAGGAAGGTGCCATCGCATCTTCGGTTGCCCATGACAGTCATAACATCGTTGCTGTGGGTGTTGATGACGAAAGTATTTGCAAAGCGGTGAATGTTATCATTGAACACCAGGGAGGCATCAGTTGCATGAATGAACAACTGGAGATTGTTTTGCCATTACCTGTTGCCGGTTTAATGAGTACAGATGATGGCTACAAAGTTGCTGAACAATATTCATTGATCGACCAGGCTGCAAAAGCTGCCGGCGCAACGCTTTCAGCTCCATTTATGACTTTATCTTTTATGGCGCTACTTGTAATTCCTCACTTAAAACTTAGCGATAAGGGTTTGTTTGATGGAGACAAGTTTGCTTTAGTTTGAAATTAATCTATTATAATGTTTAGATGTTTAGGCGTTTAGTTGTTTAGTCAAAAAAATTGCGCAGTTCTAAATACCCATCGCTAAGCTTCCTATATGGACTGGTTTATATTAGGATGCCAATCAGACCAATTCCCAATTCCAGCATTCAACAAAGCAACTAATCAACCACTCAACTTATAACCTATCCCTTATGTATCTTTTGATACCGTTTTATCTTGTCGGTTGATCTTATAATTGTAAAACATATCATCCTGCCCTGCGAAACATTCATTAATTATTTCATCACCAAAAAAACATGATCATGAAAACATTGAAATGTAAAGATGTTGGTTTCGATTGCCCCGGTGTAATACAGGCAAACACGAATGAAGAAGTTTTAAACCAGGCAGCAAAACATGCACTAGATGTTCATGGTGTAACGGTTTCACCAGAATTGGCAGCGCAGATAACTACTTTGATAAAAGAGGAATAATAACTGGTTAAAACTTTACAATCTCCTTGCAGTAAAAAATGCACATAATTCATTAAATTGAATTAGCGTTTCACTTAATTAAAATACATGGATTCAACTGCTGCATTGTTTAACAAATTATCCTTTTTTACTGAACCTGAATTTAAGGAAGAAATACTGCAGCATGGCCAGGTAGTTGATTTCAAAAAAGGAGATGTAATTGTAAAAGAAGGTCAGTATGTAAAATTTCTGCCAATAGTTATTGAAGGTTCAATCAGGGTCTTTCAACAAAAAGACGAAAGAGAGATCCTGCTTTATTATGTTAACGCTGCGGAGACTTGCACCATGTCATTAGCTGCTGCCTATTTCAATAATAAAAGCACATCGCATGGTATTGTAATTGAACCGGCTAAGGTAATTATTTTCCCCGCCAGTCTTCTAACAGAATGGCAATTAAAATATCCATCATGGAATAAATATGTAATGGAAATGTTCCGGCTGCGTTATGATGAATTAATCAGTTCATTTGAAAGAGTTGCTTTTGATCATATGGATGTCCGCGTACTAAAATACCTTGAACAGAAAAAACTAACAGATAATTCAAACACAATTCACTTATCGCACCAAAACCTGGCAAATGAACTGGGTACAACCCGAGTTGTAATTTCTCGGATCCTAAAACAATTTGAACGTGAACATAAGATCAGACAATCAAGAGGTGTTATTGAGTTAATTTAATCATCGCCATTTCAACAACTCACTATCAACATATCAATCAACTATTCACTGGTGTCCACAAGTACAAGTCTCCGTTTCCGTCAGGTTAAACCATGGAAATGATCCGGCATTCTTAACAGCCTCCCAATAAAATTCACCTCTCTTTTTCTCATGATTCCCTGTTTCATTCATCGTTGCTGCATCATATAATCTTCCATTCACCATGGTATATTGAATGCTTTCGGTGTTACGAATATTTTCCAATGGATTTTTTTCCATAACAATTAAATCTGCCAGTTTACCAACTTCAAGGGAACCGATCTGGTCATCAAAACCGAGTGATTTAGCCGGATTAATTGTAGCTGTTTTTAGTGCCTGCAGATTGGTCATACCCCCCTGTTGCATCATCCAGGTTTCCCAATGTGCACCAATGCCCTGGATTTGTCCGTGTGCACCCATATTCACCAATACACCCAGGTCATTTAATTTTTTAGCCTGCTCCGAAACCTGTATATGTCCTTCCTGGTATTCTTCTTCAGGCAACATGGTGCGGTGACGACTACGAGTATCAATTACACCACGCGGCGTAAAATTCAACAACCTTTTGTTCTCCCAAACATTCGAATGCTGGTACCAGTAATATTCACCACTCACACCTCCATAAGAAACAATCAGTGTTGGCGTATAAGCCGTACCTGCATTTTTCCATAATTGCAAAACATCTTCGTGCAAAGTGGCTACAGGAATATTATGTTCAATTGTAGTATGACCATCCATGATCATACTCATATTGTGATAAAAAAATGAACCTCCTTCGGGTACCACTTCCATTTTTAATTCACGGGCTGCCTGTATTACCATTTGGCGTTGATCGCGACGGGGTTGATTATAACTTTTAACGGAAAAAGCACCGAATGATTTACTTCTGCGTAATGCACTTCTTGCATCATCAATAGTATTGATCACCGCTTTAAAATCACCTTCAGCTCCATACAAAATGGTACCTGTTGAAAACACTCTTGGGCCGGTCATCAAACCAGCTTTTACCAATTCACTTTGAGCAAATACCATTTCAGAATTAGCTGATGGATCGTGCATGGTTGTAACACCAAATGCGAGATTGGCATAATAGGGCCAGTGCTTTTGCGGAGTGATCCCTGTACGAAAATGACCGCCATGGGCATGTGCATCGATCAAACCGGGCATGATCGTTTTACCATTGGCATCAATGACTTTTGCATTCTGCGGAACAGTTACATCACTACTTTTTCCTACAGCTTTTATTAAATTATTTTCAACAACGATGGTTCCATTTTCAATAACCTCATCTCCTTTCATAGTTATGATGCGGGCATTGGTAAATGCAATGATACCGGTTGGATTATCAGTTTCTATATTCAAAGCAACATCCAATCCTTTTTCAGGGATCACAAATAATGAATCGGGTTTACCTGCTAAAAATTCAAAACGATCATCCAGGTTTATGGTGAAATATTCATGACCAAGTGTATAATGTAATCTTTTGGCATCGCTGCTCCAGTGCAGGTTGATGCCCGCATCACGGCTAACTTTCTTAACCGGGAAGTCCGCTGTAGAAGCTCCAATATCAACTGTTTTACCGATCACCGGAAATGGTGCAACATATACATTGTGCAAATCGATAAATGAAATCCACTTTTCGTCGGGAGATAAAGTGAATTGGCTGCCATAGGTACTTTTTAAATGGGTGCGTTCTTCATTTCCATCCAGGTCGCTGCTTGCAAAAGTTCGGTTCATGCCACCACCAAGCTGGTAGTAAATGCGATCACCAGTTAAATTAAAAACAGGAAAATCCCCACGGGTGGTTACCAATTTTTCTTCTCCGCCATTAGCTGGCATGATATAAAGACCAGGCTCTGCCGTATAGGCCGGGCCTAAAACATTACTTCCACCTTCCCTGCGGTAAACGATCATTTTACCATCATTTGAAAAAGCCGGCACACGGAATATACCTTTGGCTCCGGATATTTTTTTCGGCTTTGCATTACCGTTAACATTAACCGTGTAAATGCTTCCGGCATCCTGATCATTCCAGGTAGTATAAACAATCGTTTTTCCATCTTTAGAAAATGCAGGTTCAAATTCAAAATCAGTTCCGTTGGTTATTCTTTGTGGTTTACCCCCTGGTAATTGCTTTTTCCATAAATAACCCACTGCATTAAATACCAGCCATTTTCCATCGGGTGAGGTAATAGCCTGCCTAATCACGTTTACTTTAAAAGTAGTAGGATTGATATCCTGTTTAAATCGGACAACATCAGCAACAGATTGTTTTACATTCGCTACGAAAGGAATTTCAACAGCGGTGTTCGCTTTGTTAATATCAACTTTCATGATCTTACCATTGGCCCAGATATAAATCGATTGATTATCCGGCGACCAGGCATACCCCGTATAACTGCCAAAAATCGTCCATGCTTCCTGCTGATCTTTTGAAAGATTATCATAGACCGGCCATTCTTCACCGGTTTTCAAATTGCGCAGAAATAAAACGGATTGGGTTCGAACCCTTTTGATGAAAGACAAAGTATTGCCATCAGGTGATATTTGAGGACGAACAGCGCCACCGGGACCACCGGTAACAGTTTCGATTGAACCCTTTTTTGTGTCATATCGCTTAATAACAAAAATCTGGTTGTTAGGATCTTTATTGTATTGAAAAAAACCGCCCGGGTACATGTCTTCACTGTAATAAATATACCTGCCATCTGGTGAAACAACCGGTTCATTCAGATCCTGCTGATCATTTTTACGTGCAGTCAATTGTAAACCATTTCCGCCACTGGTATGATACATCCATAATTCACCGGCACCCAGCGAACGGCCAGATGTAAAATGTTTTCTGGCTACAACATATTGACCATCGGGCATCCATACCCCATTATTCAACAATCGAAATGTTTCTTTGGTAATTTGTTTTGCATTTTTACCATCCCTGTCCATGATCCAGAGATTATCGCCACCGCCGGCATCGGAAGTAAACAATATTTGTTTGCCATTGGGGCTGAAACGGGGCTGCACTTCATAGGCCAAACCCTGGCGCAGAACTTTGGTGTTACCACCCGTTACAGGCATCGAATAAATATCACCCAACAAATCAAAAATGATCTCTTTGCCATCGGGTGAAAGATCCAGGTTCATCCAGGTGCCCTCACTAACGGTAAAGGACAGTTCTTTATGAGGTCCGCCTGGATTGTTTACATCCCATTTTTTTGCGTCTTTCTTTTCCTGGGAAAAAGTTGTAAAAAACATTAGTGATGCAACAATGGAGAACAGGTATTTTATCATGATCAAACTTAATTTTTATAGCAAATCAATAGAGGATTGAAAAAATTTCAATCCTTACAAACATAAGGATAAATAAAAATTCAGGAGGTTTTAGTCAAATAAGTCGGGGGTTAATAAACAAGTGCACATCAGGCTTGCTGCCCGATCCACAATGCACCGCCGATGCTATCCCTGCTGGCACCGGTTACGGTGTGTAAAATATTGTATTCCTGGCGCCAGCGTAATACACCGATCAATGCCATTACCAAAGCTTCTTTGTAATTAATTAATTGTGCATCGGGAATAACAACATCAATATTTAATACACTTAAATGATCTTGTAATCTTTCAACCAAAAACTTGTTATGTGCGCCACCGCCGGTAGCCAATAATGATTTGTTCTGTTCCGGTTGACCGGTGATTAATTTTTCAACCGATTGTTTAATTTGAAAAGCGATATGTTCCGTCATCGTACGCAGTGCATCCGGTATGGAACAACCACTTTTTTTAATCAATGGGTAAACGATGTTTGTTCCAAAATCATTGGCCAGCGATTTAGGGAAAGGTTGACGGTAATAGTCTAATTCATTCAACTGTTTCAACAGTGCCTGGTTTACATTTCCTGATGCAGCCAGTTGCCCTCCTTCATCAAAAACTTTTCCGGCATCTGCAGAAAGCATATTTAAAACCCGGTTGGCCGGCCCCACATCAAAGGCAAGATATTCAGCATCTTTATTAAATGAAATATTGGCTATGCCACCCAGGTTCAGGAAAAATGCATGATCACCCAGCAGCAATTTTTCACCAATGGGAACAATCGGTGCACCCTGGCCACCAAATGCCACGTCCAGCGCACGCAAATCCGATACTACTGGCAGTTGCGTAACGGCTGCAATAGCAGCTCCATCGCCCAGTTGTGCCGTCATTTTTTTTGCGGGATCATGAAAAGTAGTATGTCCGTGAGATGCTATCAATGCAACTTTATATTGCAGGTTATTTGTTTCAATAAATTGATTAACCTGCTGGCCCAGGTAATGACCATATGCTGCATGCAACAACAAATAATCATAGGCATTTAAATGCGTGGCATCCTGCAATTTATGGATCCATTCATCAGAATAAGGTAGACAATCAGCCACAATGATCTCGTATTGCCATTTCTTACCATCAAATACCAATTCGGCAAATACGATATCCAGTCCATCCAGTGAACTGCCACTCATTAAACCAATCACTCTGTAAGTCATAAATTATAAAGCTTTACCCAAGAGAGGTTTGAATTTTAAAAGTTAGATTTGCGAAGCAAATTACATATTTGCCATTTGCCGAAAGATAATCGAAAAAAATAAATCTGTTTAACTTTTAACCTGCCAGCATGATCATTAACCTAAGCCAGCAACATTCTCTTGTAAGTAATTGGATGAGTGAATTGAGAGATGAAGAAATTCAAAAAGACCGGCAGCGTTTTAGAAGAAACCTTGAAAGAATTGGTGAAGTTGCAGCCTACGAGATCAGCAAGAAATTAGCGTTTGTAGAAAAGGAAGTGGATACTCCATTGGGCAGCGCCACTTGTAAAATAATTAAAGATCAACCCGTCCTGGCTACTATTTTAAGAGCCGGAATTCCATTACATAATGGTTTATTAAATTATTTTGATAAGGCGGATAATGCATTTATCTCGGCATATCGCAAACATCAGAAAGATGGCAGTTTCGAAATCAGCCTGGATTATGTTTCTTGTCCTGAATTAGAAGACCGCATCCTGATCATCTCTGATCCAATGCTTGCAACAGGTGCATCTCTTGTAAAGACCATTCATTACCTTAAAGCAGAAGGTAATCCCCGTGAAATTCATATTGTTGCAGCAATTGCCTGCACGGTGGGGATTGAATACGTGATCAGGGAAGATCCGGGCGTTACGATCTGGTGTGGAGATATTGATGATGAGCTAACCGCTAAGGGTTATATAGTACCAGGACTAGGGGATGCAGGGGATTTAGCCTATGGTGTAAAGGTTCAAATTTAAATGTTGCAATTAACTTTTTCCCTTTCCCTGATTTTTGTAATTTAGACGCTCATCATCCCTGCGAATGAAAAAAATATTTACCCTTTCGGTTACTGTGATGTTTGCTTTTGGTGTGGTAGCGCAAGACCCGAACTTTTCTCAATTTTTTGCTTCACCACTAACATTGAATCCGGCATTGACCGGCAAATTTGATGGTGATTTCCGCGTAGCTGGAAATTATCGCAATCAATGGCCTGCATTCAACAATGCTTATACCACTTCTACTCTTTCACTCGATTTTGGCATTTTAAAAAACAGCATCCCGGAAACCGACCAGTTTGGTATTGGTATCATGGCTTTTACCGATAAATCAGGCAACCAGGGCGCCTTGCAAAATAATTACGCAGCTGTTTCAGTAGCATATCATAAGGGCCTGGATGAAAATGGTTATCACCAATTAGGTGTGGGATTCCAGGGCGTTTATTCCAGTAAAAGACTGGATGTATTAAAACTAACATTCGAGGACCAGTTAACACCATTTGGCTTTACGGGTTCTACTGGTGAAACATTCTCCGGCAACCAGGTTAACGTTGCTTATTTTGATATGAATGCCGGTATATTTTATAATGGAACAACCGATGGCTATAATAATATTTACCTCGGTGCTTCCATGTATCATATCAACAAACCGAAAGAAAGTTTCCAGGGCAAAGAATATTTCCTGGGCTCCAGGGTTACTTTCCAGGGTGGTGGACGCATACCCGTAGGTGTAAATAATTCAATACATTTTGCAGCCAATCACAGCATGCAGCAAAAAGCTACCAATACAATGATCGGTGGTGCTTATGCATTGAATTTAAATGGCGATGAAGAAAATCCTACCAATGTTTATATGGGTAGCTGGTTCCGTTTAGGAGATGCTATCATTCCATATGTCGGACTAGAGTTTAATAGTTTTCGCATCGGTGCTACTTATGATGTAAATATTTCTGACCTCAGGCCAGGAAGCCAGTCAAGAGGCGGAACTGAAATCTCTATCATTTATACAAAGAAGGCAAGCGATCCAAGTCGCAAGATCATGTACTGCCCTAAGTTTTAGGAATTTGTAATTTGGAATTAGTTTGATCAGTTGATAAGTTTGGAATTGTCTAAACCACTAAACGCCTAAACATCTAAACCACCACAATTTTTTTTCATTTTAAATTTTACTTTTTAAATTATTTCCTCGGTTTCCCACTCACATTCGCATGCCCCGCTATATACAAACGGAAAGGCCAACGTGCATGATCACCAGCATAATCCACGCCTATACGTGGAGATGCTTTAATCATTTCTCCATGATAACGGAAACCATCATCCGCAATATAAATTTCATCGCTTTGCAGTGAATAACCCGTCATAGAACTGTGCAACCCCATCGCTTTTCCAACATTTCCCGGTCCGCGGGTAAGTGAAGCATCCGGTTTTTCTTTCCCGGTGCGCTCCAACATGGTATCAATACCTTCCAGTGGTTCCAATGCTCGTATTAAAATAGCATGAGGTATTCCTTTTTCATTGGTCACCACATTAAACATGTGATGAATGCCATAACACAAATAGATATAAGCGGTGCCACCATGACCGAACATGATTTCTGTTCGTGGCGTTCGCCTGCCACCAGATGCATGTGAAGCATTATCGATTTCACCGGCATAAGCTTCACATTCCACAATGCGGCCACTGGTTGTTTTACCACCAAGATGAGTGACCAAGATTTTTCCCAAAAGATCTCTTGATATATCCAGCACATTGTTGCGTATATAAAATTCAGTTCCGAGTTTTTTCATTTTCATATTTAATATTCCGGCGATCATTCATTTCAGCAAACTCCCTTTATGGGTTACCCATTCAGAACACTTGTTTATATTTACCCAAATTTATGTTTTGCTGAAAGAAATTGTCATAGCCCTTCAATCATATTCACAGGCACACCATTTCATTAAAAATAATAAACTCTGGAAATGGATACTCATACCAGGTTTTATTTATATGGTGATGTTTGTTGTCAGCATGTATTTTTTTGGGAGATCTGCCACTGGTGTAATTGAATACTTAACAGAGGTTACCGGTTTGCAAAACTATGTACAGCAATTTCAAAACTCCTGGATCGGGTTCTTTTTTACGTTTGCCGGAATTATACTCTGGCTGGTGTTGATGTTCTTTTATTTTTCGCTTTTTAAATATTTATTCCTGATCATCGGTTCTCCACTGTTTGCCTATTTAAGCGAAAAAACTGAATCGATCCTGGAAGGCAAGGATATGCCATTCGACATGAAGCAATTTTTGAAAGATATCTGGCGCGGCATCAGGCTTGCTTTACGAAACACCATCTGGCAACTGGTGTATATTATTTCATTGTTAATCCTAAGCCTGGTACCTGTAATTGGCTGGGTGAGTCCACTGGTAGCTTTATTTGTGGAATGTTATTATTTAGGTTTTTCTATGTTGGATTATAGTTGCGAAAGGCAGAAATTGTCTCCTTCACAAAGTATCACCTTCATCAGTCATCATAAAGGATTGGCTATAGGCAATGGAATTGTTTTTTATTTAATGCATGGAATTCCTGTTGCCGGTTGGATGCTTGCTCCTTCTTACGCAGTTATTGCCGCTACATTGAGTTTATATAAGGTTAAAGAACTTTGATTATGCCTGTTAAAAGTACTGTTTACCTGGTTCCTTCTTTACTTCATGAGGATGGATTAAAAACTATCCCTGCCTATATACTGGATGCTATAAAAGATTGCCAGGTTTTTTTTGTCGAAAATGAAAGAACTGCCCGTCGATATCTAAAACAACTCTGGAAAGAAATGGTGATCGATGATTACGAATGGTTTGTTATTCATAAAGCGGAAGAAACGGTAAAGCAAAATTTTATCCGTTTTTTAAAAGAAGGTAAAAATATCGGGATCATCAGCGAAGCAGGTTGCCCGGCTATAGCAGATCCGGGACAATTGCTGGTGGAACAGGCGCAATTATACGATGCCATCGTAAAACCTTTGGTTGGCCCCAGTTCTATTTTATTAGCATTGATGGCCAGCGGCATGAATGGCCAGTGTTTTCGGTTTGTAGGTTATTTACCCATTGATAAAAATGGACGCATAGCAGCAGTCCGTGCACTGGAAAAAGATTCACAACAAAATAACTGCACCCAACTCTTTATTGAAACGCCATATCGCAATAACCAAATGCTGGAATCTATTTTACAAAATTGCCAACCCAATACACGTTTATGCATCGCCGTTAATCTTACCGGACCGGATGAATGGATCAAAACAAAAACAATTAAGGAATGGAGCCAGCAGGTTCCGGATATTCACAAGAAACCTGCCATGTTTTTAATTTATGCCGGGCGCTAATATGCATCCCGGTTTCTCATCGCAATAATACTGTCTACGATATAACGAGTATTTCCCCGCCATGGCACCACGCCGTGATATTCTTTATAATGCAGGTCGAAAATCTTTCCGCTGTGTAATTTTAACGTATCATAAATCCGCTCATTTACCACCGAAAACTCAAACTCATACGACTCAATACTGCCTGCCGTTCTGCTGCGGATTCCTTCCTGTATCAACTTGCCTTCATAGGTCTTAAATAGATCGCCTTTCTTTACGGCGTAGTTCAGGTAGCCAGTTTTGACGCCATCGCCAAAAACATAAAAATATTTCCATACAATAAAACCACCTGCAAATACCAGAATAAATACAAGCAGAATGAGGAAGAATTTTCTCATAAAAAAGAATTGTTTATAAAACTAACAACTGTTACCGTTAACAAAAATTTTATCTTACACTTTAATATAATGATTACTTTTGGCATCATTTTATTAAGAATATTATAAGTGAACAACATTCTTACACATACGAAACAAGTTGCTTTTCATGCAGCCATCACCACTGGTGTTTACAGTGTGGGTTTCGACCTTTTTAAATACCTGGTCCGACCTGCAATCTGATAGGCCAAGCCATTGACCACGGCCCCTATCAGTGAAGATTCCCCGGAATTAAGATCAGGATTGGTTCTCCGTTATCTATTTCAAATTTTACAAGGTGGAAAATCAGCAAATAATCGTTCGGGTGGCAACACCTGAAGATAAAAAATACGCAGTTGTCATTACTGACGAAATGGAAGCATCTGCAAATGCACGTGGTACCGGCATAGCCAGGCGTACGCCTGAATATGTGTCCCAAAAAATGGATGAAGGAAAAGCCGTGATCGCTTTAACACCCAATAATGAATGGGTAGGTTTTTGTTATATAGAAACCTGGAGTCATGGTGAGTATGTAGCCAATTCAGGATTGATCGTTGCCCCAGCTTTTCGAAAAAGTGGCGTGGCCAAATCTATTAAAAAACGCATCTTTGAATTGAGCCGCCAGAAATATCCTGAAGCTAAATTATTTGGTTTAACCACAGGCCTGGCCGTAATGAAAATCAATTCCGATCTTGGTTATGAACCTGTCACCTATTCTGAGCTTACGCAAGATGAAGCTTTTTGGGCTGGCTGTAAAAGTTGTGTGAATTATGATATTTTAATGAGTAAAGAAAGAAAGAACTGTATGTGCACCGCCATGTTATATGATCCAAAAGATCATTATGAACCGGAAGAAACAAAACAGTTTTTTAAAGAAAATGCAAAAGGACTGGAAAGATTAATGCGGATAAAGCAGTTAAAATTTTTAAGGGGTTTTCTTAAAAAAGAAAAGAGCGGTGCTGGTAAACCCAAATCCTTCCTTCATTACTTTTTTAATTTTTAATGAATACATCAATGGCTAAAAAAGTTGTTCTGGGTTTTAGTGGCGGATTAGATACTTCATATTGCGTAAAATATTTTACAGAGGATAAAGGGTACGAGGTTCACAGTATCATTGTAAATACAGGTGGATTTGATGCAGAAGAATTAAAGCAGATTGAAGCACATGCCTATACGCTTGGTGTAAAAACACATACCACGATTAATGCCGTTGAAAATTATTATAATACCATCATTAAATATTTGGTATTTGGAAATGTGTTGAAAAACAACACCTACCCTTTAAGTGTAAGCGCAGAACGATTAAGCCAGGCGATGCATATTGCAGAACATGCACGAAAAATAAATGCAGATGCGGTTGCACATGGCAGTACCGGTGCAGGAAACGACCAGGTTCGTTTTGATATGATCTTTCATATTATGATACCGGGTGTTGAGATCATCACACCAATTCGTGATATGCAATTGAGCAGGGAGACTGAAATTGAATATCTTAAAAGTCATGGTGTTAATATGAATTTTGAAAAAGCCCAGTACTCCATTAACAAAGGACTTTGGGGTACCAGTGTTGGAGGAAAGGAAACATTGCAGTCCAAAGGTATGCTTCCCGAATCTGCATGGCCCACACCCGTCACTAAAACAGGAGAAGAGGAAGTAAAATTACATTTCGAAAAAGGTGAGCTAAAAAAAGTAAATGACCAGGATTTTAAACATCCTGTTGATGCTATTAAGTTTTTACATACACTGGCCGCACCCTATGGTATCGGCCGTGATATTCATGTTGGTGATACTATCATTGGCATTAAAGGGCGTGTTGGATTTGAAGCTGCTGCACCCATGGTGATCATTAAGGCTCATCATGCATTGGAGAAACATGTATTAACCAAATGGCAACTTAGCTGGAAGGACCAATTGGCTCAATTTTATGGCAATTGGCTTCACGAAGGACAGATCATGGACCCGGTGATGAGAGATATGGAAGCATTTTTGCAAAGTTCACAAGAGCAAGTTACCGGTGATGTGTATGTACAGTTGATGCCGTATCGTTTTTTAATTATCGGCATAGAATCCAAAAACGACCTGATGAATAGTCGCTTTGGAAAATATGGTGAAATGAATACCGGTTTTACAGGCGATGATGTCAGGGGCTTCAGTAAAATTTTTGGCAACCAAACAGCCATTTACCACCGGGTAAAAGATGCTTAAATTTGTTAGCATGGCTACAGAAAAAATGATTAAGGCAGGTATTATTGGCGGTGCAGGTTATACAGGTGGAGAATTGATCCGCCTGCTGATCAATCACCCATTTGTATCACTTCAATATATTCACAGCCGCAGCAACGCAGGTAAAAATGTTTCCGTTGTTCATACCGATTTGCTTGACGAAACAGATATCTTTTTTTCGGGTGACCTGGATATACTTACAAAACCAGGCATTGATGTTTTATTCCTTTGTGCAGGGCATGGTGAAGCCATAAAATTTTTAAATTCGAACGAAATTCATCCGGGTATTAAAATCATAGACCTAAGCCATGATTTCAGGTTATTATCTACAGCTGAATTTCAATTACCTGGCCATCCTGACCTCTCCAGGAAATTTGTATATGGTCTTCCTGAATTGAATAAAGAAGAAATCAAGAAAGCAAAAAATATTGCTAATCCAGGTTGCTTTGCCACCACAATCCAGTTAGGTTTACTACCCCTTGCAAAAGAAGGATTGCTGGAAGAAGACATTTATACAACAGGCATTACAGGATCTACCGGTGCCGGTCAGGGTCTTTCTGCAACATCGCATTTTAGCTGGCGGGCCAATAATATCCAGGCCTACAAAACGCTGGAACACCAGCACCTGAAGGAGATCTACCAAACTCTTCATCAACTGCAAAAGAATTTTCCAGGCGATCCGGAAGGAAATGAAAAATTGAATTTTGTTCCCTGGCGTGGCGATTTTACAAGAGGGATATTTGTTAGCTCCCAAATGCATTGTGTGCTAAGCATGGAAGAATTACAGGTCATTTTCAATGAGTATTATAAAGACGAACCTTTTGTTTCTATCAGCAAAGAACCTATTTCATTAAAGCAAGTGTTGAATACAAATAAGTGTGTTATACAACTGGAAAAAGTAGGCAGTAAACTGGTGGTGCATTCTGCATTGGATAACCTGGTTAAAGGCGCTTCGGGACAAGCGGTGCAAAATATGAATTTGGTTTGCGGACTTGAGGAAACTGCCGGACTTCGTTTGAAAGCCAGCGCTTTCTGAGATGCAGGTAACGATCCTATCCTAATATTTTTTCTAATCAATTTAAACAGGCAGATGAAACTTTTCGATGTTTATCCCATCAACAACATAGCGATAGAAAAAGCAAGGGGCTCTTATGTTTGGGATGATATGGGTACGCAATATCTTGATATGTATGGCGGTCACGCCGTGATCAGCATTGGTCATTCTCATCCACATTATATAAAACGCTTAACGGACCAATTGAATAAGGTTGGTTTTTATTCAAACTCGGTTCACATCCCAATCCAGGAAGAATTGGCGCAAAAGCTTGGCAAAATATCCGGTAAAGAAGATTATCAATTATTTCTTTGCAATTCAGGTGCGGAAGCCAATGAAAATGCTTTAAAACTGGCTTCATTTCACACGGGTAGAAAAAAGATCGTTGCTTTCAAAAAAGCCTTTCATGGTCGCACTTCACTGGCAGTGGCTGCAACGGATAATCCTAGTATTATTGCCCCGGTGAATGAAACAGAAAATGTTCATTTTCTACCCTTCAACGATGTGCAGGCATTGGAAGCATATTTTCACCAGGCAGGCAAAGAAATAGCCGCGGTTATTATAGAAGGCATCCAGGGTGTAGGTGGAATTAACCTGGCTACAGCAGAATTTTTGCAAGCAATTCGTAAACTCTGTGATCAATATGGCGCCGTATACATTGCCGATAGTGTTCAGTGTGGTTATGGAAGAACCGGGAAATTTTTCAGTCATGATTTTGCCGGTGTAAATGCCGACATATATTCCATGGCCAAAGGAATGGGCAATGGATTTCCCATAGGCGGAATTCTAATTGCACCATCCATCAAGCCTAAACATTTTATGTTAGGCACCACTTTCGGGGGCAATCATTTGGCCTGTGCGGCGGCACTTTCCGTTTTGGAAGTAATGGAGACAGAAAATCTATTACAAAATGCTGTGGAAATGGGCCAATACCTGGAAACCGAATTAAAAAAGATCAGTGAGATTTCGAATGTGCGTGGCCGTGGTTTAATGATCGGTTTCGATGTTTCTGAAGATTATAAAGACCTTCGTAAAAACCTGCTTTTGAATCAAAAAATTTTTACAGGTGAAGCAAAACCGAATGTGATCCGTTTATTACCTTCTCTTGCTTTAACTAAAAATGATGCGGAACATTTTATTGCGTCTTTGAAAAAAGAGATTCATTCAATGTCTTTAGATCCCGTTCAATAAATATTATTCAATCTCAATAAAACAGGAATTAGTTGAAAAATTTTGTTTCGGTTCATGATGTTTCAAACATAGCTCAATTGGTCGGCAAAGCACTGGAATATAAAGCCAATCCATACTCAGACAACTCGCTTGGGAAAGGCAAACGAATCGGTTGTCTTTTTTTAAATCCAAGCATGCGTACCCGTTTAAGCACTCAAATTGCTGCGCAAAACCTGGGTATGGAAGCAATTGTTTTTAATGTGGGACAAGAAGGCTGGACATTGGAATTTGAGGAAGGAGCCATCATGAATGGCAGTACGGTGGAGCATGTAAAGGATGCCGCTCCCATTTTTGGAAAATATTTTGATATTCTGGCCATCCGCACTTTTCCAACGCTACAAAACAGGGAAGATGATTATAGTGAACAGTATATTAACCAGGTTATCAGGTACGCAGGTATACCTGTCATTAGCCTGGAAAGCGCCACCCTACACCCATTACAAAGCTTTACCGATATCATTACCATACAGGAGCAACTGCGGTTACACAGCATAGTGAGCAAGCCCAAAATTGTGCTTAGCTGGGCTCCCCATGTAAAAGCACTACCGCAATGTGTTACAAATAGTTTTGCACAATGGGTGAATGCCTGGGGTAAAGCTGATTTTGTAATTACTCATCCTGAAGAATATGAATTGGATGAACAATATACCCTTGGAGCAACTATTACACATAACCAGGATGAAGCCTTATCAAATGCTGATTTTGTTTATGTAAAGAATTGGAGTACTTATCATGATTATGGGAAAATTAAATCTGTTGATCCCTCATGGATGCTGACCAACAATAAAATGAAAGTCACAAACCAGGCTAAAGTGATGCACTGTTTACCGGTAAGAAGAAATATAGAATTAAGCGATGAAATACTTGATGGACCTCACAGCATCATCACAGAACAGGCAGGTAACCGGGTTTGGGCGGCACAAACCGTATTAAGTGAAATATTGAAAACAATTACATAGCAAATTTTCCAGGATGGACCACCAGCATATAAAAGAAGATCTAACCATTATCAAAATAAGTGGCAACATCATTGATGATGAAATAAGGCTTGAAAATTTTCTAAGAGAGCTGGCTGCTGTTAAAGGTCACAAAATACTGGTGCATGGCGGTGGTATAATGGCCACACAAATGGCGAAAGAACTGGGCATTGAACAAAAAATGATAGAAGGCCGGAGGATAACTGATAAGGATACACTGAAAATAGTGACCATGGTTTATGCCGGTTACATAAACAAAAAAATCGTTGCGCTTTTACAAGCCAATCAATCCAATGCTTTGGGATTAACCGGTGCTGATGGCAATAGCATCAAAGCACATAAAAGAAAAAATGCCATACTGGATTATGGTTTTGCAGGGGATGTTGATGAAGTGAACGATGCATTCTTTATGCAACTACTGGGGAATAATATCATGCCGGTAATTGCACCCATAACACATAACGGGGAGGGACAACTGCTAAATACAAATGCGGATACGATGGCACAGGAAATTGCCAGGAGTCTTTCAAATAATTTCAATGTTCATTTGGTATATATATTTGAAAAGCCTGGGGTTCTACTGGATGCGGAAGACGAATCAACAGTAATTAACAATCTTCATTATGCATATTATCAACAGTTAAAGACTGAGGGGTTGATCTTTGCCGGAATGATCCCCAAATTAGATAATGCCTTTGCCGCATTAAACAGCGGTGTACAAAAAATAACCATCGGGTCAGCCGATCATTTATCATCTGTGATAAATGGCAAATCCGGTACAACTATTTTGAGAAATGAATAATGATCTGCAAACGCTACAGCATGAATCCATCGGACTGCTGAAAGAATTAATCACAACACCATCCTTTTCTAAACAGGAAGATCAAACCGCAGGCATTATCAGTCGTTACCTGGCAGAAAAAAGAATCTACACCAGCCGGCTCGGGAATAATGTTTTTTCTTTTAACGAGCATTTTGATGCCGCTAAGCCGACGATACTGTTAAACTCGCATCACGATACCGTTAAACCAAATTCCGCATATTCCAAAGATCCTTTTAAAGCAATTATTGAAGATGGAAAACTCTATGGCCTTGGCAGCAATGATGCAGGAGGTGCGCTGGTTTCCCTGGTTGCTGCCTTTGTGCACTTTTATCATCAACCCAATATGAATTATAACCTGGCCTTAGCCGCAACTGCTGAAGAAGAGATCAGCGGAAGTGGTGGCATTGAAATGGTTTTGAACAGCCCTTATTTTAATGAACCGTTAAAAGGGAAACAGTTGGATTGTGCTATTGTAGGTGAGCCAACATTATTACAACTGGCTGTTGCTGAAAGAGGTTTGATGGTTTTGGATAATGTTGCCTCTGGCAAAGCTGGTCATGCTGCACGTAATGAAGGAGAAAATGCTATTTACAAAGCATTGAAAGATATTGAATGGTATAAAAATCATCAATTTGATAAAGTTTCTGACTTGTTGGGTAAAGTGCAAATGAGTGTAACCGTTATAGAAACTGAAAATAAAGCACATAATGTAGTTCCTGATAAATGCCGGTTTATCGCAGATATAAGAGTGAATGAAGAATACAGCCTTGAAGAGGTTTTGGATGTAGTCAGAAAAAATGTACAAAGCGAAGTAACACCCAGGAGCCTGAGAATGCGATCTTCAAATATTCCTCTTGAACATCCACTTGTAAAGTCCGGTTTATCATTGGGTAAAAAAACGTATGGCTCACCTACTACATCAGATAAGGCCCTGATGCCTTTCCCTGCTTTGAAAGTGGGACCTGGTGACTCAGCACGCAGCCATACGGCGGATGAATTTATTTACCTGCAGGAAATTAATGATGGAGTTGAATTTTATATTGATCTTTTAAAAAAACTGTTATGAAACTCTGGCAGAAAAAAATCCAATCGTTGAAAGAAGTAGAGACATTTACAGTTGGCAATGACCGGGAGTTTGATTTGCAGTTGGCTCCTTTCGATGTGCTGGGATCCATTGCACATGTAACCATGCTGGAAACGGTAGGTCTATTAGAAAAAAATGAAAAGGAAAATTTAATTACAGAACTCCAGGCAATATATCATCATATTCAACAACCAGGTTCCGAATTTAATATTGATGAAAGCGTAGAGGATATTCATTCCCAGGTGGAAATGATGCTGACAAAAAAATTGGGAGATACCGGGAAAAAAATTCATAGTGCCCGCAGCAGGAACGACCAGGTGCTGGTTGATTTGAAATTATTTTTAAGAAGTGAGCTGGAAACAATTGTAAAATCAGTTCATTCATTATTCGATCTATTGCAACAACAAAGTGAAAAACACAAATCAACTTTACTTCCCGGGTATACGCATTTGCAATTAGCCATGCCTTCCTCTTTTGGATTATGGTTTGGAGCATATGCCGAAAGTTTGGTTGATGATACGATTACGTTGAAGGCTGCTTACGATGTAATCAACAAAAATCCTTTAGGTTCCGCAGCAGGTTATGGATCATCGTTTCCTATCAACCGTAAATTAACCACGGAGTTATTGGGATTTGACGATTTGAATTATAACGTAGTATATGCACAAATGGGCAGGGGCAAAGCCGAAAGAATTTGTGCACAGGCATTGGCCAATGTAGCGGATACGCTTAGCCGCTTTTCAATGGATGCCACGTTATACCTGAACCAAAATTTCGGGTTTATTAGCTTTCCGCCCGAACTGACTACCGGCAGCAGCATTATGCCGCATAAAAAAAACCCCGATGTTTTCGAGATCATCCGATCTCATTGCAATCGCATCAAAGCATTGCCCAACGAGATTATGATGATGACGACCAATTTACCCTCAGGCTATCACCGCGATCTGCAATTGTTGAAGGAGCATTTGTTCCCTGCTTTTTCTACATTAAGAAATTGTATTGAGATGGCAGGATTAATGATCTCCAATATGGAGGTTAAAGAACATATCCTGGAAGATGAAAAATACAAATACTTGTTTACAGTTGATGCGGTAAATCAACTCGTGATGCAAGGCACGCCTTTCAGAGATGCATATAAAATCATCGGGCAACAGGTGGAAGAAAATTCTTTTGAGAAACCAGTGACTGGTCAAACTGGAAAGGGACACGAGGGAAGTATTTATAATTTATGCAATGCAGAAATAAATGAACAAATGAAAGAACTTGTAAAAGGTTTTCCATTCGCCGGTGTCCATAAAGCCATTACAAAATTGGTTGGCGAACGCAGCTCATAAAAAAAGGACACAATCCTGTGTCCTTTTCTTTCAGCTAATCAAATAAATGATTTATTTCTTTTCCGGTAATCCATATTCAGAAACCAGGTAAGTAATAGCCGTCATCGCTAATGCACCGAGTTCAAGTTCTCTTTTGTTTACCGCCTCAAATACATCGTTCGGTGCATGGTGCAGATCAAAATAACGCTGGGTGCCAGGATTTACTCCACTTAAAACGGTTCCCAGCTTTCTCAAAGGACCGATATCTGCTCCGCCACCGCCGCCAGGCATTTCATAAACACCGTATGGACGAAAAAGGGGTGTCCATTGACGTAAGTATTGTTCCTGTTCAGGTGTTCCGCTGATCCCTAAAGTTTGAACTCCAAAACCCCCGGCATCGCTTTCAATCGCAAAAATGTGATTTTCATTTTTGGCAATAGCCGAATCAGCATATGCATTGCCACCACGCAAACCATTCTCTTCGTTCATAAACATAACAGCCCTGATGGTGCGTTTCGGTTTAATGCCAGCCGCTTTAATAGCCCGGATCACTTCTATACTCTGCATACAGCCTGAGCCATCATCATGGGCTCCTTCGCCAATATCCCAACTATCCAGGTGGCCACCAACTGTAATAATCTCGCCGGGTTTCTCTGATCCACGCAACTCGCCAATTACATTATAGCTCAACACATCGGGCATATGTTTACAATTCATCTTCATAAACATCTTCACCTGCTTTTCTTTTTTAAGCAATGCCGATAACCACTCCGCATCTTTTGTACTGCAAGCCATTGCCGGAATTTTTGTAATGGCAGAATCATACCGCGTAGAACCAGTATGTGGATTATCATCCAAAGCATGGGTTACAGATCGGATCATCACGCCCACAGCTCCTAATTTAGCAGCTTCCACGGGTCCGCTTCCCCTGTATTTTACTGCATCACCATATCCGCCTTGAATCAATTCCGGTCGCATAGGGTAATTAAAGAAAACAATTTTGCCTTTAACTTTTTCAGCCCCTAATGCCTTCAACTCTTCAAAATTTTTCACTTCAACAATATCGGCTGTAATACCCGCAGTTGGTGTACCAACACTCATTCCGAGTGCAACAACATTCAGCTTACGCTTTTCATTTCCAAATTGAATAATACCTTGTTCTTTATCCCCCCTTACCCAATAAGGAACTATGACCGGCTGCAAGTAAACTGTATCAGCACCTGCTTCACGAAGCATCCTTGCAGAAGCTTCAACCGCTTTCTGTGCCTGTGGCGAACCACTGATGCGGTGGCCAATTTCTTTGCACAGGTATCGAAGATTTTCATAGGCTTTACCATTATTCAGAATATCATATGAGAATTTACTGATGACCAGTGAATCGTTGTTTTGTCCAAAGGATGAAAGAGTAATAAAACCGGTCAAAATAAAAAGGAATTGTTTCATGAGTCTTTAAGATTTTCAATAAGCTGATTAGTGAAATAATTTTTTAACAATAAATATAAGAGGTATTTAAAGCTTAATTTTTTAAAAATAACTGAAAGTTGATTCCCAACCATAAACAAATATTACAAACAATGGTTAAGCATTATTTTTGTATTTAACTTCGAAAGACTAAAATGATTTTATGCGGATAGGGATTGTATGTTACCCAACCTTTGGTGGAAGTGGTGTTTTGGCAACAGAATTAGGAAAGGCTTTGGCTCAGAAAGATTACCAGGTCCATTTTATTACTTACCAGCAACCGGTTAGATTGAATGGATTTATTCCAAATATATTTTACCACGAAGTACAGGTTCCAACTTATCCATTATTTGATTATCCTCCATACGAAACAGCGCTTGCCAGTACAATGGTTGATGTAATCAGGAATAATAAGCTTGATTTACTGCATGTACATTATGCCATTCCACATGCATCAGCTGCATTCATGGCAAAAAAAATACTGGAAGCTGAAGGCATATATATTCCTGTAATCACAACACTGCACGGAACTGATATTACCCTGGTTGGCCGCGATAAAATGTATGCACCGGTTGTAGCATTTTCCATTAATGAAAGTGATGCCATCACTGCTGTATCTGATAATTTACGGGATGAAACATTTAAAATTTTTGATATCAGGAAGGAAATCCAGGTCATTCACAACTTTGTAGATATTAAACGTTTCTCCCGAAAACCGATAGATGCTTTTAGAAAAGCTATTGCGCCTAATGGCGAGCGAATTCTGATTCATGCATCCAACTTTAGAAAAATAAAAAGGGTACTCGATGTAGTGCAAATATTTAATGAAGTGCAAAAACAAATTCCCGCAAAATTATTGTTTGTGGGTGATGGCCCGGAAAGACAGACTGCAGAAGAATTATCACGCAAATTAAACATATGCGACAAAATGCAGTTTGTGGGCAAGCAGGAACAAATGGAAGATATATTAGCCATCGGTGATCTTTTCCTGCTGACTTCAGAATATGAAAGTTTTGGATTGGCGGCACTTGAGGCAATGGCTTCCGGTGTTCCGGTAGTATCCACAAATGCAGGTGGTTTAACAGAGATCAACATCCAGGGGAAGACGGGCTTTATGGCTGATGTTGGTGATGTTGAAACCATGAGCCAGCAGTCTATTGAAATATTAAAAGATGATGATGTTTTAAAAACATTTAAGAAGAAAGCTGCAGAACATGCCAGGAAATTTGACATACATCATATTGTCCCTGAATATGAAAAATTATATGAAGAAGTTGTAAGCAAAAAAAATGCAGCTGTTTAGCTGCATTTTTTACTTCGTTTATCTGTTACCGTAACCAGGGCTCGGGGTTTACATTTTTACTTTCATTCATTAATATAAATTCAATCTCTCCTCCGTTACCACCTTCGGCACGGGCAGCCTTTCCTATAACCTGGCCGGTAGATATACTGGCACCTTTACTTACACTTACCGAAGAAAGATTACTGTACACCGTAAAATATTTACCATGACGAATAATCACTGCCAATCCATCACCTAAATTATGCACAGCCGATACCTCACCATTAAAAACAGACTTTACGTTACTGCCGGAGCTTGGTGTGGCGATTGTTAAACCTGCGTTATCTCCACTTAATTGCGTTCCCGGAATTTTATAAGTTCCATAATGGATACTCACTAAACCATTATCTACAGGCCATGGTAAACGTCCCTTATTCTCCTCAAAACTTTTATTCAAAGCAACGTCTTTCGCATTCAGATCCAGGTAACTTTCTGGTCTGGAGGTCGTTGTTTTTGCAACAACTTCCGTTTTCTTTTCAGGCACTGCTTCTTTAACTGTAGCAGATGGATTCCGGGCTGCAGCCGCTTTGTCTGCAGCAGCTTTATCGGCAGCTCTTTTATCTGCAGCAGCTTTTTCAGCAGCGGCTATTCTGGCGGCTTCTTTACGTGCTTCTTCTATTTCACGCCGAATAATTGCTGCTATGGCGTTTTTTAATTTTGCATCTGATTTCTTTTTATCCGACAACTGCTTACCCAGGCTTTTCTCCTGTGATTTTAATTGATTGATAACGACGTCCTTTTCCTGCTTTTGTTCTGCCAATTGTTTTATTTCTCCCGTTCTTTCCTGGAGCACTTCGCTTTTTTGTTGTTTACGGGCAAGATTTTCTTCTTTTCTTTTCTCAATCGCTTTTTGTGTCTCAATGATATTGGCCACCTGCTCTTCCCGGTAATTGCGGTAAGATTTCAGGTAGGCAATTCTTTTTAATGCATCATTAAAATTGCTGGAAGAAAAAATAAAATTTAAATAATCGTATGTGCTTTTATTTTTATACGCATAAACAACACTTCGGGAATATTGCTGTTTTAAAGTATCCAATTGTTTTCTGAGACGGGTAATTTCTACATTACTTAAAAAAATACTGTCATCAAGCATGCGAACCTCCCTGCTGATATTGCGAATATATTTATCCTGCAAACTGATCTTACGCTGTATTAATGTAAGCTGACCAATGGTTTGTTTTTTTTGACCGGCTACTTTGTTGTATTGACCTTGTATTTGTTTTATTTGTTTTTGAAGTTCCTGCCTTTCTTTTTCCAGTTGTGATTTGTCCTGGGCAAAAAGACCAACAGTAGAAAATAAAACAAGTACTAAAAGGATAATTTTTTTCGGCATAGTGGAATTATTTTTTATGTTCTTCCCAGGGCAGCGGATTTCTTCTAACGATAATTTTTACTATAAATTTTACACAGCTCAATTAGCACTATAATTAGCTGGAATTGAAAAAGGAAATGTTAATTCTTCATTAAAATCGAACTGCTTAAAATCCATATCCACCAATAATCTCTTTGTATCATTAATAACAATCTTCCTGGTTTCTGAAAATTTGACTCCGGATTTATTCACATAATTATTATAAAAAAGATCTGCAGACCGGTTACTTTGCGGATCAACATGATCTAACCTGCTGCGCAGAACATTATAATCTGTTGCATGAAATATGGCCAGGTTCCTGAAAAAATATCCAATACTTAAAAGCGATAACTCATTACCAGTCTTATTGAATGCAGATATTTCCGGCTCTAAAAAAATGACATTTCCCATTAACAGGTCCTGCATGGTTTGCAGGTTTAATGGCAATCCTGTGACTTCATATAAAAAAGAGATAGAACGTGCTGTATAAACTTTATTTTGTTTGTCAAGGATCTTTACCGAATCTTTCGAAATCAATAAACGCATGGCTTCAATACCAAAAACAGCATTTACCGAAACCCAGATCAGGCTGTCTTTCTTCATGCGTAAAAAAGTATTCAGGTTGTATTCTTTGTCATCAGCATCCTTATAATTCACATTTATTTTTGCAGAGAAGAAATTGAAATCGATTTTATTTTTTTGAATACTGTCAAGAGTGTTGTTGATAAATGCGATGCTGTCCTCCCTTGTCATGGAAAGGAGTGCCGTATCAGTATTTACATTACCAGTTTGTATTTGTCGCGACGAGCTGCAAGAAATCAATAAAGAAATAAAAACAAGGGAAAATAAATATCTGATCATGTATAAAAATTAAAGTGATCCAGTATGGCCAAACCCACCATCGTTACGCAACGTTTCGTTTAATATTGCAACTGGTTTCCATGTAATTCTTTCTACTTGCTGAATAACCATTTGTGCAATCCTGTCGCCCGGCTCTATGACCTGCTCTTCTTCGGAAAAGTTGATTAAGATAATCTTAATTTCTCCACGATAATCTGCGTCAATGGTGCCCGGTGTATTTAAACAGGTAATGCCTTTTTTAATGGCCATACCACTACGTGGTCTTATTTGCGCTTCGAAACCATGTGGCAATTCTAAAAACAAACCAGTAGGCACCAATACTCTTTGCATGGGATGAATGGATAATGCAGTTTCAACATTTGCCCTGATATCCATTCCTGATGAACCCATTGTAGCATATTCTGGCAAAGGCCAGGGAGAACGATTAACAACTTTAACTTCCATAATCAAGCAAAGATAAGTTTAGGGTTTAGAGTTTAGCGCTTAGGTAATGCCAAAAAAATTTGACCGTTTTCAATTATCATTTTCAAATTGCCAAAACATCTAATTGTTTATTTTTCCATTTTCTGCAACAAGACTGTAGCCTGTGCAAATAATCCTTCCTCTCTGCCGGCAAATCCCATTTTTTCAGTAGTGGTTGCTTTGATGGATACATCTTCTTCATTCACCTGGATGATGTTTGCAATAACCTGTTGCATTTGTTTAACATAAGGTTTTATTTTGGGCTCTTCCAGGCATAGTGTGCTGTCAACATTCACCACTTTGTATTTTTTTTGGGTGATGATATCCATAGTTCTTTTCAACAATATTTTACTGTCTATATTTTTAAATTCAGAAGATGTATTTGGAAAATGAAGTCCAATATCACCCAATGCCAATGCACCAAGCAGCGCATCGCAAATGGCATGTAACAATACATCTGCATCACTATGACCAACCGATCCTTTATGATGTGGAATTTTAATCCCTCCTATCCATAAAACATAACCTGTTGCCAATTGGTGAAAGTCAATTCCGGAACCTATTCTGTAACTCATATTCACATTTTATTGTTGATGCGCAAATATCCGCAAACAAAAACGTCCCGGCATAATAACCGGGACGTTTTTAATTTTATTGTGAAATAAATTATTCGCCTGCCATATCATCTAAATTCCAAACTAAAGAAAAACGCAAGGTATTAGAAAGCGGGTTGCGATTAACGCCACTACCTGAAGGCAACAGGTAAGAAAAATTCAAACCAAATACATTATAGTTTACACCAACACCCATTGTAAAATATTGGCGATTACCTTTTGTTTTGTCTTCATGAAAATAACCGGCTCTTAATGCAAACTGGTCATTGTACATATACTCTGCACCTACAGAAACCTGGAATTCTTTTATTTCTTCATTGAATCCACCGGGTGCATCGCCGAAAGAACTAAACCAACTACTCATTACTCCTTTGCTGCGATATTCATCCAGGCCTGCCTGGTCACCTTCGGCGGGTGGTGTTGGAACCAATAATTTATTGACATCAACACCGAAACTGATTTTGTTTTGTTCGTTGAATACTCTTGTATAAGTTGTACCTAAACCCAAGTTGGCTGGAATAAAATCTTTTTGATCTGCATTGTCTGTATATGCGATTTTCGATCCGAGATTGGTTAAAGCTGCTCCGAATGCCCATCCATTTCCAAGTTCATTAGTGCCGGTATAATACATGGAAAGATCTCCTGCAACTGCATTACCCGCTTTATAAGTTGTACCGCCACCGGTTCCGCCAGCCAGGTTTGAATAAATATATTTTAATCCAACGCCAATACCCAGTTGATCAGTTAACCTGCGGGAATAGCCCAGGTCAATGCCAAATTCTCTTGGCCGAAAAGTATTGAGATCGTTTCCCAGGTTATCGGTAAACTGGATATTACCCAAACTAAAATACCTGACGGAAGCAGAGATCGCCTGCAATTCATCAAACTTATAATAACCGGTAAGTGATGCGAGGTATACATCATTTAATCCCAAATCTTTTAACCAGGGAGTATATGTAACGCCAATGCCGGCATTTGCTTCATTGAATGGCGTTTTTGCCAAATTCCAGAAAGCAGAATTTACATCTGGTGTTGTTGCAACACCTAAATCACCCATACCACCTGCTCTTGCATCCGGAGAAATCCTTAAGAAAGGAACCGCCGTTGTTACTACATTAATTCTTTCGGCAGTTTGCGCATTTACTTTCGTTACCACGCCTACTAATAATAAAAGTCCGGTAGCGATTCTGATAGCAGCTAGTCTCATGTATTTATTCGTTTATGTTGGTTTTGAAAGATCCAAGGATTTGAAAAATGGAGGCTAAAGTATTGATTTTTATCTGAATACTAAAAGATGAACAGTTTTTCTATCACCTCCTTTTGGTGTGCACCGGAAACAACTCTTAATTTATAGAAGTAAACTCCGCGACCAACTTTATCCCCAAATTCATCCCTGGCATCCCATTCCAGTTCAAAAGAACGGTTTCCGGGTGTATTTATTGTAGATTTTAATGATTTAATCATTCGCCCTCCCATCGTAAATATCTGAATGGTAACCTTTAAGTCGCGACCTGGTTGGTTATGGGTAAACCAGAATTGGGTCCTGGTAGAAAATGGATTGGGATAATTCAACACATGCTTAAGCTCCAGTTCTTCTTCTTTACCTACAATAAAACTGATATCGGTTTCATTGGAGTTATTCATCACGTCCCATGCCTTGATCTTCAGCGTATGAGGGCCTGCTTCTAATTCAGGTAATTGAAATTTGACAGTGCCCTCCTGGTAACTGTCCAGGGCAGCTTCATAAAATTCATTCAAAATAAAATAACGCCGGGTATCATCATCAAGCGTAGCAATGATGTCATGACCTATACCAGTTCCGGCAGTATTGATCCCGGATGAATCGGCCAACTTTACTATTAAAATGGGTTGTGCATTTACCAAACCGCCTTCAACAAACCGATCATCATTCAAATAAGCTTTTATCTCCGGGCCTTCTTTGTCATCATCGGCCAGGTTGCCAATGCCACCCATAATGACCCGGTCTTCCAAACCATTGGCGTCCTGTGATCCATCTTCGGCATATAAACTGATACGGCCTTGCCCAAAATTATAACGGATGTCTTTAGGCATTTTAAATGTGAATGTGTAACGCCCATTGGTAACCGAAGCCTTTCCTTTATACAAGATATTTTGACGGGTATTAAAATTAACAACCTGGCTGCCGGGGTCATTAGCAAGCGTATAAACTAATTGTTCTTTATCATATACTGTTGGATAAACCGTTCCATTAAATGAATTCAAAATGTTTCCAGCCAGGTCCGTTACTACGCCATCCATTGTTACTTTATCAGTAGCTTTCAGTGTATCAGGTGTAACCGCAGGATCCAGTCCATTAATGCTGGTAATTTGCGTATTCAATTTTGGAAAGGCAAGGGTTAATGCCGGATCCCCCAACAAAGTAAACTTCCGGTTATTGGTAACATCGCCGGAAGTCTGGTAAGTATAATTTTTTGCCGCTCTGACTGCTTCGCCCAGGCTCAGGTAATCTTTACCCTGTTTTGGTTGCAGGGCAAATTTTAAATAATTGTCATTCATGATCCGGTTACTGTATGCAAATACAACCCGGGTTGTTGTCATCAATGCAATGCCCCCTGTTTCCGGTCGTAATAAAATATTTTCACCTAAAGATGCGAGTGTTGGATTATCAAAAGGTGCAAAATCGCAGGTGGCAGTAATAAACAGCGGCAGCCGGTTGGCATTTTGCCAGGCATTCACCGTTTGCTGGTCCAGGATTGTTTCCTCGGCCAGGCGGAACGGTCCGCCATGACCATTATAATTCCAGATCAATGTTCCGTTGTAAACCTGGTTGTTGATCGCATCATTTACCTGCGGGTAAGCGCTACCACCCGGCGATGACTCCTGGCGATATGCATCCAGGTATATTTTAACAGGATTAAATAATTCGTTGGTTTCGCTGGCAGTTTTGGTAATTAATTCAGCATCGTTCAGGTGCAGGTTCTGGTCTTCATCATCAGCAATAAAACTGAGTTGATTACGCCATGGACCCAAACTTTGATTATCATGATAAGCAATAACCTTATCAATATAATTTTTTGCCTGTTCCAGGTTAACGGCTGGAATCCTACCTATGCCTACATCCAGCATATTGATCCTTAGACCTGAATTAATATCTTCCTCATCATCCAAAAAGCCAAAAAAATCATCAGAAACGTAGGTAGAAAGCGGATCCAGCGAGTTAGCACTTTGGTAGGCAGGAACGAAGTTTGTGTTGTTCAGCAACCTGTTTTTAAAATCAAAAGACGCATCGCCAAAAAGTAATAAATACTTTATCGTATCACCCAATGTTCCGGCATGATCATAATACATTTTTACAAAATCGCGGATGGCCACTGGGTCTGGTGCACCAGATGCAAACTCATTATAGACCTGGTCCGTGCTTACAACCCTGCTGCGCAAATTATTTTTTTGTTGATGAAAAGAGGCCAATCTTTCCGCCTGGCTTAAAAGTGTTGGATGTGTAATGAGTATATAATCTGTTGCAGATATATTATGAAGGTCTTGGTTGGGAACCCGGCCCATGGCCATTGGAATATATGTTTGATTAGGATAAAACGCTACATACTCCCTTAATTCCCTGCAATCAGCATCGAATTGAAAAATGTTCCCTTGTTTCTCACCTATCATATTTACCGGGTGTGCAAAATGGGTGATATCCCAAACCATGATGTTATCTCCGGCATCAGCTATCCTGAAGTTTCCCCGGCTGTTACCAACTGATTGCCAATCCCGAAATAATAATTGCCCATTTGCAGGCATGGCTAAATGAGCCCGGGCAAAAACGCGAAACCAGTTTAACCAACCCTGGGCATTAAAACTGGCTGGCGAAAAATTATACTGGATAGCTAAAGTGTCTTGTAATACTGTTGACGAAGAGGCAACTTCCAATTGACGGGCAAAAACATCAGTAATTGCCGTACCAACTGCCGGAATATTTACCTGTTGAATTGATTGTCCATTGGCCCTGATATCAAACGAACTGGCCGAACCAGTAGAGCGGGAAACCAGGTTACTCACCAGGTTAATGGGTTGTGAACCCAACCATTTAGAAACAGGAATGGGGAAATGTCGTAAAACGGTTTTGCCTGGTGCATCTCCAAATTCTTCCCCAAACCAATCTTTACCGCTGCTTAAAAAATTTACCGAATCCAATTCATAAAAATACCGGTAGTCATAGCTGTCAATATTGATTGATGACCCGCCTGTAGTATTGGAAGATTCAATTCTTTTACCTGCCCCCTGAACGCTGATATAATAAAAGGCCTGGTCACTGTAAAGATTTTTTTGATGTATAAATTGCCGGTTTACTGAATCTTTTACCCAATGGTGTGGACCATTTACATAAAAAAGGACGTAATCATTCCCGTTTAAAATCCCATCACCCCCATCCATCACCATGATGGCATTTTCCTGAAGATCATCCACACGTGAAATAATGTTTGATTCAGGGAGCATAGCGCCACCGTTGCCAAAAATTCGAATTGATGCTGAAGGTGCCCCGTTTGCATTTAAACCCAGCGCTGTTAAAAAAGGAATATCCATTTTATAGATTCCGGGCTGATTTACTGCCACTTTGAACCAGTTGCCGGCGGCCAAAACTGAATGAGGAGCATAGCTTCGTTGTGCCCTGGTTAGCGTAATCATGCAAAAACAGCAGAAAAATAAAAAGCATTTCCTCATAATCAACCCATAATTAAGGTATTATCCTCAATTTCCGGCAATTTATAACCTCTATGATAATATTTTGAAAATCATATATTCGCAGGCCGGTTTTAAAAATAAAACAAACGTGAGCATACAATATTAGGATTCCCATTACGTTTAATTTATTCCAAAACCCAGCATTAAGCAATATAACTATGAAATTGAAAAACTTAGCCATTCTTCTATCAAGCGTTGTGTTATTAGCCTCCTGTAAAGGGAAAGGCCTGTTTGGTAAAAAGAAGTACGACAAATCTGATGTCACTGGTTGGAATTACAATGACAAGGATATGGGTAGCTACCAGGTAGCAAAATCCAAAGAACAAGGTTCTGGTCCAGGTCTTGTGTTTGTACAGGGCGGTACTTTTACCATGGGTCAAACAGAAGAGGATGTAATGGGTGATTGGAATAATATTCCGCGCCGTGTTACCGTACCTGCTTTTTACATTGACCGTACTGAAGTAGCCAACGTGCATTACCGGGAATATATTCACTGGTTATCCAGGGTTTTTGATCCTGAAGCAGATCCGGGCAACCGCGCCATTTTGGATGCTGCACTACCTGACACTTTAGTTTGGCGTAGCGAGCTTAGTTATAACGAGCCTTTGGTTGAATATTATTTCCGCCACCCGGGTTTTAATGACTATCCCGTTGTAGGTGTTACCTGGAGACAAGCTTACGATTTTTGTTTATGGAGAAGCGATCGTGTAAACGAAGGCATCCTGATGAACAAAGGTTATGCTAATAAGCAAGGCATACAGGGACAACAGCAGGAAAATAACTTTACTACAAAATCTTACCTGTTAGGTCTTTACCAGGCTGCGCCGGGTAAAGTTGGTAAAAAAGATAAACTGATCTCTCCAATGGGTACCCCCCGTACCACTGTAAATATGGAAGATGGTATATTATTACCAGATTACCGTTTACCATTCGAAGCTGAATGGGAATATGCAGCATATGGTTATATCAACCAAAACCCAAGACCCAGCACCAAAGAAGGTAAAAGAGGTGAAGAGTTGATCAGTAACAAACAAGTTTATCCATGGGCTCAAAACGTAAATGGTTTACGTGATACCCGCCATGGAACCTGGCAAGGTCAGTTCCTCGCAAACTTTAAGCGTGGATCTGGTGATAATGCCGGTGTCGCAGGTGGTTTGAATGACCGTGCAATTTATACAGCACCTGTAAATTCATTTTACGCTAATGGCTTTGGTATATTCAATATGGCTGGTAACGTATCGGAGTGGGTATCAGATGTATTTCGTCCGCTTACTTTGTTAGATGCGGATGATGTATCTCCTTTCCGTGGTAACCAGTATATGAAATTATATAAGAACGATGTGGGTGAAGCTGAAATTGATAGCTTAGGCCGTGTTAAAATGGTTGCTGTAACAGATGAAGAAAGTAAAGATCGTCGTAACTATCAGCGTGGTAATGTTATCAATTACCTTGATGGTGACTCTGTTTCTCAATCATCCTATGGTTACGGTTTAACAACTTTGGTTAGTGATAAATCCAGGGTATACAAAGGTGGTAGCTGGAACGACAGGGCTTACTGGTTAAGTCCGGGCACCCGCCGCTACCTGGAAGAAGACCAGGCCAGCAGCACTATTGGTTTCCGTTGCGCCATGGACAGGATGGGTAGTCCTGAAGGTCCGAAGCGTAAAACCGGTAACTGGTTTAAAACACGCAGACAAAAAAGATAATTTTTTAAAACATATTCAAAACCCTCCGCATGCGGAGGGTTTTTTTGTGGAATAATTTTTTAATTGCAGGCTTTTCATATCCTGAAATCATGGTGAAATAAAAATAGAATGCTGATCCCTAAATTTGTCGTATGAACATTGACCTCCTTTACCAGATCTATCAACAGCATCCTTCGGTACAAACCGATACACGCCAATTAAAAATTGGAGATATTTATTTTGCGTTGAAAGGACCCAATTTCAATGGCAACTATTTTACCAAACAGGCTTTGGATGCAGGGGCCAGTTACGCTGTTATTGATGAAGATGAATTTACAATAGAAGGTAGAACTATTTTAGTCCCGGATGTTTTACAAGCATTACAACAATTGGCTTTACATCATCGAAAGCAGCTATCCATTCCCGTTATAGCTATTACCGGCAGTAATGGAAAAACTACTACCAAAGAACTGGTGCATGCCGTGTTATCCACCACCTATAAAACCACAGCTACCGTTGGGAACCTGAATAATCATATTGGCGTTCCACTGACACTTTTACGAATTCCAGCAGATACAGAAATGGCCATCATAGAAATGGGAGCCAATCATGCGGGTGAAATAGCATACTATTGCCAGGTGGCCCTGCCAACGCATGGTTTAATTACCAATTGTGGAAAGGCCCACCTGGAAGGATTTGGAAGTGTTGAAGGTGTGAAAAAAGCTAAAGGAGAGTTATTTGATTATTTACGTACCCTTCCTCATGGTTATGCTTTTGTAATGTGGGATTATGACTACCTGCAGCAAATGAGTAAGGGGATCAGTGGAATCATAAAATATGGAACAGGTGATGTGCATGTAAAGGGTCATGTAACGCAATCATTACCTTATATGCAGGTTAAGATTACACAAGGTTTAAACAATGGTATCTTACATACACATCTTGCTGGTGATTATAATTTACCCAATGTATTAGCAGCAGTAACCATTGGTGATTATTTTAAAGTGCCGGATGAAAAAATTGTAGCGGCCATTGAAAATTACCAGCCCGCCAATAGTCGTTCCCAGGTAGTACAAATAAATTCCAACCAGGTGATCATGGATGCTTATAACGCTAACCCAAGCAGCATGAAACTGGCTATTGAACATTTTGCACGCATAAACTCCAAAAACAAAATTCTATTATTAGGGAGCATGGCAGAACTGGGCCAGGATACTGAAAAAGAACACAAAGCTTTGGTTGAAGAAATAAAAAAACATCATTGGCAATACGTGGCTCTGGTTGGAGATGCCTTTAAAAATACCGGGCATCCTTACCTGCAATTCGATAATTCAATGCAGGTCAAGGATTGGTTTAAAAAGACTGATATTCATGACAGCCACATCCTGGTGAAAGGATCCAGAAGTATGCAAATGGAAAAAATATTAGAATGATCTAACGGTCAGGTATAACCTTTATTTTTTGGTCAGTCCTCATTGATAGCATCAAAAAATAATCCCGCAACTACAGCATATACGGCATGATGCATAGCATCTGTAAGTATCCCTTTTACGCCCCACTCTTTTACAGGTGGCGCCACTTTTAATGCCGGGGTCATAACCATAGCTGTACCCATTACCGCGCCGAAATGTATGGCCGTAGCGCCCCAACCTTTAATCCCTGATAGAGCCAGCAAACCCCGGGTTACACCCCATGAAGTTCCATATGCCCAATGTACTTCCTGCGAAAATTTTGGCCGGTGTTGTACATTGATTGCTTTAACATCCAGTACTTTAGTCGCAGCCTTTGCCGGAGCTTCACTCGGCTTGCGACCGGTTATCCTCATTTCGATCATTTGCGAAATAGTGATGGCTGCAGTACCTGCTAATCCTGCCAGTAATCCTTTGCCCAGTGCATTCCCAAATAATCCTATTCCTTTCGTAATGGTCCGTGAATTCATTATGATCTTTTTATGCTGTCAAATAATTCTCCTGATGCAAAAACCATACTGAGAAAAAAAATAATACAAGCTCCACAGTATTCATAAAAATTTTACAGCTGGCATATTTTTTATCCATCTTATATTAAGTCATTTTAACCTAAAATCAATATCATGGACAAAGAAGATTTAAAAGACCAGGTGCTTCCTGAACAGGAAAAGGGTGTGACCATCGATACGGAAAAATCAATTGAACTTGAAAATGAAGATGAAGCTGTACGTTTTTACCAGGTTGCCAGGCAACGTTTGGTTAATGTAAACAGGTGGCATGAAATTGCAGGTAAACCCACTGCTGAATTTTCGCTACGCGATGCAACAGGAAAGCCTGTTCAAAGATCCGCACAGAAAGGCGATTATTTTAAAATTGATATACCCGGTCCGGGTTCAAAAGGTGGTGGTGGTTTTGACTGGATCCAGATTGAAGATTTTGTGGAGAAGCAGGAACCCGATTTTGAAAGTATAGCCTTTACCGTACGGCCAGCTAATAACCCTGAAAAGCATACGGAACATGTCTCCCATTTTTTTTCGCCGGAATCAACCAGTACGTTCACAGTCAGTCGTAAAAATAATATTGTAACTGCGGGTATCTATGACCGTAATACAAAGCCTAATACCAGCGGCGATACGATTCCTGATAAAATACGCAATACTATTGTTGGTGCTTTTGGTGTAGGTGGCGGTGCCAAATTACAATGGGAATCTTTGGCGAGTGCCCTCATAAAAAAAGAAGAAAATTAAACCAATCAATAAAACCCTATTAAGCATCGGGCAAAAAATTAAACAAAAAACAGATGAAAAATAATGAAGATTTTCGCGGAAAAGTTGTGGTAATAACTGGTGCAAGTGGAGGTGTGGGAAGGGTTACTGCCTGGGAATTTGCAAAACAGGGAGCTAAGATTGCTTTAATTGCCCGTAGCAATGAACAATTGGAAGCCACAAAAAGAGAAGTGGAAAAATTCGGCGGTACGGCTATCGCTATTCAAGCGGATGTTGCTGATGCTAACCAGGTAGAAGCTGCAGCTGAAAGAACTGAACGGGAATTGGGAGAAATTGATATTTGGGTGAATAATGCTATGAACAGCGTTTTCGCACCTTTTCATAAAATAACCCCTGATGAATTTAAAAGAGTGACCGATGTAACTTATCACGGAACGGTTTATGGAACAATGTCGGCACTTAAAAGAATGAGACCGCGGAACAGGGGTTCTATTGTTTTTGTAGGATCCGCCCTGGCCTATCGCGGAATTCCATTACAATCTGCTTATTGTGGTGCCAAGCATGGCATTGAAGGTTTTTATGACTCACTACGTACGGAGTTGATGCATGAAAACAGTAAGATTAAAACATGCATGGTGCAGTTACCTGCATTGAACACAACCCAATTTGGATGGGTGTTAAATAAATTGCCCAACAAGCCAAGGCCCATGGGGAAAGTTTATCAACCAGAAGTGGCGGCCGAAGCAATCTTGTTTGCGGCTAAGCATAACCGTAGGAGCATATGGGTTGGCTACCCTACTTACCAGGCTATTCTTGGAAATAAAGTGGCTGACTGGTATGCTGATATCGTTTTAGCCAATACCGGCTTTGACGGACAACAAACGGAGGAACCCATTGATCCAAACCAGGAAAATAATGTGTGGGAACCTGTTCACGGGGATCCAGGTGCCTATGGCAATTTTCATGATATAGCAGTAGATCGCAGTTTTACTTTGTGGGCTACAAAAAACAGGAACCTGGTACGCACCGTTGGAGGATTGCTGGTCGCCGGTTTAATCGGTGCACTGGCCCGCAGGAGGAGTTAATTACGGTTACACCTTATTGTTAGCTTGTTGCATGTGGGGAGGATTCTTTTGAAATAAAGATCGCCATCCACCACCATATATGCTTTTGCTTTTTCGTTTAATGGCCGATAATATAATGACCACGATAGCAGCTATGATGTTTGGATAAATAACCTGGTCATCTCTAAACAAAACGGAACTGATGATCAGCCAGGCGGCTACCGGGATATTGAGCCAGCGGGCATTCCGGTTTATCTCCCAAAGCGCAGTAATTGCGAAAGTAATAATCAAGGGTCCGGTAATATAATTATGAACTGACAGTTCTTTATGATAATCCCACAGGTAAGGAATCAACATAATAAATAACCCGGTTAAAATATTGACTATTTGTAAACGCATGATTAATTGATTTGATTAGCAATTTCTTTGTTTCCCCAAAATGCTTTCCACACAGATAATCCACTTCTTTTTACCCGTTGCAGATATTGCAAACTGGCCAGCATTTCATCCATTGCAGGACTGATCATTACCACGGAAATAATAGCCGTTAATAAACAAAGGCTACACCATGCATCCAAAAAAACGGGTTGAGAAATGACTAATAGAATACTCACCATCCCTAATGGCCCCACTGCTACTCCAAATACAATAACCATCCACGGCATGGTTTTCCACCTTGAAGTTCTACCGATTACACCCGTAACTACATCAGCGAAGTATCCGAATGCCCCGAGAAAAGCATCAGGAATGGGTAATATTTTTGAGATGGAAGAGTTTAGTATCCGTTTACTACCATCACCAAAAAAAGGCTCCCAAACATCATCGATCCATCTAACCTGGTAAGCACCGAGATACAAAGCGATGAACATGCCTACCAAAGCAATGATCACCAATGGTAATCGTTGTCCCCAGGTTGATGGATTATAATTCCATGCAGGTGGAATATAGGGTTGCGACATACGAAGTTTTTAATTTTAATAAAAACACCATGCCGCAAACTGTATGAAATACTTTTCTTCTAGTTTAATTTAGAAATTTATCCGTTTTAATTTAGGCGCCAGGAAATGCATCAGCACCCAGGCGATTAAATAAGCAGATCCGCAAATGAGGAACATGACAAAATATCCTGTTTCAATTTTATCCAGGCCCTTAAAATAATCGAGTATTCTTCCCGCCAGCATAGCGATCAGGATACCACCCAATGCACCAGCCATGCCTCCCATACCCGTAACAGATGCTACGGTTCGTTTTGGGAACATGTCGGAAACAGTAGTAAAAATATTTGCCGACCAAGCCTGGTGAGCAGCTGCTGCTAACCCAATAATCAAAACAGCCAGCCACATATTTAAACTTCCCAGGTATTGTGCAAATACTACTGGGATAACACAAAATGCATAAATAAGCATGGATGTTTTTCTTGCTTTGAAAACGGGCCAGTTATTCCGCATGAAATGAAGTGGCAACCAGCCACCACCAATGCTACCAATAGTTGCAAGGGTATAAACCAATGCAACGGGCAATGCCATTCCTGTTCCTTCAACATTATATTCCGCTTGTAAGAATGCAGGTAACCAGAAAAGATAAAACCACCAGATAGGATCGGTTAAAAACTTACCTAATACAAAAGCCCAGGTCTGGTTATATTTTAAAAGCATGAACCATGATATTTTTTTCTCCGGTTCAATGTTGGCTGTAATATCAGGTGTTGTAAGTGGTGTAGTTTCATTTTCATCCTTATCACTGTGTATATAATCAAATTCAGCTTTGGATAAACGTTTTTGTTTGGCTGGCACTTCATATAACCAGAACCAAAAGATCAACCAGATCAGACCGATGGCACCGGTAATGATGAAAGCCCATTGCCAGCCCCATTGTGTTGCAATAAATGGAACCGTTAATGGTGCAAGGATAGCACCTACATTAGCACCCGAATTAAAAATACCCGTTGCAAATGCACGTTCTTTTTTAGGAAACCATTCTGCCACCGTTTTAATTGCTGCCGGAAAGTTACCCGCTTCACTTACACCCAATGCAGCCCGTGCAACGATAAAACCAACCGTGCTTCTGACCGCTGCATGACCAATAGCGGCTATACTCCATAAAATTAACGATACCGCATAGCCGATTTTAGTGCCGGCCTTATCAATAAAACGTCCAACCAGTAACATACCAAATGCATAAGCTAATTGAAAAGCAACTACGATGTTCGAGTAATCTGTTTCACTCCAGTTAAACTCCTGTTCCAAATCATTTTTTAATAAACTGATCACCGCCCTGTCCAGGTAATTAATAGTAGTGGCAAAAAATATCAATGCACAGATCGTCCACCTGTATCTACCAACCGATTCATTAATGTTTGTAACGGGGATCGATAAATTTTCTTTGGCCTTAACTTCTGACATGTGAAAAATTTTAAATGGTAAGCAATGTGATGTTTTGGTATGAGATTAAATCAGCTTGATATAAATATTTATTTCATTCAGGATATTGCAATTTCATTGACCAACGCTAAAGCTTCCTGCGTCAATTTTGTAATACCTGAAAAATTATTTTCGGCAATTAATTCTTTACTGACCAACTTACTACCCATTCCAACCGCAACCACGCCCGATGCAAACCATGCCATTAAATTTTCCTTCTCTGCTTCTACTCCACCCGTCGGCATGAATTTCAAACCGGGAAATATATCTTTAATAGCATGGATATAACCCGGACCCAATAAACTACCCGGGAAAATTTTTACCAATGATGCACCTGCATTTTCTGCAGCGGCAATTTCTGTTGCCGTCATACATCCTGGTATCCACAATAAGTTGGCATCATGTGTTACGCTGGCAACTTCTTCATTCATTGAAGGACAAATAACATAATCAGCACCGGCTTGAATAAATTGTATAGCCTGCACTTTATTCTTGATGGTCCCAATCCCTAAATGCAATCCAGGCCAGTTTGAATCGACCAAAGATTTCATAGCCGAAAAATTCGCCAATGCATTTTCACCCCTGTTAGTATATTCCACTGTTCTTATACCGGCATCGTATAATGCCTGTAAAATTTTTATACTGGTTGATTCATTATCATGATAGAATAAAGGCAATAGCTTTTGCCCAAGTAACTGTTCTAAAACTTTTTGTTTTTTATTCATCATAGGTAAAATTTTGGATCGCCTCGACAGTTGATGTTGTTGCATCTCCTGCTATAAATAATTTATTAAAAGCAGCTTGTACGGCAAAATCAATAGTTTGTTGAGGTGACCAGGTTTGCAGGTTGCTAAATATAAGGCCTGCCATAAAACAATCACCACTTCCTACCCGGTCAAGTATTTTATTTGTTTTCTTTTCATTTGAAATAAAAAGTTTTCCCTGCTGATACAATGTGGCATAATATAGAATGCCTTCATCCTGGTTAAAGCGAAAAGTATTGGCAACCTGTTTGCAGTTGGGGAAATTTTTGATTAGTTCTAAAGATGTTCTTTCAGCCTGTGCCAGGTAACTATTTTTATCAGAATTCATTTCAGGGTCAATGGTTATTCCCAGCATTTTTTCCGCGGCCCAAATATTTCCCATAACCAGGTTGCAATGCTGAACCAGTTCTGGCATTACTTCTTTTGGCTCTTGTCCATATTGCCAAAGCTTTTCCCGGTAATTTAAATCAACCGAAATAAATATATTTTTCTTTTCAGCAATTTCCAGCGCTTCCTTGCAAACCATTGCAACGTTTTTATTCAAAGCAGGATTGATGGCAGAAAAATGAAACCAATTAACATCAGAAAGTATAGTTTCCCAATCAAGCTGCCCGGGTTGCAGTTCTGAAAATGAAGAATGTGACCGGTCATAAATAACGCCGGCATTTTTTAAATCAGCACCCTGCGGTAAATAATAAGTCCCTATCCTGTTACCGGAAAAGATGACGGATGAAGTGTCAATATTTTTTTTATGAAGACTGTCTAAGATCTCTTTGGTCAGATAGTTTGCAGGAAGAGCAGTTCCATATTTTACGGGTGTTTTCCACTTTGCCAGGGCTGAAGCTACATTCAGTTCGGCTCCTCCGACATACACGGGCATCATGGCATCATTCATCCATCTACCCTGTAACTGCGGAGAAAACCGGAGCAATAATTCACCAAAGCAAAATACTTTATCCATTTATTTAAGGAAATAATTTTTCGTTTATACGTCCCAGTTAAAATATTTTCGGGCATTTTTAAAGCTGATGTCTTCAATCACTTTGCCTATCCATGGAATATCGGCCGGCATTTCTCCTTTCTCTACTTCTTCGCCAAATAAATTGCATAGAATGCGTCTGAAATATTCATGTCGCGGATAGGATAGAAAACTTCTTGAATCGGTCAGCATACCCACAAACCTGCTCAGCAATCCCATGTTAGATAATGCGTTTATTTGCTTTACCATACCATCCTTCTGATCAAGAAACCACCAACCGGAGCCGAACTGTATTTTACCGGGGACAGATCCATCATTGAAATTGCCGATCATGGTCGCTACTAATTCATTATCTCCGGGATTCAAATTATAAATAATCGTTTGTGCCAGCTGGTTATTCCGGTCAAGCCGGTCAAGAAATCGGGCAAGCATTTGTCCCTGAGGAAAATCTCCAATGGAATCCCATCCTGTATCCGGGCCCAATTGTTTCAGCATGCGTGAATTATTATTCCGCAATGCGCCGATATGATATTGCTGCACCCAACCTTTTTCCCAGTCCCAGGTAGCAAAAATGTGTAACAGGGCTGATTTAAATTTCAGGTTCTCTTCAAGAGATAATTCTTTTCCGGCACGTAGCTTATTAAAAGCATTTACAATTTCCGCATCTGTATAATCTGCTGCATACACCTGCTCTAATCCGTGATCCGACACTGTGCATTGCATAGAGGCAAAATAATCATGTCTATGCTTTAATGCATCAAGGTATTGCGTCAGCGTTGCGATGTTCCGGTCAACAACTTTTTCCAGTTTACCTACATACTCGTTAAATGCTACCGCGCTGTCCGCATTCATGGCTTTATCAGGTCGAAAAGCAGGTAGCACTTTTACGCCAAAATTATCTTCTGCAATCTTACGGTGATGCTCAAGCGAATCCAAAGGATCATCCGTTGTGCAGATCACTTTTACATTCATTTTAGTCACCAGGTTGCGCACTGAATATTCCGGCGTTTGTAGTTTGGCGGAACATTCTTCATAGATCTTTTCTGTCGTATGACTATCCAAAATGTCATGTATATCAAAATAACGCTGCAATTCAAGATGCGTCCAGTGGTATAAAGGATTGCGCAAAGTGTAAGGAACCGTCTCCGCCCACTTCATGAATTTCTCAGCATCCGGTTTATTGCCCGTGCAATAACTTTCATCCACGCCATTTGTACGCATGGCCCGCCATTTATAATGATCGCCATATAACCATACCTGGGCCAGGTTTTCAAACTGGTGATCATTGGCAATCTGGTCTGGCGGAAGGTGACAGTGATAATCAATGATGGGCATCTTTTTCGCATACTCATGATAGAGCGTTTGCGCTGTCTTATTGGTTAACAAGAAATTTTCGTCGAGAAATTTTTTCATTTGTCAGCTTTATTACTACTATTTAACTCCTGTTGTGTCACTCCCTTTTACGTCAACAACAACTTCGGCAATGTATATTCATCCTACTGATCACTGCCGTACAGATAATGTGATTGTTTCAACCCCGATTAATCGGGTCAGGCCCAACCCCGAAGCCATAAAAAAAACAGCCGGTATTAAAAATACGTGTTTATAAAGAGACCCCTCTTTTCCATGGAATAAAATCATTTTGTTCATTTCTTACTGCGGCTACCACAATTTCACCACTGGCCACCTGTATTACGTAATCTAAAATACGTTCACCTGCCTGTTCAATGGTTTCCGTTCCTTCAATTACAGTTCCTGTATTGATATCAATGATATCCTGCATGCGGTTATACATATCCGTATTACTGGAAATTTTGACCACCGGCGCAATTGGATTGCCAGTCGGCGTTCCCAACCCTGTTGTGAATAACACAATATTGGCACCAGAGCCCACTTCGGCTGTAGTACTTTCCACATCATTCCCCGGCGTACACAACAGGTTCAGTCCATTTTCGGTTACTGGTTCAGGATAGTCGAGCACCGCAACTACTGGTGATGTGCCACCTTTTTTTGCGGCACCTGCCGATTTAATCGCATCTGTTATCAATCCATCTTTGATATTGCCAGGAGAAGGATTCATATCGAAACCCGATCCGGATGCAATGGCTTTTGCATTGTATGCTTTCATCAGGGAACTGAAGCGTTCCGCTACATCTTCCGTAACACACCGGTCACTGATATTTTGTTCAACACCACATAATTCCGGAAACTCGGCAAGGATGACCGAACCGCCAAGCGAGACCAGTAAATCGGAAGTGTAACCGATGGCAGGATTTGCAGAAATTCCACTGAAACCATCGGAGCCGCCGCATTCCAGGCCGATGCATAATTTATTGAGTGGTGCAGGTGCCCGTTGCATTTTATTGGCTTTAACCAAACCTTCAAAAGTTTGTTTGATAGCTGCAGATAACAATGCAGATTCGGTTCCCATTTTTTGTTGCTCCAAAATATACAAGGACTTATTAAAAGAAGCATCACGCTTTGCTATTTCATATTGCAGCATTTCTACCTGTGCATTCTGGCAACCCAAACTTAAAACCGTAGCACCAGCTACATTCGGATGGGTTATGTAACCCGCAAGCAAGCCACAAAGTGCCTGCGCATCCTGCCTTGTTCCACCACAACCACCTGAATGATTTAAAAATTTTATTCCATCAACATTAGGAAACAACTGGTTTTCTTTTACACCATTTAAAGAAATCGTTTCAGCATAAGTAATGGATTCAAGGTCGGTTCCCTGTTTGTATGCGTTGATCAGTTGCCTGGTAAATGTTTTAAATTTTTGCGGTTTGGTATACCCTAATTCCTCCAGTAAAGTTTCCCGCAAAGTATCGAGGTTTCGATTTTCGCAAAATACCATTGGAACAATCAACCAGTAATTAGCAGTGCCCACTTTTCCGTCTGGGCGGTGAAAACCATTAAAGCTTCTTGCTTTGAATTTGCTGTTATCAGGTAGATGCCATTCAAGATTTCTTTTACCAATGGTAAATTCACTGGCAGCATGTTTTACATTGGAAACGGTTATAACCGTTCCTTTCTGCAAAGCATGGCGGGTTTTTCCAACCAGCACTCCATACATAATAATCGGATCGCCTTCCTGCATATCCTGCATCACAAACTTATGTTTGGCAGGCACCCTTGCAGGTAGCAGGTATTCTTCACCGTTATACACAACCGGATCGCCCTGCTCCATGTTACTGAGGGCAACCAGGACATTATCCTGAGGGTGTATCCTGGTTAGTTTATGATTCATTTGGCTGGTACATTTTAGAAAGATCTTCAAGAGCGGACCTGCTACCGTTTTCCAGTACCTTGTTTAATTTATGTGTAACCGATTGTTGAAAGCCGGGGAGTAAACTTAAATCGGCACCCCAGTATTCATGATCGGCTAAGACCTCTTTCACCAAAGAAGCTACTGACAATCCTGCCCAACGCTTGTAAAACTCTGGGGCCATATCATCCTGGATTGGATATTCTTTTTCCTGGTGTAAACCAAAATATTCATCCCCTTTTATAATAACCGGCTTCGTAAAAGCAATATATGCCGCAAACCCAAGTGCGAACAATTCCGGCACCTGGTCACTTTTCAAGTAATGATTAATAAGCATCGGTATACAACGCAATTTCATTTTTGCACTATAATTCATGGTAATGCTGATCCAATGATGCCGGATATAAGGATTGCGAAATCTTTCCAGGACCGTTTCTCCAAATGCCACAGCATCCTGCAATTCGATAGAATATGGTATGGCTGGTGCCAATTCAAACTGCATCAGGTTGCTTACATAATGCGAAATGGTTTCAACTTCCATAGCGGCATTCACCGTTTCACAACCTGACAAAAATGCAAGTCCGCAACTCAAAGTATGTGTTCCATTCAGCAACCTTAATTTGAGTTCCCGGTATTTATTTATATCCGGTACAACGACTATTGATTCATCTGATGCAGCAAATGAAAGAATATTTTTTACTTTCTCATCGCCTTCAATTGCCCACAATGCATAAACCTCGGACATGATCAACAAGTCATCTTCATAACCCAGATTGGTTTCAATATCCTTTTTAATTTCGGCAGCAGGCTTTCCCGGAACAATGCGATCAACCAATGAATTACAAAAATGATTATGATTTTCAAGCCACTCAATAAATTCATCGGGCAAGCTGTTTAAATGGGCAAGTTCTAAAACAATGGATTGAAGTTTACTTCCATTTTCTGTGATCAGCTCAGTGGGAATGATCACCATCCCGCTGCGGGCACTCCCACCAAAAGCCTGGAAACGTTCAAACAAAAAGGCCAGCAGTTTTCCGGGAAATGAAACAGGGGGATGACTCCTGGTATCATCATTCACCAATTGAATACCAACTTCCGTAGTGTTGGAGATAATTACCTGCAGGTTACTGTTATGAGCACATTCCAAAACTCTTTTCCATTCGGTGCCTGCATTTAATACCCGGCTGATGGAAGAATTAATAATATTTGACTCTACCAGCTGGCCTTCTTTAATTCCTCTTAAACTATGTGTAAATAATCCATCCTGTTTTTCATAAGCCGATGTATCACCATGTGAAGTAGATTTAATCACCACAATCCTTCCATTAAATTTCCCTTCCCGGTTTGCCTTGTCAATAAAATAATCAGGCAGGCCCCTAAGCAATACGCCTGTTCCAAACTGCAACACCTTTTCCGGAAGTTCAAAAATGGATTCGTCCGGAACTTCAACAGCATCGGAAGAAATATTTTTTAAAGTATATCTTGAAAGTTTCATGATCTCAGTACTTTTCTTTTTTGTCACTCCATTCTACTGCTTCGCGTTGAAGGAAGTTTTCAAAATATTTTTTATCAGTAAATTGTTTATCTGTTTGCTCCCAACCGGCATAGAACCTGAAAATGACGGGTTCATTATTTTGTATGGCCATTGACAGGGTATAGCTGTTGACTATACCACTACCTGTATTTGGTGTTGCGCCATATTTTGGATCATTCTTTTGATCCGTCATAACGGCCATGCCCAGGTGAGATCCATCATCTGCCTGTTTATCGTGTGTGTATAAAATACCTTTATTTCCCTGTGAGAATTGAAATGACTCAGGCGCCTTAAAATTCACTATGCCTGTCACCAGCCTTTCATCACCTTTTAAACCGGAAACCGTAACCTTACTTTCATAATAATATTTACCCGGCTCCATACGGATCTCCTCTGTAACCTGGTAGGTTCTGCCCAGCAGTTTCCAGTTTTTATAATGCAGGCGAAAAATGGCTTCATCTCTTTTGTTTCTGACCAACTCATAAGATGTTTGCTCTATGCCTGTTCCACCCAATCTTACCAATGTATCAACACCCTTTTTATTTTTTATGTGCAATGCAATTGAACCGGCACCTAAAGAAGCGCCGACTTTCAAAATATCCATTCCCCAATTTGGATCAAACTGGTGATAATATTTATCTCCATGCGTGCCTACGGTATCCAAAACAATGTTCGATGTGGTTTTACCAAAAATATCCTTTGCATTACGAACGTCAAGGTATAACCGAAAACCAACCTTATCATTTTCCCAAACAGGGCCCTCTGACTGGTAATACGGGATGGATGTCTTGGTAAAATCATTTGCCGGGTGATTGGCCGGCATTAATTCAGACAGCAGCGGAAGTGTGTAACTACTGTCATTATTTCGTTTGGTTAACTGCACATAAGCCGAAGGCGAAGCCGGTGATTCGGGATTCCATTGACCTTTAAACAACCATTGCGGTGTGATTTCTGAAACAGCAGGCGAACCGGGTGCAGTTTTTAAATTATTGGCATGCCATGCAAAATCACCGCCTTCGCGATGGGTTGAATGGTAATAAACTCTCCTTCCCCATTTAATTTCATTGGAGGTTGGCACCAGGTAAATATCCCGGTCTGCCATATTTGATGGGAATTTACAGCCGATTAAATAGAACTGTGCATCCCGGTGATATCTCCCAAGGTTGAATCCATCAAACCCTTTGAATGTACAATTCTTTAAAATTGTTTTTGAATCTTCATAACGCGAACCATCATGCCAAATGGCTGCCGTACCTGTATGTACTATAAATTCACAATCCTCGGCCCAGGCCCAACCGCGGGGACAATAAAAATCAACCCCGCCTTCCATTGTGCAATTTTTAAAATAAAACATTCCAATCTCTACATTCCATGGACTTACCGTATCACCACCATAGGCTTTGAAATGACAATTCAAGGCTTTCAAACGGGTACCATGCATGGTACGCATAGCCATCTGGTGACTTTTTGCAGAAATAGTTTTGGTACTTGAAGAATCATTCGGACATGGAATAGTCATTTGATTTTCTTGTTCAAAACCAAAATTGTTGATGACGGTTAAATTCTGAAGGGTGATATCATCTGCAGATATATTCAATGTTGCCACTCCCCAGTCTTCGTTATGCAGGCAACGCCACGCATCCCTTGCAATAGATTGGGTGATGATCGTTTTACTGCGGTCCTCACCGATTAACCAGATATTATTTTTTTCGAGGTAGATCTTTTCTTTGTAAATGCCATTCCGGATTAAAATCTTACGGGGTTGCACAGCCGAAGATGGCAAACTGTTAATAGCTGCCTGTATAGAACGAAAATCTCCACTGCCATCAGTTGATACCACGATTTGAAAATCGGCGGGCAATTTCGCAAATGCATTAAAATAAAAAAGCGATAATATGGATATAAATAATATGGTTAAAGATCTTTTCAATTGATTTGGCTTTTGGATTCATTCACTTTTGCTGCCAACCATTTTACCCACTCATTGACTGCCTGGTAATTTTGATAAGCTGCCGGTAATTTTCGACCATCAACATACTCATTATAAATCCAGGGATCACCAATAGCGAAAACGGTACCCTTTCCATATGATGAAACAGCCATAATCACTTTTCCATCTTTTTCCAATACAGGTCTTGCAGGTCCATTCAACTTCAGTGTAGCTAATTCTTTAATAAATAATTTGGGAGTAGAAGAGAAAATGGGATTTCCTGCCGGCACTATGACACTGCCTTGTTCAAACTGGTCATTTTTAACCATGTTGAAATTATCCTCATTAAAAATGATTCCAAATTTTCCGGATAACTTATTAAAACAATTGAATTCAGCATTTCCTGCATCATTACCCATTAAAACTAAAACACCACCCTTTTTTACCCATTTTTTTATTTGCCGAATATCTGATGATTTAATAAAATTGGGTTTTTCTGTTTCTTTTTCGGTATCGGGATCCACGATCAAATAAATGTCTGCGCCGGACAAATGGCTTTTTGTCGGTGCAGCAGATAATGTCCCGGTTTCGAATCCATAACGTGAAAATATATTTCCCAGCATAGCAAAACCACTATTGCTTTTATCCTGCCAGGTATAATGATATGGAATCAATTCTCCTGATGGCCCTTTCTTCCATTCATTGTTAAAATAATTATCCAGCAAAATCGTTTTACCGGCACCCGTTTCAAGACCAGGAATCATTTCCATTTCAACGGCAGCCAAAATAAATGCACCCATACCTTTTGGATCATTCACAATGACCGGCTCGCTCATATAATATTCGAAGCTGCCATCCCGGTATGGCTTTCCTCCTAATCCCGACACACTAACGGTGCCGTGCAGGTCAAGATTTCCATTGGAGCCCGGCTTAATAAATTGCTTTACAATCCCTTCATAACCGGCTTTTGCAGATGGCAAATAAGATTTATCCAGGTATCCCTTTCTCACACCTTTAGCCAGTGTATAAACCAGCATGGAAGAACCGGATGCTTCAAAATAATTTTTTGGTTCGGTTGTTTTATCCGGCACATCATACCATAATCCTGTCTTTTGATCCTGTACATCCACAATTCCTTTTGCAAAACGATTCAAAATATTAATGATGGTGATACGTTCCGGGTGATCTTCAGGAAAATGATCCAGCACATCTACCAATGCCATACCAAACCAACCCAATGCACGGCTCCAGAAATTGGGTGACAAACCCGTTTGTTTATTGGCCCATTGTTGCTGGCGGCTTTCATCCCATCCGTGGTATAGTAACCCGGTTTTTTCATCCCTTGCATATTTTTCCATTAAAATAAACTGGCGGGCAATATCATTAAAAGCGGTATCCTCTCCCATCAATAATGCATATTCCGCATAAAATGGCTGGCCCATATATAAACCATCGAGCCACATCTGGTAAGGATATATTTTTTTATGCCAGAACCCGCCTTCACTGGTTCGTGGATGTTCAAGCAATTGGTTACGGAGTAGGTGAGCTGCCTTCAAATACTTTTCTTTTCCCGTTACGCGGTATAATAACAATAATATTTTTCCATTGTTAACATGATCGATATTGAATTCATCTTTTTTATACCCTTTGATACTGCCATCATCCTGTACATAAAAATCCATGCTCTTTTTAATGTAATCGAACCACAACCGATCGCCAGTCGCATTCCAAATACCTTCTATTCCTTTTAAAATTACGCCCTGGTCGTAACGCCATTTGGCCACTTTATCCTGGGGCAATGCAAAAGAGTCGGGCCATGTTTTAATGGCAGTCATAGCCAGTTGTTGCGAAAGCGGTTGAGCATACCCGTTGTATGCGAAGATCAAAAATATAATGATAATAAGTTTCTTCATTCGTAGCTTTTCAAAAAATAACAAAGCCTTTTTTTAAATGATGGATGTTCTTCTATTGTTTACTCACTGCGGCTTCCGTTGCGCCATAACTATATTCAATGCCCTTTTTCGCTTTTTTTGTATCTGTTCCGCTTAACCGGATACTTTTACTTTTCTCCCCACTGATATTCAGTAATAGTTCTGCATCTTTATTATAACTGATGTTATCCATGACGATGGTGCGACTGTTATGGATGTTCATTACAGGGTCAGTATCTTTTGTAAACAACTTTACATTCCGCAA
>JAKFER010000225.1:0-45820 GCA_036675565.1 Chitinophagaceae bacterium
TGTTTGCTTAAACACTTCATTCATGCGGCTGCCCTGGTAGTCTGCACTGGGTAATGTTGGTGGTCCGGAAACATTAATACTGAAAGCAGAACCAGAAGCGAGACCTCCAATGGAACCTGAACCTGCAGAATAAACCCTTAAATAATATTGAGTTCCGGTTGATAAGCCGGACAAACTTAAACTGGTACTGCCACAGGCAATAGAAGTCAAAGAACCACATGATCCTGAAAAGGCCTGGATCCGAGCGCCGGAAGTTGACAAATTTCCACCGATCGAACTAAGCGTTACTGAAGCCGTTGATGCAGGAGCAGAAAACCTATACCAAACATCATCATCCGCAGTACCTGTTGCACAGCCCGTTGTTATTCCTGTGCTTTCAGTAGCACCCCAAACTGTTCCTGAATTGTTTGTAGTTCCAACTGTTAAAGATGTTGCTGAAGAACACTCATCATTTGATGGTGGAGCTGGAGGTGGTGCTGGCTGTGTTATACAAATATCAAAAGATAAGGTTCCAGTTGGAGTATTTCCTGTATGTGATACTCGGACATAATAAGTATTACCAATCGTTAAATTGGTATTCGTCAGCGATGTAGTTTCACATTGGATAGATGTCAGTGATCCACAAGAACCGATATATAATTGAATGGCTGGATTTGTTATACCTGCACCAACATTGTTCAATGATATTGTCTGATTCGTTGCCGCTGCTGTAAAACTAAACCATACATCATAATGATCTACTGATGACTCACAACCTGTAGGGATAACCGCACTTTTTGTTGCTCCACTTAAAGTTGATGAAATATTTGAACAGGTTGTACTTGAAGTTAAAGAAGTTGCACCTGAACATTCATCGTTTGATGGTGGTGGTGGCGGTGTTGGATGAGTAACACAAATACTAAAAGTCGCATCGCTTGAAGGGAAACCTATATTGCCGGAATACACCCGAATGTAATACCAGCTCCCAATAGATAAAGAAGTATATGTAATTGATTTGGCATTAGATTTATCACATGCAAGAGATGTTAAAGCGGATAAACAAGATCCTGCAAATAATTCTAAAGTTGGAGTGGCATTCCCTAATTTATTATTCCCGTTTGCAATATTGGATAATGTAATTGTTGTTGTAGAATTCTTGGCTTGAAAGGTGTACCATACATCATCATCGGGCGCTCCGCCACATGTTGCATTTGCTGCTATATTCGAATTTGTGGCGTTAGCCAATGTACCATTCGTGGTTGTATTGCATGTGTTTACGAAAGAGGTAAGAATTGTTGCCCCAGAACAATTATCATTACTAGGTTGAGCAAAACTAATGAGAGTATAAAAAATAAATAAAACAGACAGAACTGAGGTTCGGATGGAGAAAGTTAGCATGGTTTTGCAGGATTTGGATTTTACTTATAGCCGGTAAAAGTAATTTGTTGAAGTTTTAAATCATATAGCAAATATTCTTATTCTTCATGATAATTATACGGAAACCCATAGCAGTAGTTTTCCTATTGTATTAAATGTTTATACTTAATATCTTCGGCCCTTACAATTGTACATGCGTATATACGTTAGTATGATCATCATCCAATAATCCTTTGTTCTAAGCCAAAACTGTTTTATGAAATCCATCCCTTTCGTAAGAATTTTAATTATTGTCTTTATTTCCTTAATTACGTTTTCCCAGAATTTAATAGCCCAGGCCAATTGTAGTTCAGCAACATCTCTTAATTCTGCTCTGACATGTTCATCAACAGGCGGCAACTTGCAAGGAGCTACAAGTTCCGGACCAGCGGGTGCCTGTGGAGGAGCAACAACATCTACCACCAATGGTGTTTGGTTCAGATTTACGCCCACTTCAAGTAGTGCCTCCATTACAATTTCAGGACTATCTAATAATTCACTCCTAACTCTTTCATCAACCTATGTAGAAGTGCTTAGTGGAACTTGTGCTTCCACTTTTACATCCATTGCATGTCAGGATGCGACAGCGCCGCTTAGCTTATCAGGTCTTAGTATAGGAATTGAATATTTTGTTCGTGTTTATATTACAGGAAGCACAACTTCAGGGGGCAATCCAGTAAATAGAAGAGGGTTTGATATTTGCATCACACATCCACCTCCTCCACCAGCCAATGATGCATGTGCAGGATCGGTATTATTAAATACATATGGAACTAATTGCACCTCCAGCACCTCCGGAACTTTATTAGCTTCAACACCAAGTACTGCACCGATAGGATGCGGAACGCCTGGTACATTATATGATGTCTGGTACCGTTTTGTAGCCAGTTCTGCTGTTCACCTGGCTACCTTATCAAACTTTGCTGGTATAGCAGATCCACAGGTTCAAATTTACAGCGGAGCATGTGGTACACTTACTTCTATAGCCTGTGGAACAACCAGTGTTGCAGCTGCTGGGCTCGTTGCCGGAACTACCTATTATGTAAGAGTGTCCGGAAGCAGTAATACCGGGACGCCAACATTTAATATTTGCATAACTACTCCTTCATCATCAAATATTGATTACAGCAGGAGTTATATCAATATTTCAAAAGGTACAACAGGCGGAACAGTTAATCCGGGTGACACCCTGGAAATGAGAGCAACCTTTGTTGTTAGAACAAACCCCAGTTCAGCCGATAGTCTTTCATTTACAGATACCTTATTTAATGGTAATGGATTTAGGTTAATCCCTGGTTCCATTGCCGTTCGCACTAATGAAGGAAAAATATATGGCAGTCCATTTACCGATGCTTTTGATGCTGATGCGGGTTGGACTTATCAAAATGGATTGGATACAGTTATCAGGATCAATTTTGGCGCTGGGGCAACCAATACAAGAAGAGGTCAGCTTAATTATAACTCCAGGCCATCTGTTTTTGGAAGCACCAGTATTATTATGGCCACATACCGGGTGGTAGTATATGCGTCTTTTAATACCAGGATAAATTTTAAAACAGGTTCCTTAACATATAGAGACCGGTTAACTACAGCATATAACAACATTACTTTTGCACCCAATGAATTGGTAGTTTATCAAAGTCCTGGTCTATGTCCTAACGCAGTATCAGCTTCCAATGCACTGGGTGCTGAATTTAATGGCACATTTGGCGCGGGAACAACACAAAACAGAACTGCATCACCATACACTTCATATGGTTATATGCAGTTTAATCCCAGTGGTCCAAATGATTATTTTCATGGAATTGCCAATAATACCAGTACAACCGGCACAACTATTACTACATGGGGTAAACCGAACTCGAACAGGGTTCATAATGTTTGGGATATATCAGGTGATCATACAGATGCTGTCGATCCTTTATTGGGAAATCCACCTACTGCACCCGGCAGCAACGGTGGTTATATGTTAGTGATCAATTCCGCATATAAAACGGATACAGCATTTACATATGCTATCTCAAATCTATGTCCCAATACCTATTATGAGTTATCCGCCTGGTTTAAGAATGTATGCTATAAATGTGGTTGTGATTCTACCGGAGCGGGTACTTCATCTGCAACCTATATTCCAACCGCTCCTGGTGATTCATCAGGTGTAAGACCAAACATTGCCTTTGATGTAAATGGTGCTGATTATTATACAACCGGAGATATTTTTTATACAGGTACAACGCCTACCGGATCGGATGCTACTAACCAATGGGTTAAAAGAGGTTTTGTATACCTGACCGGACCTTCTGAAACTTCATTTACCTTAACACTAAGAAACAATGCACCAGGAGGTGGTGGTAATGACTGGGCCCTTGATGATATTTCTGTAGCAACCTGTTTACCCAATATGCAATATTCGCCTTCGCTCACACCGAATGTATGTGTCAATAATCCAATTACGATTAATGATACCATACGCTCATATTTTAATAACTACGTTTATTATAAATGGCAAAAAAGTATAGATGCCGGAGCCAATTGGACTGATGTAACCTCAGCCCAGGGCCCCGCCGCTCCAACTTATAATGGAACCGCATGGGAATATGTAACTTCTTATACTGTCCCTCCAGCAGAAACTCAATTTTCAAATAATAATGACCGGTACAGAGTAGTGGTTGCAACAGGAGCTGCGGAATTATCTACCAGTGATTGCCTGTTTACAGATGGAATAAGCCTGATCGATGTAAATGTGATTACTTGTACACCATTAACAACAGACTTGCTTAGTTTTTCAGGCAAAAAAATAAATGAATTGGCTAAACTCTTCTGGACAACGTCAAGAGAAGAACAACCTATTGCCTATAATATTGAAAGAAGTAATGATGGTACCAATTTTGAAAACATCGGCATTGTTAATGGATACAATAACAGCAATAATGAAAGAAATCATTATACTTTCACCGATCTAAAACCTTTAACATCCGAAACTACATATCGCATTGTAATGAAAACGGATGAAACCAAAAAACTTTCACGCCATATCAGGATCGTAAAAGATGCAGAAGATCTGAAACTAACCAACGTGGTTAATCCTTTTCAACATGAGATTTCATTTGATATTACCATTAATGAAAATGCTAACATCGAAGTCTTCCTGCTGGATATGTATGGTAAACAAGTAAGTCAAAAAACATTGCAGGTTTATGAAGGAGTAAATAGTATGCGATTAGAAAATATTGATGCTTTGCCAGCTGGCATCTACATTTTGCAGGTAAAACACAAAGACAAAAATCTAAGTAAACGCATCTTTAAAAAATAACTTATGAAACCTTGAACATACAAAGTGGTTTGGCTTTTGCTAAACCACTTTTTTATTACCTGTATGCGAATATTTATTTTTACAAATAATTTGCACAAACATAATACCCGCATTCTTTTACCATATAACAAGGGAAAGGGGTAATTTTAGACCCTAATTATAATTTTTATGGACAAGGCTGAAAAACCCATTATTGGCATAACCTGTGGCGATCTGAATGGAATTGGTATTGAACTGATCATCAAAACATTTTCTGATCACCGCATCCTGGATCATTGTACCCCCGTGGTTTTTGCTTCCAATAAAGTGATTAATTTCTACCGCAAATCCATGCCCGAAATTAATTTCAGTTACCAGAGTGCAAGGGATCTTCAAAAACTCAATAACAAACAACTGAATATTTACAACTGCTGGGAGGAAGATGTGTCTGTGGTCCCCGGCCAGTTAACAGATGTGGGTGGCCAATATGCTATCAAATCTTTAATAGCCGGTGTGGATGCCCTGAAAAATAAATACATTGACGGTTTGGTTACGGCACCCATTCACAAAAAAAACACCCACTCTGCCGAATTTAATTATACGGGTCATACACCATACTTAAAGGATGTTTTCCAGGCGAATGATGTAGTGATGTTTTTATGTGCCGGATCATTCCGGGTTGGCCTGGTAACAGAACATGTACCCGTAAGCGAAGTTTCTAATTTTATAACCAAAGAAGCTATTTTGAGCAAACTGTTGTTAATGCAGCAAAGCCTCGTTAAGGACTTTGCCATTAATGCGCCAAAAATAGCGGTACTTGGACTTAACCCCCATGCAGGTGATGAAGGACTGATGGGTAAAGAAGAAGAAGCGATCATTAAACCAGCCATCAAAGAAGCCCGGTTAAACAAAAACATACTTGCTTTTGGACCTTTCAGTGCAGATGCTTTTTTTGCCCGTGGACATTACCACGAGTTCGATGCAGTATTGGCCATGTACCATGACCAGGGACTGATTCCATTTAAGTCTCTTGCAGGTGAAAAAGGAATCAACTTTACAGCTGGCTTACCGGTAGTCAGAACCTCCCCTGATCATGGTGTTGCATTTGATATTGCCGGAAAAAATGTTGCGGAGGTTGCTTCATTTATGGAATCGATCTTTGAGTGTATTGATATCATTAATCACCGCAGGTTATATGATGACATGAGAAAAAACCCACTCAAGAAGATTTCAGCAACCGTAGTAGGGAATGTGGTTGATGAAAAGATCGAGGAAGAAGGAAGCTAAATACAATGAGTCAATTAGACAATTTGAAAATTTGAAAATGGAAAACCATATAAGATATTTCACTTTATAATCCAGATAACCCCGAACGTAAGATTTTTGACTTTTTAAGTTTCAACTTTTGACTTAAGTGGATGAAGTGACGAAACATATACTTTTTCTTTCCCTACATTTTATTTTCCATAAATCTGTAACTTCCTGCAGGTCAAATGTTTTTTGGCGATTAATGCCTTAGTTATCAACAAAAGCATCAAATGCTTGCATCTTTTCGCTTTCCACTATACTTTTATGATTCCAATCCGCTGAAATAAACCATCCTCATTCCGTACTGATTTTCAACACCACACCAAAGGGTACGGAATAATATCCTTTAAAACCACATTACAAATTACAAACAGATCCGGCAGATCTACATATCCCTTGAAATACGTTTCTATCCGTGAATGACCCAGACATTAAGTTTAATCCACTTAAAACATACCGATATGAAACTATTTTTACGCATTTTATCTTCTTCCTTTTCTATTGCTTTAACAGTAGCCCTGTTCCTTAGCATTCTTGTAATTGCCGAAATGAAATCATGGACATTTCTATGGCTTTATATACCCCTGTTCCTGGTGGTTTATGAAATGGAAAAAATCAATTTAAAAAAGAAGAAACATACCAGTTCCTTCAAATACAGGAAGTATACCAGCCTGTATGATTAATATAAATGACAAGGATAGCCGAATATGGCTATCCTTTGAAATGCGTGGATATTGCAGAAATATTTTTTGAAGAATGCTTGCACTATCCCAAACCGATGATTACTTTTATACTTCACCCGATCCACTACTTCAGAACAACCATCCTGCCAATTCCCACGAATCACTTTTAAGTTCTACAGCAATTTTTTTTATAATAAATGACTGAATAATTAAGCAAATTCTTTTGCTAAACTATTTGAGCATACTGAAATATTTTTTCTACAAAAGACCTCGAAGTTTTGCTCAAGGTTTAGTATGAACCTCTCCCCGCCAGTTGTGGCAGAGAGGTTTTTTTATTTGTTGAAATAGGTCTGTAAATTCTTTACATATAATTCAAAAGCCTGTATACCTGCCGGGGTTATCTTACAGTTGGTCTGTGGATAATTGTCTTTAAATTTCTTTTCAATTTCGATATAACCTGCATCTTTTAATTTCTGCAACTGTACACTCAAATTTCCGGCGGAGGCATTTGTTTTTTCACGCAGGTAAGTAAATTCAGCCTGCTTCACACTGATGAGCAGTGACATAACGGCGAGCCTTAACTGAGAATGTAATATGGGATCCAGATCTTTAAACACCTTGCTTAATCGTCTCTTTATTTAATTTATTAAATTCAATATTCGCTATATGCCCCGGAATGATATATCCTGCTAAAACTGCGCCGGCATGTAAAATCATGGTCCACATAAAATCAGGTGCAAATAAAGAGACAAAAGCAAAAATCCAGGTTATATAGGCACCAATAATAGAAGGTTTAAAATTGAGAACAGCGCCGTAAATCAATATCCAAAAACCGTACAACCCTAACAACAAGGCAAACCCTTTTGTTGGTGGCACGCCAACATTAATAGATATAATGATCAGCATCAGGGAAAGGAAAAACCCGGTGTTCAGTTTGTCAAACAGGTCCTGGGTATAAGTTTTAACGCGGCTTGTTTTTTTCCCAAAAAAATAAATGGATAATTGGATAAAAAAGAAAATAAGTGTGATGATGCCAAATACATTCCAGAAAAAAAAGGTACTGGTATACCATTCAAATGCGATATTCAAAATGGTGAATACCGAGGCTGTAAAAATCAGCCAACCCCAAATGATCCATCCTTTTCCATCATCTTTTTGCTCAACTTTTGCGGCAAAGATCATTTGCTGTATTACCTCCAAACTTTCTCTTTCAGTCATTGGTTTTTGTTCCATATTATTTATTATTATTTCTTAACAGGTGGCCTGGAATTATATAACTGGTTAGTATAGCCGCAGCAGCAAATAATATCTGGTAATCATAACTAAAAAAAGTACAGGCGCACGCCAGTATCCAGTTAAATATGCCACCAAACACCAATGGCCTGAACTGCAATATTTTTCCGGAAACAAAAGTTCCCAGGCCATACATTAATATCATAAAAGGCCATGCATGCAACCAACCTATTGAATTAGATATGATAAAAACCAATATAAAAAAACTGATCCCAATTCCCATCCATAAAAAACCCATGCTATCCCCTACATAAGAGCGATGATGATCCCTTTTTTGATGTTTCCTGGCATAAAAAATAGTAATGAAGACGGCAGGTATAGTGATCAACCAAACCAAATAATGGTGCGGGTATACCATCACTACTTTTAAAAAAAACTGCACCAGTATGGCAACAAACGTCATCCAACCCCATAATAAAAAATATATACGATTCTGGTTCAAATCAGACTTAGCTTTATCAATCATGGATTGAATAAGCGTTAAACTTTGTTGTGGCGTGAAGTGATCTTGCATATGTAATAACTTCAGAATTATTTATTCAATTGTGCAATAAAATATTGCAATGCCCCTTTACCCCAAGCTGGATCAATGCTGGATGCAGGCTTGAAAGCTTCATATTTTTGAGAAGCGGTTTCAAATAGTTTTTTAGCTTCTGTTTTGCTTCCGCCATATTGTTCCGGCGTAAAAAATTTATCCTGGCCTTCCAGCAAATATACCCTTGGGTTTCCAGGATTCAATTGTTTGGCTGTTTCTAATGCTACCTGCGCCACAGGACCGTATACCATAAACCTGTTTTGGGGATCTACAATCATGCGCAAACTATTGATCATTTTTTTTACCACATATATTTCCGAATTATTTTTACTCAAAGCTTCTGCCTGCATTAACAACGCTTCCGCCTTATCTGTAACAGGATCGATCTTTGAAGGATCTCCGCTCATGGCATTATCCATCATACTATAACCCATATTTACAGTAGCTAAAGCGGCATAATAAAATGGGAGCCATTCTGTTTTTTCGGCTGTGGCAATTCTTTCAAATCCATTGGCTAATTCTTTTAAGCCATTTGTATTCCTGGTTGTATCCAGTGCTGCCACTTTGGGTTCCATGGCTTTGATAAATTTTTCATTTTGTGCAAAAGTGAACAAAGTACACATGCACAATAACATTCCGATAATTAACTTTTTCATTTGTTTCTATTTTATTTTGATTTCTGTTCTTTTAATAATTTTTCATACTCTCTTTCTGTTGCATTGCTTTTAGGTATCACATACGCATTTACATAATGAAAGGCAACACCTATACCCCACCCTAACATGGGCCATACCGGCCAGGGAAATGAATTGATATCATACCCGCCGGAAAAGTACCATACCACCCAAAAGAAAACCGACATGATGAGATAAGTAATAAAATGTCTTTTAAAAGAGGCACGCTGGTGTGCTATTTCCCATAACTGGGAATCTTTACCCGCAGGTGTTATCCTGTTTTCCATTTTGTTGATTTATAAATTTGAATTAATAATGTCCTGTGTTCTATCCACACCCAGGCTAATGAAAGCGCCTAAAAAAATAAAACGTTTTGATGGAGGTACTATCGGCTCTTTTCGATGACCATCATATGAATATTGATATCCAAATACCTGGTTGCTGCCAAATACATTCGTAATTGAAAAAACAAACACCGTATTTTTTGCTGCACCTTTTTCGAAAATATTGGGTAAATAATTGATGCTAATACTTAAACTATTAAAATCAATAGTTTTGCCCTGGTCATAAATCGCAAATTTATCTGCGGCATCGTCATAACGAATATTGTAATAAGGCCGCCCGGTTGAATATGTATATGAAGCATTGAACATGGATTTAAACTTGCTCACAAACTTTTTGATAACGAGGGAAGCCGTATGGTTGGCTGCGAAAGACGGCTCTAACGAATAAGGATAATTCAGAAAATCTCTTTTTGTGTCCAGGTAGGAATATGAAAACCAATAATCAACCCCTCTAATACTTTTCCGATCCCGCCAAAAAACTTCAATTCCTTTAGCATCTCCATACCCATGATTGCTGTTCACTACTTCCCGGTTGTCCGTCATCGTTGTTTTTAACAACTGATCATACTTTTTATAAAATACTTCAGTACGAAAAGTCCGGTTATTACCCATCTTTTGATACTGTGCGATGTAATGAGTTGCTTTTGTAAAAGTCAGGTCTGAAACAGCTGGTAAATAACGGCTTTCAGGGCTTTGGTAAAAAATACCATATGCCAATGATGCCTGGCTTTGTTCTCCTAATTTATAAGCCAGTGAAATTCTGGGTGCCCAATTTAATTTGCTGATCAGTGATGAATGTTCAGTCCTCATTCCTAATTTGGCAGCCAGGTTGTTGGTTAAATAAATATCTGTTTCTGCAAATGCAGCTACCAGGTCTTGTTTTATTTCTCCGGTAATTTTTTCTCCGGTATATAAAGTATATGCTGGCTTATCCTTGCTATAATTATATTCTGTACCAAAACGAAAAGCACTTAATCCTGCCAACTTTTTTTCCAATACCAGTTTTGCGTTTGCGTAAAGGCCTTTGTTGTCTAAATAAAAATTTTTTGTTTCCAGGTTTGCCAATGAAACTTTTTGTTCATTTTCATTTTCCAATGCACCATCTATCTTATCCCTGTTGTTTGTAAAAGAAAACCCGGCATTCATTTTCCATCCGGCAAAATGTTCTTTGTATGAAAGATTATGGTAAATATTCAGGTTCGATAAATTAAAAACATCTTTATAACCTGGCGTATCAATACTGGGTGTTCGGAACCCTAATTGATTAGCACTTAAATAACCATAATATTTTACTATCCCGGTGGCTGAAGTTTTGATCCTGAAATTTATATCAGCAGTATGATATTCCGGGTCCTTAAAAAATGACTGCTTTTGTTTAATGGCTTTAAATGCAAGCCACAAATTGGTATAACCATAATTGATACCCCAGGAAGATCTTTTATTCTTTGCCAGGTGTTGAAATCCCGCGGAAGCACCCAGGACAGATATACCTAACGCCCCGGAACTTTGATCTGGCAGGTCAATGCTTTCTAAAATAACAGCAGACGAAAGTGCCTGGCCATATAAAGCTGAATAGCCACCAGCACTGAACACGGTTCCCTTAAAAATAAATGGAGAAAACCGGCCTCGCTGTGCCACATTGGGCACACTGCTGTAAAAAAAATTATTCACCAACGTACCATCTATGAATGTTTTAGTTTCTCCGGCCGTACCTCCTCTTACAAATAAACCTTCACTTTCACCAACCTGTTGTGCACCTGGCAGTGTTTTTAAAGCACCAGTAACATCCGCATTGGCACTGGCAGTTGTGGCTATATCAATAGAATTAAGAACCGTTCCGCGTTTGCTGTCGCTTGCCTCAAAACTTCCTGCAGTTATGACCACGGCTTTCAACTCCGTAATTTCTTCTTTTAAAAGAATGTCAAGTTTTATATTTTCAGTTCCTATGGTGATGTCCTGGATAAATGGTTTATAACCGATAGCAGTAGCCGATATTTTGAAATTACTTTTTTCATTAGTGGTAAAAGAAAACTGACCCGAAGAATCCGTAGTAGCCCCGTCATAAGTATCCACCAAAACAATACTTACGCCAACTAATCCCGCCTTTTTATCCATCACTTTACCTGATATGGTCAATTGTCCATGAGCTGCCAGTTGATAAGCAATTAGAAGAAAAAGGAATAAAAAGCGTGACATAAAAGCAATTTTGGAATACAAACGTAAAGTAGTTTATAATATAAACCAAATTAAATTTTATTGTTTTTCACAAAAAAAGCCGGCTCATTGCTGAACCGGCTTCCATTCTAAACCCATTTGCATTAATTCTTCAATATCTTTTGAACAGCTGTTTCATTTCCTGATCCAGCTTTAATTATATAAATACCATCTGCTAGTTCTGCCATATTCATTTCAATATACTGGCTTTGCGCTACCTGGTTTAAATTCTTTACTTTCTGCCCGGACTGATTGAACACCTCAATGTTTACAGTTTTTGTATTCCAGGCGGCGGGCAATACAATTCGTGCAGAACTAACTACCGGGTTGGGATAAGTGCTTATTGAAAGATGCTTAACCTGCCCGATTTGAACAATCCGAATTGTAGATTGGCTCATCTTTCCATTTATATCAACTGCCGTTAAACGGTAATAAATTATCCCGGTATGTTGTTCTATGTTTTGATCTGTATAGTTGTAATTTTTTTCAGTAGAGGAGACTGCTGATCCTAAAATCAAAGCCTGTTTACTATAATGAACACCATCAATGCTGCGCTCAATTTCATAATGACTGAAATTGGTTTCTTCTGAGCTAAGCCAGTTCAACTCAACATTCGGGTTAGTATACACTGCTTCAAAAGATTGCAGGTTTACGGGTAAAATAATGGGTACAGAAATATTTATTACCACTGTAGCCACATTTGAAGTTGCAGCAGGAAAGCCATTATCTGTCAAACGATAAGTAAATGATGTGGTAGTCCCGGTAAACCCTGGATTTGGAGTAAATGAAAAACTGCCATCCGCATTCACAATCACCGTACCATCAGGCGAAGCAGTAACAATAGATGGTGTCATTGACTCACCATTTGGTTCATTATCATTGTTCATCAGGTTTCCTACAACCACATCACCCTGCATACTGGAATATTCATCATTCACAGCAACAGGTGCACTGTTACAAGTAACACCAGGACCATAATGCGGATTTGCATTTATGGTCAGGTCATCAAAAATTAAACGACTATTACCATCACCGGTACTGCCCCCAAGTCGTAATACTAAACGAATCATACCTGTGCTTGCTAAATTGAACGATCCGTTATAACTAATTGGCGTAACAGGTGAATCTTTATCCATATTGATTAAATCCAGTGATGTAAAAACGCCTGTACTGTTTACATATCCTATCTCAATGGTTCTTGTAGCGTTACCGTTTATTTTACTGCTCACCTTATAATTAAAAGAAACATTGAGTGGATTAGTTAATACATCTAAAACCGGCGTATAAATATCACGGGTAGCAGTACCCGAAGTCGGAGGGTTTGTATATAAACTACCGGAACCTGTGATAACGTCTGCTGATGCACTGGTGTGATAAATTTCTGAAAAATCCCAGCAATTACTTGTCAGGCTGGTTTCATTTCCTTCAAAACTTTGAGAAAACTGGGCATTTGTTGCACCGGAATAAAATATCACAAATGCAATCAGGTTAAAAATCTTCTTCATAAGTACGGGTTTAGAATTAATTAATTTTTGGAAGGATACCAGATTGCAAACAGAAAATAATTTGGAAAAGAAAACCAATAACCGGGGCTTTCCGGAAAACAGGAAAGAATAATCTCTTTGGTGGAAGAGGCTGGCAGCTAATATGCCATTTGTTTTACAAGAGAGAGAAATAAAATATTTTCTCATAGCCGGGATTATTAGTTTTCTAAAGGGTTGGGTTCTGTTTTGATTTTCTTATCTCGATAAGTAAATCTTGCACAAAATAGATAAGGGTTTCTGTATATGCAAGTGTTTTTACGGAAATCTTTGAAAAAAACTTACGTGTTTTTCCCAATATCCACCAGTATATTTTACAAATCAACTACTTAGATAAGATATCCGGTGAAGAATATATACCTTAAAATATTTCGACCACCTTCAATGAGACCCTGATTAATAGTGCTATTCAAATATGAAAAGTAAAAACCCGGCTAATACCGGGCTTTTACTTTTCACCTGTCGAATCTAATTTTTCATTTTCATCGTTTAATAGCTTTGATTATTTTTTTGATGCCGGCATTACCTATTTCAATATAGTAAAAGCCCTTATGAAAACTTCCGGTTTCAGGTAATTCTAACGTATTTTCTCCTTTAACAGTTTTAAAAAATTTACTCATTAATAATTTGCCACTTTGATCCAGTATTCTGATTTGAAGTTGAGTACTTGGATTATTGTTTACCACGCGTATTCTGAAATGATCTTTTACCGGGTTAGTGATAAGTGAAGCAACAATCGATTCTTCAATACTTTGAAGACTGATCGTTTTTGAATAGGTTATTTTACCAGATTTATGAAAAACTTTTAACCTGTAATAAGAGGTTAGATTATTATAAGAACTTTCATTATAAAAATAATTTTCAACTCCCGCTCTATCCGTTCCAATAATCACCGCTCTTTCTACTACCTGCTGACCATCCAGTTTTTCCAGAATTACCTTATCTAATAATTCATTTTCCGCAACAGTCCAACTCAATAATATTTTTGCATTTTCCTTTGTTGCGCTAAACGATGTTATGGTAACAGGTAAAATGATTGCTTGAATATTTGGAATGTATTTAACCTGATCAAAACAACCTGCAGCTGTTTTAATAACCATTAATATTTCAGCATCTTTTGGCGCAAAGTTCAATACATTCTGAATAGTTGAAAATGAATTTATCATTACTGTTTCCAGATGACTATCAGCAGCATCCAGTTCAGTTGCTATACTTCCATTATCAATATAAAATTGTACTTCTAAAGGGAATACATTAGCAGTAGCGGAAATTAAACTATAGGTTAAAGATGATGTAGTTTCAAACTCGCCACCCCTTAAAATTGATGTTCCCATTTGCACCTCAGAAGCGATAGTCCCTGGTTTTCCATTAGATTTCGCTGGTGTATGATTTACACCCGCGCTGGATTTGGTCCAGGTACCGCATGTGCCATCTTTTGTACGGATGTACCCATTATCGGATCCTATACTTGCTGTAACTGATTCAAAAGCTTTATGCTTAATAACGTTGAAACTTACATTGAAAGTGAACAAAGGGATGTTACTTGTAACAACCTCAATATTCAGTGCAGGCATAGCCGCTATATTCACTGGAAAACTTGAACTATTGTTATTTCCAAAAAAAGCATTAATTAATACGCCATTTTTAAAAATAAAGAAGTTATATGCTGCTCCACTTCCGGAAAGGTTTACAAATACATCATTTTCAGAAAGCAAAACCGGGCTTAAATTATAATTCAAATTTCCATCAATCCCATTATTATCATTAGCCTGCACCCATTTTTTTATGTATCCAAATTTTGAAGTCAATAAAGGATCATTCCAGCTATAGTTTACATCAGTACAATTATTTGTTATCTGGTAATTAAATGGCATAGCCGATGAACCTACAAAGAATCCTTTTGGTGGAATTAACAGATCGGGCAGATCCAGTACATAAAATCCTTTGGTAGTGCCCGATTCAAAATAACTCATTATTGTATAAGCATCAACAGAAGAACTGGCTGATGAAGTACTGGTGTTATACAATTCAAAAAACTCGTGTCGTCCTGCTCCAGGGTCAGGATAGATTTCGTTAATTACTACTTGACAAAAGATAGTTGATGAAACTATCATTAAGATAGATAGGGTAAAGATTTGTTTCATTTCTAAAGGGTTGAATTATTAAATAATATTTAGCCCCATAGAAAATTGGATATGGTCATTCAGGAGATATGGAATTTTCTGGTGGTTAGAAAGCTTGTAAAAGGGTTCTTTTCAAAACAAACGGTTAATAATTACCGGTTTATTTAAAAGAATATTCTTTAAACAATTTGTTCAACAACACTTTAAAACAAAATCTTGGGGAAAAAAGGAAACTGTTGACGGTTATAAGAAGTATGGATTACTTCTTTTGCGCAGACTAGTTTCATAGCCGGGATTTTTAGTTTTTAAAGGGTTGGGTTCTGTTTTGATTTTCTTATCTCGAAAAGTAAATCTTACTCAAGATAGATAAGGGTTTTCTTATATGCAAGTGTTTTTACGAAAATTTTAGAAAAATTCCTCGTACTTTTTCTAATCCTTTCTAAGTAATAACTCCTAACTGTTTAACCATTATTAATTTAGAGAAACTTTCAATGCTAATTCTAATATTATAAAAATCCCCGCCAGGCGGGGATTTGAGCATCATTCAGGTATTGTTTAATCCAGATAATAAGAGAGCCCCGGTAAAAACCGGGGCTCTTTATTGTTTCATGTTAATCAGACTACTAGGGTACAAAATCGTCTATAAAGCTGTTCCTTTCAGGGGTAAGTTTAAAAAACTTTTAGGGGTAAAAGATTAAAAACGGGACTTTCTAATTTAACTGAAACTGGTTTTTTCATGGATTGAGATCATTGGCATTCAAAGGATTGGAAATTGGTTTTTTGGTTTTTTTAGAATCTGGATTGTTTGGTTTTTCATTTCAGCTTTCGCCAGGTATTGGTTTTTGTTGGTTATGGTTTTATTTCTGTTTTCAATTCAATTAACTAAATGAGTCAACTTATATTTTGACATCAATGAATGGCATGCATAGCAAGTCCATTCATTAAAACCTTAAATATTAAAAGAGGAAGTTATTGAGCTGTGGAGCGTAAACATTTCTCATATTGGATCATTTAGTTTTCAAAGGGTTTTTAGCGTTAGGATCAGGATTGAGACACAAGATATATCTCCACAATGGTTTATGCAAAGTAATTATACTTCGGAAATACCCAAGTAATTTATCGCTGTTACATTACCGTGATAGTATGGCAGTATACAAACAAAAGAGGCAACCAATGCTGGTTGCCTCTAATATATAAATACTAAATTTTTATGCTTTATACTGTGGAATCAGGGTATTAGCCATTTCCACCATTTTCTTTAATCCATCTTCCGGCAAATTGCCTTTCTTGAATTCACCTAAAATTTCAGGATGTTTAACTTCCATTTCATGTAAGAAATGTTCTTCAAACGCTTTTACCTGGTTAACCGGAACATCTTTAATTAAACCTTGTGTACCCAGGTAAATGATAGCCACCTGCTTTTCCACCGGCATAGGTGAGTATTGTGGTTGCTTCAGGATCTCCACGTTACGTGCACCTTTATCAATCACCGATTTGGTAGCCGCATCCAGGTCACCACCAAATTTAGAGAACGCCTCTAACTCGCGGTATAAAGCCTGGTCAAGTTTCAACGTACCAGCAACTTTCTTCATGGATTTGATCTGTGCATTACCACCCACACGACTAACCGAAATACCTACGTTGATCGCCGGGCGAATACCAGCCAGGAACAGGTTGTTCTCCAAAAATATCTGACCGTCAGTAATTGAAATTACGTTTGTAGGAATATAAGCAGATACGTCACCTGCCTGTGTTTCAATAATAGGTAAAGCAGTTAATGATCCGCCACCTTTTACCAGGTGCCTGATTGATTCCGGTAAATCATTCATTTCTTTTACCAGTTCATCATTGTTGATCACCTTCGCAGCTCTTTCCAATAAACGGCTATGCAAATAGAATACATCACCAGGATATGCTTCACGACCCGGAGGACGACGAAGTAATAATGAAACCTCACGGTAAGCAACAGCTTGTTTTGAAAGATCATCATAAATGATCAAAGCCGGCCTTCCGGTATCACGGAAAAATTCACCAATCGCCGCACCGGCAAATGGCGCATAGAATTGTAATGGAGCCGGATCAGATGCAGAAGCTGCAACAATCGTTGTATAAGCCAATGCACCAGCATCCGCTAAAGTTTGCATTACACCTGCAATAGTCGATGCTTTTTGACCTATGGCTACATATATACAGTAAACGGGTTTGCCCGCATCAAAAAATTCTTTTTGGTTAATGATCGTATCGATACAGATGGCTGTTTTACCAGTCTGCCTGTCACCGATCACCAATTCCCTTTGACCACGACCAATCGGGATCATGGCATCAATCGCTTTGATACCTGTTTGCAAAGGCTCTTTCACCGGCTCACGGAAAATTACACCAGGTGCTTTTCTTTCCAGTGGCATTTCATAACGCTCACCAGTAATCGGTCCTTTACCATCAATGGGTTCACCCAATGTATTTACTACACGGCCAACCATTCCTTCGCCCACTTTGATAGAAGCGATCTGGCCGGTACGACGTACTTTAGAACCTTCATGAATATCACCGGTATCACCCATCAATACCACACCCACATTATCTTCTTCCAGGTTCAATGCAATGGCTCTAACGCCATTATCAAATTCAACCAATTCACCGTATCGCACATTGCCCAAACCATAAACACGGGCAATACCATCACCCACCTGTAATACAGTGCCCACTTCTTCCAGGTCAGCGCCGGCGTTAAAGTTGCTTAACTGCTCACGCAGTATCGCACTTATTTCATCAGGTTTCATTTCTATCATAATTTGTTCTTTTATCCCTCATCCCCTTAGAGGTTTTTATTTGTTTCTTTATTTGAAGCCTCCAGGGTAAGAAGCTTTTTTATTTTTATGAGCCAGGCGCAATTACTACTATTAAACATTTCTTGCGTCGCACTCTTCAACGTTCTGTTCTTTGCTGATCACGTATTAACGGATCTTATAAATAAAATCATTATTCTCAAACTGGCGGGCTATCTGCTTCAGGTCATAAGCCACACTTCCTTCCACCATCTTATCTCCAATCTGTAAAATAAATCCACCGATTAATGATTCATCCACTTTGGTTTGCAGTTCAATTTCCTGCATATCGGTCGTCGCCCTTATTTGTTCCAGGATAGATTCTATCAGTTCATCACTCAGCGGAACCGCTGTAGTAAGTTTAACCGTATGAATATTATTGAAAACTTTATACTGCTCAATAAATGCTTTTGCAATTTCAGGCAATGCAGATTCTCTTTCTTTTTTTATTAATAGCTTATAAAAAAGAACAGTAAGCTCCGATACCTTGTTTTTCAATACTGCATCCAATGTTTTTATTTTGGTATCGGCATGTATAACAGGGCTCTTTAGCATACTCACAAAATCAGGATTGCTTTTAGAAATCTTTGCAATCAATTCCATATCACCATACACCTGTTCCATTGATTTTTGTTCAATGGAAAGATCTAAAATCGACTTTGCGTACCGCGCTGCTAATCTGGGATTCAGCATATTACTCTCCGCTAATGTTTAATTAATTTAATTTAACGCCTTCAACCAACTGCGCTATGTGTTTCTCCTGAGCCGGCTTATCATTCAATTCTCTCTTCAATACTTTCTCACTTACTTCAATAACCATTTTACCGATCTGGTTTTTAACATCAGTAATTGCGGCCATTTTCTGTGTTTGAATGGCCAGTTGCGCTTCATTAATGATTTTTGAAGCTTCTACTTTAGCCTGCTCTTTTGCATCAGTAATGATCTTTTCTTTTATCTCACGGGCTTCCTTCAGCATTGCGCCTCTTTCTTCACGGGCCTGTGCCAGTAAAATTTCGTTTTCATTCTGCAAATGAGTCATTTCAGCACGTACTCTTTCAGCAGTAGACAATGAATCGGAAATGCCCTTTTCACGTTCATCCAACGAATTTAAAATCGGCTTCCAGGCAAATTTTTTCAATATGAGGAAGACAATAATGAACGCAAGCAGCGTCCAGAAAATTAAACCCAACGATGGTAATAACAGTTCCATAATTCAATTTGATAATTTGATAATTTGGCAATTTGATAATTCATATAATTTGGATCATCACCACTAATTCCAAATTCCCAATTCCTAATTCCTTTAAAAAACAATCAACTAAATGTAATTACTGCACCCGCGGCCCTGTGCGTTGAATGCAGTAATTTTTTTTACGTGCAGCGTATTATTTTAATACGGCCAATAAACCTGCGATTACTGCGAAAAGGGCAACACCCTCAACGAATGCAGCAGTCAGGATCATGTTTGCACGAATGTCATTCGATGCTTCCGGTTGACGGGCAATGGCTTCAACAGCACCTTTACCAATCTGCCCGATTCCAATACCAGCACCAACTGCAGCAAGACCTGCACCGATTGCGCCACCCATGTGAGAGAAGCCTCTTTCAAAATCGGGTGCTGCTTGCAGCAAAATTGTCATTAAATCCATGATACTTGTTTTTTATAATTAAAAAAGCGTTTAGTCTAAATAACTACAGGTTCCTGGTGATGATCAACATCATCATGCCCACCTTCAAAAGCCTGCCCGATAAAAATAGCTGTCAGGTTCGTGAAAATAAATGCCTGTATAAATACAATCAGGATCTCTATCAGGTAAATAAATACAGTGAATAAAATAGAGAATGGAGAAAATCCCCAACCTGCTATACTGCTCATTGCACCAAATATGAAAATCAATGATATAAAACTTAAAATAATAATGTGACCTGCTACCATGTTTGCAAAAAGACGGACAATCAATGCAAATGGCTTTGTAAATACTCCCAGGATCTCCACAGGAATCAAAATAATCTTAATGGCATGTGGAACCGGTGGCCAGAAAATGTGCGCCCAAAAATGCTTATTGCTGCTTAATAGTATAACAATGAAAGAAATAACACCCAATACCAATGTAAAAGCAATGTTTCCTGTAACGTTTGCCGATCCTGGCAGCAGTCCCATAAAACTATTGATGATGATAAAAAAGAATATCGTCAACAAATAAGGCAGGTATTTCTTGTAATTTCTTCCCAGGTTTGGTTTTGCCACTTCATCCCGAACAAAGGTGATCAACGGTTCTACTGCATTCTGAATTCCTTTTGGTGCTGTTTTTGTTCCCTGTCCTGATTGATATTTTTTTGCAATGCTTGTTAGTAACCAAACTAATAAAACAACCGCAAGCATCATCTGAACCACATTACGTGTTAATGAAAAATCATATACCTGCACAGTGTTATCCAATGTATGTCCATCTTCTAAAACAGGAATGATCTTATTTCCCTGCTGGCGATAACCTTTGTAAGCATCTTCGCCATGATGAAATTTAGATGACATGAAAACATCAAGGCCTCTTTGCGGAGAATATAAAATGACTGGCAATGGAATCGTGGCGTGAAAATCCCCTGCCGTAAAAAAGTGAAATTCATGTCCATCCTGGATGTGATCCATGATGGTTTTAGCAGGATCAAACTTGGCATCAGCATGCTCAACTTCAAAATCAGCAGTTGTCCCGGGAATGGTGTCCGTATGGTCACTTTCTTGTGATATTACGGGATTGAAAACCGACAACGTAAATAAGCTGAAAACCAATACCAATAAGCATTTTACTCGTGCTGAAGTCATACCGTTCCTCAAATTTGGCGCAAAGATAAGGAGGGAAAGGTAAAAAACCACAACATTATATAACTATTAGCCGGGATTTTGCTTGCTTAAATTTTTAATTTTTTCGAGATAGATTACGTCCAACTGATCTTTGGGTCGGTTCACTGCCTTTTTATTTTCTATTAATTGGTTGATGTTTAAAAAAGGAATTTTTGTTCCATCTATTTCAGCAATAAATGAAAGTTCAAGGCATTCTTGAATGGTATAATTTTCTAATCCCTTCATAGAGGTCATTATATCCAGCCGCATCCCATTGTTTAAATGAAAATATGTCCGACCAGGTACAAACTGCATCTTTTTAATCATTGAATAATTGCCCATTTCGCATGTTAAAAATGCGGCTCTTAATTTTTCTCTGTTTTCAATTGTGTCTTCAATCCACATATCAATATCTTCTGTACTTCGCTGATATCCGTTTAAATTGGTGGCCACTCCACCAACCATAATATAAACTACCTGGTGCTTTTCAAGGCTTTTCCAGAATTTCAGTAATTCCTCATCAAATACATCCATGTTATTTCGATTGAGGCTTCATCGTATTGTATGGGGTAATGCGTGCCTTTTTCAACATGATTCCTCTCTTCATCAGTTTGGTCATCATATAATAGCGTTCTGCGGGAGTTCGTTTTAAAGCCTCTTTTAAAAGGTCTGTTTCAGCCTTTTCATAATTTGCATCCGTTTCTTCAACGATTTGCTTTTTCGAGTTCATTTTTTTAAACAGAAACAGCTTTTTTCGTAAACTGCATCTCATGCAATTTACTGTAAAATCCGCCATGCACCAACAGTTCATCGTGCGTACCTGCTTCCTTCAATTCGCCTTTGTCTAAAACAATAATCTGGTTTGCTTTACGAATGGTGGATAACCTGTGAGCGATAATAATGGAAGTCCTGTTGGCGATCAGTTTTCCAATGGCCTGCTGTATCAGCTGCTCACTTTCAGTATCAATGGATGATGTGGCTTCATCCAAAATTAATATAGCAGGATTATATAAAAGTGCCCGGATAAAAGATAAAAGTTGCCGCTGGCCAAGTGATAAGGTGGCTCCTCTTTCTCTTACATTATAATCATAGCCGCCCGGCAATTGCATAATAAATTCATGCATACCAATGAGTTTTGCCGCCTGTATAACTTGTTCTTTAGAAATACCAGGGTGGCGCAAGGTAATATTATCCATAATGGAACCAGAGAACAGGAACACATCCTGCAAAACCACACCAACACTTCCTCTTAATTTTTCTAACTGGTATTCATTAATATTTACATCGTCAATAAGAATTTCGCCCTTGTTTACCTGGTATAACCTGTTCAACAAACTGATGATGGTTGTTTTCCCGGAGCCAGTATGTCCTACAATGGCAACGGTATCGCCGGCTTTCAGCGTAAAGTTGATATTCTTTAATACCTCCTGTTCGGGTAGATAACCAAATGTTACATTTTTAAATTCAACCTTACCATCTACTTTTTCCGGGGAATAAATTCCATCGGTTTTTGTTACATCATCATTGTCCAATACTTTAAAAACCCTTTCGGCAGCAATCATTCCCATTTGGATAACATTAAATTTATCCGCTATCACTCTAAGTGGCCTGAAAATCAGGTTTAGGAATTGAATAAACGCCACCAGCACCCCTGCATTCACTCTTTGACCGGCACCCCACCAAACGATTAATCCAATAGAAGTTGCCAGGACAATTTCCACCACAGGAAAAAAAACAGAATACGCAAAAATGGCTTTCACATTCGCATTGCGGTGTTCTTTATTAATTTCTTTAAACTTATTATACTCTTTATCCTCCACCGCAAATGACTGAATAATAGCCATTCCGGTTAGATGTTCCTGTACGAAAGCATTTAAATGGCTAACCGCATTACGCACCTTGTGAAAGGACCTGTTCACACTTTCTTTAAAATAATAAGTGGCGATCAGCATGATCGGAAAAGGAATCAGGCAAATCAGCGTCAATCGCCAATCCATCCAGAACATCACACCCAATACACAAATAATAGACAGAAAATCGGCAATGATGGAAATTAATCCATCCGAAAAAACATCATTGATCCTTTCATTATCATCAATGGTACGTGTGGTTAAAGTACCGATTGCCGTTTTATCAAATTGACGAAGATTAAGCGATAATATTTTTTTGTATACAGTTACCCGCATATCCTTCACAACATGCTGACCCAGCCAGGATGTAATGAAGGAAAAATAAAAACGCAAAGCGGTTTCTATTAAAAGAAAAACGATCTGAATCACCGTAATCCAGATCACCATATCCAAAAATTTGTAGGTAATATATTTATCTACGGTTTGTTGAATAAGGTAAGGACGAATGGGTGTGAAAGCCGCTAATACGATAGCAAGTCCTACTGAAATGAAAAATTGTTTTTTATAAGGACGGGCAAATTTAAAAACCCTGCGCAGAAGGTTGATATCGAAAGATTTTTTTATAGCAGGGTCCGCCACGCTTCAATATACATTTAGGTTAACTACAAATGTAAACAGAACTGATTTTTATTTAGGTATTAAAGGATTTGTTCGGTATCCATGGCGGTTTTATATGCCTTGATAAATATTGCACCCAAATTTTTATATGGAGGTATATAGTCTTCCAAACCTTCGACCGTAACGGTATTATCCAACTCTTTCCAGAATGGGATCCAGTCAATATTCTGACCGTTGCGAAGTTTTTCCATCAATAAATTAAAGAAGGGTTGATTAATGCGTGTTTTACCTATTTGCTTGGAAGCAATGATATGTGCTTCTGGTGCATTTTGTAAAATATCATGAATTAAATGATATCCACCGCATGAACCCATAAAAACGATTTTGGCTGATGGCAATATTTGGTTGATCGTATAATTGGCATAATAACTATGTCCCCGATGGATGACAACGGTTGGAGCCAGGTTGTTTTTTGCCAGGTAAGCCTCCAATTCTCTTTGCGCTTTTTCATCTTCACCAGTTTCCTCCGGTAACGGCTTATTAGCATAGATCATTACAGGTTTTCCTTTTACGGATTGAATGTAAACCCATTTATCAGTATGCGTTGTTTTCCAGTTACTGTTATTGAATTGTCTCAAAAAGCCCTGGAAAATATTTTGACCATCTTCATCACCATAAAAGAAAACCTGCATAATCACCTTATCTTCTTCATTGGTCAATGACTTAAAATTTACATTATAAACGGGTGAAATACCCAACTCTGTTGAAAGGTTTATTTTATTGGTTGAATCTGCAGATTGAAATAATTTATCCAGCAGGTTGTAAATGACTATTCCTCTTTTATTATTCTGGGCCACATTTCGCTGGTAGTTGATCTGGATGTTTTTGATCATTTCATCAGCCAATGGTTTGATACTTTCAGCAATGCTTGCATAACTGTCAGCAACATCAACTCCATCCTCCAATCCATCCGATTTTTCAAGTCCACCAACAAACGCCTGCATCAACTTTGCCGCATCACCCTGGTGGTTGAAAGAAGCTAAAAAATGGCTTAATGTATTATAACCGGCGGCTATTTTTATAAACTTCCTGTACTTATCAAATTTTACAGACATCAGCAAACTATCACCTCTTTGGCCAATCCGACTCATTATATATGGATATACACCATTGGTATAACTGGAGGTATAAATAACGCCATCACTTAAAACAGCCACATAATAAAGTTCCTGCGCACTCAGTGGTTGTAAAACCCGGAACCGAACTGCATCCGGTGAGTTGTGCAATCCATTGATCACATTCACAAAAGAACTGATTGCTTTTTTCTGCATCATTTCCATAATAGATGCTGATTCCTGTATCGCTTCACCATTCAACTGCCTGTTTACATAATCAATATGTGTTTTAACCAGTAACTGGTAATATTTTACATCATCACTTTTTACATCGTCCACATCCTTAAATGTAATTTTCCCAGACATAATATTATCCAGGAAAGGAAAATACAATTGCCCGCTTCCTCCACTGGTTGCCATCTTACTCACGGTTTTCACCAGGGGATCATCAATTTTCCGAATGGCAAATCCTAAACGGTTATTGGCAGCTGCATAATCATAAAGTTGTCTTGGGTTTTGATAAGCCGCCACTTTTACCAAACTATCTAAAAAAGGTAAGTTGGGATTTTCCAGCAAGGTTTGTAAAGTTTTTTCCGGGTAAAGCGTAACATATTTTTTAATCAATATGTACCGGCTTTCTTCATATCCCTTATTCTGATCAAAAATGTTAGCACGCATTACTGCATTACCTACTTCATAAGGCATTTCTTTTATAGCAGGTAGCATGTTTTCATTGTTCCTGTCTATCGCTATAAGCTTTTCATAAGCTGAAATAGTCGCTGGGATATAGGATGGCTTGAATGAGGTGCTGCGCCGGTTATTGTTGATATATCTCAGCACATTGGACAGGCCATGTAAATACTGCACTTTCAGGCGATGATCAAGAATGGAATCTTTTTCAATATTAAACTGAATCTCATCTGCCTTGTTTTGAACTGATTGTTGGATATAAAATTCAGTTTCTTTTGTAATAGCTGTATTAGCAGCTTGTTTATACGCTTCAAAAGCTTTTTGCTCCCGGTCTATGTAATCGTGATTTAATTGGCGCCTGAACTCCGGTTTTAAATTTTTATACTGGTTACTATCTCCCTGGGCGTTGAGACTAAAATGAAAACAAGCGGAAAATATAAATATGAAAAAAGTTGATGATCTCATAATGTAAAGTGAAACAAAATTAATGCCCACCGTTTAAATTGGATACAATGAATGAAATTCTCTCTTTAAGAACAAATTTTGGCCAAATAAGCTGGTTATCAAATGTTAAAAATAATTAAACGATAAAGCGGCTGGTATATTATTTAATTATTAAGTATTCGTTACGCGGTTGTAATCCTCCCGGCTGTCTCTTCAATTATTGTAGGTTTGCAAAAATTTAAACGCTGCATGGAAACCAAGGCACGTACCGTGTTGATTGCTGATGATGAACCGGACATTTTGGAAATTTTGAAATATAATCTGATTTCAGCGGGCTATTCTGTCATTACTGCAAAAGATGGAGATGATGCGCTTGAAAAAGCGAAAATCCATCAGCCACAGCTTATTGTTCTGGACATCATGATGCCTAAAAAAACGGGTGTGGAAGTTTGTGAGCGATTAAGAAAGCTTCCCCAGTTTAAACAGACCCTGATTTTATTTTTAACTGCTTTAAATGATGATACTACACAGGTAAATGTTTTGGAAACAGGCGCTGATGATTATATCAGTAAACCTGTGAGCCCCAAAGTTTTTATCAGTCGCGTAAATGCATTATTCAGGCGTTTACCAGAAACAGGCGATAAAATACTGGAAATCGATGGCCTGGTGATCGATCCGCAAAAGTTCCTGGTAATTAATAATGGCAAAGAGATCATCCTGGCAAAAAAAGAATTTGAATTATTATACCTGCTGGCATCCAAGCCGGGAAGGGTTTTTTTAAGAAACGAAATATTGAACCAGATCTGGGGTGCAGATGTTATTGTAGGCGACCGCACCATTGATGTTCACGTACGTAAGGTGAGACAAAAACTGGGTATCGACTGTATCACCACGGTAAAAGGTGTTGGTTATAAGTTTGAGTTATGATGCACCGGGTGATATTACCTTTACTATCATTTTTAAAACTTCATGTTCCAGGCTAAAAATTTTACTCCGCGGCAACTTTCCGCTTTTACTTCCTTATTACTCTCTATTCCTATTGCATTAGGTATTTATGTACTTGAAAAAGATTGGATCATCTCCGGCGTTTCATTCGTCCTGATTTTTTTGGGAAGTTTTTTATTAATTACGTTTACGCTTCAACGTTTTATTTATCGTAAAATAAAACTCATTTATAAGTTTATATATCAAACCAAGGCGAGTAAACGAGAGGAGATGTATTACAAATTTGTTCTCCCGCAAAAAAGTATTTCAGAGGTAAGTGAAGATGTACAAGCCTGGGCAGTTCAAAGGAGCCAGGAAATTGATCTGCTTAAAAAGAACGAGGAATTCAGAAAAGAATTCTTACAGAACTTATCCCACGAATTTAAAACACCGGTATTCGCGATCCAGGGTTATATTGATACGCTGCGTGATGGTGCCATGCTGGAACCTGACACACTGAAACGTTTTTTGGACAATGCATCCAGCAATGTAACACGCCTGTTAAACCTGTTACAGGACCTGGACGAAATTTCAAGTCTTGAACGCGGCGAACAGGTTTTACACAAACAGAATTTTATTATCCAGGATTTGGTAAAGCAGGTTTATGAAAGTTTAAGCATCCGTTCAAAAGAAAAAAATATTACCTGCAGCATCAAAAAAGGTTGTGAATCACCGTTAACCGTATTTGCCGATAAAGAAAAAATAAGGCAGGTTATCATAAACCTGGTCGATAATTCAATAAAGTATGGTAAAACAGACGGACATGTTGTTGCCAGCATGTACCAACTTGATGAACAACGAATATTGATTGAGATCAGTGATAACGGAATTGGCATCCCGGAACAACACCTTGAAAGGGTTTTTGAAAGATTTTACAGAACAGCCGAAGGTCGCAGCAGGGATGTTACGGGCTCAGGATTAGGTCTCGCTATTTGTAAACATATTGTTGAAGCGCATGGTCAAACCATTCATGTACGCAGTTCCGTTGAAGTAGGAACAACAGTCGGTTTTACTTTAGATTCAAAAAATGATCAATAGACAATTTGAAAATATGGCAATTTGAAAATGAAGAGAATGAAAAAAATAATTTAATCTTCTCCATTTTTATCAGAATATTTCAAATGGATTCAAAGAATAATCAATAATAGTTTTTTCCTTCTTCCAGGCTTTTGAAAAAATCAATCGCCTCGTTATTCATCCGGGTATGACGTAATACACCATCAAGTGTAAACGAAAAGTAACGGCAACCATCCGCATCGGCAAATTGCGCCTCAAGCAGTTTATTGCCTTGCTGATAAAATAAAACCTTGCCTTTGTAGCTACATGGATCGGGGTTTACTTCTTTGGAATCAATAAAATCAATCAACCGGTGGATTGCCGCACTATTTGTTGTGGCCACTGTTTTTGAAACAGCACCAGGGTCAGGAATGGCGTATTCAATAACAACACTGTCTGTTTCCGCAATAGCATTTACAGTGGCACTGGTGCAGGAAGTAAAAAGAATGATTACAATAAATAGTACGATTTTATTTTTCATAATTAATTTTTTGAGTTGAAGCAACATGTTTCCTGTAAAAGTAAACGATGGAGCATGCAGTAGATAATCCACCGATCATAGCCGACCACAAAACAAGTGTTGTGTAGAAGTCGAGCCAGTTTATTTGAAGATTAAAAATCGTTTTAGAAAGCAGAACACTTACACTGGCAAGGTAGCCAAAAGCATCAGCAACATAAATTACAAAGCCCACGGTACCCGCATATTTAAAAGTTGCCAGCATCCGATCGAATAAAAGTGAGTTGTATGGGATGTAAGTCATATATAAACCAAGACCAACCAATGTCATCCAGTAAAACATACTGATGATTCCCTGCAGGAATAATAAAGTAACAATTCCTGATAATACAAACCCCAGCAACATGATATAATGAGAAAGAATAAATGCCCTGAAATTATTTTTGATAATAACCATTGTTGCTATCAAGGCAAGGATTGCTAACGAAATAAGTGTTTCGGTTTTGGCAAATACATTTGCTTCGAAGACTATTCCAGACTCCCGCCACATATCCGCCATAAAACCATCTCTTACTTCTCGTAGCATGGTGGCGAGGATATAAATAATCACCAGTAATACAACGCCGGGTAAAAAAGCACCAATAAATTGCTTTCGGTCATCTGCGTTCATGGGTAACCGTTCGGTTCTGTGCGTAATATCACCGGGACCTGGTGGTGGGATTTTCTCCAGCAAATAAATAAATAATAACAGTGGAATAAAAAATATCAGCCCGGTAACAAATGGCATCCAATATTCACTCACACCCCAATTATTCATAACATACAAAGCCGTTGATTTTGAAATACCTCCCGCAAATATGAAACTTACAGCTAATGCTGCACCAATAAAATCGGTGGCACGCCTGCCCTCTACATAACTGAATAAAACACCCCAAAGCATTCCTAAAGGAAATCCATTGAATACCAGTACCCAAAAATTATAAGGCGGAGGAATTAATGCAAAAACGAGCCATGCCATCCATGAAATAAATACCAATATAAAAATCAACTGACCCCGGCCATGACGCTTCATTTCACTGATAAATTTTATTCCGTAAAATTTACTCAGCATATAACCCAATACCTGGGTGATGACCAATACGATTTTAAAATCCAACCCCCATAAGCTATAACCGGAATAGGATGCTACATTAAATGCCTTGCGAAATGCAAATATGCAGGTATATGCTACAAAACAAACAATAGCTGCAAAGACCGCTTCCTTTTTTATACTGTTAAAGGAGAAATAAGTTGGAGTGGATGACAAACAATTAATTTGTCTTCAATATATCAAAATAAATCAGGTTTTAATTATTATCCATAATTCCAGGACGGATAAAAATCAATTCCGACTGTGTTAAGCCGTGATCAATGTTCGTCATTCTCGTATTGTGTTCTGCCAAATTTTGCCTTTCCAAGTAATCTGCGTTTGACTTTATCCTGAATTATTGAACCACAAATCAGTAGCATAAAAGCGCAAAGTCATACGATATCTGCTATGATTTTTGTAGTATCTTATTACTACCTAAAACAACTGCTGTGAAAAAGAATCTCTTTCTGCTCACATTGTGCTTCACCTGTTTATTGACCGCGTTGTTCAGCGCATGCAAGAAAGATACGGGCTCCAACAATTATGTAAGGGGACGTCAACTAATCAAAGTTGTCTTCAATGAATCATGACCTATTTATCATTCTAAAAATATGGTTGCTGGTTCGCCTGGCACAAATACAGAGGCATAGCAACTACGCAAATTCCCGCATGAAGGTTTACATAAACTTCATATTCAGTTAATATTTCGGTTATATATAAGTGTGAAATTCAATAAACGATTCACCATGCAAAAACGAAATATTGAAGTAGCCGTCATTTCGGATCTTCATTTAGGCACTTATGGATCAAAAGCGATTGAAGCTGTCAACTACCTGCAATCTATTTCTCCCAGGTTGCTTATTCTAAATGGAGATATTATTGATGTATGGCAATTCAACAAACATTATTTCCCTCCAGCTCATTTTGCAGTATTAAAAGAGATCATTCATATGATGACGCTGGGCACCCGTGTATTTTATGTTACCGGGAACCATGATGAAATGTTGCGTGCCTATGCAGACCTTGAGTTAGGCAACCTGCAACTGACCAACAAACTTGTATTGGAGATCGATAATAAAATGATGTGGATATTTCACGGTGATGTTTTTGACCATACAACCAATGGAAGTGCAAAGTTCTGGGGTCGTATGGGCAGCAACGGTTATGCCATGCTGTTAGCTTTTAATAAACTGATCAACAGTTGCGCAAAATTAGCCGGTCGCGGACAAGTATCTTTTTCAAAAAAGGTAATGAGCCAGATAAATAAGTATGTAATTAAAGTGAACCAATTTGAAAAGCTGGTGGCGGAATTAGCAATAGAAAAAAAATTCGATTATGTGATCTGTGGTCACATACATCAACCCAGGAAAAAAGAATTTGTAACAACTAAAGGCAAAGTTATTTACCTGAATTCAGGCGACTGGGTTGAGCATATGACATCGCTGGAATATTACGGAAATGACTGGCATATTTATCAACATGTAGCAGCAAATCATAAACCTGAGTATAAAAGAGAAGCCATCATTAATATGGATATGATTCCAAAAGAAGTATCCATTTACCTGCATTCACTATCAATAAAATAAATTTAATGAAAATACTTTATGCCGTACAAGCCACCGGGAACGGGCACATCAGCCGGGCAATGGAGCTTTTACCTCATTTGCAAAAATATGGAACGGTAGATATTTTTTTAAGTGGGGCAAACAGTAGTTTGTCCCTGGATGTACCGGTAAAGTTCCGCAGTAATGGAGTAAGCTTGTTTTATAATTGCAATGGAGGACTTGATTATCTGAAGATGCTGAAACATACAAATCCAATAAAAGTGCAGCAGCTGGTTAGAAAACTGCCTGTTGAAAATTATGACCTCATACTAAATGATTTTGAATACATAACCGCAGCAGCTTGTAAAAAGAAAAGAATCCCTTCCATCCAGTTTGGACACCAGGCAAGTTTTTATTCGGACAAAGTTCCAAGGCCAGTAATAAAAAGCCGGCTGGGAGAAAAGATTTTAAAACATTATGCGAAAGCCACGCAATATGCCGGACTGCATTTTAAAAAATATGATGATCATATTTTTACACCTGTAATAAAAAAAAGCATCCTGGATGCCAAACCGGTAGATGATGGTTTTGTTTTAGTATACCTTCCTTCCTACTGCAAACCACAGCTATATGATATATTCACCAGGCTTAAAAAAGTTCCTTTTCATATTTTCACGCATGATGTAAGCACTCCGCAAAAGATAGAGAACATTCTTTTTTTACCAATAGCCAAAGATCAATTTAATCATCACTTAACCAGGTGTTCGGGGATTATAACCGGCGGTGGATTTGAAACGCCGGCAGAGGCTATACACCTGGGAAAAAAGATCATGGCCATTCCTATCCGGAGCCATTACGAACAGCTTTGCAATGCTGCCGCTTTGGAAGCATTGGGTATAACCTGCCTGAAAAATATCAATCATGATTTTGATGAACATTTTTTTCAATGGCTTCAAAATGGTGTAACAGTAAAAATGGATTACAGTAACAGTATTAATGAAGTACTGAATTTCATTTTCAATTCACCTAAGCATGTTCATAAACATTTGACCGAAATGGAAAAAGACCAGCAAATGGTGGAAGTGCTCGATATACTAAATTAGGATTACCCGTTATTCAAATAGAGAAGCCTCCTTTTACAGGAGGCTTCGGGGATAATGTCTAATGGTTTTTGATTTTACACATTCAAAATTGCATCAACCAAATTAACTGCAGGTTACCGGAATATGACTATTTCATTACCATATAAATAATGATAGAAAATGAATAAAAAGCCCTCCATAAAGATGGAGGGCTTACATTGAGAAAACTGCTTACGATTTGCTTGTAATGCAAAAATCCATTTTACATGTTATGTATAAGTTACAGGGCTGTTACATTAGTATGAAAAAAAAACAGGCAGAGCTAATCACCACCATTTTAACGGGAAATCAATACTATCAACAGAACTCACAATGAGATCCGGTTTGAAAGCGTATTGGCTAAGCGTTTCTTTTTCGGCTATGCCTGAAAGTACGAGTATGGTTTTATATCCCATTTGCACGCCACCTTGTATGTCGGTTTCCATTGTATCGCCAATAACAGTTGTACCGCCTGATTCCAGGTTAAGGTATTTACGAGCGGAGCGCATCATGACCGGGCTCGGTTTACCTATTACAAAAGCCTTGCGGCCGGTTGCCTCTTCGATCATTGCGGTTGTTGCAGCAATACCTAAATTATTCCATCCGGGTTTTTTAGGTGAAGGATCCCTGTTAGTTGTAATAAATTTTGCTCCTGCCAGTATCATATCAACGGCACGTTGCACCATCTCTAAAGTAAAGTTGCGGCCTTCACCCAGCACAACGAATTCAGGATCCGTTTCTACCAGGGATATCCCGTTCTCATGCAGGCTGGTTAATAATCCGCCTTCACCTAACACATAGGCCGTTCCCTGCGAGCCCTGCTCACCAAGAAATTTGCCGGTTGCCATAGCGCTGGTAAAAATGTGATCCACCGTAACCTCAATACCCAGATTCTTTAACTTTCGCACAGCCTCCAACCTGGTTCGCTGGCTGTTATTGGTCATGAATGTAAAGGGAATATCATTTTTTATCAGCTGGTTTACAAATCGATCGGCACCCTCAATCAATAATTCACCACTGTAAATAACGCCATCCATGTCTATTAAGAGTCCCTGTTTCATAATGATTGTATTGATTCCGAAAAATGAATGAAAGTGTTTTTTGATTGCACAATTTACCAAACTAAGATCATTTCAATTTTATTGATCAGCACATTCATTTCCTCTGATCATTAAAAAAAAATGATAAAAAGCCCCCCATGGAAATGGAGGGCGACATGAGAAAAATTGCTTATGATTTTGCTTGCCATGCAAAAGTGCATTTTACATGTTATGCATAAGTTATAAGGCTATTACCCTAGTATTAATAAATTTTAAGAGAAAAAATTAATGAGCAGCGAGATTGACAAAAGGGTCATACTCATAAACCACTTTGTAATCTTTATTCTTTAAGCCTGGTGGCAATTGACCAAGTCCAAGATCAATACCCTGAGGAGTCGTTTCACAAACAGTAAATTTTTGATCCATATAATGGATTGGTTCACCAACCGGTTTATCCAATTTAACGGCAATGGTTACATGTTCGGGATACAGCAGTACGATCATGGGTAAATTATAGATCTCTTTTACCAGGTAGAAAAACAATGCCGTCCTGTCGTCGCAATCACTTTTTCCATATAATAAGGTTTGCTCCGGCGTTAACCTTTTTTCTTTACCAAATTGTTCCACATCATTTTGAAAAGAAAAAGCATCGCGGGTAAACCGCATCAGGTATTCAACACCATTTTTCTGGCTCATTTTCAGCACATCTTTCTTTAAAGCCGGTATCAACGATGTATATGTTTTATTACTGATGGGAATATTAAAATACAATTCAAAATCAACCACAGGATAATTCGTAAATACCTTTTCTACCTGCTGGTTTAAAACTAGATGATACCGGTACAACTTATCACCATATAAAAAATCTATTTCTTTTGAATCATAATTGCCGGTATTAAAAGCCGGCAGCCGGTCAATTTTATATGAAAAAGAACGGGTAGCTTCGGGAACATCAATGTTTGCCGTATAAATTTTATCCCGATCAATGGACCGGCTGTCAAAATCGTGAAAATTGAGACAAACATATTGTTTGCCATTCAGCATAAAAAGCGGGATATCATAAATATTATCATCACTTCTTACATAAAATAACAATTGATTTTTTTCCAAAGCCAGGTGAGCATCATAACCGGATTTTGTCAGTAAGAACCATTTGTATAAAGTGTAGCGTTCATAATTATTTGCCTTGGGGCTGATCATTTCAGCCGTACGCCTGATCAATTGATAATACAGCCAATCACTCATTTTATGTTGATCTCTATACAACAACAATTTATTGATGAGGGAATGAAAATCACTTAAGTTAACCTTGCTATAAAATGCATTGAGTGATTGTTCGGAAACAGGTTCTGTATACTCAATCAACATGGAAGGATCGATAGTCAATTGAATGGTATCTCCTAAAAAATTTACTGTTTCCTGTTTGTAATTATATTCCTGGCTGAATAAAGCCTGGGGATGATGGATTAAAAAGCCAAATAAAATCAATATGGTTATTCGCATCTTCACTGGTCCAAATTGTATCAGGAAGGTACAAATAATAACAATAAGGTAATATTAAGTTTTACTGAGTTTAAGCATAATTACTTATGATATTCATTATTTGATAGCATGTTTTCTTTTTATTCAATGGCATGATCTCTTTGCTGGTAAAGCCATGCACTGATGGCTTTTGGTAAATGCGTGAAGTATTTTTCACCCGTATGAATAAACGATAATGTATTGCATGAATCAGCACTTGAGAAGTATAAAGTGTACACTTTTCCACCTGTTGCATAAAAATGGATCTTTCCCTGGGTAATGCAATCATTGGCATTGGGAATAATGGTTTCATTGGCAGCCTGCATAAGAGGTTCCAGTGATTTTTTATCTGTAACTCTTGTTGTGGAATAAAAACGATGATCGCCTGCTTTATGATAATATAAGATATAAGCACTATCCGCATCGTGTATACCGGGCAACAGGTTCGATTTGTAAGGCAGTTCTGTTATAGCCAGTTGCTGAATATCCACCTGCTCTTCTGAAGAGCGACAACTTATAAACATAGTGGAGCATAAAAAAAGTGCGATCATTAAAATAGAAAAGTATCTCATGTTGTTTTCCTTGTAGCTTAAAAAACCGGCCATTTTATGGGCCGGTTTTTTAAATTCATACTTTATATCGATACGTTTAATTAATAAGCTTTGGTCTGTGGATCAAAGTTCGTCCAACCTTCCATCCAGTTGGTAGTTCCAAATGCACCACGATAATCAACTTTGGTAAAGAAAGCATTCATACCAGTAAAATTGGCTCCTGTTAATGCAGGTGAACCGGCCTTTGGTAATGGATTAGGGCTGTTGGAATAAAACGGGCTGTTCAATTGAATATCATCCGCATTGGTGTAAGTAATGCTGCCTTCACTTTCAGCTTTGGCTTTTACTTCGGCAGATGTCATAACCGGGCTCTTAGAAATATATGGATTGCCATTGGAATGAACCAGGTTATGCATAAATTCTGTATTACCATTTTTATAGGCAGTAACGGTTCCGTCAGATTCCATGGAAAATCCACCATCAGGATGTCCCATTAAAATTGAATTTCTTAAAACGAACTGAACACTTCTTCTCCAACGATTAGAAAGATTGTGATTTTCTGCAGTACCTGCCGCATTATTCGGACCAACAAAAGTAAAGTTGCTTAATTGAGGACGTGTATTTGGTGTCGCACTACTACCTGATCCATCATTATCCGCTTCAATACCATTTCCTGCATCGCCGGCATCAACAAAATCCGGTTTACGAACAGAATAAGCGAATTGAATTTTACCGGTATATCCATAATCAAAATCAAAGTCATCATCCGCTGTTGCAAGCGCCACCAAATTTTTAGCATTCACCGTTCCACCAAAAAACTCGTAAGCATCATCGTTACCAAAAGATACCTGTATGTTTTCTATGATGGTTCCAGAACCAACACCACCCATGGTTAATCCATTGATCTCAGAACCTGGTTCTGCTGCTATACCCGCGTATTCAATCCGTACAAAACGCAGAATGCCGCTTTCATCATTGGGATCCGTGCCACCATATTGACGTCCCACACCACCTTCAATGGTTGGTGCCGGATCCAATGGCCTGTTTGTAGGTGCTTTACCCAACATAATTATTCCACCCCAATCACCAGGCGCTCTTTGACCCGCTGGTTTACCACTGGTGAAAACGATCGGGTTGTTTGCTTTGCCATCTGCAATTAATTTAGCACCTCTTTCAATGATCAATGCACCTTTTTCTGTGATATCACTCTTTATCACAGAACCAGCTTCAAATGTTAGCGTAGCGCCTTCGGTTACATACACATAACCTTTTAACGTATACACATCTTTTGGATAATACCTGGTGCTGGTAATAATACCGGTGATCGTTTTACCAACAGTAGTTCCCCCACCGTTATCAATTACTTCGCCTTCATCAAAGTTTACCTTTACACAAGCGGTCATGCTGAACAAGCCGAGGGTAATCAATGACCCGAAAAGGATCTTCTTCATGTTATTTGGTTTTAAATTTTTTAAAGCGTTTGTCATTTTATAATTTTTTATTGCGTTTTGGCTCCCGATAATTATCGGGATAATTCACCATTATTTTATTTTAAACTGAAATTATAATTGAACCCGATGCTGATGGTAGAACCCGGTTTGTATGCATTGAACAACCGGTCTGTTCCATCTTTATATCCTTTTTTTGAATCGATGTTCTCATAGAAATAATAACTTTCACCCAGCATATCGGACCAGGTCAGTTTGATCTCCCCTTTATTGTTCATGATTTTTTTTGCTATTTGGAAATCAACCAGGTTGCGGGAACGTTCATAAACATCCGGAATACCACCAATACCAATTTCGTAAGCGCCAACCAGGCTGAGTCGCTGACCGATCCTGTTATACAACAATGAACCATTCCATTCTTTGTTATTGTATTGCAATCCTGCATTAACCAGGTAAGGAGACTGACCCTGTAATGGTCTTTCAATTGAATTGGAACCACCCAGTTTAACTTTTGACTGGCTGACAGTCAGGTTTCCAAAGAAATCAAAATGTTCCATAACGGTTCCAAGGAATGAAAGGCTCTTTCGCACTTCAAGCTCGCCACCAATGGTATAAGCTTCATCCGCATTCTGGTAAGAATATATTCTGCGGGTTGGTACACTCTGCCCGTCAATACGCAGTTCAATGGGATCATTAAATTGTTTATAGAATAAACCGATTGAAATACCTTCTCCACCTTTTGGATATATTTCATAACGTACATCACCATTTAAAATGCCACCCATCTGCAATAGGGGATTACCCACTACGCCATAGTTCTGTTGGTAGTCGAAGAACGGGAAAGGTGCAATTTCTCTAAACTCTGGGCGACTAACGGTGCGGCTAGCCGAAATACGGATGTTCTGTTTGAAGTTTGGTGATAGCGTTAAATTGATGGATGGTAAAAAATCCCATTCTTCTGTCAGCACATTGACTCTTTTAGCAGTATTATCCTTTGTGGTGAGGAACTGTTGAAAATTCTCAGCTCTTAAACCCCAGATCAAACGAACTTTTTCTCCGAATTTATTATCGAACATGCCATACATGCCATTTACCACAGACACTCCAAAATATTTATCCTGGTTATTGGTAAATTCATCTATCACAAATCCATTGGGACCGATATTGGATGATGCATAAATCTGGTCATAAGATAATGATCCCTTGGTTTGATCGAATTGATTGGACGAAGGCACATACCTGAAAACACGGCTTTGAAAATTACGTACACGGATCAACGTTGATCCCCCGGTTTTAAAACTTTGTTTTTCTCCACCCAGCGTAAATGGAAATTCCAAACTTCCATTTAAACCATAACCATAATCCTTCAGGTCACTGTAAAAACGACGGGAGTCATCATCATTTACTTCAAAAGGCGTTGTTGACCCGATGCGACGGAAAAATGCAGATGTTCTCAGGTCCGGTTGCTTTTTCCAGTTAACCGAAGCATTACCATTCCAGTTGAACTTGATGCCACCAGCCGTTATCTGGTGTTCACCTTCTAACTGGCCACTATAAAGAGAACGTTGATTTAAAAACGAAGAACGGAAATCAACTTCTTGTTGCCTGTCCAGCGAAAAACCTGTTCTTGTATAATAATTATCTTCAAATAACTGGTTGAATAAATTTTTGAAAGATATTTTATGCTTGCCTTTTACATAAGCGAAATTGGCTAAGGCGCCTGTGTTCACAGAATAAATATTCAGGTCATCAAAATAATTTTCCAGCAATCCATCTTCTTCATTAATCGCTCTTTCAACCTGGTATTTTAATTGTGAGCGGCGGTAGATCAATGAAATGACTGATCCGAATTTTCCGCCTTTTTCAAATTGCTTTGTATTGCCCCAGGTAATATTATATGTCTGAGTAGGTAATGCTTTAGAAGTTGTCTGCGCATATACGTCATTGTTAAAACCGCGACTGAGTGCATACTGCGTTTCAAGACCTTCCGGTGAACCACCCAATGAACGATAAGCTTGTGCAGTTTTTGGAAAACCAGCCGGCAAATTTCTTGTTCCATCATCAAAGCCTAACCAATCCAGTTTGTTTCTTTTATTGCTGGTAAAATCTTTAAAAACAGATTGCGAATTGAATCCAAGACTAAAACCAACACTCAATTCATTACTGGTCGGGATGTCCTTTGTATTCACCTGTACCAGTCCACCGGCAAACTCTCCTGTTAAATCAGGCGTTGCTGTTTTATTGATGATGATATTATCAACCATAGAAGATGGGAAAATATCGAAGGAGAAAACTTTTTTATCTGGTTCTGTGCTGGGTAAAAGTGCATTATTGATCATGGCCGCATTATAGCGATCACTCAATCCACGGATAACGACGAATTTATTATCCTGGATACTGGCCCCACTTACTCTCTTCAAAATTTCGCCGGTATTTTTATCAGGTGTGCGTCGGATAAAATCTGCAGCCAAACCACTTGAAAGTGCCGGGCTGTTTTTCTGAAAATTTAATAATGAAGCGGTGTTTTCCTGGCGTCGGGTTGAAGACCTTACGACAACCGTCTCCAGGTTTTTTGCTTCGATTTCCAAAACAATATCCAGCTCATTTCCTGCTCCTGCTGTTACATCTATATCCGTAATGCTTTTTGGCGCATAACCTATAGCGGAAACCAGCAGCGTATATTTCTTACCAACTTCCAGCGATAGCGTATAACGGCCTTCAATATCCGTAGTGGTGCCAGGACCTTGTTCAATTTTAACCGAAACACCTTGCAGGGGCTCATTCTTTTGGTTCAGAACTTTACCCGTTAAATTATATGCCTGGGAAAAAGCGGAGAAAGAAAAACTTGTAAAAATCACCATCCAAATCAATACCCTGTACATGTTCTTTTAATTTGGGGCAAAGGACGGCTGGCTACATTACTATGATGTTACCCTGCCGTTAAGGAATTATGAATGGTATATGAACTAATTGTTAAGCGGGATAAATAAGCAATTGATAGCGAATGCTTTTTTATTTAAAATTGTTCATTCTGGTGATAATAAATACTCAACAGTATTAAAACATCATCTGGACCCGGCAGGTAAAAATATTATCCTTTGCATCGGATGTAAAACCGCTGAGACTGGTCTTTTCATTCCGGACAATATCATAATAAGCCAGCAATTTTAACTTCCTGGTAAAATAATGCGTAAGTCCAATACCATATGTATCGTAACGCACATCAGTAAGCGAAAGATTGGAGCCCGGTTTACCGATATCGGACTTTGCTACATCGGTATTGGGATCATACCAGTCATATTTAAACATCAGTTCCCATTTTTCATTGATGATATTTTGTAAAAAATAAAAGAAAGCACCATCAAAATTGCGGATATATGTAGGTTCAATGGGCAATTCTCCCGGGTTTTCAGTCGTACCATCTGTTCCGGGTTGGGTTCCGCTCCAGTACTCACCACGAATCTCTGTTTTACCCCACCCGTGGGTTTTAATAAGCTGCACATCTGCGCCATAATAATGACGAGGCGCCTTATCACCAATATTATCCAGCGATGAATCTATTTTAAAAACCTGCATACCATTTTGCTCACCCATTTCATACTTATATTTTGTACCCTGTGCCCAACCACCATATAATAATGAAAGACCCGCACCAATTGAAAAGTCTTTATGCTGACCAAATTCAACAGGCTTTAATCTTAGCCGGCTGATAATATCTTTATAGGAGTCAAATTCAGCCGGACCAGATTTACCCTGACCATTAAATAAACCGATATCAAATTTGAGTTGAGGATTTTTTCTTCCTTCTTTCTGTGATTCATAAGTTGCCATGATTCCCAGGTCGCGTTCACTGGGCATCAGTAATTGAGACATCCGGCCTCTTTCTGGTGTTTCCCTGAAAGAAGAAGAGAGATTCACTTCAAAACCATAAGGACGGGAAAACAATCCGGCGGTAAAAGATAGATTTTTTTCTTTTGGTTCAAACACCCGCACATAAACATCTCGGATATTGACATCTCTTTCGGTTGCTTCAAACTGGAATGTAAACATAGCTGCAGGGAAATCTCCAATTTTTCCGGGAACAACGTAGTCAAATTTTATCCTTGCCCTTCGTAACATAAATCGGTTGTCAGAAAATTCCTGGAAGCTGCCGCCTCCATAAGCAGGCGCTCCTTTACTTTGGGCTACTTGAAATTGCGGTTGCATATAGCCGGTTACATACAGATTTTCAAAACGTTTAACCACCCTGCTAACCGTATCCCGGCTAAAAATGGATGTATCCAGATCCGTCAGGTATCGCTGACCCCGGGCGTTTGTGACAAATAGAAAAAAAACACATGTACAAACACATTTTACAACTACTTTCATGGATAATTTTTATTGTTTTTTAATTGCCCCATGTAATTCGCCAGAAATCCTAGAGATTGTAAGCGTTTTAATATGGCTCATATCATGGTTAATATTTATTGTTTTTAAACTGCACCATGCAATTCACCAAAAACCTCACTGTTGGAAGTATTTTTTTCATTATGGCTCATTTTATGGTTTAAAATTTACAGTTTATTTTTTTTCGCCTATGTAAACCCGGTTTTAAAATTGCAATATTAATTTTATATTAATTAATTGACATCATTCCTTTACTGTTTATTATAAAAATACCTTCGCACACATTTTAAATAAGGATAAATGGCACTCAATTCAATTTTAAAAATATTTCTTCCCAAAGACAGGATCTTTTATGACCTGTTTGAACAAGTAGCGGATAATGTATCCCTCATGAGTAAAAAGCTAAAAGCTATGGTTTTTGAAAATGATTTTGATAAAAGGGCCGCTATTATATCTCAACTGGAAGATCTTGAACATACCAATGATGAGCTCACTCACCGCATATTTACTGAATTAGGAAGAAATTTTATAACTCCATTTGATCGGGAGGATATTCACTACCTGGCCAGTTCGCTGGATGATATTGCCGATTACATTTATGCTTCTGCCAAAAAAATTAATTTTTACCGGGTAAATCCAAATGATAGTGGTATTCAAAAACTGGCCGAGATCATTGAAAATATTTGCGCCCAGGTGCGTAATGCCGTTGGAGAATTGCGGAATATGAAAGATATGCGCCTGATAACTGAATCGCTGGTTAAAATCAACAGTATGGAAAACCAGGCAGATGATGTGTTTGATATGAGTATTGAAAATCTTTTTGCAACCGAACCCGATGCAAAAGAAGTGATCAAAAAAAGAGAAATTTACCAGGTTATGGAAATCGTAACGGATAAATGTGAAGATGCCGGTAATGTAATAGAATCCATCATTATTAAATACGCATAACCAATTTGAAAATGAAGTTGACCATCAAATTTTCAAATCTCCATATTTTCAAATTGCCTGTATGAATTTTTTGATCGTAATTATTGCACTGGCTTTGATCTTCGATTACATTAACGGCTTTCATGATGCCGCTAATTCCATTGCAACCGTTGTTTCAACCAAAGTACTAACCCCCTTCCAGGCGGTTTTATGGGCAGCGGTTTTCAATTTTGCCGCATTTTTTATTTTCAAGGATCATGGTGTTGCAGATACTGTTGCTAAAACGGTAAAACCAGAAATTGTTAACGGTCAGCAAATGATGATCGTAATATTCTCTGGTCTCATAGCAGCCATCATGTGGAACCTGCTTACCTGGTGGTATGGTATTCCTTCATCATCTTCTCATACATTAATAGGTGGATTTGCGGGTGCCGGCCTGGCTAGTGCAGGTTTTGGCGCTGTAAATGCATCAGTTATCATTAAAACAGGCGCTTTTATTTTCCTGGCTCCTATTGTTGGGATGGTTATGGCTTTTATCATTTCACTTTGGTTTATCCATTCTTTCAGCAAAGGCATCTTGCCAAAAATTATTGCCTTCTCTATATTATTAATAGTAGCCATCTTTTTATCACTAAGCCTGGAATTCAACCGGGAAATACTTGCGGCCAACACTCATTATGAAAGCTATTTTAACCAGCTGATCTTCTACAGCAAAAATTTCAAATGGATATTATTAGCCTTTATCATTTCCGTAATGGCTGTTTTTACCCTTTTTCTCAATACACTAAATGTGCACAAAGCAAATAAATGGTTCAAACGTTTGCAATTGGTTTCATCCGCGGCTTTTAGTATTGGTCATGGTGGAAATGATGCGCAAAAAGTGATGGGAATTATTACTGCTGCCTTAATTGCCCGTGGTTCCATTACAGATTTTGACCAAATGCCCGTATGGGTTCCTTTAGCATGTTATACAGCCATATCCTTAGGCACTTTAAGTGGTGGATGGAAGATCATTAAAACCATGGGCACCCGGATTACCAAGGTTACCCCATTTGAAGGTGTAGCTGCTGAAACTGCTGGTGCCATTACCTTGTTTGTAACCGAGGCACTCAAAATTCCGGTTAGTACAACACATACCATTACCGGTGCCATCATTGGCGTTGGTGCTACCAAACGCCTATCCGCTGTGCGTTGGGGTGTTACGGTAAATCTTTTATGGGCCTGGATACTGACCATCCCGGTAAGCGCTTTACTGGCTGCCGGCGTTTACTATGTGGTCAATTTATTTTTCTAACCAGAGTAAAAATATTTACTCATTTTTGTTGTGAATCTAAACAACAAATGGAATGGCAAAGATTTTAGTAACCGGTGGAAGCGGTTATATCGGTTCTCATACCCTCGCAGACCTTATAAAAAATGGTTATGAAGTAATTTCGGTTGATAATAATTCCCGATCAAATCCAATCATTTTAGAAGGTGTTGAGAAAATTACCGGTACAAAGGTTAAAAATTACAAAGTTGATCTTTGCAATTACGACGACACCTTTGCTATTTTCCAGGAAAATGAAGATATAGAAGGCATTATTCATTTTGCCGCTTACAAAGCAGTGGGCGAATCGGTGCAATTCCCCCTGATGTATTTTGAAAATAACCTGGTTTCCCTGATTAATTTATTGAAATGTGTACAGGAATTTAAAACTCCCTATTTTGTTTTTTCTTCATCCTGCACGGTTTATGGAAACCCGGATGAAACCCCCGTTACAGAATCAACCGAAGCCAAACCAGCCGAATCGCCATATGGTTATACCAAGCAAATGAGCGAACAGATCATCAACGAATTTGCAAAAACAACGGATACCCGTTTTATTTTATTAAGATATTTTAACCCGGTTGGCGCTCATCCTACCAACTTGATTGGGGAAATGCCTATCGGGCGCCCACAAAATCTGGTGCCTGCCATAACACAAACAGCCATTGGGAAATTACCCAAAATGACTGTTTTTGGAAATGATTATGATACCCGGGATGGATCCTGTGTACGCGATTTTATCCATGTGAGTGATATTGCCCATGCCCATACCCTTTCATTAGACCATTTAAAAGCAAACCCCAAAGCACCTGCCAGTCAGGTCTTCAACCTGGGAACTGGCATTGGCGTAACCGTTTTGGAAGCCATAGCTGCCTTTGAAAAAGTGAGTGGGCAAAAATTGAATTACGAGATCGGACCCCGTCGGGATGGTGATGTTGTAGCCATTTATGCCAATAATAATGCAGCAAAGGAAATTTTGAACTGGCATCCCCAATACAATTTGGAGGATATGATGTCTACTGCCTGGAAATGGGAAAAAAGATTGAAAACCGATGAAAAGATCTTTAACGGTAAACCCGCTGAATTGAATTAAACTTAAAATTGCTGGCCAATTCTGTTTTATTGAGTGAGCGGCAATCAATTTCTTTCTTTTACTTTTGCGGCTGATTTTACATTATAACTTATTTAAGAATATGCTAAAGGAAATCCAGGTAACAGGTAAAAAAGATACAAGAAGTGGTTTTGGAGATGGTATAGTTGAAGCCGCACGTAAAAATGAAAATGTGGTAGCCCTCACAGCCGACCTTGCCGGTTCGTTGAAACTTAATCAATTCATGAAGGAATTTCCTGAACGTTTTTTTCAATGTGGCATTGCGGAAGCGAATATGATGGGTATTGCAGCCGGTTTAACAATCGGTGGTAAAATTCCTTTTACAACAACTTTTGCTAATTTTTCTACCGGGCGGGTATATGACCAGATCCGTCAATCCATTGCATATTCAAATAAGAATGTAAAGATCTGTGCTTCGCATGCCGGTATAACTTTAGGTGAAGATGGCGCAACTCACCAGATACTGGAAGATATTGGTTTAATGAAAATGCTACCAGGCATGACTGTTATTGTTCCATGTGATTATAACCAAACCAAGGCTGCAACCATGGCCATTGCAGATTTTGAAGGACCGGTTTATTTGCGTTTTGGCCGACCAGCCTGGCCCATTTTCACTAAAGAAGAAGACTTTAAAATTGGTAAAGCGCAATACTTCTCAGAAGGAACCGATGTTACCATTTTTGCCTGCGGGCACCTTGTATGGAACGCAATCCAGGCAGGTGCTATTTTGGAAGAAAAAGGTATCAGTGTTGAAGTGATCAACATGCACACGATAAAACCTTTGGATGAAGAAGCCGTTTTGAATTCCATTCGTAAAACAAAATGCGCTGTTACTGCAGAAGAACATAACATTATTGGTGGTTTGGGTGATGCTATTGGTCAATGTGCTTCCAAACATTTTCCCATACCCATTGAATATGTTGGAACCAAAGATACTTTTGGAGAAAGTGGCACCCCTTCTGACCTGTTAAAAAAATATGGTTTAGATATTCCTGATATTGTGTCTGCTGCTGAGAAAGTAATGAAACGAAAAAATAACTGATCGCTTTTAAAATATATAGCAGTTAGAGCATAATTTCTTTTCTGTTAGCACATTGATACTTTTATACTAACGTATTGCTTATATGGTAATCCTCTGACTTTCATTTTCAAATTGTCAAATTATCTAGTTGTCAAATTATTCACTGCCTGCTTTTTTGCTTAAAATATTTTAATTTGGATCTAAATTATTAATACTATTAATCATCAGATCCTTTATTCTATAAACCAAACCTTAGTAAATGGAAAGCACCATGAGCGATGCGGAATTGCTGTCCGGATTTAAATCAGAAGTTACAAAAGAGCGGGCCTATACAGCCATCATCAAAAAATACCAGGAAAAACTATATTGGCATATCCGTCGCATGGTGGTTGACCATGATGATGCCAATGATGTATTGCAAAATGTATTTAT
>JAKFER010000174.1:0-9243 GCA_036675565.1 Chitinophagaceae bacterium
TAATGAACTAAACACCATTAAAAACGCTAATAACATTGCTAAAACCCTACCACTTCTTCTTCCCATTCTCCCATCACCTTTTCAATAATTTTTTTATTGTAAATGTAATGGATGACAAACAAATCTTTATAATCCTAAAAAAAATCCCCGGTATCAGGCCGGGGAAAATAAATAAATACGATTAATGTTTTAGTTTATCCTTGAATACCTTTCTGAATTTTTCCAGTTTAGGTCTTACTACCATAGCACAATATGGGTTGGTATTTTTATTCAATTCGTAATATTCCTGGTGATAATTTTCAGCTATATAAAAAGTGGAAGCAGGTACAATTTCCGTTACGATAGGGTCACTGAAAGCGCCGCTTTTATCCAATTCTTTTTTATACGTATCGGCTTTTTGCTTTTGTTCTTCGTTGTGATAGAAAATAACACTCCGGTACTGCGTACCTACATCCGCACCTTGCCGGTTCAATGTAGTGGGATCATGCACTTGCCAGAATACTTCCAATAATTCATCATAACTTATTTTTTCGGGGTCATAGGTTATTTCAATGCACTCAGCATGGCCTGTTTCGCCCCCGGTTACTTCTTTATAAGTTGGATTTTCAGTTTGCCCGCCACTATAACCCGATACGGCTTTTTCAACACCGTTCAGCTGATCAAAAATAGCTTCGGTACACCAAAAACAACCAGTACCAAAAGTGGCAGTTTCAAATTTTGTTGTGGACATTTCAGGACCTGTATTTAATGTTGATGTAAAACTCTTTCCCGTACTTTCTGTCTGGGCACAGGAAAAAAAACTTCCCAGGACAGTAAAAATAGTAATGATATTTAAATAATACATAGCGGTTCGTTTTTCACTTACCTATTATAAAGCAATTCCGGTGCAAGTTAAGTATGTTTGTTTTGTACATTTTGTTAACTATGGCTGATGCATTTTGCATTTATACTATTATTAACAAGTAAAGCAATCTTCAGCAAGATACAAAACGTTGAAAAGACGAAATTCGCAGATTAAAAATTATTCAAAAAAGCATGAGGTTATTTCCGGCATCGGCTTCGGTTCAACTTGAATTTGAAAAGATAAAATTATTATTGGTAAACCACGCACAGGGCGAGTATGCGAAATCCCGGGCCAGCCAGCTCCGTATTCACACAAAAAAAGAATTTATTGAAACGGAACTGCGACAAACGCATGAATACCGCCAATTATCGCAGCATGGAACTTATTTCCCCAATGATGTTATCCTGAATCTTTCAAGAGAGTTAAAATTGTTAAGCATACCAGGTGCTGTTTTATCCGGAGCTGAATTGATCCAGGTACGAAAACTTGCTGAAAGTCTTGAAAGAATTTTCAGGTGGTTCAATGCTGAAAGAAAAACGGCTTTTCCTGCTTTGGCCCTGGTAATAAAAAATACGCAATACGAAAAAAAAATACTGGAATTGATCCATGAGGTGATCGATGACATTGGGCAGGTTGTGGATAGTGCATCACCTGAACTGCGCAATATCAGGATGAGTCTTTATAAAAAACGTAACGACCTGCGCCGCATGTTTGATAAACTGATTGCCAAATTAAATAAGCAGGGCTACCTGGCGGATATTGAAGAAAGTTTTATGAATGGCCGCCGCGTAATGGCAGTTTTTGCAGAACAGAAAAGAATGGTAAAAGGCATTTTACATGGAGAAAGTGATAGCCGCAAAACTACTTTTATTGAACCTGAAGAAACCATTGGGCTCAATAACGAGATTTTTGAATTGGAAAATGATGAGAGGAAGGAAGTTTACCGCCTGCTTAGGGAATTGACAAAAAGATTATCCGCTTATGCTCCATTATTAGCTGACTGGCATGAAGTGATGGGCGAATATGATTTTATCAATGCCAAGGCTAAACTAGCTATGGATATAAACGGGGAGTTTCCTTTACTAACCGATTCTGCACATATACAATTAGTGAATGCATATCATCCTTTACTTTATTTATATAACCGCAAACTGAATAAAAAAACACTACCCATTACCGTTACTCTTGATGAGAAAAATCGTATCCTGGTAATAAGCGGTCCCAATGCCGGGGGGAAGACGGTTACTTTAAAAACAGTCGGCCTGTTACAAATGATGGTGCAAAGCGGGCTGCTGGTACCTGTTCATCCATCCTCTATGTTCGGAATTTTTAAACATTTAATGATCCATATCGGGGATACGCAAAGCCTGGAATTTGAGCTGAGTACTTACAGCAGCCATTTGCTAAATATGAAGCATTTTATGGAAAATGCAAATGGCCGTACATTATTTTTTATAGATGAATTGGGAAGCGGCAGTGATCCGAATTTGGGTGGTGCTTTTGCGGAAGTTATTTTGGAAGAACTGGCTCGAAAACATGCTTATGGTATTGTTACAACGCACTACCTGAACCTGAAAGTAATGGCCAATAAAACGCCGGGTATAATCAATGGCGCCATGGCTTTTGATGAAAAAAATCTTTTACCACTTTATAAACTGGTGGTAGGAAAGCCAGGTAGTTCCTATACATTTTCCATTGCAGAAAGAATTGGTCTGCCTCCGGCATTGATCAACCGGGCAAGAAAGATGGTTGACGAAGAACATTTCAAATTGGATAAATTATTAAATAAAACAGAACAGGACCTGGATTTGGTTGAAAAACAAAAAAAAGAATTAAACCTGTTAATAAAAAGGAATGATCAGCTAAAAGCTGAATTAGAAAAAACGCTTGACAAAGAAAAGCATCGGCAGCAAGTGGAAATATTAAAACAGCAAAATAAATTCAAAGAAGATCAATTGGCATACCTGAAAGATATGGAGCGAAAATTAAAGCAATTGACAGTTGTTTGGAGGAAGGAAGAAAATAAACAAAAGGTGATCAGGGAAATGGAAAATCTTTTGTTCAAAAAAAATGACCAAAAGAAAGTTGGCCGCATGCAAAAAAAGATTGACTCAAAATTCGAAGAAGTAGGCGGAGATATAAAAATTGGTGACAAAGTAAAAATGAAACGCAATCACCAGGTAGGAGAGGTAATGGAATTGAGAGGGAAGCGTGCAGTAGTTAAAATTGGATTACTACCTATGCAGGTAGAAATGAATGATCTGGTGGTGGTGAAGGCCAAAGGAAAAGAAACTTAAAGTTTAATTGAAAAAGTGTATACAAAATAAAGCGAAGCCTTACGGGGCTTCGCTTTACATTTTAATGGATTTAGTAAGTAAAATCGATCTTATGCGTTAGAATGAATGTAATTTTCTAATTGATGAATGGTTTCAGCCTGTTCTAAAATAGTTTCTTTCACCACATCACTCATGGATACAATACCTATTAACAATTCGCCATCGAATACCGGAAGGTAGCGAATATTTTTATCACTCATAAGTTCCATGCATTGATCAACGGTCATTTCGGGGGTAATGCGTGGAAGATCAGTAGACATGATCTCTGATACAGTAGTTTCGGTTGAACTTTTACCTTGTAAAATAATTTTTCTTGAATAATCTCTCTCGGTAATGATGCCTTCATACTGGCCTTCGTTCATCACGATCATTGATCCGATATTTTTTTCAGCCATAATTGCCAAAGCTTCTATAACTTTTGCGCCAGGTAAAATGGTTACGGGTTTAATTTTTTTGCGGGAAAGGATTTGTTTAACCTTATTCATGCGGCAGTAATTTTGTAATTGTAATTTACAAAAGAATATACGGTCAAACAAAAAAAATATAATTGGGATATTTTTTAGCGTGATAGTTTGTACGCGAAATAAATATTCTCTTCGAAATTCAAATGTCTAAATCAATCATCCTGTCTTTATTTTCTATTTGAATTTTCATTTTAAATTTTTGAACCTTTTGATTTACAGGCAACCACGTGTCATCTTCTTTTGAAATAATCAACATACCCTTATCATCTCCCATGACTGCAAAATCGTTTGTTACCGGTCCTTTAGAAAAGTAATCAATGCTATATTTTGCGGATAATTTTTTGCAGGTATCCAGAACATCCTTAGCTGGAAGTCCAATTTCAATCAGCATTTCAATACTTTGTGCAGAAAAGGGTTTACCCGATTCAATCTTACGATCATAATGCGTGATAAATTCCACGATGTTTTGATTATTATCGTGAAAATAAAACGACCTGGCATTCCAGTTTTTAAAATCGGCCACAAGGCTATTCTTTGAAAAAGGCAGAACGGGTATACGTTCATTAACCCATTCCAAAGCTTCGTGTAATTTATTATTTGGTATATGAAAAGCAAAGTGATAAACAGGTTTTTCATTCATTATTTCATGAAAGATAACATGTGAATCACCCGATTTGAAACCGAAGGAATCGTTGGTTTGTTCAAATATTTCAAAAGACATTATCTTATCATAAAAATATTTTGTTGCATGTAAATCATTTGTATAAAGTTGTACCTCTTTTATAATCATCAGTAAATTTACTTTTTGTTTAAATTTCTCTTAATATCCTAAAAAAACAACGGGCCCTGGCTGATGAAAAAATATTTTAAATCAAATTTCAGTTTGCTGATCTTGTTTTTTACTTTTTTTCTTTCAGGAAAAAATTCTTCGATGTTGAACTGGTTGAACTGTTTGGCTTTTTGAAAGGATAATGAGGTATCTGCATGTTTTGTAATCTTCCTAAATAAATATCCTGCGCATACCAAAGTACATCATGCCCCAGGTTTTTAAGATGTAATGCAAGTTTTGTTAATGGATTAAAATGTCCATCGGCAGGTATGCTGGCAAATAAGATTTTTATCTGCTTCCTGATTAAGGATTTGTATGCTTTCGAAATGAATTTTCAGGATAAAGAATAAAAGGAGCATGAACTCCTTTTATTCAGTGATAAACTTTAGGATTGCTGACGATAAACAAAGCCATCCAGGATAACATGTGTAAGTCCATTGCTTTTTTCAACCCGCATTTTGGTTGGGTAATATCCTGACTTCTGAACTTTTGCAGATTGAGAAATGCTTCTTTCAAATGACTGGGTGTTTTTTAAAAAATCCAGGGTGATCATGGGTTCATAAAAATTTACCTGTCCATCATAAGATCCATAAATAAATGTTTGTGTAAAAGGAGCTCCATTTAATTCGGGAGATGTTACATCAATCCAATGCGCTCCCATTTGAGGTACACCACCACCGAAATTCATATATGTTGGCGGAAAATAATCCGGGGCTGGCCAGTTATCAAATTTCTCCGGAGCCAAATCATATGGTGGAATAGCGGCAATTTCCTCTGGCGCTGGTAAATAGAAATGAAAATCGAAATGCGGTATTCCATAAATTGGTTCTGGTTCATGTCCCATTGGATTCCAACCCATACCAACATGATTAAATGGTGTTGCTGTCAAAGCTTTGGGATGGAGTTTTAATGTGTAACTGTTTTCCATGTTATGACCCGAATGGTCTCCGTCATCATGACCAATAGGTACTGTGTTTAAAGCCTGATCAGTTAATGTTACTGCTAACTTTTCAGGTGCGCCGTTCTTTGCTAACTGGATCCATGTCCAGGCTTTACCGCCATGCACACTTACTTCGGGTCCCCGGAAAATGCCTGGTTGTAAAATGTCATCATTTTTTTTGCAGGAGGTCAATAAACATCCGGCTGCCAATGTAACTAATAAAAATCTTTTCATGTTTGTTGGTTTAATGTTTTTTAATGATGGGACAAATATCTTTTACAAAGTGTAGCATGAATAGTACGAGCTGCATGAATTGCAGGCAGCCGGTAATGAATCAGTAAAAATTTATGGATGTATTGAAATTATTGGTGCAGGTAATTTTCTACAGAGAATTTTTTTTATTTAACCCCGTTTGTATTTTAACCCCGGTTGTATTTCTTTTATCACCTAGTCGTTACTATAACCAATCAATTCAGAATAAACTTCAATTCATCCCGATATTATTACAATCTATGTTGCTGTTAATTATATTTGGATACCATTAAAAATTATGAGGAAAGCTTTTCCAATAATTATTTTATTATTTGCATTCCGGTTAACTGCTTTTTCACAGCAACATCTGCAATTTTCATTTACCCATTATGATATGAATAATGGGCTCGCTGCATATGATGCGGGAAGTATAACACAGGATGAAGAAGGCTTTATTTGGATAGGCACCATTAATGGCTTGCAGCGTTTTGATGGAAATCGGTTTATCACTTTCCGGCATGATCCTTCCAATGTTCATTCATTGCCAGACAATTACATTTTTAAAATTCATTATGATAAAAATAAACGGTTATGGATTTTATTAGGCAATGGTAAGATTGGCATTTTCGATACGCATAATTTTCAATTTAAAGAAGTGGTTGTCAAGACATCAAACGAACGGATGCTGGTTTCGGAAAGAAATTTGTTTGAGGACAGCAGGGGCAACCTATTGTATTTTTTCCTGGGTATTGATATACTGACATTAAACGAAGCCCAGGATGAATTTACGCCAGACTATAGCCTGTTTTCCCTGCCACCAAAATTTGAGGTATGGAACATAAAAGAAGATTTAAAGACCGGGAAATTATACATAGCGTGTGATCTGGGGTTTGTAGTTTATGATCCTTTGAGAAATAAAACAAGTTACCGGGATAATAATGCAGGTAATGAAGCATTGATTCAGCAGTTGGGTGACCTTGACCAGGTAAGTATTTTAATGATAGATAGTAAACAGCGGCTTTGGTTTCATCGATGGCTCCCGGGGCAGGGTGTTCCGGCCTTATATTGTTATGACCTGGTAAATAAAAAATTAATTATAAATCACCTGGTACTGCTCAATACTTTTCAAAGCTATCATGAACTAAGAACAATGATAGAACAGAAAGATAGTACCATTTGGATAACAGGGCTATCTGCATTTGCGCGGTACCAGGAAAATAAAAAATCTTTTAAACCGGTTTACAATGGTTATGTTAATGATCAATCTATTTATTATCAACGGGTGAATGATATTTTTGAAGATCGTCAAAATAATTTGTGGGTCGCAACCAGTAATAACGGGGTATATGTTTTCAATCCCAAGCAACAATTGTTTTCAAGTATTACTCATATTAACCGTTCCACTCAACGACAGGGTGACGGGAATGTTTTATCATTTGCGCAAACTGGGTCTGGAGATATCTTGGTTGGGACATGGGGAGATGGTATTTACAAGTATGATAGTAGTTTAAACCGTATTCCAATTAACATAAGAGGGTTGGATGAAAATAATGCATTGTCTGGCTGGAGTATGTTTAATTCAGGCAAACACCAGGAAACCTGGATCGGATTACAACCGGGGCTAATGGTAATTGATGAAAAAACAAATAGGGCAAGGATGTTTAATCCACCCGTGTTTAAGAATGCTACCATCCGGCAGGTACTCTTAGATAATGCTGGTAATGCATGGATAGGTTCACAGCGGGTAGGTTTAATAAAATGGTTGCGGGAAAAAGGTAAAAAGAAGTTTGAAGATGGTTTTGAAAAATTCGATGCTATACCTGAATGCCGAATTCAAAAATTATACATTGACAAAAAAGGATTTATTTGGGTTTGTACAATTAACGAAGGTGTTTATAAAATTGATCCGGCCAATGATCGCATTTTAGATCATATTACTGATAAAGGGCCTGCGGCAAAAAAATTAAAGTTGAATGATGCCAATGGTATTATTCAGTATAATGACAGCATCATACTTATAGCATCCAACGGTTTAAATATTTATAATACCAGGAGTAATACAATCAGGCAGGTTTCATTGTCCGAAAAAATTTCTTTGGAAAGAATTATGAGCATGGAGATGGATGCTTCCGGGTTTTTATGGGTTTCATTGATCAACGGGCTTTGCCGGATAAACCTGGAAAACAATTCTTTCATTTTTTTTGACAGGAAGGATGGAATGGTCAATGATCATTTTAATACCAATGCATCCTTTCATTTACCGGATCAAAGGATGCTTTTTGGAAATTCAAATAGTTTTATTGTTTTTCAACCATCAAAAGTTTTATTCGCTAATAAGCCGCATGTTGTTTCCATAACAGACTTTAAGGTTAATAACAGGTCACTGCTTGTGGATTCACTAAAAGCTTTATCAAAAATTGAATTATCACATTTGCAAAATTCTATTGTCATTGAATTTGCAGCGCTCAGTTTTTTTAATGAATATCCTATTTATTACCAGTTGGATGATATTGATAAAGAATGGCAGAAAGCAAATGATTTAAACCAGGCAGTATATAATTATTTACCACCCGGAGATTATGTATTCCGGGTAAAAGCGGTTGATGAAACAGGTAAAACCACTGACAAGATCACTGAGTTAAATATCAGGGTCAGGGCGCCTTTCTGGAAAACCTGGTGGTTTCTTGGAATTGTAATCTTTGTTGCGCTGGCTATAATTTATTGGCTGGATAAGCAACGATTGCAAAAGCTGCGGGCCACCGAAAGTATACGTACACGGATAGCCACCAGTTTAACGGAAGACATGAGCAATTCACTAAGCAGTATTAATATTTCCAGTGAACTGGCCAAAACTAAAGTTGATACAGACAAAGAAAGGACCCGGGATTATATCGAACACATCAGTGAAACCAGTAACCGCATGGTGCAGGCTATGTATGATATGGTTTGGAGTATTCATCCCAACAATGACACCATGAAAAATACACTTGAAAGGATGAAAGATTTTGCCATTGAAATGGAAAGCTTATACAATATCGATATCATTTTTGATATTGATGAAGCGGCTGTCAGGCTGGATTTGGATATGGAATACCGCTATGAATTGCTGGCTATTTTTAAAGAAGCTATCTGGAACTCAATTAAGCATTCTGAGGCCAAACATATACAAGTAAGTATCAGAATTAAGAAGGACCGGTTTTTTATGTTTATAGAAGATGATGGAAAGGGATTTGATATCAGCACTGCCGTACTTGCCCGTGGCATTAATGATATGCGGCGTCGGGCGAACGCAATAAACGCCAGTTTTTATATCGAATCATCCATTAATACAGGAACAGTTGTAAAAGTTGAAATGAAAGCCTGATTTATTTCCCCAGCCATTTTTTAAAATCACTAACTCTTTCCCGGCTAACCAGTGCTTCTTTGTCAACTTGTGGTTTCAGGTATAACATTAACCTGTTTCCAAAATAATCATGAATCTGGTCTACACTGTTGATAGAAACATAGAATGAACGACTGATGCGAAAGTATTTTTCGGGGTCAAGCATTTCCTCCAATTCATCCATAGTATAATCAAC
>JAKFER010000015.1:0-45282 GCA_036675565.1 Chitinophagaceae bacterium
GGAATAAAAGGGCACACATTGGTAAGCGGTTCCATCGCAAAAGGAAAATTCAACAGAAATGTTTTCCAGGGTTTGGAAGGAAACCAGGGACCATACAGGTTAACAGGTGCCAGCAATGAATTTTTCTTTATCGTGCTTGCAGGTACAGAACGTGTTTTTTTAGATGGTGAAATTTTACAGCGCGGCGAAGACCAGGATTACGTAATCAATTACAATACAGCGGAAGTAACTTTTACACCACGCCGGTTGATAACCAAAGACAGCAGGATACAAATTGAATTTGAATATGCTGATCGCAATTTTTTAAATGCCAATTTATATGCAACACAGGAATTAACAATCAATGACAAACTTACCATTCGGTTAGGCGCATTTAATAACAGCGATGCTAAGAACTCGCAGGTAAACCAGGTGTTGGATGCTGATCAACGTCATTTTCTAAGTACAGTAGGTGATAGTATTCAAAAGGCATTTTATCCTGCTGCTGTTATTGATAGTTTTGATGCAGGCAAGATCCTTTATGAAAAAATTTATTTTAATGCAGGTGCTTCCATCGATTCGTTTTACCAGTTTTCAACGGATCCTGCAGTGGCGAAATACAGTCTATCTTTTACCGATGTTGGCCACGGAAATGGAAATTATATGCCTGATTTTAATGGTGCAAATGGAAAAGTTTTTCGTTACATACAACCCGTTGGAAATCAAAGGCAGGGCAGGTTTGAACCGGTAACCATTTTGGTGACACCCAAAAAGCAACAGGTTTTTAATGCAGGGGTGGATTATAAACTGGGTAAGAACACGATCATAAAAAGTGAATTGGCCATGAGTAATTATGATGTCAATACTTTTTCGGGTAAGGATGGGGGTGATGATGCCGGATTTGCTGCCCGTTTCCAGGTACAAAATGTAAAGCCATTGAGAAGTAACCCTGAGAACAAATTGAGCCTGACCACGCTCCTGGATTATGAATTTGTACAGGATAAATTCAAACCACTGGAAAGGATCAGGAATGTTGAATTTACACGGGACTGGGGTTTACCTTTGGTAACGCAGGCGGCTACAGAAAATATCCTGCGTTTCAGTTCCCAATTAAAAAACCAACGAAATGCAATTGGTTACCAGTTCATGAATTATAATAGAAGTGATGATTATAACGGTATCCAACAAACGCTTACTCAATCCTCCAGTTTTAAGGGATTAACTTTAAATAACCAGCTTGCCATCACCAATTTTTCCAATAGCCTGCAAAAGGGTAGCTTCTTTAAACCCATTATTGATATCAGTAGAAAGTTTGCTCAATTAGATAACATAAGCATTGGCGGCCGCTATGCCATGGAGCGGAACATCACCCGGAACAAATCAAATGATTCTTTATCTTCTTTGAGTTTTGCCTTTGACACCTATTCTGTTTATCTAAGGTCCGATGACCAAAAGCAGAATAAATACAGCATTACCTATTTTACCCGTGCTGATAAATTCCCGGTTGCTAAAGATCTTAAAAGTGCTGACCGGAGCCAGAACATAAACTTCCAGGCTGAATTTTTAAAGAATCCGGCACACCAGTTAATTTTCAATACCACATTCAGAAAATTAAAAGTGAGTGATCATTCTTTATCACCACAACAGGAAGATGAAACTATTTTAGGTCGTGCGGAGTATATGATCAATGAATTTAAGGGTTTGGTCACGGGTAATGTTTTGTATGAAGTAGGAGCGGGGCAGGAACAAAAAAGAGATTACAGCTACCTTGAGGTACCGGCCGGACAGGGACAATATACCTGGAATGATTATGATAGCAATGGGGTGCAATCCCTGAATGAATTCGAGATCGCTGTATTTACCGACCAGGCAAAATTCATCCGTTTATTCACCCCGACTAACGATTATGTAAAAGCGAATTTCAATACGCTTAATTATAGTTTTCAGATTAATCCAAGGGCAGTCATTTCTTCAAGCGGATCAAATGGATTGAGCTCGTTTATTGCCAGGTTCAACCTGCAAACAAGTATGCAGGTGAATAAAAAATCTGTAGCCAAAGGTAATTTTGAATTCAACCCTTTTAAATATGGATTGAATGATACGGCCTTGATAACATTGGGTACGGTTTTTCTTAATACAATTTCTTTTAACCGTTTCAACAGTCATTGGGGTATTGATATCAGTAACCTGCAAAACAGTGGAAAGTCTTTGTTGACTTACGGTTACGAAAGCAGGCAAATTACAGATTGGAGTATGAAGTTTCGCTGGAACCTGAGTAAGATGCTGACTTTTGATCTTACTACCCGAAAAGGCAGTAATGAATTGTTTACGCCTGATGCAGGTTTTACAAACCGTAATTACGAACTGGATGTTTTTAATACAGAGCCACGTATTTCATTGATCAGGGGAACGGTTTTCAGACTGGTGACGAGTTATAAATATGATGTAAAAAAGAACCTCCCTAAATATGGCGGTGAAAAATCCATTTCCAATTCGGTGAATGTAGAAAGCAAATACAATGTTTTGCAGAACAGCTCACTGATCGGGCGATTTACATTTAATAATATCAATTATGATGCGGCAGCCAATACAACGGTGAGTTATGTAATGCTTGATGGATTGTTGCCCGGAAAAAATTATCTCTGGTCACTGGGGCTTACCAAAAGATTATTGAACAACCTGGAACTAAGTTTTCAATATGATGGGCGTAAACCAGGTTCAGCCAGGACAGTTCATATAGGGAGGGCTTCTATCACTGCATTGTTTTAAAGTTTTTTAATTCAGACCTATATTCAAATAAAAGATAGAACCCCTTCAGGGTTCTGATAATAATCACTTTGTCTTCCCTGCATTTATGCAGGGTTATTCATTTTAAACCCCTTCGGGGTACTACACATTGATGATTCGTTAATTTTGAAGTGTTACTATCTACATAAGTTGCAGATTAATCAAACTTTTTATCTTCGGGATATTAATCGAAATAGTAAAAAGTTTACAGGTAAAACAATCCCGAAGGGATTAAATTTGAATAACACCGGGTGAAACCCGGTGAAAGCTAACTGGCTAAAACAACCCTGAAAGAGTTGTACATATAAAAGCTTATGAGCACTTACACACAAATTATCTACCAGGTTTTTTTTAGTACAAAACAAAGAGAACAAGTTTTGGAAAAAGAAAGCAGAAAAGAGCTTTATAAATATGTCTGGGGGATATTAAAAAATCACAAGTGTCATGCATATAGGATTAATGGAGTAGAGGATCATTTGCATATTTTAATGCATCTTCATCCGTCTGTAGCTTTAGCCGGTTTGATTAAAAGTATAAAAATTGCAAGTAGTGGTTTTATCAAAGAGAAAAAATTATTTAAATATTTCAACGGATGGCAAGATGGCTATGGAGCTTTTACCTATTCAATACAAGAAAAAGACAGGCTTATAGAATATGTAAAGAATCAGGAGGAACATCATAAAAACATTTCATTTAAAGAGGAATATATAGCCTAACTTAAGGAGCATCGAATTGAGTTTGATGAAACATATTTATTGTAAATATTGAACCCTTTCAGGGTTCTGGAAATTACCTTTTCTTTCCCTGCATTGCATGCAGGGTTATTCAAGTTTGATCCCTGCGGGATCAATAAGAATTGGATTAATAATATTATTTCCCTTACCCCTATACAAACAAGATGTGATTACTTCACATTTCTATGCTTTTCAAAATGGAAACGAATCCAATCTTTTAGGGGCAACAATCCCGGGAATGAAGTATGCACTGCATTGATATCTTTTACATAAATCATATCATGTTCATCAACCCATTTAAACATCAGGTATAAATTTTTACCCATGAAAAGTCTTGTAATGAATGACGGGAGTTTTTGAAATTTCATTTTTTTATGCAGCACTTTGGAAAATAAATCAGTTACCTGTAACAAATTCATTTGTTCTGCTGCCACTGTTATAGTTTGCCCAAGGTATTGACGGGGATTTAAAAAAATTTTGGTAGCAATTTCACCAATATCCCGTGCCCCAATATGTTGTTGTATAACATTTCCACTTGAGGGATACACCAACTTTCCTTTTAAAATACTTTTTTTAACCTGTGGTATTAAAAAATTTTCATACAGGCTGGCAGGCCTGATGATGGTATATGGCAGCTGCAGTTCCTTTATATAATTTTCTATCGCTGATTTACTTTGCCAATGCGGAATATTTGTTTCTTCACCAGCGGTTATGACGGATGAATAAACGAAATGAGCTATTTTATATTTGTGAGCAAGATCAGCAAGGTCCTTACCCATTTTAATTTCACTATCCTTATTTTTTTTCATTGGTAATACACAAAAGATTGCATCCACATCCGCTACATGATCCTGGTAACTGTCAACATCATTTAAATTTCCTTTTATTAATTCTGCGCCAATATTGCTTAATGCAATGGCGTTTTCTGATGCAGGATTACGGGTAAGCACTTTTACTTTTATACCCTTGCTTAATAAACTCCGGGCAACGGCGCCACCAATATTACCTGTACCTCCAGTAACAAAAATTGAAGCGGGGATTTGCATAATCATTTATTTGATTGGTTTTTATAAATGTTATTATGTCGAAATAGGGAAGGGAGAAAGTTGACTGGTTGCTTAATTAAAAGTAAGCATTCGCTGGCTTTTGATCTGTAAATTATTCCCTGAATACTGCAGAAATAGCAGAGCGTAGCAGATTACATCAGGGTGCCAATTTTTTTTGATGAATTATTTGATGCAGTACAAGTGAGTGACACAACAGGCGATGACAGGATTACTAAAGCTGGTTACCTAAAAATAAAAAAGGAGGAATTTAAATTCCTCCTCGTATAAAAAATATTTATTTAAAAATTATACATTGAAACGGAAGTGCATTACATCGCCATCTTTAACTATATATTCTTTTCCTTCAATTCTTAATCGCCCCGCATCGCGACAAGCGGCTTCGGATTTATAATGAATAAAATCTTCGTAACTGATCACTTCGGCTTTGATAAATCCTTTTTCAAAATCGGTATGAATAACACTTGCTGCCTGCGGCGCTTTCCAACCTTTGTGAATGGTCCATGCACGAACTTCCTGCACACCTGCAGTAAAATAAGTATAGAGTTTTAATAGTTGGTATGCAGACCTGATCAACCGATTCAATGCAGGTTCTTTCATATGATATTCATCCATGAACATCTGCTTATCATCAGGATCTTCCATTTCGGAGATCTGTGCTTCAATAGAATTGTTCATGATGATAACCTGCGAATTTTCATTTTTGACGGCTTCGATCAACATATCAGAATATTTATTACCGGTATGCATGGAAGGTTCGTCCACATTGGCAACATATAAAACGGGTTTGTCTGAAAGAAGAAACAAATCTGCAAAGGCTTCTTTTTCTGCTGCAGTAAGATACAGTGTGCGAATATTTAAACCTTTATCCAAATGATCTTTGCAGCGGAGCAAAACTTCGAGTTCTGCTTTTATTTTTGGATCGATACGTGCCTGTTTTTCCGATTTCGAAATTTTTCTTTCAACACTATCCAGGTCCTTTAATTGCAATTCAGTTTCAATGATTTCCTTATCACTGATTGGATTGATGGCGCCTTCTTCACGCAACACATTTTCATCTTCAAAACAACGTATTACATGAATGATAGCATCTACTTCGCGAATGTTGGCTAAAAATTTATTACCCAGACCTTCACCTTTGCTTGCACCTCTAACTAATCCGGCGATATCAACAATTTCAATCTGTGTAGGAACGATCCTGTCAGGCTGTACCAGTTCGGCCAGTTTGTTTAAACGTTCATCTGGAACATCTACCAGGCCAACATTGGGTTCAATGGTGCAGAACCTGTAATTGCTGGCCTGTGCTTTTGCACTATTGCTAACCGCATTAAATAAAGTTGATTTTCCAACATTGGGTAATCCCACAATACCTGCTTGTAAAGCCATTCTTCCTTTTTTTTGAGCCGCAAAGATAAGGAGTACAAATTTGAGAATTTGAATACAATTAGTCAATTAGACAATTTGACAATTTGTTTTAAAATTCAACAGGATAAAATAAATACCCTAAATCAAACTATCATGTAATGAGTGAAGCTTCTCAAGTTTAAATTTTTGAAGTTTAACTTTTTAAATTTAAGTTAAATAAGCCGTGTACATCCAGGTAAATTTTTCCTGTTCCCGAATATAGTCGCTCATTAATGCATTGGTACCTTCATCATTTGCATCTTCTGACATTTTCAGCAATTCTCTTTGTTTGGCAATTAGAATCTTATAGCTTTCGAGTATTTCGGTAACAGCTTGTTTTCCATCACTCACTTTACCGCTTTCTTTAATTTCGGCAGTTTTAAAATAATCTGAAAAACGGTGAGAGGGGGAATGACCCAGTGTCAGGATCCTTTCGGCTACTTCATCAATTTTTAGTAACAGGCTGTTATAGAGTTCTTCAAATTTTGCATGCAATTCAAAAAATTTATCGCCTTTAATGTTCCAGTGATACCCCCGGGCATTCTGGTAAAAAACGGAGTAGTTTGCCAACAACTCATTTAATTTTTCAGCCAATTCTGAAGTTTTGACTTTAGTTAACCCGATGACATTTGTATTCTTCATATCAATAAATTTTACTTATTCTAAATGCCATAAATATAATTCAATTGAAACGGCTGGAAAATGACATAAGTCAAGTTCAGTACTTACCGTTTTTCAATTGATTTTTTTTGCAAAAGGAATTACATTATTGTTTGATAGCCATAGGCAAATGGAAGTTGAAATTTTTATTTATTTTGAATCGATTTCATAATGTTCTGATGCAGTCGGGTAACTGAAAACTTTCCATTATCTTCAAACCTTGTTTTTAAAATTTCACCATACATTAAATGCATCAACCCCTAACAATCATAACGCATGGCGCTTAGCAAGATCTGGACGGCATTTATTATTATCGCACTTTTAGCAGCTTCCTATCAATTTATTTTTAAGCCTGATCAAAATCAGATATTCAATCATCTGGTTACCGGAAAAAATACAGATACGGTTTCTGCAAGAACAGTGGATTCCGTTTCCCTGCCGGCATCCGTTCATCAACAATTGCAAGTTCAGGATGCGGCCATTTGGGGAAAGGATAAAGTATACAAAACCGGTGACAATTCTTACCGGGCGTATCGTATGTTATCAGCTAATGGTGTTTTTGATACCGCCAAAGATGCTGTAAATCTTTGTCTGAATCTTATAGGTATCATGGCGCTGTTCATGGGTTTTATGAGTATTGCCGAAAGGGCAGGAGGTATAAGATTTCTTTCACGCATCATTGGTCCATTTTTTTCCCGGATATTCCCTTCAGTGCCAAAAAACCACCCGTCCATGGGGCATATGGTAATGAATTTTTCTGCTAACCTGATGGGGCTTGACAATGCAGCTACACCTTTTGGAATAAAAGCGATGGAAAGTCTGCAGGAATTGAACGCAGATAAAGACAGGGCTTCCGATGCGCAGGTTATGTTTCTTTGCCTGCATGCTTCAGGACTTACATTGATACCTACGGTAATCATTGCTGATCGTGTTGCTTTGAAATCGGCCCATCCAACAGATATTTTTATTCCCTGCATGATCGCAACATTCGTTGCTACCATTGTAGCTATGTCTATCGTAGCGCTCAAACAAAAAATCAGGTTATTTCAACCCGTTATACTGGGCTGGGTGCTGGGCATTTCAGCATTCATATCCGCTTTGATTGTCTATATCAAATCGCTGAATGCGGATGAAGTACAGGTATTTTCCGGCAGTTTGAGCAACGGAATTATTTTACTGATCTTCCTGCTGATCGTTTTAGGCGGACTTTATAAAAAGATCAACATTTTTGATGCATTTATTGATGGAGCCAAAGGGGGTTTTGAAGTGGCTATTCGCATCATACCTTATCTCGTAGGATTATTGGTTGCCATCAGCCTGCTCCGGAACAGCGGCGCATTTGAATTTGTGCTTGATGGGATAAAAAATCTTTTTATTTTATTGAACGGTGATACAAGAATTGTTGATGCATTGCCCACGGCCATATTAAAACCATTAAGCGGTAGTGGCGCAAGAGCAATGATGATAGACACTTTGAAAATGCATGGACCGGATTCATTTGCGGGTAACCTGGCTTCTGTGTTTCGCGGATCTGCAGATACAACATTTTATATTGTAGCAGTATATTTTGGTGCGGTAGGCATCAAAAATTCTCGTTATGCTGTCGGGACCATGTTGCTGGCAGATCTTGCGGGAATCATTACAGCTATTAGTATCAGTTATTTGTTTTTTGGATAAACCTGTCTAAGTAAAAATTTAAAGTAAGAAAAATCCAGCGTAGGTTTCATTTAATATAAAGACCCATTCTGGATTTTTCTTTTTACATTTTCCATTTAATCAACGGACTTTCGATTGCCTGTTATGGATGATTGATATAAGATACTTTTCCATCCATCGTTGTAACAACAATTCTTTTTTTATCAGGAAGAATCTGGTTGACCAGACAATTGGAAATTTTATGTTTCCATATTATTTGCCCATTATTTTTATTCACAGCAGTTATTTCTCCGTCATGCGAAGGAACATAAATGATACCTCCATATTCAACAATGGCAGTTGGGGCTAACTCGTATCCTAAATTCAAAGAAGTTTTGAATAATACCTGCATACTATCAGCGGTAGAAGAAAATCCATAGAGATCACCTTCCATTGTTTTTGCATAAATGGTGGAGCCATCTTCAGAAATACCTATGGATTCCCGGACTCTGATTTTGGGATCTTGTTTCCGCCAGATTACATCGCCGGTAATTGCATTAAAGCAGGTCATTGCCCTGTCGGGGGCAACAATGAATACCCTGTTATTCGTACCAACCGGTTGACAGGCGGCGGGTGAATACATTCTGCTTCCATGACCATTATCCCATTTCCAATTTAATTTACCTGTTTGCAGGTCCAGTGCATAAAACTCCCTGTTCCATGAACCGAAGTAAAGATTGTTTTGATAGATCAATGGCTTTGTTACTACAAATCCGGCCACCTCGTTAAACTGCCAAACGATTTTACCATTCTTCATATTTATGGCGCGGAAGATGCCATCTGAAGCACCAATGTAAGCGATATTATCCTTTATAACCGGGCTGCCTAAAACCGCTTTATTGGCAGCAACTTTCCAGTTTAATTTACCGGTCTTTGCGGATAAACAATAAATATAATTGTCTGATGAGCCGACAATTACCTGGTTACCTGAAACAGCAGGAGTAGAGTAAATTTTTCCGTTAGTACTGAAATTCCATACTTTCTCACCGGTCTTTTTATTTAGCGCATACACATGGCCGTTTGTATTGGCCACGATGATGTGTTTTTTCCAAACGGCTGTTCCGGAACCGATATCGCTGTTATCCTGGAAGTTCCATTTTTCAGTAACTTCAGGGTATTGTTTGTTCATTGCATAAGAAGGACGATAATAAGTTTTTGTGTCTTTTTCAAAATCATGATCCTTTAATTCAATTTCAGCCCAGGGTTCTTTTAAAGATGATCCGGGATTTTTTTCCTGGTAAATCACCTTTTCACCGGGAATGATGGTTACTACATTGTATCCACCCACTTCTTTTCTTGCACGCAGGTTTGACCGGCCCATAACAGATGGAATGCCTTCAAAATTATATTTCCTGTTGCTATGGCCATGACCCAATAAATTCAATTGAACATTTTTTTTCTTTAACCGGTCAGTGATCTCGAACCAGTTATTCAAAGAGGTATCCAATGGATAATGGTTGACATGAATGATCGGTTGATCATCAGGAATTTTGTTCAATGTCGTATCCAGCCAATAAATATTTTCTCTTGGAATTTGTCCCGGGCTCATTCGCATATTGGGTCCGCAATAAGTTCCTAAGAATGTATATCCACCATAATTAAAATGAAATGTTTCATCGCCAAATATTTTTCGAAAAGAATTAGCGCCGCTTTCGGACCAGTTGCCATCATGATTGCCGGGAACGATGTACCAGGTTTTGTTTAGACTATCTAACATTTTTTTGGCGATAGTCAATTCTTCATCAGATCCAAATTCGGTGATATCACCCGTCAATATTATAAACCTGAGGCTTGTATCGGTATTGATATCAAGAATGGTTCTGCGCAAATCTTCTTCAGCCGTTGCATTACCTATATGTGTATCAGAGATATGGGCGAATTTGAATTCCTGTGCCTGTATGTTTGTAAAGAAAAAAAATAAAAAAATTACCAGGGACAATCTAATCATGAGCATAATTTTAAAATAGGTTTTAAAGAAAAAAATCGGGAACGTTTAAATTCCCGATTTTTAGTTTATAGTTTATTATTAGTTATTGCCAGCCAGGATTCTGTTCGAGTGTGACACCTGCATCCAAATATAGTTTAATCTGGTCAAGTGGCAAAGGATTCAGGTAAACTTTTGGATCGCTGAATATGCGCTGTGTTTCAGGTCTCCAGGCTGGAATGATATAACCTTCCGGTGCATCATTTTCAATTTTAATATCCGGATTTAGGTTAGGCCATTCTGCTCTTACTATCCAGGCACCTCGATTAATGTCTGAATCAGGTGTACTTGTGTATTCTAATTTTTTCCACCTTTTTAAATCATCCAATCTGAACCCTTCAAACATCAATTCGGTTCTTCTTTCTCTCCTGATTTCCCAGATCAAAGAAGGAACTGTAGGATCTCTTTCAGGATCATCATATACAACACCATTTACTGCAGGTTGACCCCCAATTACTTCAAGGTGAGGCATAGTAATACCTGGCCTGTCCCTTAATTTATTGATTGATTTGTCCAGGTCTTCCTGGGTAAGATTTCCTAATTCAGCTGCTGCTTCAGCATAATTTAATAAAACTTCGCCATATCTGATAACTGGAGCATCTGTAATATTTAAGTTACTGCTGCCTTCGGGAGCATCTTTCATTGCATCGTTATAAAATTTGCGAACGGAATAACCTGATGTTGAATAGTTGGAAACATATCCATTTAATCTTAATTCCTGTACAACAGTTTGAATCAACCTTTGATCCCTGTTAGCCATTACATCTGTAATGGTTTTATCGCCCTGGTATAAAGGAGAAACCGCAATAGGTAATCCATCTGATGCAAGGAATGCATCAATACCATCTTTAGAAACACCTGTTTGAGGCTCCTTATTTACATAACTATGAAGGCTATGCGTTAATATGCCTGTTTCATACTGGCGGTAAAGAATAACTTCCTTTTTCCCAGCCAAATTAGCTGAATTGAATACGGAGCGAAAATCATCTGCTATAGAATATTTTCCAGATGCTATTACCTGGTCAGCCGCCCATTTGGCAGCTTCAAGATATTCGGTTGATTTAGCCAGATTGATATTATGGTACTTCAGGAAAGTTCCTTCATAAAGAAATGCACGACTCATTAAAGCTAATACCACATACTTGTTAACATGAAGACCCGCAACGCCATCACTAGCTCTTACGTTTTCTGCTGCATATTGAAAATCTTTTAACACGCTATCCATTACAAGCGTACGTGGATCACGAGGTTTGTAAAGATCTTCATCAGCATCTGTTAACTCTCTTCCATACCATGGCACATCGCCAAAAGTTTGAACAAGGTCTGTATATTCCAGTGCCCGGAAAAATCTGCCCACCCCCGTCCAATGTTTTTTAGCTTCATCTTCCATTGGGACTGTTTGGATACGGTTGATGAAAATGTTTGCTTTTCTTACCCAGGCAAAAGACCAGCCACCACCAGAAGCTGGTACAACCTGAGGGAATGCTGAAGGAGAAGAAGGTGCGAAATCATCATTCAATGACTGGCCTGAAAAAAACTTACCCCATGTATAGCCTGAGCCATAGCCACTAAAGTATGCAGGATAAAATCCCCATGCAAAAGTTCGCACATTTGTTTCTGTAGACCAATATGTTTCATCTACCAATTGATCCTGGGGAAACCTTTCCAGGAATTCTTTTTTACAGCCACCTAAAAACACAAGGGTGACAAGTAAAGCGGAAAATATTTTGATTTTCATATTCATTTTTTTAAAGTGTTACTTGAAGTCCGAAAGAAATTGATTTACGATAAGGGTATACACGACCGAAAGTATTGGGATCGTTCAAGCCTGGACCAGTATAGTCGATTTCTGGGTCAATCGGAACATCATCTAAATTGTCTATGGTTAACAGATTTTCACCACTCACATAAATACGTGTGCTACTTAATTTTAGCCTGTTACTAATTTTTACTGGTAAGGTATAACCGAAATTGATATTCTTCAGACGGGTATAAGACATATCCAGCAAATATTTGGTTTGTGGTAAAAAGTTCCTTGTTGCATTTGATTGCAATTGATCTGTTGGACGCGGATAGAATGCTGTAGGATTTTCTGGAGTCCAGTAATTCAAATGGTGGGCGTACCAACCTTCACCGGGTCTGTATCCTGGAATAACAACAGGACCATTTGCCCACATTTCACGCTTACCAACACCCTGAATGAAGATATTAATATCAAATCCTTTCCAATCTGCTCCTAAACGAAGACCATAACTCATACGTGGTCTGGAATTTCCAATAATCTTTTGATCTCCCGCATCACCAACCGTATTGGTTCCAATATCAATTTTACCATCACCATTCAAATCTTTGTATTTAATATCGCCAGGTCCGTAAAAGAATGTGCTTGATTCCCATCTTGTTTGTGTCGCTATGCCTGGCTTCATAACATATTTTCCACCAACTAAAATGGGGTTACCATTGCCATCAACTTCAAAATCTGTTAAAGCAAAGAAACGGTCTGTTTCATATCCCCAGATTTCACCCAGGTTTCTACCTTCATAATTTTGCGAGATTAACATTGTAGCGTTGGCAAACTTAGAAATCACTTCTTTATAATCAGATAAAATACCTGTTAAATTCAGGTTTAAACCATTTCCAAAACGATGGTTGAAATCTACAGCAGTTTCCCAACCTGTAGTTTCCAATTCACCGAAGTTTCTTACAGGAGCACCAACACCAAGTGAACTTGGAACGGTTACACCAGCAGTGATCATATCACTGGTAGTTCTCTTATACCAATCGAAAGTGATACCTAATTTATTATTAAAGAATCGTGCATCCGTACCTAAGTCAAGTGTGGTTACTCTTTCCCAACTCAATGTTGGAGAAACTAATCCTGGTGTACCAACAGTCAATTGATTAGTTCCGTTTACTACCCAACCGGAAGAAGATGAATTCATTACTCTTAGGAATCGGTTTCCACCAACAGCCTGGTTACCAATTGTACCCCATGAGCCGCGGAATTTAAGAGAAGAAAGTACTGGTCTTGCAAAATCCATGAAATCTTCTTCAGTGATTACATAACCTGCAGAGAAAGATGGGAAGAATGCCCACTGGTCTCCCGGAGGGAAACTTGAGGATCCATCATATCGTCCATTTACTTCCAATAAGAATTTATTGCGAAATGCATAGTTCAGGCGACCGAAATATCCTAACGTAGACCAGTGACCGCGATTGTTTGTGGCAAACTGATCACCTGTTGCCAGGCGAGGTTCTCCCATTTCGGGATTTAATAAACCGCGTCTTTCAGACGTTTGACCCCAATATTTAAATAATTCAACATCAGTACCTGCTATCACTTTAAAATCATGGTCTTCTCCTATGCTCTTATTATATGTAGCGAATGCTTTTACTGTATTACGCTCATCCCAGTCAGAAATATAAATCGCCCTGTCATAAGTTGCACTGGTATATTTTTCATAAGCTAAACTACCTCCCCAGAAATTATAGGCAGATACACTTCCACCAGTTTGATGCTCATGTTCGTTGTTACTTGCATAGGTATAATCGGCATCAATTGTAAGTCCTTTAGCGATTTTAAATGTTCCTCCCAATTGTATACGTCCCAAAGTGGTTTGTATTGGAGTCATCTTTGCCTGCATTACCTCTGTTAATGCACTTCTGAAAGGTTTTCCTTCATATGTTCCATATGGATAAAATCCTTGCCACCTGGTTAAGTAATACCAAGGATCATAGGTTTCACTGGAATAGTAATATGGTCTTGTACGGGTTGCTCTTGACATGATCACTTTCACACGTGCATCCAACCAATTAGTGATACTGGAAGTAACACCGATATTGGCATTGAAACGCTCAAATTTATCAGGGTTTACTTTCAATACACCTTTTTGACCTAAATATCCTAAACCGATAGTATACCCGGTTTTTTCATTGCTACCTGATAAGGTAAGATTGTGTGTTTGCTGTGGAGCCCAGTCCCTTAAATACATTTCCATGGGATCAAATGTGCGGTAGAAATACAATTTGCCACCAATCACATCGAAGTCTCTTCCCATTACCATTTCATCACTTAAATTTTGTCCACCATATTGTTGCATCCACTGGCGCATTTTCTCTATAGACTCCAGGTTGACATTCATTCCTAAAGCAGAAAAGTCATTCCTGTTTGGATTGCTTCTGCGATAAGCGGCAAGTGCCATTTCAGAACCCTCTGCAGCAGGAGCAACCCGTGGCATTGTTGTTGGTTGACTAAATGAAAAGTTGTTGGAATAAGAAATCCTGCTTTTATCTGCACCTTTTTTACCCGATTTTGTAGTAATAAGGATTACACCCCATGCGCCTCTGGTTCCGTAAATTGAGGCAGATGCTGCGTCCTTTAAAACAGTAATAGATTCAATATCATCTGGACTCAACATTCTGAGGTCTGGAAATTCAACGTTATCTACTAAAATAAGTGGTTGTGCACCAGGACCATTTAAAGATCCACTTAAACCTCTTAACCTGATTGTTGGGTTAGTACCAATATCACCACTCGGTGTTGTGATAGTCAATCCAGGAACCGTTCCCTGTAAACCTCTACCTAAGTCAGTTATGGGTCTGGAACCCAAAGTTTTTGAAACATTAACTGTTGATACAGCACCAGTCAGGTTTCCTCTTCTCTGTGTTCCATAACCAACCACTACCACATCGCTCAATGTTTCCTGGTCCTGGGAAAGGGTTACTTTAATTTCATCATCAGTTCCAATTACTGTTTCTTGTAAAGTAAATCCTACATAAGAAAACTGGAGTGACTGACCCGTATTTGCCGTAATAGAAAATCTACCATTTGCATCTGTTTGCGTAATGGTATTAGTTCCTTTTACAGAAACAGTTACACCGGAAAGCGGATTATTATCAACGCCTGATACTACCGTTCCTGTAACCGTTCTTTGTTGTGCATTCAGCGGCATATCGTAAAATATAAGACCGCAAAGCACAAGCACTAACTGCAAAATTTTTCGCATAGCATGTGTGTTTTTAGTTGTTAATCGTTTAAAGTGTAATTGACAATTTGTTTGTTGATTTGCTGCGTTTAGGGTTTTACTTTGGATACTAATTTTAAAATGTTTTTTTAAAGCACCTTAATACCTGCATCTATGTAAGGTTTTAATTCAGGTGAATCAGGCGGTAATTCAGTAATCAACACATCAATCTTTTGTAATAAACAAATATGAATGGGTTGAATGGTATTTATTTTTTCAGCGATGGTCATACATACTACACGTTGTGCAGATTCAATCATGGCTTTTTTTATTTGAACAACTTCCCAGTCATTATCGGTTATGCCATGCCGTATGTCTATAGCGTTTATTCCTAAAAAACAGATGTCTGCTTTAATCTGGTTGATCTGGTTAATAGCTTCCGCACCAACAGTGATCTTAGAATTTTTAGAAATTTTATCGCCAATTACAATCACATCGCAATTGGGATGATGCATATATTCAACAATGGCGGGAATACTTCCGGAAATAAAAGTAGCTCTTAACTGGGGTGGAAGATTACGGGCCATTTCTATAATAGTGGTTCCACCGCCACTTAATATGAACATGCCATCTTCTATAAGACTGACCGCTTTTTGCGCAATAATATTTTTTTGAGTATGAGAATAAATTTTATCAGAAGGATAATTCAACTGGTCGAAGGAAGGGGACAGGGCGCCGCCATGAACTTTTATTACTTTACCTTCTTCTGCAAGTTCCTGCAAATCGCGCCGGATGGTATCTTCGGAAACTTTTATTTCCTGACTCAGCCCGGATGATAACACTTTATTATGCAGGTTGACCTGGTGAAGAATAAAAGCTTGTCTTTCCCTTTTAAGCATCTCGTTAGTTTACAAGAAACTAAATTAAGGGAAAAAACCGCACAAATGCGCAAATACCGGAATTTTAGTGCAATTATTTTTACACATCTTTTAACGAATATGTTAATTGAATGCAGAAAATGGTATTTGATAGTTATCTGCCAAAAGTAAATCTTGCAGAAAAACCGATTGCTGCAGGTTCAAAATTGATATCTGAAATGATATTCAATTCTGGTTTCCAATCGAGAGACAAATTCAGGGGAACATTAGTGAATTTGTAATCCAGCCCAATGATTCCCATACCACCCACATTTGTATTTCCACCAAAACCAACATAACCACCCGCACCATAAAACCATTGAAGTCCCTGCGTGCTGAATGGACGGTGTTTTTCAATTAACAAGCCAATAGCTACCGGATCTGAGAAAGTCAACAATGCTTCAAGGGCTAAAGTTTCGCTTGTAAAATATTTAAAGGAAACGGAATTATTAACAACAGCAGGCGAACTGCTTAGCCTGATACCTAATGCCGACCTGTATTCCTGTGCGTTTGCAGAATTAAAACATACCAGGAGAACTAAACCAAATCCAATTGCCAATAATTTTTTCATAAGAAAATAATTTTACTTTTTAGTAAACGAAAAATATGGCCACGAAATTCTATATATAAATGTCAATAAAAACCTAAAGTGGGAGAGTAGTTGATTAGTTGATAGGTTGATCAGTTGATAGGTTCTCCATCATCTAATTACAATTGTAATTAAGAATTAGTGTATTAGGAATTTGGCAGAAACTAGTTGCAAGGCTGATTGGTTGATAAGTTAATTGGTTTATTGGGAATTCGATTGAATACAGTATTAGAGCAAGCCAATAAAAACAATATAAATTAGGAATTTGGCGAAACAACTAAACAACTCAACCTCTAAACCCAAAACACTAAACGTTCTATTCAAACAACTCATATTTCGTCTTCGGTCGTTGTGCTTCCAGCCATTGAAAATTTGCTAATCTCATTTCTCCCGGATCTTTTTGTCGGATTGGCCAAAGTGTTCCATTAACTGCACTCCTGAAAACGACTTTATATAACTCGCTATCTTTAAAATAAACATCCATGATATCGCTGTTGGCTTCATTGATTCCTGAAAAAGCACTGTCTTCATCCTGTAAATAATAAATGCTTTTGGCAAATCCTCTTGCTCTCACTGAATCAATAGCACCATCAATAAAAAAACCATCCAGCCTGGTTGCACCAACCTGGTTATAAACTTCGGGCTGCACTTCATTAATGATCAAACTGTTTTCAAAAACCTGCAAACGGTCTGCTTTTTTGTTTTTCGTAAAAAGATAAATAGTATCGCCGGTTATCTGGCTCTTATTGGCCCAGATTACGGGTTGTTGGTACAGGCGAAAGGTAGAATCCGCAAAAGAATAGAATAAACTGTCGCTGGCGGCTTGTAAGGAGTCGCTGAATATGCGGACATTTCTGAACGCCTCAAAATACCTGTTGGTACTGTCTGTTATTTTCGATTGCAGGTTAACGGTAGTAACTCCTGTTAAAGTATCAATCTCAGTAAAGCCTTGTATGGAATCGATTTTCGCAATGCCGGTTAACGAATCAGTCAGTACATTATGTGTCAAACTATCGTTTAATGCCACACCGGTTAAGGAATCAACAACTTTTACACCTGATAATGTATCAGGACTGGTGACCGGAACAGGAACATAAAGATCTGTAAGCCGGGCTGAAAATAAAGTATCTGCAGACACGTATATGCTATCATTCTCCTGCCTGATGATCATTAATGGCTTTCGCGTAGCTAGAACCGATTCGGTTTTATTATTCCGGAAAATAATACCTGCCAGTATGGTGGTGCCTTGTGCGGTATCAACGATTGAAGCATTCCCTTCCGCCTGCGAAATGCCCGTACTATCGTCAACAGCTATGCGAAGTGCGGTGATCCTCACTGCTCCGTCATTGATAACAGGATTTTGACCAAATTCTGCTTTGCCTGTTTGCAAATTGTAGTAACCATCGCTTGTTACAATGGTCCGATTGCTGGAATCCCGGATTAAAGTAGGGGAAATAAATCGGGCCGTTTCAAATTCTGTATTATATAACAAAGAATCAGTTGTAAGATGATAGGAGGGATCATTCAAAACAACATTGTTTTTAAAATAAACATCCTTCATATCGGAATAATAATATCCTTCGGTGCTGGTTAAAACGGTTTTTTTATTCACCACTTTACCTCCATCCCGATAAATTCCAATGCCTGTATTTACATCGTATTCCAGTTTATTGGTAGTAAGCGTGCCATGACCATCGGTTAATTTAACGGCTCCGGTAAGAAATGCAATTCTTTGATCTGTCAGGTATCTCAGGTAATTAGCATAAACATCGGTTGTGTCTTCTTCAATATGCACATTGCCGAAAGCTTCAAAAAGATTCAAGCTTTTATTGATCACACAACTATCGCAACTGAAAAGTGTGTTTCCTTGCTTTAACCGCACATTGCCAACAAGAATTTGTAATTCGGTAATGGAATCTATACGTCGATATTCAAGCTTCCTGGCGCCGGGTAAAATTTCAACAAGTCTTGTTGGATTTTTCCTGTTTGAATTCACAGGAGTTTGCGCTGCAATATCTGTAACAGCGAAACAACAAAATAATATAAAAAATAAAATAACTGGTGTATGATATCTCATTACTGTACCCTGATGACGGTATCCTTTATTTCAGGCGAAGTTATGGGGCCTCCTTTATTTCTTCCACCGAATACTGAAATATTAACGTAGCGTTTCGGGTTAACCCGGATATCATCCATCAAAGTTTCCAAACTGATGATAGCGTAATTAATATTGTTATAAAGTGTTTTATCATTCATCATTAACCCTAAAGATCCTTCTGTGCTATTCAGTTTATTAGTAAATATTTTCAGGTTATTAACCGTTTTGTCCAGCGTATCGAGTGTTGATTGAATATCTGCCTGTGCTAATTTTCCCGAGGCTATTTCCAGGTTTTGCATTGTCGTATTGATGCGACCGCTGTTCTTTGCCAGGTTGCCTGTAATCTCATTTACATTTCCTAAAGATTCGGCTAACACAATGGATTGGGCAGCCAGTAAACTTTGCACATGGGCACTTGTGCGATTCAGGTTGGCAATCATAGATTGCAGGTTGTGTTGGGTATTGGGATCCAGCACCCGGTTAAAATTCCCGATAAGTATTTTTAATGAGTCAATAGCATCACGGGTTTTACTCAGGGTAGGACTCACCTGGGAAGTTAAATCGCCCAGGATACCCTCATTGACTATTGTTTGAATAGTATCTCCGTGCTTTAGAAATTCATTTGAAGTTCCCATATCGATCGTAATAGTTGATGCACCGACGAGTCCGGCGGCAATGTAAGCCCTGGAATCTTTGGGGATGTTTACGTCTTTTGTGAGATTAATGGTTACCACAATAGCACTCACTTCTTTATCAGTTGGTGCAAAATCATAAACAGTCCCTATGGGAAGACCATTAATTTTAACGGAGTTTGATTTATCAAGAGAACCTAGTTTGTCAAAAACGGCATGTATATGTGTATCTTTCTTAAATACCTGGTTGCCTTTTAAAAAATTAAAACCTAACACCAGAAGGACTATGGCAACTACCGCCAATATTCCAACTTTCGTTTCATTATTGATCTTCATGTATTTTTTTTTATAGCAGTAGATGGCTATTGGCTGCCAAATTACTCAATATTTTAATAACTAAAATAAAAGGACGGGATGCGATCCCGTCCTTAATATGAAAAAATTATGCCTTCTGATTATTTACTGTTTCGTTCCTTTTCCATTTCATCCACTTGTTTCAAAAATTCATAGCTGCTTTTTTCATTGGGAACATTCACTTTTGCAGAAGTAGTATTGGTTGCATTCTGGTGATCTTCAATCCATCCTATATAACTTTTAACTGCATTGGTGATGCATTGAGCAATTTCAGACTGGCCTTTTGCACTATTCAAATAATCTTCATCTTCTTTATTGCTGATAAACCCGGTTTCAACTAATACACTAGGCATAGCCGTTGCCTGTAAAACCCAGATACCTGCCTGGCGTTGTTTAACATCGCGGCTGGTACGGCCAACTTTGGTAAATTCTTCTTCAACCAAACTGGCTAATGTTGCACTGCGTTTAAAATATTGTTTAGTTTTTAATAAGGAAAGAGCAATGAATTCAGGACTGTTAGGATCAACTTCGCCATATTTATCTTTATAATTGGCCTCCATCATCATGGGCGCATTTTCCCTTAATGCAACTTCTTTGTCTTCATTCTTATGTGCACCCCAGATATAAGTTTCTGTTCCTTTGGCAGGATTAGGAATTGTGTAGTATCGATAAGTAGGCACTTTTCTCTTTTTAGAACCTTTGCCAACATATTTATATCCTGTTCTTTCTTTTCCTTTTTTAGCGGGAGCAGAATTTACATGGATGGAAATAAACAGGTCGGCGTTTTGCTGGTTAGCCATCTTAGCCCTCGCATGCAATTCAGGATATGAATCAGTAGTGCGGGTGTATATAATTTTTACGTCGGGAATTTCTTTTTCAATCAAGGCGCCAAGTTTTAAGGAAACATCCAGGCAGATATCTTTTTCTGAACTGTATTTACCACGGGCGCCACCATCATGTCCGCCATGACCGGCATCGATTACTATGGTTTTAACCACTTTCTGGTCTGTCCCGAATTTGATAAAAGAAAATAATACAGGGCAAATTGCCAGGATGGTTAAGCTTAATAAGGTGCGTTTAAACATGGTAGATTCGGCTTTTATCGGTTAGTGGGAATCTTCACAAATCGTTTAAGTTTTAAAGGATTATTTTTGCCCTCACCGTATGAGGGTATACTGCAAATCTAACTTAAAATACTTGTTTTCCGTAGTACTAACTGCATTGTTATTGTTAACATTAACGTGGAAAACTTACGCTTCGCATATATCTGCGAACTTTTTTTACAGTCCATTAACAACAGACCAGATTATTCAGCAAATTGATACGGTTCCAAAAACACGCATACCGGTTACCGATACATTACCACGCAGAGATTCCTTATCACCCATTACTGATTCTGTGATCCAGGTCGTGGATACCTTTTCATTAAAAATGAGCAGGGATTCCCTGGATGGTCCCGTTACCTATGAGGCTGAGGATTCGGCAGTTGTATTGATCCAGCAAAAACAAATCTTGCTTTATGGGAAAACCAAAACCCAATACCAGGATATAACGCTGACTTCTCCATACGTCGAATTGGATCAGCAAACAAACATTCTTACAGCCATTAGTGGAAGGGATAGTTTGGGTGAAATAGATGAACGTGCCCGGTTTGTACAGGCTGAAAATGATTTCAGCAGCGATACCATCCGTTTTAATTTTAAAACACAGAAAGGCCTTACTAAAAATACGTTTACGCAATCCGGTGAAATGTTTATACAGGGCCGTGATATTAAAAAAGTTGGGTCCGACACTTATTTTATAAGCGAAGGTATTTTTACGACCTGCAACCTGGATGAACCGCATTTCGCATTTAAATCCAATAAATTAAAACTAATCAATGACAAGCTTGCCGTATCGGGACCCACACATCCCGAGTTCGAAGGTGTGCCTGTTCCCATTTACCTGCCTTTCGGATTTTATCCATTGAGTCGTGGACGGCACTCCGGTATGCTGGCTCCCAGTTTTGCTACCAATGAGCAAATGGGGTTAGGATTAGAAGGATTGGGTTATTATAAAGTGTTAAGTGAATACGTTGATGTTACACTACGTGGAAATATTTATTCTTATGGTGGTTGGCTGGCTAGCTTTTCACCAACTTACCGCAAGAGGTATAAATACAATGGAGCATTTAACCTGACAGTTCAAAACACCCGCGCCAATTTTAAAGGCGATCCCGATTTCTTGAATTCAAAAAGTTTCCAGGTAAACTGGAATCATACTGTTGATAGTCGTGCAAGACCGGGAACAACTTTCGGTGCATCAGTAAATGCCGGGTCCACACAATTTAACCGGTTGGTACCAAATAATGTTAACCAGAACTTTCAAAACCAGCTTTATTCCAGCATCCGTTATTCAAAATCCTGGCAGGATAAACCTTATAACCTCACATTAAGCGCCAATCACAGCCAGAATAATAATACAAGATTGGTCAATCTCAGTTTGCCGGATGCGGGTTTTACTGTCAATACAGTTTATCCATTTCAACCAAAAGAAATGATCGGTGCACCAAAATGGTATGAGAAGTTGGGTGTGGGTTATAATGGTGCCTTTCGTAATACGGCTTCATTTTATGATTCTGCATTTAGCCTCAAAAGCCTGATAGATACTTTTCAATGGGGTGCACAACACAGTATTCCCATTTCACTTTCTTTACCACCTATTTTAGGAGGTGCCATAATGGTTTCACCCAATGTTTCTTATAGCCAAACCTGGTTTGCGCAAACTTTCAGGCGTGTATGGAATGATGGATTGAAGAAAGTAGATACGGTTGTAAATAAAGGGTTTTATACTGATCATACATTATCAACAGGTATCGGTTTAAATACGGCCATTTTCGGAACTTATAATTTTAAAGATTCGCGGGTGATGGCCATCAGGCATGTCATACGTCCATCCGTAAGCGTAAATTACCGGCCCGATCTTTCAGGTAAGCATTATTACGATGCGCAGGTTGATACTACAGGGAGAACCGTTCGGTTTAATGAATATGCGGGTGGACTGTATTCATTTTATTCTGAAGGTGAGTTTGGTGGATTAAGTTTCCAGGTGGATAATAATATTGAAATGAAACATCGCAGCAGGAAAGATACTGGGGAAGCTGCTATTAAAAAGATCCGGTTGGTCGATGGGTTTGGTTTCAGTTCTTCGTATAATTTCTTTGCAGACTCTTTAAAGCTTTCTCCATTTAATTTATACCTGCGCAGTACTTTATTCGAGAAAATAAATATCAGCGCCAATGCTACCCTTAATCCTTATGTAAGAGATTCTTTTGGTCGCAATACCAATCAGTATGCGTGGCAAGCCGGGCGATTTTCACCGGGTAAGATTACCAGTGGAAATGTGGCTATCTCCACCCAGTTCCAAAGCAAACCCAAAGACCCGGAAAAGGAAGCCAAAAAACAAGAGCAACTGGATATGATACAAAGCGATCCTAATCTTGTTGGGGATCAGCAACGGTTGATGGATTATATGCAGCAAAATCCCAACGAGTTTGTCGATTTTAATATTCCATGGACATTGGGTCTGTCATTTTCACTGAACTTCTTTGAACAATTGAAACCAGATTATAGTGGTTATACCACGGAGTTTAGCAGTGACCTTCGTTTCAACGGCAGTTTCAATTTAACGGAGAAGTGGAACTTCAGTGCAGACGGTTATTATAATTTAAACACCAGTCAATTGCAAACATTCCAGATGTCCATTTCCCGCGATCTGCATTGCTGGCAAATGTCCATCAGTGTGGCACCGGTGGGATTGTTCCGATATTTCAGTATCAATATCAATCCCAAATCTGCATTGTTGCAGGATCTGAAAGTGAATCGCACCCGTTCGTTCCAGACTTTCTAACGTTTATTTTTTAAGATGAATTGGCGCATGATTTCGTGTACGCGATTCTTTAATTCTTCAGCTGTTTCATTTTCGGCTATTGGTACGGGTTGCAAATGATGCATCTCTACGCGGTGTGGCCAGAAGAAGAATTTTTTATGAAGGGGTAAAACTCTTTCCGTATAAAATATAACAGTGGGTAAGATCGGTTTTCGTGTATCTATGGCCAACCGGAATGCACCATCATGAAATCGTTGCAAAGGTTCTTTTGTTTTGTTGCGGGTTCCTTCGGCAAAGATCACCATATGCATACCCTGTCTCAGCACTTCCTTCATTTTCATATAGCTCGCTTTACGGCTTGCTTCGCTTTTGCGATTGACCAAAACACTTCCTCCTTTATAAATAATATTGAATACTGGTATTTTAGCCATTTCATCTTTGGCAATGGTTTTATTTGGCCCTGGTATGCCGGGCGATGTAAGGGGCACATCCATGAATGAATTGTGATTGCAAACGATGATAAAGTTTTCACCTTTATTGAAATGTTCGCGGCCGGTAAAAATGCGTCGTACACCGATCAATACAAAAAAGATTTTCATCCAGACTCTTGAAACATCAATAAAAACAGCACTGCGGCGGGGTTCGGTTTTTATAAACCTGGTAAGCCATGCAGCGGGAATAATCAGCAGCATAGAAAGTACAAAAACCAATAAGGCCCAAAAAGCTAAAACCCGTCCCAGTATATTCTTAATTAACTCCATGAATGATTTCTTAATACAGGCGAAAATAAAAAGATACCCCGTTCTTCTTTTATTTTTTTATAAATGCCAGTTAATGGGATCAATATGATGGGCCGCCAGGTATTCGTTTGTTTTGGAAAAATGCCGGCATCCAGAAAATTTGGTAACGCTGAAAGGGGATGGATGCGCTGATTCTAATACCAGGTGTTTTTTTTCATCGATCAGCACTTTTTTATTGCGTGCAAAATTTCCCCAAAGAATAAATACAAGATTTTTTTTCCGTGCAGACAAAATCCGGATCACTTCATCTGTAAATGTCATCCAGCCAATTTTTTCATGGCTTGCCGGTTCATTTGCCCTAACCGTTAAAATCGCATTCAACAATAATACACCCTGGCTTGCCCATGAATTCAGGTTTCCGGATGTGTTGATGGGTACACCTATATCTGCATTCAACTCCTTAAAAATATTTACGAGTGAGGGTGGGGGTTTGGTTCCATGTTGAACGGAGAAACACAAACCATGTGCTTGTCCTGCACCATGATAAGGATCCTGTCCTAGGATTACCACTTTAACCTGGTCAAAAGGAGTTGAATCGAATGCATGAAATATCTGCGACCCTTTGGGATAAATAATTTTTCCCTGGGCTTTTTCAATTTTTAAATGATTGACTATTTCGCTGAAATAAGGTTTATCAAATTCTGGTTGTAAAACCTCCTTCCAGCTTTTTTCAATTTTTACATCCATGGCTTGGAAGATAATACAATTGGACAATTTGAAAATTTGGTAATTTGAAAATTTGAAAATGGAGAGAAAAATTTGGCAATTGCAAGTTGAAATTGTAAATAGAAAAAAACATTGCATTCTTTTCTCACAATGACTCTTGTCATGCCGACGCAGGAGGCATCTCAGACTGTTTCATGAAATGAAATTTATCAAATCCAATCAGACACCTTTTAAACAAAGTTAAAATTCAAAAGTAAAAAGAAAGCTGCTGGCGTTAAATTTAATTGCCAGGCATTTAATTACTAATTATATCATTTTGTATTTTACCTTTTGAATTTTGCATTCATTCGTCAGTTACCAAATAACCAATAGGTTTAAAAGAATAATTGTTCGACATCTCAGCCGAGCATGCGGTAATACCCACAACCAGGTCCATTTTAGCCTGTATGCGGATATGATCCCCGGCTTTGCTTTTTGGAGGCAACACGGAAATTTTCCCGGTTTCACCATCTATCGGAACATTCATGAAAATATTAAAACATACAGGGATCATATCGGGACCTATTCCATATTCATGTAAAACTTCTGTTAGGTTTCCATGACATCCCCTGTGCGGATTGGTATCTCCATAAATAATGCGGAAGGTATCAGCACTGCAAGGTGTTAGTAGAAAGTCGTGCCGGCCGACTGTATCTTCTGTCATTTGAAACATCACATTACTGCGATTCGAATAAAATTTATGGCCTTTGGTTAAATAGATTGTTTCGGCATAGTCAATTGTTCTGCCCGAAGAAAGATATTCTCTTTTATCATCCAGGTTAAAACAAATAAAATCAGCAACCTGTTCGCCTTCTATATCCACCACGTTTAAAAATTGTCCTTTTTTTAAAATGAATGAGACCGCACTACGTGGTTGAATAATGTTTAATTTTTCCATGATTTATTTTTAGGGGACATTTCCATTGCTCATTATATTTCCGGCCACTATATTGAAAGGCTTCAGATGATTCACCAAAATCACTAAGCATGGGATTTACAGAACCTGAATATAATGAATCCCGGTTCCTGATCGCTTTTTGCATCGGTTCGTATTTGCCATTTTGCCTGAGTTCTTCGAACTGAATATGTGGATTGAATATAATAGCTGGGTATTTAAATCGCCTGGCTTTGCGACTACTGGAAGGATGCATGCCAATGACAAAAAAAGCTTCTTCTTTCAGGCTGTAACTAAATTCCGGTGAATTGGGATCATGATCAACTCTATCATCATAATCATATTCTTTAGCATCCAAATCGCTTAATGATTGTAATCTTAACCATAAAAGTTGTTCGAACATTTTTTCATCCAGTTCCGATGGTTGGTGAAATAAAATAACCGCACTATGATATAGTGAATCCTGTTTGCGAAAATCATCCACAAATTCATACAGAAAATGCAATATGGCTGTATCATGTTGCGGGCAAGCCATATGTCCGGCTACCATGCACTTAACCTGATCATTTGCTATTGCTGCCTTAGCGGCAATACAGGGAAATTCTTTCTCATTAATATGTGCAATAAAATCATGGATGATATTTTCGTCGTTAAATGTATTTTCCATGTTTATATTCATTACACCTGTAAAGAAAAAAACCATGCCCTGAAATTCTATATCAATGTGATTCTGTTTCCCGGTCTATTCTTTTTAAGTCTTTAAAATATTTGTTGGAAGCTTTTAAAAAAGCAAGTCCTTTTTTAAAAGGCCAGTATGGGTATCCGTTTAGATGATTGAAACGGGAGATCTGGTACAAGACTTCCCAATGATGCACCAGGATGCGATAGGCTTGCCACAATGAATTGTTGTTGCCATAAATATGGTGTGGTTCCGCTCCAGATCCATTGTATTCAAGTATGGTGAAATTTTTTCCATTTTTCAGATCAGCAATACTGGCACATTTAATATCGTAGCGGCCATAATAAAAGTGGCGTGCATAATGACTGAGATCATCAAATATTTTTAAAAGCTTATCATCTTTTTCATGTGCAAGGCTGATCAGCCGGCTGCCGCGACTTAAATTCAACGCATAGGATAATACAAAAATTTCTCCTTTGGGAATAATTTCATGCAATTGGCTTTCATGTTTTGAAAGCTGTTCTTTCAGCCTGTATAAAACACGTGGATGTTCCCTGATTAATTTTTCCAAAGTTGATTCTCCATCACCGGTAACCTGTAAAAATTCTTTTTTTACAAAACCAGTAATTTGTCCTTTTTGCTGGTGGGGAAAACGGTAATAAAAAACACTGACCTCGATAGGATAGGGAGCTTGCTTCTGCAGAATATAAATTGCGGGCATTTTTTGGTGATAGGCTTTCAACTGTTCTTCATTTTCAATCGTACGAAACATGAAACCCATCATACCTACATCTGGTTTTACTACAAATGGGTAAGAAAAACCATTTTCTGCTACCAGGCGTGGCAGATTATCCGCGGATGTTTTTGGATCAATATAAATGCTTTTAGGATAGCTGCCGGGCGGTAACTGATCATACATTTCCTTTTTGCTTTCACCTTCAAAACCGCCAAAAGTAAGGGTGGGGTTTGATGGGGTAAAAAACCAGCACGACCTGGCACGCAGGCAATACCAAAGCCATACAGGTGCCAGCGGGATATATTTTGTAATATAATACCAGGTTTCCCAATGGGTGAGCCTGTAAATAAAACGCCTGATGGTCATTGATTCAAATTTATGCAGATTTTTTTTGCAGCGCTTTCTTGCAAGTATATCAGAAACAGTTTTGCCCATCAGGCAAATTTTCATTTATTTTGCGCCCTTAAGTATTTGCCCGTTAGCTCAGTTGGATAGAGCACCCCGACTTTAAGTCGGGGAGGTCATTGTTTAATAAAATATTCAGGCCCGGTAGCTCAGCTGGATAGAGCAACTGCCTTCTAAGCAGTAGGTCATTGGTTCGAATCCAATCCGGGTCACGAAGGCTCTCAGCGATAACTGAGGGTTTTTTTATTTTGGTAGCGTTGCGAGTTTACTCGCATAAGCGGACAAAATGAAAAAGTCAGGGCCGCGGTAGCGGCATGAGACTTTGGGTAAGCCCCTCGCAGGAGTTTTGGATCATTGCAAATAATCCAATCCGGGTCACAAGAGGTTATTTCAAAAGAGATAACCTCTTTTTAATTTTAAGAAGGTAAACGCGAATAGAGCATCCCGCTTTAAGGCGGGAAGGTCATTGGTTCGAATCCAATCCGGGTCACAAGTCACTTTGAAAAAAGGTGACTTTTTTATTTACGGGCAATTGGATTATTTACAACCCGGTCATAAGATCATTTTGCTGTAAATGCCTTTTTAAAATTGCGGATAAGCAACTAAACAGATTTAAATCTGTTCATTAAGCCAATTAACAACTCAATCCATCACAGGTAATCATTTCCAGCTATACTCTTTATTCATTATCCATATTTAATAATTTATCTCAGAAGCATAAGCGATTGGTTACCTTTAAAGATGGTAGTTGCCAGTACAACTCATTATCTGAAACTTCGTCAATCAATATATTTCAACTAATCCTGTACAAATCCCTAAATCTCCTAAAAAATAATGTCAAAAAAAGATACTGATATACCTGTAATACTTTCTACTAATATTTTTCCGGTTATTGGTATCGGTGCTTCCGCAGGTGGCCTTGAAGCATTTAAAAAATTATTGAGAGCGATACCTGAAAATTCAGGAATGGCCTATGTACTGGTGCAACACCTGGATCCAAAATATGACAGCGCTCTACCACAATTATTGCAAAAGGTGACGAAGATTCCGGTCTTGGAAATTACGGATGATATCAAAGTGCAGCCAAATCATATCTACATCATTCCCAGTAATAAAATGCTCCTGGCTAACGATGGAATATTACAATTAAGTCCCCGGCCTGGAAGAGGTACTGACAAACTAAACCTGCCCATTGATCTTTTCTTTACTTCTTTAGCAGAAGTACACCAGGCACATGCAATAGGTATTGTTTTATCTGGCAATGCGTCGGATGGCACACTTGGTTTAATGGCCATTAAAGACCAGGGAGGAATTACTTTTGCGCAGGACGAAGCATCTGCTGCTTATAGCAGCATGCCTCATAATGCTATAGAAGCGGGTGTAGTCGATTTTATTCTTCCACCAGAAATTATTCCACAAAAATTAATTGAGATAAAAAGCCAGGTTAATCTAACCGATGAACAACTGCAACAAATTCCCAAACACGAAGATGAAATTTTTAAACAAATTATTTCTTTACTCCGTTTACGTAAGGGAATTGATTTTACTTATTACAAACAAACAACCATCCGCCGAAGAATTCTTCGAAGGATGGCCATCAGCAAATATGAAGAACCTGCAACCTATCTTGCTTACCTGCGTGAAAATAAAATAGAACAGGATGCTTTGTTGCAGGATCTGTTAATCCATGTTACTGAATTTTTCCGGGATCCAAAAGTATTTGAAAACCTGTGCACCTCGGTTTTCCCCCAATTGCTGAAACATAAAACGCCCGGTGAAGCTGTCAGAATTTGGGTAGCGGGTTGCAGCACCGGACAGGAAGCATATTCGATTGCAATCTGCTTTCAAGAGTTTTTAAAAGACACTTATGAAAAAGTGCAAATTTTTGCTACTGATATAAACGAATCGGCTATCATCAAAGCAAGAATCGGTGTGTATACTAAAAGTGAAGTGGTAGGTATATCACCAGAACGGCTTCAGAAATTTTTTACTAAATCAAATAACCATTACCAGGTCAATAAATCTTTAAGAAGCCTTTGCGTATTTGCAGTTCATAATTTTTTAAACGATCCGCCATTTGGAAAAATTGATTTAATCAGTTGTCGTAATGTGCTGATCTATATGGAGCCTTACCTGCAAAAAAAAGCACTGTCAACTTTTCATTATTCCATGAATGAAAAAGGATTTTTATTAATGGGAAAATCTGAAACAGCCGGGTCCGTACCAAATCTTTTTATTGCCGCCAATAAGACCATTAAATTGTTTACGCGGAAAGATGTTCCGGGCAGGTATGAGCATGTGGCCAGTCAGCGAAGTGAACAAACTTTACATCACCTGGATTCCAATCCTAAAAGAGAAATTGGACTTACCGATTTTCAAAAAATAGCTGATGAAATAATGCTTAACAAGTATACCCCTCCCGGCGTAGTTGTTAATGATATGATGGATATTGTTCATTTTCGGGGCAACACCAGTCTGTACCTGGAACAGGCGCAGGGTAAACCCAGTCATAACCTGTTAAAAATGGCAAAAGGAGGTTTGGCATTTGAGTTAAGAAACCTGGTACATAAAGTAAAGAAAGATCGTACGCCAATTATGAAGGATGATGTTTTATTTCATTTTGAAAATGGCCAGGGAAATCTTTCTATTGAAGCTATTCCCCTTTCAAACCTGGCTGACCCTCATGTTCTAATTATATTTCATGGGGAAAAGAAAAGTCCATTCAGGAAAAACCAATCGTCAAAATCTGGCATTTCTTCCAAGACATTACAAGATGAAAAGGACCTGCATATCCTGCAATTGGAGCAGGCTATCTTACACACTCACGAAGATATGCGCAGCATAACGGAAGACCAGGAAGCTGCTAATGAAGAATTGCAAACAGTAAATGAAGAATTACTGAGTGGCAGTGAAGAAATGCAAAGCCTGAATGAAGAACTGGAAAGCAGTAAGGAAGAATTGCAAAGCACCAACGAGGAATTAACCGTTTTAAACCAGGAATTAACCAACCTCAATGAACAGCTGATCACCAGCAGGGACTATGCTGAAAACATTATTTCAAACATTCGGGAGCCGTTATTAGTGCTGGATAAAAACCTGCGGATAAAAACCGCCAATAATGCATTTTATAAAACATTCAGGGTTAATGAGCCAGAAACAGAAGGTGTATTAATTTATGACCTTGGCAATAAACAATGGAACATACCTGCATTACGAACACTCCTGGAAAACATTCTTCCGGAGAAATCTATTTTTAATGATTTTGAAGTAACACATACTTTTTCCCATATCGGGGAACGGGTTATGTTATTGAATGCCCGTGAAGTACTGAACAAAAGCAATCTGGAAAAATTGATTTTACTTTCCATTGAAGACATAACAGAACGTAAGCAGGCTGAAGAGGCAGAAAGAATTGCAATGAAACATTTTCAATTCATTGCTGATGCCATGCCTCAAAAAGTCTGGACATCCGATGCAAAAGGGAATTTAAATTATTTTAATAAATGCTGGCTCGATTACACAGGACTTGAATTTGAACAATTAAAAGACTGGGGCTGGACGAGTGTTATACATCCTGATGAAAGAAATGAGACCGAAGATCGCTGGAAGCAGTCCATTGCTAACGGCAAAAATTTTGAGATGGAACACCGGTTTTTAAATACAGAAGGCATTTACAAATGGCATCTTACCCGGGGATTAGCAAAAAATGACAAAACAGGGAAAATAAAGATGTGGATTGGCACCAATACCGAAATTGAGGAACAGAAAAAACACGAAGAGGAATTAACAGGTGCTGTTGAAGAAAGAACGTCGGAGTTACAGCATGCCAATCAAACCCTTTTTATAAAAAACGGAAAACTAATAAAAATGAATAAGGAACTGGAAGCATTTACTTATGTATCCAGTCATGATTTGAAGGAACCCTTACGCAAAATTCAAACTTTTGCAAATCTTATCCTGGAAAAAGAATATGTGCTGCTTTCAGAAACGGGAAGAAACTATTTTAAACGTATTAATAATGCCGCCAGCAGGATGCAAACACTTATTGAAGATCTGCTATCCTATTCGCACATGAATGTTGGAGAACATAAGCTTGTAAAGACAGATCTGAATAAAATTATTGAAGCTGTAAAATCAGATCTGAATGAAACAATCTCAGAGAAAAACGCAATTATAGAAAGTCACAATCTTTGCAATGCCCATATTCAGCCATTCCAGTTTCACCAGTTGATGCTGAATCTTGTAGGGAATGCTCTTAAATTTTCAATTCCTGGTACACCGCCACATATTATTATTAAGTCATCCCAGTTTCAAACCAACCAAATTCAAAACGAAAATTCAGCATACCCAACGGAACAATTATCACCTGGAAAGAATTATTGCCATATCAGCATTGCAGATAATGGACTGGGATTTGATTTACAGTATAAAGACCAGATTTTCGAACTCTTTCAGCGTTTATACTCAAAAGAAGAATTTCCAGGTACAGGAATTGGCCTGGCTATAGTAAAAAAAATTGTAGATAATCACAATGGTATCATTAAGGCAACCGGTGAATTGAACAAGGGTGCAACCTTCGACATTTTTATTCCAGATGACGTAGAATAAGTTTCTATTTTGGGTTAATCATTTCCTTCATTGCAATGACTTCAAATAAAGTTGCTCAAAACTTTTGTTATCATGTGGCTTCGGTTATTTGCATACCAGGATTGAATACTTAATTCACTTTTTTTTATTCCCCTGAATTTTCAATCTTTGAGGCATGGAACCCATTTTCAATTATGGAAAAGATCAGTTAACCATTACCAAAACCATTGGCATTGCTTCGGGAAAGATAAAGGGCGTTTTGAGTGATGATGTTAAGGCAACTATTTCCCGCAGCCAGCAACATGTTCAGGAGATCGTTAACCGCAATAAAACCGTGTACGGAATCAATACCGGCTTTGGCATCCTGGCCAATAAAAAGATCAGTGAAGAAGATACGCTTACATTACAACATAAGATTTTGCAAAGCCATAGTGTAGGTGTTGGCAATCCCATACCAGCAGAGGTTGCTAAACTGATGATGATAACCAAAGTGCATTCATTATCCCGCGGTTTTTCAGGCGTGCAACTGGAAACATTGGAAAGGATCATCTGGCATATTGACCAGGATATCATTCCTGTTGTTCCTGAAAAAGGATCTGTTGGTGCTTCGGGAGACCTGGCACCATTGTCACATTTATTTTTGCCTTTAATTGGTTTGGGTGAAGTTATTGTGGATGGTAAAATTCAAAACCCGGTAGATGTTTTAAGCAGTCATGCAAAAGCACCGATACAACTTGGACCGAAAGAAGGATTGGCATTGATCAATGGTACACAATTTATTTTAGCCTTTGCAATCAAAGCCGTGCAACGCATGCAGAATTGTTTAGACGCTGCGGATATTATTGGGGCCATGAGCCTGGAAGCTCTGACCGGCACCAAAGCACCTTTCGATGAACGTTTACACGAATTACGACCTTTTGAAGGGAATAAACTGGTTGCGCAAAGATTGCGTTTGATTTTGGATGAATCGGAGATCATGCAAAGTCACCTGGAATGTGGACGGGTGCAGGATCCTTATTCCTTGCGTTGTATGCCGCAGGTGCATGGCGCCAGCCGAAATGCTTGGAAGCATTTAAAAGAACTGACTGAAACGGAATTAAATTCCGTTACTGATAATCCAATTATTTTTTCTGCAGATGATACCATCAGCGGAGGAAACTTTCACGGTCAGCCATTGGCGTTACCGTTAGATTATGCCTGCTTCGCCGCTTCGGAGATAGGGAATATTTCGGATCGGCGTTGTTATTTATTGCTGGAAGGGAAATGGGGCTTGCCGGTATTATTAATGAATGATGTGGGATTGAACAGCGGTTTCATGATTCCGCAATATACCACCGCGGCTTTGGTAACAGAGAATAAAACGCTTTGCTTTCCCGCCAGTGCTGATAGTATACCAACTTCATTAGGACAGGAAGATCATGTGAGCATGGGTAGTATCAGTGGTAGAAAACTGAACCAGGTGCTCGAGAACCTGGAATTTATTTTAGCAATTGAATTATTAAGTGCCTGCCAGGCTATTGAATTCAGGCGACCGTTAAAGAGCAGTTCCATTTTGGAATTTGCGCATGACCATGTACGGGAGTATGTTGGCTTTGCAGAAGAGGACCGGATTTTTGCAGATGATATCAATAAAGTTGCCGGACTGATCAAAGATTTTTCTTTTGTTAAGAAGGTGAATGATTTTGCTATTGAAAAAGGAATTGATCTGAATAAAGGTTATGAGGGGTGGAAGTAAGTGACTTGTTGAAAGGTTGATTAGTTGATTTGTTGAATTTGGAAATTGGTCCTTCGATATGCTCAGTAGGACATCGTAATTCAGACTATTGTCACCCTGAGCTTGTCGAAGGGTAACTTTTAATTTATTAAAAAATGGAAAAAATAAAACCTAAATACGACGCCATAAAATATAAAACACCCACAGGTACAAAACTGAATTGTAAAGGTTGGATACAGGAAGCAGCTTTGCGTATGTTATTAAATAACCTGGATCCTGCTGTGGCGGAAAGACCCGATGAGTTGATTGTATATGGCGGCCGCGGAAAAGCGGCACGTAATTTCGAAGCGCTGGATAACATCATCAAAGCACTTAAGGTGCTGGAAAATGATGAATCATTATTAATACAATCGGGCAAACCGGTTGGCATTATGAAAACACATGAAAATGCGCCGCGGGTGCTGATCAGCAATTCACAGCTTGTTCCAAACTGGGCCAACTGGCAGCACTTCGATGAGTTGGAGAAAAAAGGATTGATGATGTACGGTCAAATGACTGCCGGTTCATGGATCTATATCGGCTCCCAGGGAATTGTACAAGGTACTTATGAAACCTATGCAGCCATCGCTGAAAAACATTTTGGCGGAAGCCTTAAAAATACATTGAATGTAACAGCGGGCCTGGGCGGAATGGGTGGTGCACAACCACTGGCCATCACCATGAATGAAGGAGTGGCATTGGTTGCGGAAGTGGAAGAGTGGCGCATTGACAAACGCCTGGAGACCAAATATCTTGATGTAAAATTCACGGATATTGATGAAGCTATTGCAAGAGCATTGGAAGCAAAACAAAATGGCGAGGCTATCAGTATCGGTGTTTTATGCAATGCGGTTCACCTGTTAGAAAAAATGGTGGAAAAAAATGTTATTCCCGACACATTAACTGACCAGACTTCAGCGCATGATCCGTTGATTGGTTACTGGCCACACGAAATTTCTTATGAAGCTGCAAAGGTTTTACGAGAGCAAAACCCGGAGCTATATATTGAGTATGCCTATCATTCCATGTACCTGCATGTACAACTCATGTTGCAACTGATGGATAAGGGTGCCATTACTTTTGATTATGGAAATAATATTCGAGCCAGAGCGAAAGAGTTTGAAGATAAAATGAAAAATGAAAAAGGTAAAATGCAAAATGCAGGAATTCACTCAACCTCAACCTTAACCTTCAAATTGGGTCGCTGCTTCGATTTCCCCGGGTTCGTTCCCGCATATATCAGACCGTTATTTTGCGAAGGCAAAGGACCATTTCGCTGGGCGGCATTGAGTGGAGATCCGAATGATATTAAAGTGACGGATGATAAAATACGAGAATTATTCCCGGAAAATACATCACTCATGCGCTGGTTAGACCTGGCCCAGGAAAAAATAGCTTTCCAGGGTTTACCAGCACGCATCTGCTGGCTGGGACAAGGTGAAAGGGAAAAAGCAGGATTAGCTTTTAATGAACTGGTAGCTAACGGCCAGGTACAAGCGCCGATCGTTATTGGTCGTGATCATTTGGATACGGGATCTGTTGCAAGTCCAAACCGTGAGACAGAAGCCATGATGGATGGCAGTGATGCCGTTGCTGACTGGCCGATTCTCAATGTGTTGATGAATACAGCTGGTGGTGCTTCCTGGGTTTCATTACATCATGGCGGTGGTGTTGGTATGGGCTACAGCATTCACGCTGGTATGGTGATCGTTGCCGATGGAACAGAAGAAGCTGCGCTCAGGCTTGCCCGTGTGTTACGTAATGATCCGGGTATTGGTGTGATCAGGCATGCAGATGCGGGGTATGAAATTGCTAAAGAAACAGCAAAGGAGTATGGCCTCGGGTTAGGTTAAAATTAAAAATTAAAAAGTAAAAATCCTGGAATTGAATATTCTGGACAGGCATGTAATTTCTAACTAAATTATTTTTCATTTTACCTTTTACATTTTGCATGCTCTCTCTTTATCTTGTCATGCCGACGCAGGAGGCATATCAGACTGTTTCAAGAATTACAATCTATCCAACTCAATCAGATACTGACAAAAGATTTTTCAATTGTCTTATTGTTATTTTTTCATTTCCACTTTTTGCCTGTATGCAAAAAGTGGATTACCCGATATCGCTACGCTCATCGGGACCTCCGGCAAAAAAAATCAAGGCTGCGTTATTGCTAATAAAATCGTTTTTTCATTTTGCATTTTCACTCATTGCTACTCCTTGACTCTAATCATCTTGGTTCTTAGCAACATCTCCCGCAGGGGACGTCGCGTTATAAGTTTTACTTCCCCGACGGGTCTCCAGTTACAACAATCTCATAAATGAAAAATGTTTTTGCGGGGACCTGTCGGTGCTATTAATTTCGTCTATAGGTTCCCGTTGAAAATTCTATTGTATGAATAAGCAATTAATTATTGAGTGCCACCGACGCTTTTATACTACACATTGTATGTTGTTATTGCATAGTTGGTAGCTCCATATCATTGGCAAAAGTATGAGATCCCTCTGTCGCAGCGGAAAACCTTAGGGAAAGCAGATGCGGCTGCCGCGACTTCGGGATGACAACCCTCAAATAAATGAAAAAGTAAACACGGGAAAGAAACTTGACAACCTTCAACGTATCAATCTTTCAACCATTGCGCCTGCTAGTCCCTGTTGAAAAGTCTATTGTGTGGACAATTTGATTATCGGATTTAATCTTTTCTGCATAGTGAAATCTGCACTATGAAAAAAATCCCGAAGGGATTTAATTTGAATAACGCCGGTAAACCCGGCGGGTATTATATATGACTTTACAACAACCCTGAAAGGGTTGAATTGTCATTGAACCCTTTCCAGGGTTCAGCAACCTGTTGTATTCCCCTGTATATAATGCAGGGTTATTCATATTGAATCCCTCCGGGATTCTTAATTTGTTTCTTAGCAACGTTTCCCGCGGGGGACGTTGCGTTATAAGTTTTACTTCCCCAACTGGTCTCCAGTTACAATAATCTCATAAATGAAAAATGCTTTGCGGGGACCTGACGGTGCCATTAATTTCACCTACGGGTTCCCGTTGGATACTTCTTTTGTATGAAAACCAAATATGGGAAACGCGTCGGGAAAGAAAACGGCAAACCCCATGTTTGCGGTTCGTTGTTCTTTCTTTCAGTCTTAAAATGTTAAATAGAACATCGCCTTTACCCACTTTATGCAATTTCATATCAAATACCACAATCGAACCTTCGAATTTAGCTTCTACAAATGGGGTTGATCTCATTCCAATTATTTGAATCAACAGTTTTACCTTCTAAGAAATACTGGCTTCTGTCTTTTATTACTCTATAAGAAATACTTCCGTTAGTAATGTCAATGTAATAGTTTCCGAATGATTCGGGATTGTACTGACTATGTTTAATTTCAAAGTTAAACATAGAAAGCTGATGTTCTATTTTCTGCAAAGTTGTTTGAAATTCAAAGTCTTCCATCTTATCAAATACAGGACGTTTGCGCAATACGTCTGACGCCAACGCAGTTCTGTTGTACGTCATTTTTTTTTGCTGGTTTGTCACTCTTCAGCTAATAGATTAGCTACCGTATTACTTCTTTCAGCCTTTCCCAAATGCTGTCCTGCAATGTAAGCGATACCAGCCCTCCGCTTGCAGAGCTTCCCATTCTTACTACAACCAGTCCTTTTGAGGGAACGATGTTCAGCAACTGACCATCTTTACCCAATGCCGAAAACATATCGGCTGGTGCATTGGGACTTGCATATCCTGAAAATATCAACTGCAACTGAGGTACCATAAAAGATGCTTTTCCATTGAGCCACCATAAGTATCCATAAGAAAGATTTAAACTTTGCGAAGTATTAAACGATGCTAACAAATAAGCTGTATCGCTAAGGATTTTAATACCATCCCATCTTCCCCCGGCTTGCATTAAAATTCCAAACCTTGCCATGCTTCTTGCTGTACTCCAATACACATGATTATGGCCGTTAATTATCCACTGTCCGTCCATTCCTATCTTAGCTTTTAACTGTGCATCGAAATAAGAAGCGAAAGATTGCCCCGATGCATTGGCAATTACTTTCTGCAACAGGGTATAGGGAGCATTGTGATAAGCCCACCTGCTGCCTGCATCTGCTTTGTATATAAGTGCAGAAGGGCTCGTATTGTCTGCATCACCGGCATCATCCAGTCCTGTGGTCATGCTAAGTTGGTGGCGTATAGTTATCAGGTTTTCTTTAGCCAGGGGTGCCCCTGTCCAGCCTGTGCCCAAATATGCTGATGTTTTGTTGCTGATGTTTAAAAATCCATCCTGCTGTGCCTTACCCACCATAAAGCTGGTAAGTGTTTTACCTGCAGATGCCCAGTACCAGGTACTGCTTTGATTAAAAGCCCCGTTGCGTTGTATATTCTGCCCAAAATATTTTTCAAGCACCATCTTGCCATCCTTCAACACTATAAATGCACGGGTATCTTCCTGTTGTAAATAATTGTATAAAGCCGGAAGCTTACTTGTATCCCAGTTTAAACTTGAAGGGGTTGTTGTTTGCCACTCGGCACTGCTTACCGGTGGAAAATATAAAGCCGCAACGGGTGAAGGTGATTCAACTTCAGCTTTCCTACATGCAAACAGTATAATGCAGCAGATAAACAAGAAGAAATTTCTCATAAGCAAAATATTCTTTCAATAGACCATTAGATTCGGAAAGTGTTTAAAGAAGTATAATTTCTGAGCAAATTGCCTATTTGGTTCCGTCCTGTTTTCTATGCTCGTGTCAACTGTTAAGTTATGTCCATCTTTATGGTATGTATCATACAACCCCTAATCTCTAAACGCTCACCCCACCCCAATCACCTTCCCACTTCCGCCAAACTTCACCGGTTCAATCACACCATCCAAACTCATTTGTCCCATTTCTATACCTATTCCTGCTACCAGGCTAATTTGTTCATTTATCAGCCCCGCATCCTGCAATGTAAGATCCAGTAATTCTCCCGGATAGGTTTCATTAACCGGCCACCAAGCTCCATTAATGGCTTGGACTTCAGGCAGTGTAAGTCCGGCCACAGACTTGTACATTCTGTCCAAAGGATTATAGACCACATCACTGACCGTGCCCAATGTAAAAACAAACCTGAATAAAGGGAAGCGGCTATTCAACCGCAGATGGTTGCCCGGTTCAAGCCGGGGTATATGCACCTGGGCATGCCCGTTATCGCGGTCAATACCAGTAATTAAAGGATAACGAACCATGCTGTCAAATAAAATGTTTTTATTGAACGAAAAACCCACCAGCCAGTGGCGGTGCTGAGACAAAAGAACAGCCCTTTGCCCGCATGTTTGTGAGGTATCCAGTTTCTGTATGGCTTTGGCCAGGCCGTTCAATGGCCCTGAAATATTATAATCAGCCAGGTGCTGTAAACCATGCAAAGCTTTACGTATGCTGGTTCCCGTTATTACACAGGCGCTCCATTCTTTGTTATTGAGCCGCATTAAGGAATTTTCTGGCATACGTTGTACCTGTTTTTTGGTAGGGCCACCTTTGGTGCGTAAAATAATGGCATCAGAACCTTTCATGGTATAAGCGGATAAGCCTCCCAGGCTACCGGTGAATTGTAAGGGTGCGGATAGTTTGGCCATTAATCGAGGGTTTAGGTTAAGGTCAAGGTTTAAGAGTTTAAAGGTTTAAGGATAAGGCCTTGGTTAAGTGTTATATTACTTAATCTAAGATAGAAAAAGGTTTGCTGGAATGAAATAGTAGATATACGATAAGGATAATGCATATCTTATAAATACTGAGATATAACTGGAATATCTCCGGTTTATCTCTGAGAGACGAGTATAATTGCATCGTTCTAAAATAAGACCGGTAGGAGTTGTTAATACTGATTTCACTTTACAGTTTCACTCCTTGCTACTCATTGACCCTAATCATCTTCTTTATTTAAAAATTTATTCTTTCGATGCAATCTGCCACCAGCATATATTAGCTGAAAACGCTATGGCATAATCCTTGTCTTAGAGCTGCACACTTCATTAATCAATCAATGAATGAAGTTTTAATATTCACCTTATCTTAATAATTTCAACATGAAAAAAATCAGATTAACCCTGGCCGTATTGGCTGTCTCATCCGCTGCATTATTTTCTTTTAATTCAATGCAAACAACAGCAATTAAAGGCACAGCCACACCTGCAGAAAATGCAATCAATGTATGGGCCATTTCTGCTACAGACACATTTAAAGTAGCTGTATTGAATGGTGCGTTTGAATTAACAAATGTAAAAGCGGGTACTTATTCAGTGACCATTGAAGCAACAGAACCCTTTGTGAATACCACAAAAAATGATGTGGTTGTAACCGAGGGACAAATCACTGACGTTGGTGAAATTGCCTTACAGCCTAAACAATAGATTAACTTCATCCTTATTGAAAATTCATTAAAAAGCCGCTTTAATAAGCGGTTTTTTAATGTTGAATTGATCGGCTTTAGCGAGAGGTTAGTGTGTCGTTTTTGAAGTATTTCAGTTCAACTTATCTCAATACACTCCTGGAAGCAAATCAACTTTTCAACTAATCAACTAATTCAATAACTTTATTTTCTTACGAAACACGAATGAAGAAATATCTTTTAATCATCACATTTTTATTGCCAGGATTTGTAAGCTGGTCACAGGAACTGGGCCAGGTAAAATTTTCAGGCACTGCTGCACTTGATTATTTTACTTTCATAACCGACCAGGGTGTGCACATACGGGTATCACCAGATGGAAAACTATTGGAATGGGGGATGGAAGAAAGATCTATCCGAAGTGATAATCAATATGCTGCTAAACTGCAACCTTTTATGGGCCGGATAGATTATTATGGCACAGAAGCTGATTCCATTACCCGCGGAAAAGTTAAAAGTATTGGTACCTGTTGGATCACTTATTACAATATGCTGGAAACAGATGAGAAGGCTGGTAAAATAAAAACCATAGGGAGGAATACTTTGGATTATTATTCACGTCATGAGAATGTGGCCGTCCAGGGAAAATTAAGACTGATTGGAAACAGGGTTATTGAATTTTATCCATCATACGAAGATGAGTTGGTGCGTGGTAAGTTAAAAGCCATCGGCAGCACCCAATTTGTTTATTATAACACTTTTGATGAAAAGTTTTTGAAAGGAAAATTAAAAAGCATCGGTTCGGTTAACCTGAATTATTATGGTATCATGGACCGTAAAGAAATATGGGGCGTTTTGAAAGGTTTAAACAGGCAGCATATTAATGGGGTTACGTATATTTTAAGATAATGTTTATAAATTGACTTGGTTAAATAAAAAAACCAGGATTCCTGATTAGTAGAACCCTGGCTACAGGAACTGTTTACAGTTTGTCCTGCCTCTGTTAATCCATTTTATTTTTTATTGCATATGTACATCGGGGTTAGTTGGATTGAAAACACCATCGGGATTATACTTCCACACCCATGCATGCAGCAGCCATAAATTAAAACCGGTGTGGTAAGTCCATACATCTCCTGATCCTGTAAAACCTTCAGGGGCATTTACAGAAAGAGGAATGGGTATGGCATATTCTACCGCTACCAGTTCCATATTGCCATCTTCATCATGATTGTATACCAGGATCTCGGGGTTCCGGATTTCAAATTTATCATCTACATGCTCCATTTTCATATAATGGTAACCCATATTAGGCATAACAACGTCGATATCAACATAACCATCTTTTTCTGCATTCTTAAGATGCTGATATCTTGCTGTAGCTGCACGTACCTGTTGCAGTTCCCATGCAGTTATTTTATCCAAACCAGTATATCTGCCAAGCGGTTCAACCTGGGCAAGAGATTGATTATTTACTTTTGATGCTATTTCTGTTTCTGCAGTTTCATTGATTGCATCTTTTGTACAACTAATAAATAAAATGACGACCCAGGCAATCAACGAGAAAAAAGTCATGTTGTGGTACTTCATTGCTGCAGGGAATGGTTGCTCCATTTTTGACTGGTGGTTAACCACCTGAATGTTCTTTTTCATGATAAACTCCTTTGTTGGTTTTAGTTAATGAATGTTGATTGGAAAATTGTAACGAATCTTAAGCAATTCTTGGCATAGCTCCGCCCCGCTTGTTTATCACAAACTTTTTTTGGGTAGCTATAATAAATAAGAAATAATGAACCTGCTAATTGGCAGTTGCAGGGCTGATGATACTGGCAATTTCAGTAATGGATGTTATAGGAAATCCACCTTTTTTAGCATGTTCTCTTAGCAATTCTTCATTTTCAGCTTTATAAATGCAATGTATTTTATTGCCATTTACATAACTGTGGATCCATTCAATCTTGGGACCCATTTCTTTTAACACAGAGCAGGATTTTTGAGAAATGCCTTTGAGTTCTTCTGCATTTAATTTACCGGCACCGGGAATATCCCTTTCAATTAAATAGGTTTTCATGGCTGTTTCTTTTTTTGTTTGTTTTTGATTTGTTGAAGTTGCATTTTGTGCCATTGAGGTGAACCCGGCAAATAACAACAGGAACATTAATAAGCTGAGTTGATGTGTGATGTGTTTCATAACATGAGCATTTAGAGGTTTTTGAATATATTAAAGATACTACCCTGCAATGCCGGTGCTATGTAACAAATCATTCAATAAATGGTAAAAATGTGTCAGGGTGCATGCATCAGGCAAGCATGTCCATATAGGTTAGTGGAAGCAGTCCGTATTTCTTTTTAAAGCATTTTGTGAAATAGGAGGGACTGCTGAAACCTGTGTCAAATGTAATTTGCGACACATTGTATTGTTTTGTACGCATCAGTTCTTTTGCCTTTTCCAGTTTGAATTCACTCAAAAGTTCATTGGGTGAAAAGCCAGATAACGCAAGTATTTTTCTATACAATTGTGATTTACTCATCGCCATGATCTGGCAATAATCAGCTACATTAAATCCGGGGTTCTGCCAGTTCTCTTCCAGTTTATTGAATAATAAACTCAGTAGGTTTTCATCCTGTGGCGATAAAATCAATAAAGCCTCATTATTATTTTGAAAATGATCATCAGATGCTAATTCAGTAATTGCTGATGTAAGTCCAACCTTGTAATTTTTAGCAATAAAACATAAACGTTTTGCAAGTAGTATAGTATCACCAAATAATTTTTCATTGGTGCTTACCGGTTCGCCACCATTAATTCCAATTTTTAATCCAAGTATCTCCCTGTCATTTTCAGGCAGTTTTTGTTGAATAGATAATGCACATGCAATTGCTTTATTGGCTGAAATAAATGAGGCAACCAATCCACGACCGCTGTGTTCTGCTTCCTTGCCATCAAAGTTCGAAAGCTCCTGTCTTACAAAATCTTTATACCTGTTTAATAATTCGTTTGCTTTTTCTTTACCCAGTTTATTTTTTAATAGAACAGGGTCTTCTACAATGGTAACCATGATGATCCGGAAAGAAGGATCATTGATCAACTTAAGTCCTTTATCTGTTAATGGTGTTTCTTCGGGGTCACTTACCCGGCCTAAAAACGATTCAACAATTGAGGTTTGAACTTCTATGATCTTGTGCGGAACCAAACCATGCGATTTGTTGTGCAAACCCACAACAACTTCTTTATCGGGTGCATCAATTAAACAAAAAACATGACCTCTTGATTCATCTACCCAATATGTCATGCATTTGCAACTGTGTTCTTCTTCGAACATCGTATCCATCAGGTGCGCCTCTGCTACATCTTTAGCTTTTACGCCCGGAAGTATGTGCAAGTCCATGTAAATCGGCATGTTTGAATTATTGTTCCATTAAAATAAGAAAAAAAATCAGCAATTTGATAACTAACAATTACCGGGTTGGTTCAACAATTATTGATTTCTTTGATAGAAAAGAATGATAAGCGGCATAATGTACTGACTGGGTGCTGAGTAACTATTCGATTAGCTTTTAATTTTAAGTATTCAATCTTACCTGATTAATTATTCATCATGAACAACCTAATGAAAGGATTACGTTTGATCATCATTGCCCAGGCAGCTTTGTTTATATTTCATTCACCAGTATCAGCCCAGTTACTCCGTTTGCCGGATGGTGGTGTAAATTATAAATGCCAGGCCGGAAGACAGGTGGGTGTAACCGATATCTATATTCACTGGAATGCACCGGGTGTAAAAGGCCGGGAAGGAAAGATCTGGGGCAGTAATATTGCCCCGTTTGGTTTTGAAGTACTTGGTTTTGGTTCTGAAAAACCATCACCCTGGAGAGCTGGTGCCAATGAAAGCACCACCATTTCTTTTTCAACCGATGTAAACATAAATGGCCAGCCATTAGCAGCAGGAACTTATGGTTTTTTTATTGCGTTGTATCCGGATTCAAGCACACTGATATTTAATAAAAATACCAAAGGCTGGGGTAGTTATTTTTATGACAGTACACTGGATGTATTAAGGGTAAAAGCTATTCAGCAAAAAAACCAGGAAGAAAGTAAAGAGCGGCTGGAATACACTTTCAATAATCAAACTGCAAACTCAGTAGAAGTAGCTTTGGAGTGGGAGAAATGGCGCATACCCTTTACCGTTACAACAGACCTGTTACAAACAACGCTGGCTTCTGTACGGTCACAAATGAGTGGAGCGATGGGGTTTGATACCCGCAGTTTGGAAGCTGCTGCTGCCTGGAGTTTGCAAAACAATATAAATTTTGAACAGGCATTAACCTGGATTAATTCAGCTACCAATCCAAGCATGGGAGCCGTAAAATCGTTCAGTGCACTTTCTGTTAAGGCAGGCTTACTTGAAAAATTAAACCGGGCAAAGGAGGCTGATTCTTTGATGATCGTTGCCATGGAGATAGCAACGCCTTTTGACCTGCATGGTTATGGCCGCAGGTTATTGGCGGAAAATAAAATAAAGGAAGCAATGAAGGTGTTTGATAGAAATTTTCAAAAACAAAAAGGAGCATGGCCAACACATGTTGGCATGATGCGAGGGTATTCTGCCCTGG
>JAKFER010000298.1:0-9121 GCA_036675565.1 Chitinophagaceae bacterium
AAAAGTATCCTGGAAAGAAAAAAATTTGAAAGTCATGCCTGGTGGCTGATCTCAACTGTGTTTATTATTATGATGCCTGCCTTGGGGCGTGGTGTACAAAATGTATATATCGGTATGAACATCGCTTCATTTCCAAACATCGATATCATGCTTCCATTGTTTATTTCACAGGGAATCATCATAGTTATGCTATTGGCCGGTGCATGGAAGTATCATAAACTCACACACCCTGCAACTTTTCTTGCTATTGGAATAAACTTGTTTTGTTTGTTATTGGAGCCACTTGGAAGATCAGAAAGTGTACAGCATTTTTTAAGGATGATCATCAAAGGTTGATAATATCCATATGGTTGTTAACCCGGCAACTGTAGTTCCTCGTATTTGATAAATAACTGGTTTCTTCCTTTCTGCATCACATGATCATGTGAACAGGATAAAATATTCCACGCCGAACTTTAAGGATAATATCCAATTTTTTGTTTTCACTCCTCCTGAAGAACTTAATAAATGAGTACTAGTAAGTCCATTTTTTATTTCGTTTAATGCTTTAATACTTAATCAAAAATTATTAACCATGAAACTTTTTTCCCTTACAATTTTTGCAATGTTTATTGTGATGGTTGGTTATGCACAACCACCAACCTGGAGCCGTGCCAATGCTGCTGCCGTACCACAGGCTGCATGGAAAGGCCGCGCCACTCCTCAAAAATTTGAGATCTTCAAACTTAATCAAACAGCCATGGCTGCGCGGTTAAGCCAGGCCCCATCTGAAAAATCTGTTAGTGCCGCCAAATCCGGATTTACGATTGAACTACCGGATGCGGATGGCAGGCTGCATACTTTCTCTATTGTATCGGCTCCAGTTGCAGCTCCTGGTTTATTACAAAAATTAAATGGAGCACAATCGTTTTCAGGCGTGTCTGTAACAGATCCAAATACAGTTACCAGATTTTCCATATCCAAAATTGGGCTGAACGCAATTATCAGTTCCCCCGGGAAACCTACGGTTTATATCCGCAGCCTGGAATCCAAAACAGGTTTGCATATTATTTTTACCGATGAGGGTACAGACCCGGAGACTTTTAACTGTACTACCGGCGATGGTGCAGCTACCCTACTAAAATCCCTGAGCACATTTTCAGCTTTAGCAGATGCTAATAATGCAAACGATGGCAACCTCCGTATATTCCGACTTGCACTTGCAGCAAGTGGTAATTTTGGTAATCAGTATGATGATGATCCTGCAAATGACGATGGGGATGCGGCCAGGATTGCAGCAGTGCTGACTTACCAACTCATGTGGGTAACAGATGCCAATCTTTACCTGGAGCGGGATTTTGGAATCAGACTGGAGGTGATTGCAGATAATGATAAACTTATTTACCTGGACAGCGGCGATGATCCCTTTTCCAGTGATTTAAATAATGAAACACAAACTACTATTGATGCAGAAATTGGAACAGACAATTATGATATCGGTCATTTAATGAACTATGATGCTGGCAACAATGCCGGGAATGCAGGTGATATTGGATCTATCTGCAAAGCATCCACTAAAGGTAGTGGTTATACAACCCGGAGTAAGTGGGACAATTTTGATGGGTATGCCGCCATCATGTTCACTCATGAACTTGGCCATCAATCTGGCGCTAACCATACTTTTACACACGATAAAGATAATGACAATGCCCAGATGGAACCAGGCAGCGGATCCACCATTATGAGTTATGGTGGTAATGGTAAAGCATCTGCTGAGTTTGTCATTGAGTTAAGAAGTAAATACTTCCATGCCATTAGCATACAACAGGTAAGATCTTACCTGGCATCTGTTTCCTGCGGAGATATCGTTGATGCAGGTAATACCGCCCCAACTGCTGATGCAGGTCCGGATTTTACCATTCCTAAAAGCACCGCTTTTACCCTTAAGGGAAATGCTTCGGACGCAGAGAGTGATGCATTAACATTTACCTGGGAACAGATGGATAAAGTGACTGAAGCTGATGGTTTTCCATTTTATATAGATGATGCGAACACCTATGGACCCTCCTTCAGGAGCCGGATTCCTTCCACTTCTATGGACCGGATGCTGCCAGCTGACGGCATTTCAGATCCATGGGAAGTTTTGTCTTCTGTTCCGCGAATTTTCAATTTCAGGTTTACGGTCAGGGATAATAAAGTTGTGGGAGCCCAGACAAATTCAGATGATGTTGTTATTACCGTTGCGGATGCGGGACCCCTTGCTGTCACTTTCCCTAATGGCGGGGAATCATTTTGCCGGGGTAACCAAACAATTACATGGGATGTAAATGGTACCGATGCAGATGGACTGGCACCCAATGTAAAAATACTTTTATCAAGCGATGGCGGATTGACTTTCCCGGTCGTCATTACATCATCCACACCAAATGATGGTTCATTTACTTATGATTTTCCATGTACCGTTAACACACAGGCAAGGATAAAAATTGAAGCTGATGGTAATATCTTTTTTGATGTAAGCGATGGCAATTTTACCTACGGCGATGGAACCAAACCAACCTTTACCGTTCCAGCCGATATCACTATTTATAAAGATGAAAATTGTGATTATGATGCAGACCCGAATGTTACCGGAGAGCCAACCAATGTGGATGATAATTGCGATCCCTCACCGGATATTACCTATACAGACGTTGTAGTTGCAGGAAGTTGTATGGGTGAAGAAATTATTACCCGTACCTGGAAGGTTATGGACGACTGTGGCAACTTCACCGAACTGGATCAAATAATTACGGCAGAAGATACTACAGCTCCGGAGATTACAAACATCAGTGCCACACCAAATTCTTTATGGCCACCCAATCATAAAATGAAAGAAGTAGTGATCCATTACGATGTGGCTGATAATTGTTCCGATGCCGCACATATTACCACAATATTATCCATTGAAAGTAATGAACCGGTAAATGGCACAGGTGATGGCGATACAGAACCGGTAGATTATGAAGTGATCGATAACCACACAGTTTTGTTGCGTGCAGAACGTGCAGGAACCGGTGATGGCAGGATTTATACAATTACCATCACCTCCACCGATGATTGTGGTAATACATCTTCAGAAATCACTGAGGTTTATGTTGCACATAACATCACATCTCCCCACGCCGGTTCAGCCATTAAATCAGGCAGCACCGTTAACTTAAGTGGTGTATTCCAGGATATGCCAGGCAAACAACATACAGCCCGTTGGGTTATTGATGAAACCAGCACGATAAGCGGCACGGTAACCAGCGAACCCCAGGGCCGCAAAAACGGAACGGTAACCGGCAGTTACAGGTTCAAAGAGCCGGGTGTTTATAAATTAAAGATGGAAGTGATAGACCAGGCGGGTAATGTTTCCTACGCCACCACCGCTGGAGACCAGGAAGCAACTGTTGTCATTTACGACCCGAGTTCCGGTAATGCTTTTGGCGGCGGATATTTCAGTTCTCCTGCAGGTGCCTTAAAATCCAATCCTGCACTTACCGGCAAAGCAAGTTTTGGATTTGAAGTTCATTATTTCAAAAAAGCAACTTTACCTAAAGGAGAAACCAGGTTTGAAGTTAAAGTTGGCGATTTTGAATTCACTGCACTCAATTACGAATACATGGTTATTGATGGCAACAGGGCGCAAATGAAAGGATCTGGCAGGATTACCGGAATGCAGAGCGGCGTTAGCTTTGTACTTACTGTTATAGATAATGGAGATGCAGATTATGTTCGTATGAAGATCTATAATAAAAATACCGGGGAAGTTTATTATGATAATGAACCTGGCAAAAGTGAGGCAGATGATCCAACTACAATTACCGGTGTAAATAGTGTGGTAAAAATTATCGGTAATGAACAAAGAAGAAATACCGCACCACAGCAAATGCAGGCAACTGAACAAATTGATTTTACTGTAACGGCAATGCCAAATCCAAGTCCTTCAGCCTTTACCGTAAGAGTTAATGCACAACAGGATAAAGGTGCTGTATTCATACGGGTAAGGGATATTAATGGAAGAGTGGTAGAACAGCAAACTGTAGCTGCACGCAGCACCATAGTGATTGGAAACACGTGGATACCGGGAACTTATATTTTAGAAATTCAACAAAACGGTGTACGCAAAACCACCAAGTTGATCAGGTATTAAGATTAAAATTGCGTTTGGTATAAGCCGCATCATTTCTGGTGCGGCTTTTTTTTACAATGTTTGCGGCGGGAGTAAACGAAAACTCCCCTGCCCTTTTGGAAAAACAAAAGCGGGAAACCCAAATGACAAGAGTCAGTGAGAGGGAGAATGCAAAATGAAAAAGGAAAAAAGAAAAAAAGGTATAGTTAGTAATTACAATCCTGGCAAGAAAATACAATGCCGGTATTTTTTACTAATGGAAAGGAGAGCCACTTTTTCGTATAATAAGTTTTAATGCCGTTGAGTGTTCTGGTATGTTCAGAAATTAAAAAAGAATCTTTACATCAGGAGTATCATATGTACACCTTAGATGGAGCTTAACAAATCCGGTACAAGAGATTTGTACCGGACTTTTATAATAACATTGTTATAACGGTTTCAGTATTTGATATATCCTTCAAAATCAGCCGTGAAGCTGGAGGTGATGAAATTGTTTCGTGCCACTGTAGTGAAGCTGATTGACACTGGAATAGATAGCAGCGATAACTTCTTCTAATGAAAGATCTGGAGTTATTAAATCACCAATTTCACTTAACATTTTTATTTGCACTTCCCAATCGGCAAATTCATTTTCAGAAGCATTATCACTCCACAACTTAACTTTTTTAAAGAATGGGTTGTTGGTATAGTTACTATCTAAAGTGTAATTGCCCATTCTTAAATTTATACTAAAGAACCATTTCATACTAAAAAGGTTTATTGATAAACTTAAAGATTTTAATCCTTTACGACTATTGAAAATATGGGATTGAGGTAATGAGAGGGCGTGCAAAATGAAAAATGAAAAATGAAAAACTTAATGCAATCCTTAAAAAATTGTCAATCACATTTCCTGCAACCTGCCTATTACCTGTTGTTTATACAACCTGCCAATGGGAATTTCTTCATCTTTTAATTTTACATGAACGCCATTATACCCGGTTATTTTTAATAAGGAAACAAGGTATGATCGGTGTACTCTTAAAAATTTATGGTCCGACAACAGGTTTTCAAGCGAACTGATTGAATGTTTTACCAGCAGGTATTTGCCTGATGATAAATAAAGTTTTGTATAATCTTTCCAGCTTTCCAGGTATAAAATATCTTCAACCAGTATACGCTGCATGTCTTTGTCTACTTTCAAATAAATGAAGGCATCCGGGTTTGATTTATACTCGTGCGCCTCGTATGTTACCTGCTGCCCCATCGTTCTGCGTAGTCTTGTTATGGCTTTTACAAACCTTTCAAATGAAACCGGTTTTACCAGGTAATCCACAGCATCCAGTTCAAAACCTTCTACTGCATATTCGCGGTAGGCTGTTACAAATATGATTTTAGGCGGGTGAGAAAGATTACGGATAAAATCGGTACCCAGCAGCTTTGGCATTTTGATATCCACGAAAATTACATCCACATCTTTTTGCCTCAAAACATCAATTGCTTCAATGGCATTGCTGCATTTACCTGCTATTTCCAGGTAACTGATATTATTGATGTGCGACTCCAGCACTTTTAGCGCAGGAGGTTCATCATCTACTATAAGACAGCTCATTTTCATCCTAAAGCATTTTGATAGCCTGTAGCAGGTAATGGTGATGCATGATAGCTGAATACTGTTTGGCAACCCAGTTCCAGCCAGAGTGAAACAACAAATAAATCTCCTTCGTCTGAAAGTTTTATTCCATGTTTTCCAGGATATAAAAACGATAAACGTTTCTGTACATTTTGCACACCAATTCCATGATTGTTTACGCCATTAACCCGGTTTTTACTGTTTGCAATTTTGCACATCAGTTTATTATCCTTCACAGCGATATCAATGCTGAGCCACACCCGGTTTAATTGTTCTGATGTACCATGTTTAAAGGCATTCTCAATAAAAGGAAGTATCAGAAATGGAGCTATCTGTTTGTTTTGAATATCTCCTTCTATGTTCAACGAAATATCTATCCGGTTACCATAACGTTCTTTTTCCAGGTCCACATAATTCTTCATAATCTCGATTTCCTTTTCCAGCAGAACTTCATCGGTTTTACAATCGTTCAACATGTAACTAAGCAAAGAAGATAATTTTAAAACAAGATCCGGCGTTTTGGAGGATTTTTCTAACGAGAAGGCATAGATGTTATTTAATGTATTAAATAAAAAATGTGGATGAACCTGTGATTTCAGTAATTGAAGTTCGGCTGTTGCTTTTTCCTGTTGTGCCCGAAGCCAATCTTGTTGTTTGATGGTCCACAATTTAAAAAACCTGATGATCATGGGGCTGGCAGCAGAAGTTGTCATACATAAATAGCTGTGTGCCTGCAGCCCTGTATTGGGAATATAGGCAAATCCGATAGCTTCCTGCAAGGGTATATAAATGTAAGAACGGTAGGCAAAATTGAGATAGAGACCAAACCCACCCCATGTCAGGATCAGCAGGATAAACTGCCATAATTTTCCTTTGAGCAATAACTGCGGAACGGCCACGTATACCAGGGGATAACTGAATAATATGAACACTGGCACCCATAAGGACATGTTGAAAATATTTCGCCAGATAGAAGCAGGTGAGCCCATAATAACCCAAAAAATTGCCCAGGTTATTACATGAAACGACCAGTAAATAACATGCCGCCATACCTTGTAACGCGGTGAAAAAATAAAATCCATGTACAAAAAGGCGTTTATCTTATTTACCCAATCATTCATGCTACTGAATTATGTTTTATTAATGATTAAAATTTATGAAAACCCGCCATTTATAAAAACAAAGTATCGTTTAATTTTATGCAGGTACAGGATCACTCATGACTAAAGAACCATTTGGCGTAACAAATGCCGGTGCTTCAGCATACATTTTAATTTGCAGGTTGACAACGAAAAAATCTCCTTCATCACTAATTCTCAATTCATGATTGCCGGGATAAAGAAATTGTAATCGTTTTTTTACATTACAGATACCCAGACCTGTAAATTGATTTGATAAAAAATCACTTTTACTGTTAACGATTTTACAACGGAGCGTTTCTTTTTTTACCGACAGGTCCACTCCCAGCCATGGTTTTTCAATTTGATCGGATATGCCATGTTTAAATGCATTTTCCAAAAATGGAAGGAACAACAAAGGTGCGATCAGATTATCATCTATATCACCTTCCACATTCCAGGAAATTTCAATTTTATTTCCATACCGCTCTTTTTCCAGGTCCAAATAATTTTTCATGATATCGATCTCCTTCTGCAACCTCACCTTTTCTGTTTTGCAATCGTACAGCATATAACTAAGCAGGGAGGATAACTTTAAAATAAGACCGGGAGTCTGAGGAGCATTGGTCATCGAAAAAGAATAAATATTATTCAACGTGCTGAATAAAAAATGCGGGTGAACCTGAGCTTTCAGCAATTGTAATTCCGCTGTTGTTTTTTCTTTTTGTTCGTTTATCCATTGCCGTTGTTTACTTGACCATAGCTTAAAAAATTTTATGATCATAGGACTAGCCGCAGCGGTGGTCATACACAGGTAACAAAAAGCAAGGGGTCCCCGGGGCAAAATATTTTTAAGTCCCATTGCTTCCTGTACTGGAATGAGAAAATAACTCCTGTAAGCAATATCCATGTAAAGGCCGGCGGCTCCCCAGGCTAAAATAACCAGGAAAAACTGCAACACTTTTTCCTTTAATAATAAATGCGGAATAGCCAGGTATACTAACGGGTAACTAAAGAAAATAAAAAGTGGCACCCACATGATCATATTAATCAGGTAGCGCCCATATCCGAGTGGCGGACCAACCACTACCCAAAATGCTGCCCAGATGGCTGAATGAAACGACCAGTAAATTATATGTCGCCATACACGATAACGTGCAGAGAAAATAAAGTCGTTATTAAGAAAGGTGTTCATAATCTTGTCTATACAAGTTAATCAATTGCCGGCAATCATTTTCGCACTGAAATAATGAAATAGATAAAAGGTATAGTTTTTCGACAAACAACATTTTTTATCCAAATAAGGCATCCAACTGGTGTTTTTGCTTTCTCTCGAAAAATTTCCGCATTCAGCTTTTTTGTAAAAAAAGTCATTGCAACTCGATTTACCTTAAAGATACATTCGGCATTAAAATCCCATCTGCTGATTCATGTGGAGATGAAAAACCCAAAGATGTTTTCACATATTAACGATCATATTATTCTTCACAATTCAAAACTTAAATCAGCTATTATGAAAAGTAAATTCATGCAAATGGTAATGGCCGCTTGTTTATGTATTTTTTTAACAGCCTGCCAGAAAGACTTTAAATCAACCGATTCATCCCAGGATTTAAAGATGGCCCGTAACAATGAATTGAACGGCCGCCTAAAGCAAACCAAAACATTTTCTGCTGAAGTAGCCTTAAGATGGATGGATATGCAAGTAAACCAAATGAGGGCATATACTGGTGTGGGCAATGTTGCATATTCCCGCCATTATGCCTATAGTGGAATTGCTTTATACGAAGCCGTAGTTCCAGGAATGCCCGCTTATCAATCTATTGCTTCGCAATTAAACGGACTAACGGGTATCCCTGAGACAAAACCCGGTCTCGGCTATCATTGGGCGGCCAGTGCCAATGCGGCTTTAGCCTCTATAAATAAAAACATGTTTCCCAATGCTACTTCAGAAAACAAAGCAGCTATGGATGCATTAGAGGCCAGTCTTTTGGATCAATACAGCAACGAAGCCGATGCAGCAATCATAGACCGTTCAGTAGCATTTGGAAAGGCTGTTGCAGAAGCCGTTTTCGCCTGGGCACAAACTGATGGTCATCAAAATTTGTATAACCCATATTCTCCCCCCGCAGATAAAGTTGGAGGTATGTATTGGACACCTCCCGCTATTTTGCCTGTACATAGTGTACCTTATATGGGAGATCTTCGTCGCATGGTGGCTACCAGTGGTGATGGGGCTGGATTAGCCGGGCCCGA
>JAKFER010000034.1:0-9044 GCA_036675565.1 Chitinophagaceae bacterium
GCAATTAAGGAAATGGCAGCCAGGCTCAATAAAATACCCACCCAGTTTTTTACAGAAAGTATTTCTTTGAAAATCAACCATGCCATTACCGAACTGAAAAGTACAATACCCATGTTTACAATTGGAATAATGGCAGAACTGTTACCCGGATGCTGCTTCAAAACCTCCAGCAAAAACCAAATAGAAAAATAATTTGGAATCCCTATTAAAATACCCGCCAGTACACTGCGCTTATCAAATTTTTCTTTTCCCTTTAATAACAGGATGATCATGATGATAAAGCCTGAAACAAATGCAACCGCAAAGGCTGTAATCAGGTATGCGTTATTGTTTTGCTCATTTATAAAACTTTGTTCTACGTATTTTATCATTGTATCCAAAAAACCACTTCCCAGGAATAATATGGTGGGCAGCAATATCCACATCAAAGGTGTGAGGGATTGTAATGAAATAACTTCCTGTTTTCGTTTAGGCCAGCAGGTTAATACCACTGCTGTGAGCGCCAGGATAATGCCTACGATCTTTACCCAACTGGATGATTCATTATAGAGATAAAGCGAAAAAGAAAAAGGTATAACCAGGGAAAGTTTATTGGCGACTGAAGCGACAGCGACCCCCATTTTTTGCGTTGTATAAGCGATCAGGTTAAATAATAAAACAAAAGTAACTCCCATGATACATGCCCAGGGAAACCATGGCTCGAACACCATTTGGCTGTTAAATGGAACAGATCCGTTTACAATCGATCCTACAATAACACAGGTGAGATAATTAAATACAATTGCCTGCAGGTTCGAAATATTAAACCGCTGCAGCATCTTAAAAGAAAGTGTCAGGTAAGATGTAAGTATGATGGTAGCTGCCAGGAACAACATTATTTATCGGGTTGAATTTGTGCTTGAAAATAACTGATCCGGTCGCGTCCGGATTCCTGGCTATAAAATGATTCAATATTCTTTAATACCGGTGCAGGAATGCCCGATTTAATAAGTAAGTCCGGGTTGGTTATTACCCTGGCTTCGTTCCAGCAATTTTCATCAATAAAAGATTGTTGCAAACGGGCGCCACCTTCTACCAAAATACTTTGGATATCCATTTTATAACAAGCTGCCAGTATTTCGCTTACAGATGAACGTTGTTCATCCAGCTTGTACCAATATATTTTATTTTCAAAAGCAGGATATTTCAATCCTTCTGTTATTGTGTGCCGGTCATAATTAAAAATTATGGTGGGTGCTTCACCAGAAAAAAGTTGATGTGTTGCAGGCAAAACATTTTTGAAGTCAATTACCAATCTTATAGGATGACCACCCGTCCAAAGGCGATTGTTTAGTTTTGGATTGTCTTTTAATGCTGTATTGGTACCGACTAGTATAGCAGATTCCTGGCTTCGCCATTTATGTACCAGCCTGTTGGTGATCTCATTACTGATCATCAGTCTTTCATTACCAGTATTTCCAATAAATCCATCAGCAGTTTGCGCCCATTTTAAAATCACAAAAGGTTTATGATGTTGGTGTAAATGGAAAAACCTTTTATTTAACTCAATACATTCCTGTTCTAATATGCCTTCAATTACCTGGATACCTGCCTGTTTTAATTTTTCTATTCCGCGACCATCCACTTCCAAAAAAGGATCCCGGCAACCTATTACCACGTTTGGTATTTTATGTTTGATGATAAGATCTACGCAAGGCGGCGTTTTGCCAAAATGCGCACAGGGTTCCAGGGAGACATAGATGGTTGATTTATCGAGCAGGTGTTCGAAACCATTTGCGATTGCATTTTGTATGCAATTCACTTCAGCATGGGAGCCACCATATTTTTCATGATAACCTTCCCCGTTAATTTGTTTATTATGCACCAGCACAGCACCCACCATGGGATTAGGAGCTACAAATCCCTGGCCCAGTTTTGCCAAATGAAGGCAACGTTGCATAAAAATTTCATGATTAACTGTCAGGTTGGAATGCATAAGGCAGCAAAAGTAAAATAATTAAGTTTGCAGAACATGAAATCAAATGATTCCAGCCGACCACTATTAAAATAAAACTATACGGATGAAAGGAAGCGAAATCAGGCAAACACTTAACAAGGAGTTACGAACTATTTATAATGAACGAGAAGCAGGCAATATTGCGGAAATGGTTATGGAAAAGATCACAGGTCAAAAAAGAGTGGACAGGTTAATAAATGACCCGGAAATAACCCAAGACATATTAGGTCAATTTAACCAGGCAAAAGAAAGATTATTGAACCATGAACCTATTCAATATGTATTGGGTGAAGCCTGGTTTTGCGGGATGAAATTTACCGTAGACAAACAAGTTTTAATACCAAGACCTGAAACAGAAGAATTGGTTGAATGGGTAATTGAAACTGTCCGGGACTGGACTGAACCAGCCAACCGTAATTATAAAATTTTAGATGTAGGAACGGGAAGCGGTTGTATTGCCATTGCATTACAAAAAAAATTACCCGCCTATTTCGAAACATGGGCTTGCGATAAAAGCGATGGCGCCCTTACAATTGCAAGAAAAAATGCAGATGATCAAAAAGCTTTGGTTGATTTTGTCCCGATGGATTTCCTCGATGAAGATCAACAAAAACAATTACCGCATGTGGACATTGTTGTTAGCAATCCTCCATATATACCAGCCTCCGGGAAAAATGCAATGGCAGATAACGTGGTGAAATATGAGCCTTCAATGGCATTATTTGTTCCTGATGATGATCCGTTGCAATTTTATAAAGCGCTGGCATCTTTTGGAAAATTCAAATTGCAGGAAAATGGCTGGCTGCTTGCTGAAATACATGAAGACCTTGGCCAAGAGATAAAAGACCTATGGATAAGTTATCAATACAAACAGGTTGAAATAAAAAAAGATTTACAAGGCAAAGACAGGTTTGTAAAGGCTCAATACATTTCTTAAAAAACTATTGAGCATTCCTGTCTACCGCTAATACTGTTTTAGCACCAAGCTCCCGGGCAATACGCATTACCGCTACAACATATTCTAATGGAACTGTTTTATCTGCATTGATAACAATAGTTGCTTCTGCACCATCTTTTTCAACAAAAGGCATAAGCGCTTGCCGCATGGCAGAATCTGTTTCAACACGGCTGGTACCTACATAATAAATTTTATTGGCATCAACAGAAACAACGACTGACTGCTTAGCCTTTGTATCACTCTTAGCCTGGGGTTGCGAGAGTTTAATAACATTTGGGTTTGCCAGCGTGGCTGCAATCAGGAAGAATAATAAAAGTATGAACAGGATATCGTTCAAAGGTCCTGTATGTACCTCAGCATGTGCTCTTAATTTTCTGCGAATATTCATAGAACCACGATTGTGCTGGTTTTAAAAAATGTTGAATAGCGAATCAATTGTACAAGAGTGTGACACAAGGGACGCCGAATATTGTTCCTGGCGCCGGGAACATAAAAATACACTCCCTTGTTTTAATGTGTCGGCTCCTGTAATACATCTACGAATTCTGCGCTCGACGCTTCCATTTTATTAGCTGTTTTATCAACCTGCGCTACCAGGTAACTGTGCATGATATAGGCCATCAAGCCAATAATCAAACCCACTGCCGATGAAATCACTTTGGTGTAAATACCGTTAGCCATGGACTGAATGGTAAATTCGCCTGTGCTTGCCAGTGAGTAAAACAATTGAAACATACCTACAATGGTACCCAGGAAACCAAACATGGGTGCGATACCAGCAATCAACGCCAGTATACTCAGGTTTTTCTCCATATTGTATAATTCCAGCTTGCCTACATTCTCCATGCTTTTTTCAATGCTGTCAATTGGCTTACCAATACGCTGAATGCCTTTGTCGATGATGCGGGCTACAGGGTTGTTGGTGTTTTTAGCAAAGCTGCGGGCGGCTACTACATTGCCACTCATAATATGATCCCGGACAATGTTCATGAAATTTGGATCTATTTTACTTGCCCGCCGTATAGTGATCAATCTTTCAGTAAAAACAAAAATGGCGATGAAAAATAATAATACCAGCGGTATCATTAAAACGCCACCCATTTGTAATACATCAAAAAGATTCAGACTTTCTTCGGGGTTGGTAGTTTGTGCGGCTGCGTTCACGGCAGTTTGAACAGTATCAACAATCTGCAAAAGGTTAATCATACTTACATCGTCTTTAAGATCGTAAAAGTAGTTATATCAGGCGCATTTGCACCTGATGATGAAACAATAGTTTTCAACAGGATGTGAATGAACGACAAAAATGCGTTGTGCTGTATTAAACCGGGCAAATTTTTGAGATTATTAACATGAAGGTTGGTTGCAGAAATTTTTAAATGCGGAATAAGTGATCAATTAATATTCTGAAGAAAGATCAAATGGCAAACATTTATTTTACTTAACTGTTCTCCTCCCAAATCTGTGCAATATAAACCATGGTCTCAACGGCTTTATTCATGTCCTGCACGCTGATAAATTCGTGTTTGGAATGTATTGCCTGTTCGCCTGCGAATAAATTGGCTGTTGGTAAACCCAGGAAAGATAGCCGGCTGCCATCGGTACCACCACGAATGGCTTCGATTTTTAAATTAAGTCCGGCACGGCTGATAGCTTGTTTGGCATAATCAACTACCTGCGGATGTTGATCAAGCACTTCTTTCATATTGCGGTATTGCTCTTTTACAATAAAATCGTAACGGGCACGGGGATTGTCTTTCATTACATCATCTATCCAACCTTTTAAAAAATTTGCCTTATCGCTAAGGCCTGGTGTGGTAAAATCGCGGATAATAAATTCAATGAGACACTTTTCTGCATTCCCTTCCATCCTTACCGGGTGAATAAATCCTTCCTTTCCTTCCGTAGTTTCAGGAGAAAGGTTGTCTTTAGGCAATTCATGCAAAATTTCACCTGCAATTTTCAAAGCATTCACCATTTTGCCTTTTGCATAACCAGGATGAGAAATAACGCCACGAACAATAACGGTAACTCCATCGGCACTGAATGTTTCATCTTCTAAAGACCCCGCATCACCGCCGTCCAGTGTGTAAGCAAATGAAGCACCCAATTTTTTCAGATCCACATATTCCGTACCCCGACCAACTTCTTCATCGGGTGTAAATAATATTTTTATTTCCCCATGATCCACATCGGGGTTAGTTATTAAATAATTGGCCATATCCATTATCTCCGCAACACCAGCCTTATCATCTGAACCCAATAATGTTTTACCGCTGGCGGTAATAATATCATGACCAATACAATTTTTTAAGTAAGGATATTCATCCACTTTAATGATTTGTTCATTATCATCGGGTAAAACAATATCACCACCCTGGAAATCTTTGTGCAGAATTGGTTTTACATTAGTACCGCTGCAATCCGGTGCAGTATCCATATGGGCACAAAAACAAATAACAGGAACTCTTTTTATTACGTTTGATGGAATGGTGCCATATACATAACCCCATTCATCCATGTGTGCATCGGTGATACCCATATCAAAAAGTTCCTGCACCAATAAACGGCCAAGATCTTTTTGTTTTTCCGTAGAAGGAAACGTTTCTGAAAGCGGATCACTTTGCGTATCGATCTGAACATAACGCATAAATCTTTCTGCTGCCGTAAATAAATACCTTTTAAACATAGCCTGTTTGCTTTTTAGAGATTGCCGAATATACAACGATTGTTATTTTATAACAGACAAAACTCATACCTATTCATTTGATAACTGCATAAAAAAAATGGTGCAAACAAAAATTGCTTACACCATCTTTAAATTTATAGAATAATTTATCAGGGAGTGATGATGAGTGGCTTGGAACCAACTATCTCCACCAGTTCCAAATCAAATGTCAGATCTTCACCTGCCAATGGATGATTGGCATCAAGTACAACACTTGTTTCTTTAACTTCTTTTATAATTACCCTGAAATTTTGCCCGGATCCATCACTCATTGTTAAAGGCATTCCCACTTCAGCAACCATATCATCAGGAAAACGATCTTTTGGAAAATCGATGATCATTTCTTCGTTTTTCGGACCATAAGCCTCATCAACGGGGATATTCACAGTTTTCTTCTCACCCACATTCATACCGATTACACCTTTGTCAAAACCCGGGATCACCATACCACTGCCTACTTCAAATTCAAGTGGTTCGCGGTTTTCAGAAGAATCAAAGGTTTCACCATTATTTAAGCGACCATGGTAATGAATTTTAATCGTATCGCCTGTTTTTACTTGTTGCATGTAATTAAATTTAAAAGTTCAGCAACGTTTCTAAAGCATATTATGCTCTTTTTATAAGAAACGAAAAAATAAGACGGCAAGGTAGCCAGAAATGCTGAAAGAAAGGGTGAAAAAACAGGTAAATCTTCTGATATAAAATAATTATTGAAATTGAACCTTTGGTGAATTATTTTCGTCAACAATTGAAACAAAGCCTGATTTGAAATGAATCACAAAAATTTTTAAGCAAATTCATGCTCTGGATAGCAAGTCGGCCGATAATTTTTTTTGATAAAATTCCATGTAGCAAAAAGCAATAAATATATACACATGAAAATATTATTTTCCTTACTCTTTATTTCTGCATCATTCTTAGGTTGTTATGGACAACCAGCTAAAACGGTTGTGAATAATCATTCAAAAATTTTGACTGGAGCTGAAAGAATAGACACATATCTGCCATTATTAAAAAATAAAAAAGTTGGATTGTTTGCCAACCAAACTTCCATTGTGGGAAACACGCACCTGGTAGACACATTGCAAAAGCTGGGCGTTAATGTAACTGTTATATTTGGACCAGAGCATGGATTCAGGGGTACTGCTGATGCAGGTGAGAAAGTTGGGAATTATGTAGACGAAAAAACCAACATCCCTGTTGTTTCATTATATGGCAATAAACGCAGACCTTCTGCAGAAGATTTAAAAAATGTGGATGTGATGGTATTTGATATACAGGATGTGGGTGTGAGATTCTATACATTTATTTCTTCCATGGAAGAATTTATGGAATCTGCATTTGAGCATAACAAACCATTATTAATTCTTGACCGGCCTAATCCCAATGGACATTATGTTGACGGACCGGTTTTGGACAAAAAATACCAGAGTTTTGTTGGCCGTCAGGAAGTGCCTATTGTTTATGGAATGACGATGGGCGAATACGCATTGATGATTGCGGGTGAAAAATGGCTTTCAGATGCAGCTAATAAAAAATACAGTTACTACCAAACTACTGAAAAAACTGTAGATACTCCTTTTCATTTTATGGTGATCAAAAATGGTAATTATGATCACAAAAGTATGTATGAACTGCCGGTTCGCCCCTCTCCTAATCTGCCGAATATTCAATCAATATATTTATATCCCTCCACCTGTTTTTTTGAAGGCACTGTTTTGAGTGAAGGTCGCGGAACCAATAAGCCTTTCATGGTTTTCGGACATCCTTCACTCCCTAAAAATCTGTATTCATTTACACCTAACCCTAACGAGGGTGCGAAATCTTCAAAACTGTATGGTCAGAAATGCTATGGCTGGGACCTGAGTGGCACACCCGAAGAAGTTCTGGCTAAAGTAGATAACAGGATACAGCTAAAGTGGTTATTAGAAGCTTACCGTCTTTTTCCTGATAAAGAGAAATTTTTCATCCTGCCAAAATCTGGAAAGATGGAAGATTCTTTTTTTAACAAGCTGGCTGGCAATAATGAACTCTGGAAACAAGTAAAGGCTGGTAAATCAGAAGATGAAATCCGTGCTAGTTGGCAACCTGAATTGGATGCATTCAAGGTGATTCGTAAAAAATACCTGCTGTACCCTGATTTCGAATAAGCAAACACGTTAGCATTTTTTTACCCGGGATTTAATTACCAATGAATTTTACAGATATCAGGATCGTTTTTATGGGTACGCCGGAATTTGCCGTAGCTTCTCTTTCAGCATTATATGATGCAGGTTGTAAGATTGTTGGCGTAATTACTGCACCGGATAAACCAGCAGGCCGGGGAATGAAACTACAGGAAAGCGCCGTTAAAAAATATGCTTTGGAAAAAGGTTTAAAAATTCTTCAACCCGAAAAATTGAAGAACCCTGATTTCTTAAATGAATTAAAAAACTTAAATGCCGACCTGCAAATTGTTGTTGCTTTTAGGATGTTACCCGAAGTCGTTTGGAATATGCCACCTATGGGCACTTTAAATCTTCATGGATCATTATTACCGAAATATCGCGGTGCCGCACCAATAAATTGGGTGTTGATCAATGGTGAAAAGGAAACGGGAGTTACTACATTTAAATTACAACACGAAATAGATACCGGCCCAATATTACTGCAGGAAAAAATGTCAATTGGTGAAAATGAAACCGCAGGCGAATTGCACGATCGCATGAAAGAAATTGGCGCAAGGGTTTTAGTTGAAACGGTAAAAGGATTAGCTGATGGAACTTTAAAAGAAACACCACAGGAACAGGTAAGTAAAAATACACCCGGAGATCCGGTTGAATTCAAACATGCCCCAAAAATATATACAGAAACCTGCCAGGTTGATTGGAATAAATCCGTGGCTGAAATTTTCAACCTGGTAAGAGGACTCGCTCCATTTCCAGCCGCTTTTACAATGCTGCAGAATAAAAAATTAAAGATTTATGTATCTGCCAAAGAATTGACTAAACCTTCCGTTGCGCCTGGAGCATTTGAAACCGATCATCGTAGTTTTTTAAAATTTGCATGCGCAGATGGATACCTGCACCTTCGTGATATCCAACTGGAAGGCAAAAAAAGAATGATGATCGAAGATTTCTTAAGAGGTTTTCGTTTTAATAATTAACAGTTACTGAAAATTTTTCTTCCTCGATTCCTAAAACGGAAGCCGCTGCATTACTCATTCGTATATTATACCCCTGGTTTTGCCGAATGCCACTCATGCCTCCCAATACTTTTGCATAAATAAACCGGGAATTTGCTGGGTTAATGATCTTTACAATCATACCGGGTTCAACATTATCAATTAACAAATAATATTTGCCATCCTGCCAGCCACTGGC
>JAKFER010000330.1:0-43969 GCA_036675565.1 Chitinophagaceae bacterium
TCCAATGAATCTATTTTTTTTTGGATCAATGCAGGAAATGCTTCAACCTGGTCAAGTCCGTATCCTGCGGTTAAACTGTTACCAAAAAATAATATGGTTTTAACATTGGATTCACCGGCAGCGGATTGCTCCTGGATGGTATCCTTTATAGCAGCTTCCTGCTTCCCTTCATTACTACCACATGATAAGAACAATATCGCTAAGAAAATATGAAAGATGTAGTTTGAAAATTTCATTTTATCAGGTTACATGGTGAACAAAACAATATTAAACGTGTTTCTAACATCGCAGCAAAGGTTAATCAACTATTTTTATACCAATGCATGTTGAATTGCAAATAAAATGAACTTATGGATACTATCCTTAAAGTAGAAAATGTTAGCAAAACCTACCAGAGTGCCGGCCGGACATTAACGGTACTATCCGGAATTGACTTTTCTGTAAATACCGGTGACACTATTTCAATAGTTGGGCCTTCCGGGAGCGGCAAAACAACCTTGCTGGGGCTTTGTGCGGGACTTGATCATGCTTCTACAGGCACCATTGCATTAAATGGAATTACATTAGAAAACCTGACTGAAGACCAACGGGCACAGGTCCGTAATCGTCATGTGGGTTTTATTTTCCAAAACTTTCAATTAATACCCACGTTGACTGCCCTTGAAAATGTAATGGTTCCTTTAGAACTAAGGGGCGAAAAAAATATCAGGACAAGATCGTTAGATCTTTTGGATAAAGTTGGCCTTTCAGATCGGGGTCATCATTATCCATCGCAGCTAAGCGGTGGTGAACAACAAAGGGTTTCACTTGCCCGTGCATTTTCCAATAGTCCCAAAATTTTATTTGCGGATGAACCTACCGGGAACCTGGATGCGGAAACCAGCGAAAAAATCGTTCATTTAATTTTTAACCTGAATAAAGATGCTGGGACTACGCTGGTACTGGTAACCCATGACCTGGAACTGGCTTCCAGGACCGGGCGCATCATTAAATTAAAGGGTGGAAAATTAGTTTCTGATGAACGGACAAATATTCATTCAACCGCACTTTAAAATGCACTTGTGCATTCACGTTAGGTAAATTAAATCGAAAAAATATAAATCCAGGGAATGAATAAACAACCAATAAGTTTTAAATGGCTTGCCTTGATGGCCTGGCGGGATAGCCGGCGTAATCGTAACCGCTTATTGTTATTTGTTTCCTCTATCATTTTAGGAATAGCCGCTTTGGTGGCCATCTTTTCATTAAGCAATAACCTGAAGCAGGAAATTGACAACCAGGCTGCATCATTATTGGGTGCCGACCTGGAGATCTCTGACAACAAACCTTTTTCTCCAACAATTCAAAAACTGATCGATTCACTAGGCGATCGTAAATCTGAAGAAAGAAGATTTACCAGCATGGTTTATTTTCCCAAAAATGGAGGCAGCCGATTAATAGAAGCAAGGGCATTGGGTGGTGATTTCCCCTATTATGGTATACTCGAAACCACTCCCGCTGCTGCAGGAAAACAATTTCGCAATGGCCAGCAGGCTTTGGTTGACCAGACTTTAATGTTGCAATACAATGTGAAACCAGGCGATTCTGTGAGAGTAGGCAACACCAATTTTATAATTGCAGGAAGTTTAGAAGGCGCCCCCGGGCAAAGTGGATTGTCTGCATCCGTTGCGCCTGTGGTTTATATTCCACTCTCCTACCTTGAACAAACCGGTCTTGAACAAAAGGGTAGTCGCATTAATTACCGTTATTATTTTAAGTATGACAGGCCCGTTAATATGCAAAAGCTAATGCAGCAATTAGAACCTGTATTAGATGCGGAAGATGTAAACTATGATACGACCGAAACACAAAAAGAAGATACGGCTCGCTCGTTCAGGGATGTAACACGATATTTAACATTGATTGGTTTTGTTGCACTCCTTTTAGGTTGTATTGGTGTGGCCAGTGCTATTCATATTTATGTACGGGAAAAGATCAATACTATTGCCGTGTTGCGTTGCCTGGGTGCAAGCGCCTCGCAGGCTTTCCTGATCTACCTGTTACAAATAACCGCAATTGGAATGATCGGTTCTGTTTTGGGAGCTGCTTTAGGTACCATTATTCAACAATTTCTTCCGATCATTTTACAGGAACTCCTGCCAATAGAAATGAATACGCCTATATCCTGGCTGGCCATTGGACAAGGTATTCTTTCCGGGTTGATCATTTCATTGCTGTTTGCATTATTACCGTTGGTATCTATCAGAAAAATATCACCGCTGAATACATTGCGTATTTCATTTCAACCCAGCTTAATGAAAGATCCATTAAAATGGTTGATCTATTCTTTGATCCTGGTTTTTATTTTTGGATTTACCTTTTTTCATACCCGTAGCTGGCAAAACGCATTGGCCTTTACATTTGGAATCACCATCGCTTTTTTAATTTTAACTGCCATCGCATCGCTGTTAATCTGGGCTGCCAGAAAATTTTTTCCTGCCCGTGCAAATTATTTATGGCGACAAGGATTCTCCAATCTCTTTCGTCCAAATAATCAGACAACGGTGTTAATAGTATCCATTGGTCTTGGGACAGCTTTGGTTTGTACATTGTTTTTTGTTCAAAATATTTTGTTGAACAGTGTTACCCTGGCTACCAGTGACAACCAGCCCAATATGGTTTTGTTTGATATTCAAACTGCACAAAGAGAAAAAATAATGGCATTGGCCAAAGACCAGGATTTACCGGTTCATGGTATGGTTCCTATTGTAAATATGCGTTTGGAAAGGATCAATAATATTACACCGGCCGTACTGGAAAAAGACAGCACTTTACCCATGCGCAACTGGATCTTCAGCCGTGAATACCGTGTAACTTTCCGCGACACCATAACATCATCCGAAAAAATTGTAGAAGGCAAATGGATCGGTGTTGCAAATGAAGGTGCAGCCATTCCTATATCCATGGAACAGCGATATGCAGAAAGAAATGGATTGAAAATTGGCGATACCCTCATATTTAATGTACAGGGTTCTTTGATGCCAACTGTGATCAGCAGCATGCGGGAAGTGGACTGGAACAGGATTCAAACCAACTTCCTTGTTGTATTTCCCAAAAATACTTTAGAAGAAGCGCCGCAATTTCATGTGCTGATGACAAAGGTGCAAGGAGTGGAAAAATCTGCTGCATTTCAACGTTCCGTTGTGCAACAATTCCCAAATGTTTCCATCATTGACCTAGGATTAATTCTGAGCATTCTCGATAATGTATTAAGTAAGATCGGGTTTGTGATCCGGTTTATGGCTGCATTCAGCATAATAACCGGGCTGGTAGTATTGATCGCTTCCATTATGATCAGTAAGTTTCAACGTATACAGGAAACGGTTTTATTACGCACATTAGGTGCAAGCCGAAAACAGGTTTTTGCCATTACAGCTTTAGAATATTTTTTCCTGGGTGCCATGGCATCCTTAACAGGCATTTTGCTTGCTCTGGGTGCCAGTTGGGCATTGGCAAAATATACATTCGAAACAAGCTTTACTCCTCAATGGTTACCGGTACCTATTATTTTTATTTTCGTTTGTTGCTTAACGGTAGCTATTGGAATGTTTAATAGCCGGGATGTATTAAATAAACCACCATTGGATATATTGAGACAGGAAGTATAAAAGCTAATTACCTACTAAGTTTGATACTATCTTAATTTCTTCACGAAAGGCATTCTTACTATAATAATATATCCTCCCTGACTCATATTCTTTTATTTAACCTGGTCCTTCTTTTTGCAGGTAATGTTGGAAGCGTACAGGAAATACTGAAATTCAGGAAATCGCAAATTAAATTTGAACCTCATCCCCTATCTTTGCCCTCCTTAAAAATTCATGTTTAAGAATCATTGCTTATGAACAATTTGATTTACCTCGTACCGGTCATGGGGGCTATAGGCCTGCTTTATACCTTTATTAAATACAATTGGGTTTCCAAACAGGATGCCGGTAATGAACGTATGAAAGAGATCAGCAATTATATTGCTGAAGGTGCTATGGCATTTCTGAAAGCAGAATGGAAAATCCTGGGCTATTTCGTTGTTATAGTCGGATTATTATTAGCTGTAATGGCTTCTGCAAATCCACATTCACATTGGACCATAGCCATTGCATTTGTAATTGGTGCAGTATTAAGTGCCGTTGCAGGTTATATTGGCATGAGAGCCGCTACGAAGGCAAACGTCCGGACTGCACAGGCTGCCCGTACCAGCTTAAGTAAAGCATTAAATGTTTCCTTTACCGGTGGTGCCGTAATGGGACTGGGTGTTGCTGGACTTGCCGTATTTGGATTGGGTGGATTATACATTGTTTTAAAACAAATTTTTGCCCCTGAAGCCGGTGTGAATTCTGCCGAAATGCTTCAAACCATTGAAGTGCTGACCGGGTTTTCTTTAGGTGCGGAATCCATTGCATTGTTTGCCCGTGTTGGGGGTGGTATTTATACAAAAGCAGCTGACGTTGGTGCCGACCTGGTTGGTAAAGTGGAAGCTGGAATTCCTGAAGATGATCCCCGCAACCCTGCAACCATTGCAGATAATGTGGGTGATAATGTAGGCGATGTGGCAGGTATGGGTGCCGACTTGTTTGGTTCTTATGTTGCTACTGTTTTGGCTACCATCGTTTTAGGACAGCAGACTGTAGTTATAGGTGAAGATGTATTGGGTGGATTTTCACCTATCATTCTTCCTATGCTGATAGCGGGTGTCGGTATTTTATTTTCAATTGTAGCTACATTTTTTGTTCGCATCAGTGATAAAGCTGGCATTAATACAGACAATGTTCAGAGAGCTTTGAATATGGGTAACTGGGGTTCCATCGTGCTGACTGCTATTGCAGCGGCTGGATTGGTTTACTGGTTATTGCCTGAAAATATGAGCCTCCGTGGTATTCCATTTACCAAATGGGGTGTAATGGGTGCTATTGGTGTAGGTTTACTGGTTGGTGCATTAATGAGCATCATAACTGAATATTATACTGCTATGGGTAAAAGACCCGTAATGAGTATTATCCGTCAATCTTCAACCGGACATGCAACCAACGTCATTGGTGGTTTAGCCGTTGGAATGGAATCTACTTTTCTTCCCATTTTAGTATTAGCTGGTGGTATTTGGGGTTCTTATGAATGTGCTGGATTATATGGTGTGGCTATCGCCGCTGCAGGTATGATGGCAACAACAGCTATGCAATTGGCTATTGATGCATTTGGTCCCATTGCGGATAATGCAGGTGGTATTGCGGAAATGAGTGAATTGCCAAAAGAAGTTCGAGAAAAAACAGATATCCTGGATGCCGTCGGTAACACCACAGCAGCTACTGGAAAAGGCTTTGCCATCGCTTCTGCTGCCTTGACTGCCCTAGCATTGTTCGCGGCATTTGTTGGTGTTGCAGGTATTGAAGGCATTGATATTTACAAGGCTGATGTTCTGGCTTGTTTGTTTGTAGGTGGAATGATTCCATTTATATTTTCATCATTAGCCATCCGTGCAGTTGGTGAAGCCGCCATGGCGATGGTGGAAGAAGTTCGCCGACAGTTCAGGGAAATTCCCGGCATTATGGAAGGAACCGGAAAGCCTGAATATGATAAATGTGTTGCCATCTCTACCCAAGCTTCTATCAAAAAAATGATGTTGCCTGGTGCCATTACCATCCTCTCTCCACTGATCATTGGTTTCGTTATGGGCCCTGAAGCTTTGGGTGGATTCTTAGCAGGTGCCACGGTGAGTGGTGTTTTAATGGGTATGTTCCAGAATAACGCCGGTGGTGCCTGGGATAATGCAAAAAAATCTTTTGAAAAAGGAGTTGAAATAAATGGAGAGATGTTTTATAAAAAGTCAGAACCACACAAGGCTTCTGTTACAGGTGATACTGTAGGCGATCCTTTTAAAGACACTTCTGGCCCATCGATGAACATCCTGATCAAGTTAATGTCTATTGTATCATTGGTTATTGCTCCTACCCTTGCAGAAATGTATGGAACAGGACCAGATGTTATTGATGATGAAGTAAAGACAGAAATGATCATAGAGGTGAAACCAATTACCAAAGTGGCTGACAACAAAACGATTGTTTTATAAAAATCAAACTGATATAGATGATTTCAAAACCCCGGACTCCCGGGGTTTTTTATTTTATAAAAGGGATTGTATTCTATAAAAACATTTATCCTTATTTTGAAACACGAACAATATATCTATGAAGCCAGGTATTTTTATTTTTATACTCTCTGTATTTCTTTGCATTTCCTGCGAAACGGCAACCCAATCAACCCATAAATTACATGCGCCTGTATTTTTCCCCGTAAAAAAAATTGTTGACGGCGATACTTTCTGGGCCGATGATGGAACAGCAAAAGGAATAAAAATTCGATTGATTGGTATTGATGCACCTGAATCCAAAAGATCTTTTAAAAAAGAAATAGGCGTTTATGGAAAAGAATCAAAAGCCTATTTGTCACAATTACTAAAAGGAAGAAAGGTAAGGTTGGAATATGATCTGGATCCTAAGGATCAATATGGCAGAACATTGGCTTATGTGTACCTGGAAGATGGCACATTTGTAAATGCTGATCTCATTAAAAATGGCTTTGCAACCCTCCTGACCATTCCACCCAATGTGAAATTTGCTGATCATTTTTTTGAATTACAACAAGAAGCACGAAAAACAAAAAAAGGTTTATGGAATATTTCACCATAAACCTTTGTATTCTTTGTACTTAAAATTTTTAATGTCTCATACCAGGTTCTGTTTCCCTTGTCGGCATATCTATATTTTCAATATAAGTTTTAAAATTCTCTACATCGGATCTGATCATTTTTTCAAACCCTGGTGTAAATAACCTCGCAATTCCTGAACTGATATTTCTTAATGGTGGTCGATAAGTAATAACTACATCAAGTTTTGTTTGATTTAAACCCGCATCATGAAAATCAATTTTTCCTGCATTTTCCACATCTGCTCCGGGTAAAGAACTCCATCCTAATAATTTACCGGGTTCATCTTTTACGATTTCTGCATCCCATTCAATACTTCCTATACCGGCTGGTCCTTTTGCTTTCCAATGCGACCGGGTTGAATCCATTTCTTTGACCGTTTCAAGATGATCCATAAATAATGGCATGTTTTCCAGTTTGCGCCAAAAAGCATAGACTTCCTGCCGGGGTTTGTTCACCAAAAAGCTTGTACGAATATTAATATTTTTAACCGGGTCAGGCAGGTTATTTTTTCCAGCTAATGAATACCCGGGGCAATGCCCTGTAACACCCCTGTAAAGTAAGAAACCGCCGGTTAATAACTTTTTCAGGCTTAGCTTTCCAATATTGTTAAAGACCATGAATGCACCAATACCTGCAGAAATGATTCTTTCAGTATTGCCAACATTCACAGTGATCTTATCATGCACATATGTTTGTTCTTGTTCCATAAAAAAAGAGATTAATTTTTATAATGATTGAGCCTTATAAATTGCAAAAACTATTCCCGCTATTTACCTGGGATTTTATTAAAAATTAAAAGTAGAATCATACATATAATAGAATTTTTAAGGTGCTAAAAAAATAATTAGCCGTTTGAAACAAACTGGCATGATTCCCGTTATGTATTTGTTGGTCATTTAATTATATTGGCCACACTCATCTTATTTTATGAAAAATCATCTGTTCGCCTCCACCTTCGTCCTGGCCCTGGTAACGATATTCAATTTCAGCTGTACTGAAACGAACCCGGCAGAAGCTCATCCAGATTCAACAATCAAATCGACTGTCGACAGTATTCAGACTGTTGACAATTCAAAAGCTTTTGACACTGCTTTATATAACGACAGGTTACAGTCTATGAGTAATGGAGATACCCTTGGGTTGTGGCCGGTTAAAACGCCTTATCCTTTGGCAGGAGCAATTCTTCCATTTAACCGTATCGTTGCTTATTATGGTAATCTTTATTCCAAAAGAATGGGAATCCTGGGCGAATTTCCCAAAGATTCAATGTTCAATAAATTAAAAGAAGAAGTAAATAACTGGCAAAAAGCAGAACCAGATCTTCCTGTAATTCCTGCTTTGCATTATATCGCGGTTACAGCCCAACAGGCTCCGGGAAAGGATGGAAAATACCGTTTACGTATGCCTTTTCACCAGATCGATACAATTATGAACTGGGCTAAAGAAATTGATGCTCTTGTTTTTGTTGATATCCAAATTGGCCATAGTACATTAGGTGACGAAGTCCCTCAACTGGAAAAATATTTATCCCAGCCAGGTGTCCACCTGGGTATTGATCCTGAATTTGCCATGCAGCCAGGCATTGCACCAGGAAAAAAAATTGGAACATTTGATGCAAAGGATATCAATGTGGCAATTGATTACCTTGCTGAATTAGTGAAGAAAAATAACCTTCCTCCTAAGATGCTGGTCATTCATCGTTTTACCCAGGGCATGGTTACAAATTATAAAGACATCAAAATTGTACCGGAAGTACAGGTTATAATGGATATGGATGGTTGGGGTGATAAAGTATTAAAACGCTCTACCTGGTTACGTTATATTTACCGGGAACCCGTTCAATATGCTGGTTTTAAAATATTTTATAAGAATGATACAAAGAAAGACAAGAACGCATTGTATCAACCGGAAGAACTGGTAAAGTTTACGCCTAAACCACTTTATATTCAGTACCAGTAATTAACTGTTTTGGAACAACCATATCTACTTGCTTATTAAAGCCATCTTCGGATGGCTTTTTTAGGTTTAGCGTTGAGGGTTGAGGGTTAGGCTTACTTTTCAACCCACAACCAAATTCCCAATTCCAAATTCCTAATCCCTAAATCAACTTATCAACTTAGTAGCCTGCACATGCATCCAGTCATAATTTCGTTGCCGTCCTAAACTTACCCATCCTTCGGCTTCCCAAAGCTCCCACCATTTTTTATAATCCGGCTTAGCTAATGTTGCTTTGTCTCTCCCCCATTTTAGCTGGTTATTCATGGGGTCAAAATCAAGTGCAATACCCCATGAGTGTGTACTGAGCATGGTGCCTCCACGCATGGGTCGGTAATTTAAACATCCACCAAAACAATTCAATCGAAGTTCTTTAAGGCCCGATGACCCATAATGATCCAATGCTTTTTCCAATACCGAACTGATACTATCCTTAACTTTTTTATGGCAACTGATTCTTTTTATAGTAACTCTTTCATCCCAGGCAAGTATCATTTGATATGGTAATAACAAACTGGTAATCTGCCTGTTTCCGCTCGGTGATGCATAACCGTAAAAACGGTTCAATTCATTAAGCGTTTGCATGGGCCAGCTATTGGGGTTCACTGTTCTTGTTACCTCTTCAGGTCGCCAGGGTTCTTCTGTAAATCCAAAAAGCAGTTGGTGTTTTAATTGGTTGAATGCTTCCAATGTACGGATGCCCCAGAGTCCATCTATTTTTCCCGGATCAATACCTCGGTCTTTTGCATATAATTGGATCATGGCAGTGATCTTTTTTTCTTTATTCCAGCTTTTGGGAATTTCTTTAACCCTGTTCAATGCATTGAGGGTTGATTTACCCAAAATACCATCAACCGATCCTGCTTTATGCCCTTTTTCATTCAGAATACTTTGGGCCATTTTGATGATTTCAACAGTTAGCTCCATGGTTATTTATTTTATGGTTGAAAAAAATAACCAGCACCTTAACGATCCTGAATTTAATCAATTTTTAAAACATTCTATTCTCCTTGAAAAATTAAAAACCAGCACAGGAAGTTATTTTCACTTATGCCTGCCTGTTAAAAAAAATGCGGGACGATGCCCGCATTTTACAGAGAAATTAATTTATTAATTATTCACCAATCACCTTAATAAGCATGCCTTTAGTAACCTGTTGATTCAGCTGCATTCCATTTAAAATTGAAAGCTCCTGAAGTTTAGCAGTTGGCATATTGTAACTTCTTAAAGCCTGCTCTAATGTACCATTGGCACTGACTGATTTAATACGAATACGCTCCGGTTTTTTATTGATCTTGGATGCATCTGTTAACGTGCGGAAATTCTGCATGGTGCTGTTGAAAGCCGCTGAATAATTATTAAAATCATTTAAGCTGGAAGCTCCTAAGATCAGGTAAATATTCCCACCATGTTGAATAAAATATGACATAGTCCTGATGACTGCTCCGCCCTGTTGCTGTTGTTGGTCTGCTATAATGGCCATTGCCGGCAATCCATTTACGGTTAATTCCCTGGATTCTTTAACCTGCAATTTATATTGCTGTACAAAAGCTTCCGCAGCCTGACGTGGTGAAGTTCCTGGAGCCAGTGTAAGCATCATCATGGCTTTACCATCTTTTGGCGCCATTTGTACACTTTGAGGTGTGTTCTGGTAATTCCAGTTAGCTGGCACAGGAAACTGGAATTTCAATTCCGGGTGATAAAAAACATTATTTTCTAAAAAACCTTGTTTGGGATCTTCCCCATATATTAAACCCTCAATTCTTTTCAGGTATTCATTCCTGTTAACTTCCGGGTTGGTTAAATTTAATTGCTGTTTCCATTCTGTAGCTAGTTTTGCCACTGTTGCATTTCTATCACCTGGATTAGGATGGGTTGACAAAAAATCAGGAAGTTCCTGCGAACCTGCAGCCTGGCTTTGCCTTTCCAGTGTATTAAAAAAGCCCGCCATTTCTGTAGCATCATAACCTATTTTGGAAGAATATTCTACACCCAACCTGTCAGATTCCATTTCTGCATCGCGACCAAATTTTAAAAGAAGCAATCCCAAACCTTGTGATGCTGCTTCTGCAAACTGGCCAAACTCGGGAGAAATAATAACACCGGCAATAATCCCTAATTGACCCAACATCGCATTTCGCTGTTGCTCTACGGAATGTCTTGCTGCAATATGGCCGATCTCATGCCCCAATACACCTGCGAATTCTGCTTCATTATTAAAATGGGCCATGATACCGCGGGTGAAATATACATATCCGCCGGGTACAGCAAACGCGTTTAGCACTTCAGAATCAAGAATCTTGAATTCATAATTTAATCCGGGCCGGTGTGAAATGGCCGCCATTTGTTTTCCTTTGGTTGTAATAAAACTTTGCAATGCAGCATTTTCATATAATCCAAATTGAGCAACAATCTGTGGATCGGCTTCTTTACCCATAGCAATCTCCTGCTCCTCGGACATCAAAACAACCTGTTTCTTTCCCGTCACAGGATTCGTTGCACAGGAATCCAACATTATAAATGATGTAGTTAACCCAAGAAATAACCATATTTTTTTCATGTGAATTTTTTTATCCTAAATAAATTTAAATTTTATTTATATATAATTCTTTTTGTATTGCAAAGATGATACCATCGGTCAACCATACCGAAATGGAGGCATAAGATTTACATATCCATTTATAACTTTTAAAAAATATACCATGACAGACCAAAGAAAAAATACGCCACTTGACAACGATAACAAACCAATCAGAACTGATGATCCTGCAGCAAATCCTTCACAAGAAAATGCGGGTTTTGATGAAATTCCCGATCTTGATGGTGATGGTATGATTGGCCACACAGGGGGTAATTATGGCGACACAACTTATACAGGTGGAAGTCTCATACAACCCCAACCTGGCCCTGTTGAAGAAGCCTCAGAACCAGGAGAAGAAGATAATGAAGAAGAAAAGTGATATCTTATTAATTTACAATGTGTTGACTTAAATTAAAACTGCGTAAGAGCATTCGCTTAAATGTGAAAAAAATGTTACGCAAGAGTTAATAATGGCACAATTTTCTGCAGGTTTCTGGGTTTATAATCTGTAATCCAAATATCCATGAAACTAACTAGCAGAATTGTGTTTCTTCTACTGTGTATTAGATTTTCTCTACTTACATTTTCACAGCAAGTCAGCATTGATATTCAAAAAGTAATTCGTGAAATCCCCTCACATGCCGTAGGTATTAACATGAATTATTTAATGGATGGGACTTTCATCAGTGCTGCAGCACAAACAGAAACAAGTAAAGCGCTAAAGGAAATGGGTGTTAAATTCCTGCGTTACCCTGGTGGAGAAAAGTCTGATAATTATTTATTTTCCGTACCTCCTTATACAAACTCTAGTCCCAGAATGGCACTTGCAGGTAGTTGTCCATGGCCATCCAAAAAATCTGAATGGGTTGAAAGCGATAAACTGACAGCAAAAGAAAATGTGCTGGATTTTGATGAATTTATGGTATCTGCACAAAATATAGGTGCTGAGCCTATGATCGTTGTTGCATACGATGCTATTTATTATACACCAGATCCTATTTGGAATTGCACCACTGTTCCTCCCACTTTATCTGAATTAGTTACTCATGCAACGGAATGGGTTCGATATGCAAACATTACAAAAGGTTATGGAATAAAATATTGGTGTATTGGTAATGAAAGCTGGGGTTCAGCAGATTATAACGGAAATGTATCTCCGGCACAATATGCGCTTGACATTGTTGCTTATGCAACAGCCATGAAGGCGGTTGATCCCTCAATCAAAATAATAGTAAATGGACGCGGAGAATCATGGTGGAAAACATTACTTGAAAGTCCGGCGGCAAGTTATATTGATTATTTTGGAGTAAGCTGTTATCCGATCTGGAATTTTACGGGTGGATATGAACAATACCGGACTACTGCACCCAATTTATTGGCAGAAGCACAAACTGCTGTAAATGCAATAAACAACTTTGCATCAGCAACAGACAAGCAACGGATTAAAGTAATGTCAACAGAATTCAATGCAATTGATTTTAATAGTGCATGGCCAAATAATAACGACCTGGGACATGCGCTTGTAGCATTTGAAACCATGGGACAACATTTAGAAAATCCAATGGTTGATGCTGCCTTATTATGGAACACCCGCTGGGTTAATAATATGAACTCATCAAACAATATAGATGATGTTTTAAATAGCAGCAGCCATATGAATGCGAATGGTCTTGCTTTATCTATTTGGGGAAATGGACTTTTGCCAAAATTTATTGAATCAGTGCGTTCAGGTTCCGGGAGTGAATATCTTCGTTCCTATGCAGTGTATGATGAAACATTTAATAAACTAAATGTTTTTGTTATCAATAAAGACAATATCCAAAGAACCATTGATCTTACCATAAATAATTATTCTTCTTTACCTTTTTGTACGCGGTTTGAATTTTCCGGAACAGGTATTACAGATGTTTCTCCTGTTTATACCCAAATAAATCCGATGAGTGACCAGGTTATCGGTTATCCTTATACAAACACCGTATCTGCAAATTCAATAACCCTTTTCCAATTTGAAGGTTATATTGTGTTGCCCGAAAATAATAGCTCCATACGTGTACGAATGATAGATGAAAATCAATCAGAAATTAAATGGATTACAAAAGGTGATTGTAATGCGGTCTATACGCTGCAAAGGAGTGTGGATGGGAAAAGTTGGCAAAACAAGGAAAGCTTAAAAGACGATTGCCTGGAGAATGATCTTTTTACTTTTATAGATCAAGACTTAATATCCATCCAGGGAAATACCCAAATATATTACCGGGTTCAGATTAAAGATCCTCATGGCAGGATCACCTATAGCCAGGTAAAAAACTTAAGCATTCCGAAACCTGTTAATTTATCATTTTCTATTTCGCCGAATCCTGTTTCAAATGTAATGATGTTGAATATTGAAAGTGGCGACAAAAAAAATGGAGTAATCAATATCCTTACATCTGAAGGAAAAAAAATCATGAGTAGTACAATCTATCCCCTCGTTAAAAACTTACAGATAAACACGAGCCAATTACCTGCTGGGATTTATATTGTAGAAATGGTTTCGGGTGATGAAAAAATAACAAAAAAAATGTTCAGAAAATAATATCTGTGACAGTTATAATTCAGCGACAATTTTGATAATCAAATTGGCAAATATCCTTGCCCATAAGTAGGAATTAGGATTATCTGCTTATTTTATTATTTTTAATGCTGCCAAACTAATGCTGATGCAATTAAAACCCTATGCTCTTATAGCTAGCATTATACTTCTTTTGTTGCTTCTTTTTTTTTCCTTTTTAACCAATCTCGGCTTTATTCCCATTCGTATTTGGGATGAAGGACGTACTGCTACAAATGCCTTGAATATGTATCTCAATGGCAATTGGATCGTAACATATTTTGATGGAAAGCCCGATATGTGGAATACCAAGCCTCCACTACTGATCTGGTTCCAGGTTATCTCAATGAAAATTTTTGGTGTCAGCGAATGGGCCGTTCGGTTTCCATCTGCAATGGCCAGTATTTTAACTGGTACCACTTTATGGATTTTTAGCGCAAGACATTTAAACAGGCCCTGGCTGGGATTTTTGGCTGGTGCCGTATTTGCCAGTACTTATCCCCTTATTTATAACCATGCCGGCCGTACAGGTGATTTTGATGCGTTGTTAACTTTATTTACAACGATTTACTGCCTCTCCTTTTACTTGTATTGTAAAACAAGTTTAAATAAATGGTTGATTGCATTTTTCAGTTTTCTCATTTTAGCTTCAATGACTAAAGGAGTGGCGGGATTGTTTTTTATGCCTGCAATTTTTATTTATGCGCTAACACAAAAAAAGCTGCTCCGGATATTAAAGAATAAATGGTTGTATGCAGGTGTCGTAGCCTTCTTAATTATTGTTGTTGGATATTACTTTTTGCGGGAGCACTATAACCCAGGTTATATCAATGCAGTTTTGAATGGCGAATTAGGGAGCTATCCCAAAGCTTTAAATAAACACGATCATCCATTTCTTTGGTATTTTTCAAACATTGCAGGCTGGCGGTATCCATATTGGTATTTGTTTCTGCTTCCTGCATTTATTTTTGGACTGTTAACCCGATCGCAAATAATTAAAAATCTTACCATTTTTAATTTGGTAATAGTGATTTTTTATCTTTTGGTGATTTCTACTTCCAATACAAAACTATATTGGTACGATGTTCCAATTTATCCATTTCTATCGCTGCAGATTGCGTTCATGCTTCATGCATTTTGGCTTTATTTAGAAAAATATTTAGCTTCTTCTTCCTTATTCATAAAACTGCTGGTTGCTTCAATTTTATTTGGAATCGTATTTATGTACCCCTTTCGAATGGTGTATACACACAATAAACATTTTTCAGTAGTTAGCCCATGGGATGTTGATGTACAGGAGCGAAACCAGGGATTATTTATCCAACAGGCACTTAGAAATAACCAGGATTTAAACAATTATATTTTTTGTTACGATGGATGCAAAAATTGTCATGGCCAGATTGATTTTTACATTATTTTATTGCAATCCAGGAACGTGAATGTGCGTTTTCAGAATAAACTTGACTCACTTAAACCCGGACATTTTATTGTAGTGAGTCAACCAGCAATGAAGCAAAAATTAGAAAGCAGTTATAATGTAAAATTAGTGAAGGAAGCATTCGGTTGTTTTGTTTATACTATTCAATAACCATTATATCGGGTCATGGTTAAATTTCAAATTGAAATTCATTTTATAATGCAGATTTAATCCTAACCATCAACCAACAATTTAATATATTTAATTACCAACACTTTCTTCCATCTTTATAGATAAAAGGTTCACAATGAAAAAACCTTATTTAATAGAATTCCCAAAACTAGGTGCACCGGATATTGGATATATATCTGTAGCAGAAAATGATCAGTTAATTCCCTTTGATGTTAAAAGGGTATTCTGGACATACTTCACTCCTGAAAGCATTGTAAGGGGCAGGCATGCCCATTTCAAAACGGAACAGGTGGTGATAGCCGTAACAGGAAGAATTTTATTAACTGCGGAACTACCAGATGGCTGTATTGAAACATTTGTTTTAGAAAAACCTAATATAGGTGTATACATCCCGCCCAATTCCTGGCACACCATGCAATATTCACATACGGCCATACAGATGGTTTTAGCTTCTACCCTATTTGATGAACAGGATTATATCAGGGATCAAAATCAATTTAAACGAGAATGGAAAAGTTGATTAAACAATTGTTTAAGGAGCAGGAGCAGGTTTTATTTTACTATAGTCCTTATAGTTTTATCAGGGAAACTAACCCGGAAATTCAACTCAATTTAATAAAGGAAAAGATTTTAAAATTTACCACCGATAATAAGAATACACATTTTACCTTCAGCACAAAAAATAATGACATTGAATTTATTTTTTTTTATGAATTTCTAAAATGGGATACTGAATTTTTTGGAAGAAAATGCTATAAAATATATCTGGTCCTGTATACTCATTTTGATGCAGCTGCATTTACGGATGCAATTAATGCCTTCAGGATTCATTTAACCAAGACTGGTGAACATACTTACATTTTTTCAGATATACCTTCAGAAGATACCCGGTTCATACAGTGCCTGGGATCAGCCGGATTTAAATTGGTGGAAACGCGACTCCATTATTTCAAAGATGCTCTTACTCAATATAAGTCGGAACGTTATGATGTAAGAAATGCAAATAAAAAAGACCTGGCAAATATTATTGAAGTGGCCCGGAACAGCAGAAATAAATATGATCGCATACATGCTGATCTTAATTTTTCCCAGGAACTTGCTGACAACTATTTAGGAACATATGCCGAATCGGCTTTTAATGGTTACTGTGATGCCGTATTAGTTCCCGCAGAAGAAGGCGTGAATGTAAATTCATTTCTTGCCATAAAATATGTAAAAGAAGATGCCGCATTTCTGAATACTAAATTTATCAGGGTCGCTTTAACAGCAGTCGGCCCAACCAATAAAGGCTGGCACAAAAAATTGCTATCAGAAACCATATATTATGCAAGGAATATGGACGCTCAATATGTTTTAATGACCACCCAGTCTACAAACAAAGCCGTTATTAAGAATGCGGAGAATTTACATTTCAATTTAGGTAGTACTACCCATATTTTTTCATTTAGCAATCAATAATTACTTATTAAATGCAAATTCCATTTTTATCTTTTGATGCTCAGAATGAGATGATAAGAAAGCAGGTGCTTTTTGCAATGAAAAATGTTTTTGATTCTAAATTTTATATTCTTGGAGAGCATGTTAAAAAGTTTGAGGAAGAATATGCAGCATTTAACAATACTAAATATTGTGTTGGTGTAGCCAATGGCTTAGATGCATTATATATAGCACTAAAAATTTCAGGTGTTGGTCCGGGCGATGAAGTAATAGTACCCTCCAATACATATATAGCAACATGGTTTGCTGTTTCCCAGGCAGGTGCCACTATAGTTCCTGTAGAACCAAGTGATACAACATACAATATAGACCCCCAAAAAATTGAGTCGGCCATCACTGCTAAAACAAAAGCAATCATGCCTGTTCACTTATATGGACAGGCATGTGAAATGGATGTTATCATGAACATCGCCCAAAGAAATAATCTTTTAATAATCGAAGATAATGCCCAGGCACACGGTGCCTCATTTAATGGAAGACTAACTGGAAATTTTGGAATTGCAAACGGAACTAGTTTTTACCCGGGTAAAAACCTTGGCGCTATTGGCGACGCTGGTGCCATTACATTAAATGATGAATCATTAGCAGAAAAAGCCAGGACTTTTAGAAATTATGGCTCTCATAAAAAATACTATAATGAAGTTATTGGGATTAATTCGCGGCTTGATGAATTGCAGGCAGCAATTCTCATTGTAAAACTTCCCAGTTTAATGCAATGGACAAATTCACGTATACAAGTAGCAGCACTGTATAATTATTATTTAAGTCAAATCCACCAGTTACAATTGCCTGCAGTTGCACCTGGAGCCACTCATGTAAATCATATATATCTTATTCGAACCAATCAGAGAGATGCTTTGCAAAAATATCTTTCAGATAAAGGTATAGGAACATTTATTCACTACCCTGTTCCACCTCATTTACAAAATGCCTATAAACATTTAGGATATAAACGAGGCGATTTTCCTATCGCAGAACGTATTAGTGACACTTGCTTAAGTCTGCCCATTTGGCCAGGCTTAACTGAAAAAGAAATCATCTACATTTATGAAGCTATAAAAGCATTTTTTCATGGCTAAACTCTCTATCATTATTCCTTGTTATTTTAATGAGAAAAATATTCCTGTAACCGCAAAGGAATTAATTGATAATGAAAAACACTTCCCCGATGAATTAAATTTTGAATACATCCTCGTTGATGATGGATCGGGCGATAATACATTAAAAGAGATCCTGGCTTTTAAAAACGCTTACCCGGAAAAAGTTATAGCCATAAAACTGGCTGGCAATGTAGGTTCTTATAATGCAGTAGTGGCTGGGATGGAACATGCAACGGGTGATTGCACAGTGGTCATTGCTGCAGACTTACAGGATCCTCCTGAATTAATGATTGATATGTATGAATATTGGAAACAAGGATTTAAGTTGGTGATTGGCAACAGGAAGGATCGACAGGAATCGGCTTCGCAAAAATTCTTATCCAACACCTTTCATTGGATAATGAAAAAAATAGCACTTAAAAACATACCTGATGGCGGTTTTGATTATGTACTTTTTGACAGGCAGATCCGGGAAAAATTACTTACAATGATGGAACACAACAGCAATGTTTTTTACCTGATGACCTGGATGGGTTACAACTATGTAAATATTCCTTATAACCGTAAGAAGCGAGAAATTGGTAATTCAAAATGGACAGTTCAAAAGAAAATAAAATTATTAATTGATTCAATTTTATCCTTTTCCTTTTTCCCGATCCGGGCCATATCCGTGACAGGAATCATTTTGGGTATCATTGCATTCCTATATGGTGTTTACCTGATCATCCTGCGCATGCTTGGAAATATTGAAGTTGAAGGATGGACAGCCCTTATGGTGGTATTACTATTTGTATCTTCTTTTCAAATGATTGGCCTGGGAATTTTAGGTGAGTATATATGGCGAGGGCTGGATGCTTCACGTAAACGTCCCCTATATGTAGTAGAAGAAGTTTATAAATAAAGTCATTTACCTGGTCAATCAGATTCCAGCAATCTCTTAACCTCGGATTTTATATATCCATTTTCCAGGAACTGGTATAAATTTTTTCCCGGGCAACTGGTTTGCTTACTGTAATCCTTATGCGAAGCAATGGTTTCATAAGGCAGGTTATATTTTTTACAACTGTATGCGATCAACTTTGTTAATGCATTTAATTGTTGGGAGTTTACTTCCTGCACTTCGAAGTTCCCCAATAATGTGATCAGCAAATGACCTGTTGGATCGTATTCCGTATTCGTTTCACCAACGGTATGAACATCTCGTCCTTCATAAATAGTACCATCAGGTGCAATTAAAAAATGATAAGGAATATCAATCCAGTTACGATCTTTTCCCATACCCCAAACCTGAACGTTTTTAATATGTTTAGCGGCATCATCACCCAATTCAAATTTTGTCCCTTCGTGGTGAATGGTTATACGACTTAATGTATGTTTCTTAAAATCGCGGGGTTCATTTGCATTCCAACCGGAACGTGGTACAATGCTGATTTCATTTTCTATTTTCATTTTTTTTGATGAAGAACATCCTGCCAAAAAAATTAATAGAATGAAAAGGAAAGAAGAGAACTTAAATACCATTAGCAGGTTTTAGCAGGGGTTATAAAAAAGCAGGAAATATGTTCCCATATCGATTCCTGCTTTGGAAATTCTTTCATACTAATTTGAAGTATTCATAAAATTCAAGGAATCAATGGGCTCACCACAGTTTAGCATCCCCTTTCCATACTTGGGATGCTTTGTACCCAGGTAAGGATTTCTTACAGCATCCGTTTCGCTTAACCAAAAACCCGATTCTGTATCATTAAATGCCATGGGACATTGCTGCCAATAAAGTTTAGCCTGGTCATACCTGACCGTTCTAACCAGGTTATATAAATTTTCAGACAGCGTATTTAAAGACCTGCGTTTTGCTTCCAGGTCTTCTTTAGCCTGGATATTTTGAACAGCTTGTTTGGCATTATTCCAATAACTGTTTGCTGTTTCAAAAATCAGTGTATCTTTTTTTAAATCATCCATTTGCAAACTGTCCAAACTTTGCATTACACTGGCGGCAGAAGATTCTATGGCCGGTACATCCCAGTTTACAAATGTTTCAGTCAATTGATAATAATTGGTGATAAGTGCGTTAAAACTTTTATTAAAACCCTCGCTGTGTTGGCTCACTGCAACTGGTTGTTGTTTTTCTTCAACTTGTTCCGTTGCCGGTTTACGAAAAAATACAAACCAGATCAATCCTGCAGAAATGAGTAACAATACAATTAACAATCCTTTTTTCATTTGTTTTTTAATTTTTTAGCTAAATGGATCCGATAACTTTCAGATCACCAAATAATCTTGTCCGCTGGTGATACTCATAATTTGAACCAAGATGAATTATCCGCCGGGATGTAACCATTATACGCAATAATCATCAAAAAATCACCAGTATCTCCTTTAAAATGATTAAATCGATGTTACAAAAATAGTAGAAAGCGTTTGCACTTGGGAATTGCTTTATTTTTGCACCTGTTTTCAAAAAGGCTATGGGTAAAATGCCCGGAATGCCTTACACCTAATTAATTTTTCATGCTCGTAGGATTACAGAACGTAACATTTGAATTTGGCGCAAGGGCCATCATTGAAAATGCCACCTGGCATATTCAACCGGAAGAACGTATTGGCCTGGTTGGTTATAATGGTACCGGAAAATCAACAATTCTTAAATTATTTGTGGGTGAATACCTGCCCTCTGCTGGCACAGTTGAACGCAGTCGCGGAACTTCCATCGGGTACTTACACCAGGATCTTTTAAGTTTTGATACACAAGAATCTATCCTGCAGGTAGCCATGGGTGCTTTTGAAGAAGTTTTACAATTGGAAAAAGATATTGAAGAAACTGGTAAAAAATTAGAACATTCTGATCACCTTCCCGAAGCCGAGCAACAAAATTTGCTGCATGAATACAGCGATATGCTGCACCGGATGGAAACATTGGATGGCTATAGCATACACCATACCACAGAAGAAGTCTTACAGGGTTTGGGATTCAGCAACCAGGATCTGCAACGTCCATATAAAGAATTCAGTGGCGGATGGCGTATGCGTGTATTGCTGGCCAAAATGATCCTGCAGCAACCTGATCTTTTATTGCTTGATGAACCTACCAACCACCTTGATCTTCCATCCATAGAATGGCTGGAAAAGTACCTGCAACATTATAAAGGTTCGGTAGTTATCGTTAGCCATGATAAATATTTTTTAAACCGGATGGTAACTAAGATCGTAGAAGTTTACCAGCAACAATTACATATTTATAATGGTAATTATGATTTTTACGAAACAGAAAAAGTACAACGTGTAGAACTTCAACAAAGGGCCTACGAAAACCAGCAGGACTACATCAGGCAACAGGAACGTTTTGTTGAAAGATTTAAAGCCAAAGCATCTAAAGCCGCAGCAGCACAGAGTATTGTAAAAAGACTGGAAAGACTCGACAGGATTGCCGATGTGTCTATCGAACGCCCGGATATACGCCTGAACTTCCAGGTTGATAAAGTACCTGGAAGGGTTTTGTGCGAATTAAAGAACATTTCCAAATCATTCGGCGATATTAAGATTGTAGAAAATACCTCCGTTGAAATTGACCGGGGTGATAAAATCGCTTTGATCGGGGCTAACGGTAAGGGTAAATCGACCTTATTAAGAATTGTCGCCGGTGCGGAAACATTTACAGGCGAACGCAAATGGGGACATAATGTAGAAGAGAGTTTTTATGCACAACATCAATTGGAAGCACTTGATCTGAATAATACGGTTTTGGAAGAAATGAAAGAATGTGGCAGCAAAAAAACAGATCTTGAATTAAGAACACTTTTAGGTTGTTTTCTTTTTAGCGGTGATGATACGGATAAAAGAATTAAAGTATTGAGTGGTGGCGAAAAAGCAAGGGTTGCATTGGCTAAGACCATCATCAGTAAATCTAATTTTCTTTTATTAGATGAACCGACAAACCACCTGGACATGCACAGTTGTGAATTGCTGGTTGATGCATTGAATAAATATGAAGGCAGTTTACTACTGGTTAGCCATGACCGTTATTTTATATCAAAAACAGCCAATAAGATCTGGGAAATCATTGATGGCGAAATAAAAGAATTTAAAGGTGGGTACGAAGAATATGTAGCCTGGAAGGAAAGAATGGCCCGCAACTCGGATGCTACTGAAAAGAAAGAAAAGGAATCAGCCAAAATAGAAAAACCTAAAACCGAGGTGAAAGCCGAAGCGGCTCCACCACCCCAACAGAATAATCATACACCGATCAATAAAGAAGCTAAAAAAGAGCTACAGAAATTTCAACGGAATTTTCAACAGCTGGAAGAAAAAATTGCCTTACTAAATGATCAAAAAAAGAAATTGGAAGCATCCCTTGCAGATCCGGCTATTTACACTCATAAAGAGTCTTTTTTAAAAGCTGAAACTGATTACCAATCAGCAACAGATGAACTGGCCAGGCTTAACAAAGATTACGAAACTGTTTTCGAAAAAATCATGGAACTGGAATCAAAAATGACTTCTTAATTATTAAAAGTCATTTTAATTCAGTTATAATATCAGTTGATATTATGTGCTTTGATAAAATCGCTTACCAGGTAACTAATCAATTTGCCAGTCGACACATTTGAATTACCATCTGCCAATCGGGTTGCTCCTTCACAAATATGCAGGTAAGCCGGCTTAGCATCCATGGCAGCAAATGATACATATTGCCTGGCATGCAAGGTGCTGAATCCACTGGGTGTAATGGCACTACTCAACACATTTTCAATACAATCAAGGTCCAATTCAATACCTGTTAATGTATCTTCAGTAAATCCGGTGGCATGTGCAACAGATTGCATGAAACTTCTTTTTTCATGCACAAAAATGTCTTCATAAGTTATGCAATCCATAAAAGGATTGTTTACAATATCAACCCAAACATTCTGGGGTAAATAATTTTCGTGCAGACCTATAATGCAATATTTCTGCAGGTAACCATCTTCTTCGGCATAGCGAAAAGCATTTCCACTGTGTCGGCCTTCCATTGGTCTGTAATCTGCATGCGCATCCAAATTAATGCAATTGATTTGTGCCAAAGGCAGTTTGCCTGCTTTGTGCCAGCCTTTTGCGGAGCCTTTAATAAGCGGGTATGCATTATTGTGACCCCCGCCTATAACAATGGGAATATGTCCTGATTCAGTAATTATTTTTGTCAATTGCTCCACCTCATCATCAATTGCATTGACTGCGTGCCTGTAAGCTTCAATTTTTTCTTCGGGTCCTTGTGCGTTGGAATCTATCAGGTATTGCATATCCCCAAAATCAAAATGACCAAGCAAAAGGATGCCTTCACCCGATAAAAAATCATTGCTTTGAATATTGAGGAAACTTTGCAAAAAAGGAAGCCAGGCTGTATCGGCACCACCCTTTCCACTATTACCTTTTATTCCAATATCTTCCGGAATGCCAAATAAAACATATTGTGCAGGATGGTTTTGAATGGCAGTTACCCAATCATTCATATTGTTTACGAATTGAATGGTTTCTCCCATTTTTGTTTCGAAACGGCGTAAAGTAGTTAAGGACAAAATGTCCTGTTTGCTATACCATTTAAAATGCTTCATAATGCTAATCAGAAATGTGGAATGGGAAGATAAGAATTATATGATCGTGGTATCAGGAAATAAATTGCCCGTTGATCATTACTTTATCAACCAGGTTTGAACCAAAACTATAAGGTAAATATGCAAGTGAGGGAACAGGTTTTGTGATTATAAGATTTGCTTTTTTACCTGCTGTTATACTGCCTGCCATATCATTCAACTCCATAGCATAGGCTCCATTTATTGTAGCTGCATTAATAGCTTCTTCAGGCAACATTTTCATTTGTATACAAGCTAAAGAAATGACGAAATTCATATTACCAGCGGGGCTTGAACCGGGATTATAATCTGTTGCTAACGCGATGGCACAACCGGCATCAATCAATTTACGTGCAGGTTGAAATGGCATTCTTAAAAAGAAAGCCGCAGTTGGCAACAAGGTTCCTATGGTTTTTGAATGTGCTAATGCATTGATGGCTTCATCATCCATTGTCTCCAGGTGATCAACGGATACTGCTCCCAGTTTAACGCCTGTTTCAGTTCCTTTGGATAAAGACAATTGGTTAGCATGGATCTTTGGCTTTAATCCATATTGCATGCCTGCCCTGCAAATAGTTTCTGTTTCTTCGGGTGAAAAAAATCCGGTTTCACAAAAAACATCTATATAATCTGCCAGTTTTTCACGGGCAATTACCGGTAACATTTCATGTATGATCAGGTCAATATAACCCTGGTGATTTTCTTTATATGCGGAAGGATATGTGTGCGCCCCCAGGAATGTGCATTTAATGAGCAGCCCTGATTTTTCACGAAGCTTTTTTATCACTCTTAACATTTTCAATTCTGCATCTACCGTTAATCCATACCCGCTTTTAATTTCTATGGCCCCGGTGCCCATTTTACTTACTTCTTCCAGCCTTTGCCAAGCCTGTATAAATAAAGCATCTTCACTCGCTTCCTGAACTTTCCGCGCTGAATTTAAAATGCCACCTCCCCTGGCGGCAATTTCAGCATAACTCAATCCTTTGATCTTATCAACAAATTCTTCTTCCCTGCTCCCATCGTAAACGATATGTGTATGCGAATCACACCAGGCTGGCAAAACAAATCTTCCCCCTCCATGGTAAATATCTTTAGCAGGAATTTTTGCTGCAATCGAAGGCAAGTCTTTCATACTGCCAAATTCTGAGATTACATCATTTTCAATAAGGAGATATGCATCATTGATTACAGGAAGCTGCGCCAATGCGGCACCTTTGAGTAAGGAGGTCCCTTCATGCGTATTAACCAACGTTTTTATATCAGTGATAAGTGTTGCCATAAGCAACTAAAGTAAATAAAAGGTCTTAATCCTTTATTAAAATCGAAAAAAGAAGCTTATAAAGATCAATCCCTTTGCATGTGTGGAATGTTATTATGCTGATTGGTTTCCTTGTTGACGAATTGTTGTAGTAAAGGCAAAACTTCCAATTGAGAAGGAATGCTGTATTGAGCTGCTGTCCCCTGCGTTCCGATCTTAATGGTAACTGCAATATCATCCAGGGCCTTGAACATATCTTCATCGGTGGTATCATCACCCAAACAAATGATAAAATCAGGATCTAAAAGCTTCACCATTTTCAATGCGGTTAAACCTTTATCGATTCCCTGCAATCGTACTTCCAGTACTTTATTACCATCAATAACCTGCAATGGTGTGTTAGCAGTCAGGTGCGATAAATTATTTAATAGCTCACGGGAACGAATAAATCCAAGGTCAGGATGCGTATTGCGATAATGCCAGGTAAGCGTATTTCTTTTTTCTTCGACCAGGGAACCGGTGCACCTGGCAACAAATAATTCGAGAATTGGCCTGATCTGGTCCTTCCACTCAGGACTTGTAGCCGATTGCTTTTCCCAGGTATCGCTATTTTTAATGCGGATAAATCCGCCATGTTCTCCAACTAAATGAACAGGTAAATGCCCTAACCATTGATGAAGCGTATCCGGATCACGTCCACTAATGATGACAACTTCATTTTTATTGTCTGCTGTCAGATCCTGGATGAGCGTTTGCACTTCATCGCTTGGTCTGGCATGTGCAGGATTTTTGGTAAAAGCGGATAATGTTCCATCATAATCCAAAAGTATACACCTTTTCTCTGCCGATTTAAATTGAGCTTTAATTTTGGCAAGATTGCTTACATCCAGCATCTTCACACTTTGATTTGCCTGCTCCTTTTTTATATTATCCAATTGGTCCAGGAAATCCTTCACCCACCTGACCACATCATATTGCTGTAATCTTTTTTGCATTAATTCCATCCTGAACTTTTGTTCATCCAAAGGCATTTTTAATGCAGTATTAATTGCTGTTGCCACTTCTTTTGTATCGGTTGGATTCACCAACACAGCTTCCCCTAATTCACTGGCAGCACCGGCAAGTTCACTAAGGATCAATACACCGTCATGATTTGTACGACTGGCAACAAATTCTTTAGCTACGAGGTTCATCCCATCTCTTAATGGTGTGATGAATGCAACATCAGCTGATTGATAAAGTGCAGCTAATTCCTGGAATGATAAATGATTGTAGCGATAAATAATAGGTTGCCAATTTAATGTGGCCAGCCTTCCGTTTATTTCACTTACTTTTTCTTCAATCAGACTCTTACCTTCCATATAAGCTGGAATGGCATCACGAGATGGTACCAGGTTAAAAATAAAAACAATCCTTTCAATCCATTCCGGATATTGTTCCAGGAAATATTCAAATCCCTGCAATCGATTCATCAGACCTTTTGAATAATCTAGCCTGTCAATCGAAAAAATAATTTTAGTACCGGGCATTTTATCCTTTATCCCTTCTCTTAAAGAAATTACATCTTCGTCCTTTCCGGCTTCATTAAATTTCTCATAATTAACACCGAGCGGAAAAAGATCGGCCTTGATATGCCTGCCCTGGTATTGTATATTATTAAATTGTTCATCCACCTTCAAAATCATTTTTGAAGATTGTATGAAATGACGAACATAATCATGCGTGTGAAATCCAATTAAATCAGCACCTAATATTCCCTGCAGCAAATTGCTTTTCCATGATGTGGACAACAACCTGAATATTTCATAACTCGGAAATGGGATGTGAAGAAAATATCCAATGGTGAGATTCGGATTTTTTTTGCGAAGAATTTGAGGTAACAACATGAGTTGATAATCATGAACCCAGATTACATCATCTTCTTTTGCAATAGAAAGAATCTTTTCGGCAAATTTAAAATTCACCTGTATATATGCTTCATAATATGATTCATTGAATTCTGCCAGTGATGGAAAATAGTGGAATAATGGCCATAGAATTGAATTGGAAAAACCATTATAATATTGATCATATACTTCATCATCAATAAAAATAGGTTCTACGGTAAAATCACTTGTTTTAGATTGATCTGATACATGATCCCAATCCTGTGGAGAAAAATCCACGCTACCAATCCAAATATGTTCCTTAAATTTTGATGCAGCTGTACCTGTTTTTTCAAAATAGCTTACAAGCGCAGATACAAGGCCACCAGAGCTTTGGCGCAAAACAGGCTGCTCTTCATTTTTATCAATAGAAAATGGTAAACGGTTCGATACAATAATTAATCTGCTCATGCTCATTACTTTATAAAAAAATTACGCCAACTTTTAACAAATGTTGGCAAAATGGAATTCAAAGAATATAAGGTTTTACAATTGAATTCTCAATAATTTTATTCAATGGAACAATTTGTTGATGAAAAATCCATTGTACGTACCATTTGGGGTAAAGCGGATACAGTGCTTTTTATATTCGCAGGTGCGGCTGCAGAATTTGCATTGAACAAAGCGGTAGACTGGCTTTATTTTACCGGCAGGTTGCCAACCGATCCACTTGGTCGTTTATTCATTACCGTTAGTTATGCCAGGAAGATCGTTTTTTCTAAAAACGAAAATGCATTAAAGGCCATTGACCAGATCACGGCTATTCATGCTACAGTTGAAAATAACAGGGGAGCAAAAATTCCTGACTGGGCCTACCGCGATGTATTATTCATGTTGATCTATTATTCTATCGCATCATTTGAATTGATGGAACGGAAAATGACTTTAGCCGAAAAAGAAGAAGCGTACAATGTGTTTTACAGAATGGGGTTAAGAATGAATTTAATTAACCTTCCTCCTACCTATTCAACCTGGCTTGAGGCCAGGGAACAACACATGGAAAATGACATGGAAAAATCAAAATACACCATAGACCTGTATAGCCAGTATAAAAAACATTTGGGTAAAATAAGGTATTGGATCCTGTTACAAGGCCAGGCAATGGTAGTCCCTGCAAAAGTTAAATCGCTGCTGGGGATGAAAAATTTTTCCCTGCTGACGCCGGTTCTTTTTGTTTATAAATTCAGCCGGTTGTTAAACCTGGATGGGTTTATCAAAAAGATGATTTTACCCCATAAATATCAACATGAATTTAAGGCCCTGGATGTAAAAGTTTAGTACTTATTATAATTCTTCCAAATCCTTGTTCAGATCATATTGAATGTCTTCATGCAAACCAACCATTAATTTTTTCACTTTTGACAACTGGTTTTCATAAAGCTTCTTCAATGCAACATTTTTATCCAATGGAATGCCAGATGTTTTTAATTTTTTGCAGAAATAGATTAAGAGTTCCACTTCTGTTTGTTTTGAAGAACTGTAACGGGAATACTTATTTACAAGCCTGAGAATTTTACGGATACTTTTTTTTGCAAAATAAATATGCGATTTATTAATAGCATCCATCTGTTCATCTATTTCAGATTTTATGCTATCAATGTACCCTTGCTCATTTGAAGATTCAAAAAGAATATATGTCAGTAATTCTTTGTTCTCTTTTTTAAACCTGGCTAATCTTTGGCAAATAGCCAATAACTCCTGCTGTTTGAGTGTTGACAGCTCCTGTTTGATTTCCTGTACTGTGGCCGCTTTCATAGGTATGAAGATATTCATTATCCAATTTTAGTATCAGATAAAAATGTTCTGCTGCTTGGTAAGCGTTTATCAATAATTTTGCATAATGCAGCAGAAAACGATTTCCATTAAAAATATTCTGAACCAGTTAAATATTTCAGCCCTTAATGAAATGCAGGAGGCATTTATTGAAGCTGCAGAAAAAGATGGCGACCTGATCCTCCTTTCCGCAACTGGTTCCGGGAAAACCCTGGCTTTCTTAATTCCTGTATTGAAAAAACTGGATGCCAATTTACCACATACACAAGCCCTGATCATTACACCTTCCCGGGAGTTGGCCTTACAGGTAGAAAAAGTTTTTAAGAGTTTACAATCAGGATTTAAAGTAACCTGTTGCTATGGCGGACATTTAAGAGAAACCGAAGAACGAAACCTGGTTGAAGCCCCTGCCCTCATCATAGGTACACCGGGCCGATTGGCAGATCATATCAGGAGGGGAAATATCAAAACCGAACATATTGAAACGTTGGTGTTAGACGAATTTGATAAATCGCTTGAACTGGGTTTCCAGGATGAAATTTCATTTATAACCGGGTCATTATCTAGGCTTAAAAATAGAATGCTGACTTCAGCAACCGATATGGAAAATATTCCCGACTTCCTCGGAATGGATAATCCTGAAAAACTTAATTTTTTAAGCGGAGAACAACCGGAAGCCCTGGCCATTCAATTTGTAAAAGCCGATGACAAGGATAAAATTCAAACCTTATTCAAATTAGTGTGCCAGTTAGGAAACCGCCCTACCATTATATTTTGCAATCATCGCGAAGCCGTCAACCGGGTTAGCGATCTTTTAAAAGATAAAGGAATTGTAAATGTTTTTTACCATGGAGCGCTGGAACAACCTGAAAGAGAAGCAGCTTTGAGTAAGTTCAGGAATGGCAGTTCAAATATTCTGGTAACAACTGATCTCGCTTCACGTGGGTTGGATATACCGCACATCCGGTACATCATTCACTATCATATACCCCTAAACGAAGAAGCATTTACCCATCGCAATGGCCGAACAGCCAGGATGGATGCGAGTGGTACGGCTATCCTGGTTCTGTCGCCTGAAGAAAAACTTCCCTCTTACATAACCGGGGATATCCAGGAGATAGCAATACTAGAAAATGTTGAAATACCAGAAAAACCAAAATGGTCTACACTATATATATCTGCAGGCAAAAAAGACAAAGTGAATAAAATTGACATCGTAGGATTTTTATCTAATAAAGGAGATTTAAAAAAAGAAGATATCGGGTTGATTGACGTGAGCGATTTCTTTTCATTTGTAGCCATTCGAAAATCGAAGGTGAGTAAAGTGTTGCAATTGATAAAAGATCAAAAAATCAAAAACAAAAAAGTGCGGATCAGTGTAGCCAAATAAGCCTTGAATTCATTTCTCCCATTTTGCACATTTATTTTTTCCGGTGAAATATTGCCTTTGGCCGGCATTTTTTATAAAACTATTTATTCACATTTTTTGTAAAAATATGGGAATAAGTGTTTTTTACTATGCATCAAACCCATGATAATAAAGGAATTGATAAAAACAGGTAAAATATCATTCGTAAATCTACAATGGGATTAAACCGTTGGTTAAGAGTAGTTAAACATCAGCCTTTACTTTGAAATGATTTTTATACAGGGTAGTTTTGATTTAACAAAATTCTATACCTCATGAAACAATTATTTCTTAAGAAGTTATTCTCCGTATGCGCTGTCGCCATGATTACTGCAACAGCCAACGTAAATGCAACTGAAACTGTAAACCTAACGGAACAAACAATTTCAGATGAAGCAGCTCCAGTTAATGATATTCCCTTTTTTAAAGGACACCGTCAGGGTCGTGGAGTAACCCTTCAATGGGTGGCCAATAACGCGGAATCCTTTGTAATTGAAACAACAACTGATGGTGATTTTTGGGATGTTATTGCCACCAAATCAGCGAGCAGTAATTCCCGGTACAATTACAACATTCCTGAAGTTTTTCCTGGAACAGCACACTACAGAATAAAAGCTTTAATGGCTGATGGTAGTGAAGTTTATTCAGAAGTTGTTACCGTTAGGGTTGTACAACGAAAATAATGAATGAAAGTTGGTAACGATACCCATATCAGGGTATCGTTACTACTTTCAAGATTTACTTAAAATCCGTTCTTATGAAAAGAATTTTACCCTTCATTATTTTACTAACCTTTTATTATAGCCCGCAGGCACAGATCACTTCTGCGGTGGTAAATGCATACTTTGGAGTGGATGCAGAATTAAGGTCAAACTATTTAAGCAACTCTTTACAGGGAAGTGATGACTGGTTTACATTGCCTGGCACAACCGGTCCTGGAACATATATAATAGACACAACGGGCGCTGCCGATATACTGGCCCGTTACAATTCGGATCCAGCTTCCAGGAGTATCCCTTTTTATCGTATGATGAGATTCCCCGCTTATACTATTCTGAATAACAGAATGCTTATAGATGGTGTATTTATCAGGGATTACCAGGGAAGCGATTCCACCATTTTTGCATCCGGCTCAAATAAAAATGGGATGAATCCATCTAATTGGACTACTCCCGTAGCACAAAGCATTCCCGATAAAAATGAGATCCTGGATATGATGGTGCATGTTAGAAGAGCTGGTCCCACAACTGCATATAATTTATGGTTAATGGGAGGACTTTCAATAGAAAACACTACAGGTAACCGTTATTTTGATTTCGAAATGTACCAGACGGATATATATTATGACAGGCCATCCCTGCGCTTTTATGGTTATGGTCCGGATGATGGACATACCAGGTGGCAATTTGATGCCAGCGGAAATATTACTGTACCAGGCGATATTATTTTTACAGCTGAATACAGCAGCAGTGCCCTTTCCAATATCGAAGCAAGAATCTGGATTGACAGAGCTTCGTTATTAATGACACCGCAAGCTTTTACCTGGACTGGTTCGTTTGATGGAGCATCTAATGGATCTCAATATGGATATGCAGGTATTGTACCTAAAACTGCTGGCGACTTTTATACAGGAATGGCCAGTAATGCAAATACCTGGGCAGGTCCATTCGGAGTGGTTTTGGGGAATAAAACTGTTCAAACCAATTATACCAAAGGTCAATACATGGAATTTTCTGTAAACCTTACAAAATTGGGTCTTGATCCTGTGACACTATTGGGAGGAAACAATTGTGGAATGCCATTTAGAAGAGTGCTGGTAAAAACAAGAGCTTCAACCAGTTTCACTGCTGAATTAAAAGATTTCGTTGGACCTTTTGATTTCTTTTTAGCACCAAGAGCACAAATACAATCTGATGTTCCAATATTTTGCGGAACCATTGGTATTGCCAACATAGAAGTAACAAATCCTGTATCTACTTCAGTTTATTCCTGGTCAACACCAGATGGTCATATTTTTGGAAGCACCACAGGAACTTCGATTACCGCCGATGCAGCCGGTACTTATATTGTAACTCAAAAATTACAAGAAGGGTGTTCGGACTATGCTACAGATACGACAATGGTTATTTTTGAACCCACTTGTACAGTTCTTCCAGACAATCAGGTTGATTTAAAGGGAAAATTAGACGGAATAAAATATTTACTTGATTGGACAGTTTGGGAAAATAATAACTACAAATATTTTGATGTTGAAAGAAGTACAGATGGTATTCAGTTTAGCCACCTAATACGTATTGAATCGAAAGTATCTGAAGCACAAACTGCATTTTATAATACCATTGATGATTTAAAGAATTTTCATGGCGGCACGGTTTACTATCGATTAAAATTAACCTCGGTAAATGGGTCTGTGATGTATAGTAAAGTGCTCAGGCAAGAATTGAGCATTCATGAAACAGGCATCAAAATTCTTACTAATCCTGCAAAAGATATTATCAGGATTGGTGTAAATATCCGGTCAGGTGCAAATGCAGAAATAATAATGTATGATATAGCAGGAAAACAAATTCGATCAACAAAACATACAAACTTACCAGCTGGTTATTCAATCATAACACTGGAGGATATCTCCAGGCTATCAATGGGCATATATGCCGTGAAAGTTTCTATCGGTGATGAAGTATTTTTTGATAAGATAGTGATTGGTAAATAGGGGTTGCTGGAATAATAAAAAGCGATTTTATTGATTTAATAATCAACGAAATCGCTTTTTATTTAAAGTTCCATTATATGCAAGTTTCATTTATCCCTTACATTATTGAAAGATTAACTGCCTTTCGGAATTTTTAACTTCCAACCCGGCTGAATTAAATCCGGGTTCTTGATCTGGTCTTTATTGGCTTCATAGATCTTTTGCCATTCTACGCCATATTTCTTTCCAATCTTACTCAAACTATCGCCTGATACCACTTCATATTCTTCCATAGCGCCTTCCGCCACTTTTATATCCATTACTACATCTGCAGAGCGATAATCCGGATCCAATTTGTTATAAATATCCCACAAATCATTTTTTACTTTCTCTGAAGGAGCATTTCCATCAATATATAAAACATTGTTCTGTTCCCTCACCTGTAAATTGTCAACACCGGCTGATTGGGCCGCGTTGATCAGTTCCTGGTATTTGCTTTGTAATGCCATGATTTTTAATATTAATTATTTACTGTTAATTGATTTTCTACCCTTTGTGGGTTAAGTGCCTGAACTTTTTGCATCAGTTCCTGTAATTGACTTCGGTTAATGCTGCCTGTTAATGTAACCACACCGTTTGCAACATTTGCCTTAACTGTTGGGTATGCGCTGATAGCTGCATTAACAGAACTGGTAAGTGCATCGTCCGTTGCAATTACAACCGGAGCATTTCCAACTACAGAAACGCTGATATTGTTGGTTACACTTTTTACTCCTTTTACATCTTTGGCGGCTTGTTCGGCAGTTGTTTTACAATTGGCGTCAGGGCAGGCACCCGATAATGTTACAACACCTTCCTGAACAGTAGCGGAAATACCCATTGGTAATTTTTCAGATACAGAAGCCTGGATGTCCTGGTCATTATTCTTGCCCTTGCAGGCAGTAAACGTACCAAAACTAAGCATGATGACTAAACACCATGCTGATAATTGTTTCAAGTTCATATTAAATTGGTTTTGTTAATTAAAAATGTACATTTTAACGAAGGATGATATGCATTATTCATACCACATCAATACAACCATTTTGATGAACTAGAAAATGACCTATTTTTTATTCTGCTGCTTCGGAAAAATCAACCTTGTGCTGGAGTAAAAATTCTTTAATCCTGTCTACATGCACACAAAGGCCAACATGGAGAAATGGGAAATTGGAAACTTTTTTCTTTTCACCACCATGAAGAATTTCTTTATCACGCATGTCGAAACCAAGATGTAAATGCCTGGTAGCGTATTGCATTCCGTAAACCGTTCCATTTGTGTCAAACAAAGGTCCACCACTTTGCCCTCTTAATCCAGGTGTGCTCATTTCAATACCGGTAATGGACTGGCCAGGTGCATTGGCTGCCAGCCTGGTAATGATGCCATCAATAGGAAAAGCCGGTGAATTGGATTGACCGGTTTGTGTCCATTCAATATCATCTTTATCAATATCGTGCTTAAAGTTGCTGTATTCGGGAAAAGGAAAACCCAACCTGCATAAATACTTTCCTTGCTTTATTTTATTGCTGTCTTTAACAAATTTTGCATGCGTTTGATATTTAATTTCATTAAATCCTTTGAATTCCAGGATCGCAAGATCAAGCTCACCATGTATATGAGCTGTGATTTGTTCAATTTTATCAAAGCAGTTAATAAAATTATTTTTTATTTGGATAGATGATTCTTTCCCATACTTATACTTTAATTCCAGCCCTTGCAGGCTGCGTTTGTATTTTCCATCCCTGGTTAATTTTCCTCTTTCCTCCTTGAATTGATTATACATTTTATTGGCATTCTCAGCACCTGGTATCAGTTGCGCAACATGTTTACATGTAATGGCAACACCTTTATTATTTACAAAAAACAGGGTTGCACTACCGGGAATCAGTAATCCCCCATAAGTGCGGGTTATGGAATGTAATGGGCGGGTATACTGAAGTGCATTTTCAATAGCATTTATAAACATAAGCTGTCCGGTTTTGGATTTGATTAAACATTTTTAGCAATCACCTGGTTTGCATTATCCATTACGAGCGAATAAACTACAGTGTCAGTGAATATACCATCATGAAAGTAATTTTCTTTAAAATATCCTTCCTGCACAAATCCATTCTTTTCCAATATTCTTATAGATGAAGTGTTTTCTGGATAAACATTTGCTTCAACAGAATGTAATTTCATTTTGTCAAACCCATAATTTAATACTGGTGCAAAAGCTTCATGCATGATTCCTTTGCCTTGCAGGTCAGGGTTTAACAGGTATCCAATTTCTCCCCGGTAATGTTCCTTTTCTAATCGCCAGAACCCAATGGTCCCAACCAGTTTTTTCTCTGTTTTTAAAGTAATGGCCCAGGTGATACCCTCGCTTTGGGCAAGTGCAGTATCAAATTTTTCAATCCAAGCTCTGGCCTCTTCCAGTGAGGTCATTTTAGGTCTGCCAATAAATTGCATAACCCGATCATCCGATCTCAGCGCCAAAATTTCACCAGCATCATCCACAACAATTTGTCTTAAAACCAGGCGACTCGTTTCTAAATTGGGAAAAGGGAAAAAATCAACTTGGAGCATTTGGATTATTTTCTAATTCAAATATCTAATATTTAAAATAGAATCAAAGAGGGATATATACAAACAAAAAGGGTCTAGATTGAACTAAACCCTTTTTATTCTTGTTTTCCTGCGCTGGCATTATCCAGATCAGGTGGTATGGGTATAATCTCAGATTCTTACGAAACACCCCTAATCAAGAACAATGTATTAATTGTAAATTTTGTGCCAGAAAAGCTCCTCTTGTTTTACTATCCGCTGAACCTGATAAGAGATCATAAACCGGGAAAAAATTCCCATTTCCCCACCCCAATTTTTTAAAAATATGGATGGCTTGTTTATTGCAATCAAAACACATTAAGAGATGCTGCAGCATCAAGTATTTTATAATTAAAACAAATACAATATGGATCCCCGTCAACAATTGAATTTAATGGATAAGATAAGCAGGGAACTGGATGACCTGAAAAACAGCCAGACTTCAGTCCTTAAAAAAATTTCCCAGATAGAAGTAGACAATATGGAACTTGGCTTGCGTGAACTGGAAGATAAATTACCTGAGATTCATGAGGAGGTTGATGCAGCTGTTGAGAAAATTTCAGAATTGCAGGATCAGTTTACTCTAAAAAGAGACGAATTCGCTAAGGATAACCCGATAGCGGAAGAAGGGCCTTCTGCATAAATCAAATGGGTTATTTTTCCAAAAGCAGGCATTCAACAGGATGCCTGCTTTTTTATTTTGTTTCCCGGGTGAAATAAATAGCAAATCATTATGCTTCATTAAAAAAGTTTAAAAAAGAAAAAAATTTACATGGAAAAGCAACCATTTAAAATTAAATTACGGTTAATAGCCGGGGCATGAACAATCTTCTCTTTAAATCCAATTCACCGGTTGAACTCAGGTGGGATTTTGATACAGGCATAGCTTACATTTTTTGAATTATTTATTTCAATTAATTTCTTCGAGTGCAGGATTTTAAAACCGGAAATATTAATACCAAGAAATATTATTTTCAATGGTTTTTCATAACCGGGTTATCCCTATGCTTGAATACAACAAAAACATCTGCGCAGGACTGCCCCCCCAATTTAGATTTTGAAACCGGGACATTCAGTGGTTGGACATGTTATAGCGGCAATGTCGAGGCTGTAGGCATACAGAATTTCATCAACTTGTATCCGAGTGGTTCACCTGTTTATGATCAGCATACCATGTTTGCCAATGGCAGTAACGAGCTTGATCCTTATGGTGGTTTTCCGGTAAATTGCCCAAACGGTAGCGGACATTCTATAAAACTAGGAAACAACCAGGGTGGTGGACTGGCAGAAGGTATTTCATATGAATTTACTATTCCAGCTAACCGGAATGTATATAACCTGATCTATCATTATGCCGTTGTTTTCCAGGATCCCAATCACCAGGAAAATGAACAACCGCGAATGGAAATTGAAATCAGGAATGTAACAGATAATTACACCATTGACTGTTCATCATTTACATTCAGACACTATGGCTCTCCCCTTCCCGGTTTTCAAATGTCACCGGTATATGAAGGAGATGCACCTGTTTGGTATAAGGATTGGTCCGCTGTTTCCATTAACCTGAATGGTAACGCTGGTAAAAAGATCAGGCTGACTTTTAAAACAGCAGACTGTACATTCAGAAGACATTTTGGATATGCTTATATTGATGTTAACTCCGAATGCAGTGACGAATTCGTAGGTGCCAGTTTTTGCCCGGGCGATACCGCTTTAAGAGTAACAGCACCTTTTGGCTACCAGCAATATAAATGGTTTGATCAAAATTTTTCCCGGGTACTGGGTTCAACACAAACTTTAAACCTGGATGTAGCTCCATCCAGCGGTACCACCTTGGCAGTTGAACTGGTACCGTATAACGGGTATGGATGTCTTGATACTTTATATGCAATTCTTTTAGACACCATGAATGTTATTGCAAATGCCGGTCCTGATAAGTTCAGTTGTAATTTAGATGCCGTTCAATTGGGAACAAATTCACGGCCCGGCTGGGTATATCAGTGGCAGCCCGCCACAGGTTTATCCAATCCAAATATCGCTAACCCTTTTGCAGCTCCAAATGTCACCACGCAATATACGCTCACTGCAAGCAGTGTTGGAGGAGGATGCAGGGAAACCGATGATGTGGTTGTGCAGGCTTCCGTGATTGATAATTCCTTAAAATTAAAAGGAAAAAATATTTTTTGTATGGGGAATGGTGATAGTGCAGTTTTATATATTCAACCAACAAATGAAATTCAATGGTATAATAATAACATCCCGATTATTGGTGCCAATGGTATTGAATATGAAATATCTCAGTCCGGATTTTACCATGCAGGTCTTGTAAATAATGATGGATGCGAACTCAACACCGATACTTTAGAAATCATCATCGATAAACCAAAACCGGGTATCACCTATCCTGTTCAGTATGCACTCACTGACATGCCGCTGGAATTATCGGCAAGACAATTTGGTGAGTCTGTTTTTTGGAGTCCCGGTCATGGCTTAAATTCCCAAACCAGTTTTACCCCGCTCTTCAATGGAGAAAAGGAAGAATTATATACAATTGAAATAACTACATTAACCGGCTGTGTTACCATTGATACGCAGGTAGTAAAGATCATTCCTGCTGTAGAGATCCTTGTTCCAACCGCATTCACTCCTAATGGCGATGGATTAAACGATTACCTGAGACCTGTTACAAAGGGCGTAAAAGAAGTAAAATATTTCCGTGTTTACAATCGCTGGGGTTATTTAATGTTTGAGGCAAAAAATAATGAACCTTCCTGGGATGGCACATTAAAAGGCATTCCTCAGCCTTCGCAGGCTGTTGTTTGGGTTATGGAAGGTATTGGAGTTGATGGCCGGCCTTATGCCCGCAAAGGCACCTGTGTGTTAATCAGGTGATAAGCAATCCCTTCTTCTAAGGCGGTTCCATTTTTCGCATATTGCTTACCGTGGAAATCGAACGGGTTTGTCCTCAAATATTTCTCCGCAATCATTTATTTTTTTGGACTTTTTAGAGTATTTTTCTGAAAATCCGAACCGTGAAAAAACTGACGCTTCTTATGCTGATGCCATTAGGCATTTTATCAGCCATCTCCCAACCTTCCCATGACACATTGGGAGCCCTGGTACCGCAAAAAGATAATATCATAACAAGTTCCACGATTTTGCAAATTGAAAATTTAGGAACAAAAGTTAATACCAGTTTACCAGAATTAAGACCAACCATTTCAGCAGATGGAAACCTTTTGTTTTTTATTGTACAAAATCATCCTGAAAATACTAAATATCATTCCATTCGCAATTCGCAGGATATATGGTTTTCAGAAAGAGATTCAAACGGCAATTGGAGCAAAGCCGTTCATTTAGGAGAACCCCTCAATACATATTACTACAACGCCGTTTTCTGGATATCTCCGGACAATAACAGGATCTTAATCAGGAATGCTTTTGACAATGGAAATTATGCTGGCAATGGCATCAGCATGTGTTATTTAAAAAAAGATGGGTATTGGAGCAGACCTCAAATGTTGAATATTGAAAATTTTGCAAAATATGACAGGGGCAATCAGAATGGTGCAGTGATGGGTCATGATGGGCAGACATTGTTATTTTATATGTCAGAAGAAAAAGGTGGTTATCTGAATGATCTGTATGTAAGTTTTTTAGAAGAAGACGGCTGGTGGTCCGAGCCGAAAAGTTTGGGAAAAAAGATCAACCTGAAAAAATACAATGAAACAACTCCTTACCTGGCACCTGATGGTGTTACTTTATATTTTAGCAGTGATCGCAAAGGTGGTTTGGGTGAAAATGATATCTGGATGGCCAAAAGACTGGATAGTACCTGGCAAAACTGGAGTGACCCCGTTAATTTGGGTTCACCCATTAATACACCCGCAACAGAGGCATTTTTTACATTAGATGCGGGTGGAGAATATGCCTACATGAGCACTGAATTGGACTCGCATGGTGAAAGCGATATCGTTCGTATAAAATTACTGGAACGGGAAAAACCAGATCCTGTAATCATGGTAAGTGGTAATGTTTATAACCGGAAAACAAATCAACCATTAAGCGCATCGCTGATTTATGAAATATTACCAGAAGGAACAGTGGCTGGTAATGCCATTTCTAATCCTGCGGATGGTTCATTTAATATCGTGTTGCCTTATGATAAAAATTACAGCATCCGGGCCCAGGCTGATCAATTTTTCGCTATTTCAGAAAACCTGAATCTTGATTCGCTGGTTAAAGAAGGTTACAAAGTAATTCACAAAGATTTGTATATGGTTCCGATCGAGATCGGGTCTGTTGTAAGATTAAATAATGTATTCTTTGATTTTGACAAATGGGATCTGCGGCCAGAATCTCATTTAGAATTAAAACGTGTAGTAAAACTAATGAATGAAAACCCAGCTATCGTTATTGAAATGAGTGCGCATACAGATAGCCGTGGTTCTGATGAATACAATTTTACACTGAGTGATAAAAGAGCCCGGTCCGTAATGGAATATATCTTGTCCCAGGGCATTTCGCCAGGCCGGATTACATCACAGGGATATGGTGAAACAAAACCTGTAGTGGAAAATGATACGGATGAAAACAGGCAGTTGAACAGGCGTGTTGAATTCACGATTATTAAAAACTGATCAAAATTGTCATTAAGTGGAAAATCGCAGCTTTCCTGTGGCTTTCCACTTTTTTACTACCTTCCCTGCTCATTTTAATCATTACAAATCGATATATGGAAACGGGAATGACCAAGCTGCAGGAAAAAGTAAAAGCGTATAAGGAAGTTCTGCAAAACACAAAAAATTACCGCAAACAATGGCAATCCAAAACCAAAGGATTTATCATTCAACAATTACTCGGCGTAATTGAACAAACTGGCCTAAAAGCAAAAATTACGGAGAAGGAAAAAATCGAAAACCTTGAATCAGTGATGCTTGATCTTGGCCGCAGCAGCAGCGGTATTGGAGAAAGTTTCGAGAATACTGACTTTAAAAATTTCATGGTTAAAAATAATGGAGCCCTTATTTACCAGCAATTATTTAATGGAAAGATTATGGTCATGCTGGTAAGCCCGCATATTGAAGGTTACGGCGAACCCAAATCGCCAGAGGGCCTTGAAATTCTTCGACCTGATGAAGTAACTGAAGAATTGATCCAAAATCATATTGAGAGTTTATTGAATGTCCTGATTCAGTGGGAAGATTATGATGATGAAATAAGTAAAGTTAAAAATGCATTCCAACCGATTGGTTTTAAGCATGGTCCCATTTCTGAAAATGGTGATGAGACTGAAACTGATGAACAAAATAATTAATGCTCTTGCATTTTTAATTTTTCCATTTTTCATGCTGCTATTTTCAATTTAGTTTTTGTTAGAACTCTTATGCATCCACACCTGCAAAATTTATTGACATGTATTAACCTGGAAGAAAAAGAGCAGTTACAGCGATTCAGGTTAGATCAAACACATAACCTGAAACAATTAAAGGCAGAAGGCCTGGCGTTACATCCCATCATTGTTACACGCAAAACTTTTGGTTATAATGATTATCCTGAAATTACTTTTAAACTAAACTTTCCGCCGGAGGCAAACCTGTTCAGGGATGGTGCCGCCATAGAATGCTTTACTAACGGTGAAGAACCGGTGAAAGGTGTGTTGCTCAATGTGGATGGGAAAAACGGAGAGTTCCGGTTGTTTACACCTGACTTTCCTGATTGGATAGAAGATAATGGTGTTGGCATTAAACTGGCTCCCGATACCCGAACTACAGGCATTATGAAAAAGGTGTTGAATGAACTGGAAAATAACAAAACCATTTATGAACTTTTTGAACAATTACATGGAGAGCCAATCAAACCGGTAATACCGGTACCAACAAAAATTAATACTTTAAATTTTTCCAACAAACATTTAAATCAAAGTCAGCAACAAGCTGTAGCAGCCATCCTACATAACGAACAACTCACTATTATACATGGCCCACCGGGCACCGGAAAAACAACGACACTTTTAGAAGCCATCTTACAATTAATAAAAATTGGGGAAAAAGTATTGGTATCGGCGCCCAGTAATACTGCTGTAGATAATATTTCCAAAGGCCTGATCAAACAAGGAATTAAATTATTAAGAGTTGGCAACACAAGCAAAGTCGATGAAACCATTTTTGCGCATACACCGGAAGGAAAACTGGGTAACAGTAAATCGCAGAAAGAAATCAAACAACTAAAAATGCGGGCCGAAGAATTTAGACGTATGGCCCTCAAGTATAAAAGAAGTTTTGGAAAAGCGGAAAGAGAACAACGGAACCTGCTTTTTAAAGAAGTGAAAAACATTCGCAACGAGATTAAAAAATTGCAGGCTTATAATGAAGAAAAATTATTTGCAGAAGCAGAAGTGATTGCAGGAACGCCCATTGGTTTATACGATGCAAAAATGGATCAACTGCATTTTAATTCCCTGGTTATTGATGAAGCGGGTCAGTGTATTGAGCCCCTGGCCTGGTGTATATTTCCCCTGGCAGATAAAATCGTACTGGCGGGCGATCACTGGCAACTTCCTCCCACTGTATTAAGCCTGGAAGCGGCCCAACGCGGATTTAACAGATCCATCCTGGAGGCAGCTATTGATCATAACCGTCATGCATACCTGCTGAACACGCAATACCGGATGCGTGCTGCCATATCAGGATTCAGCAGCCAATACTTCTACAACAGTTTATTAAAAACTGCGGAACACCTGCAAAATACCGGCTCACATCTAACCTTTATTGATACAGCCGGTTCGGGATTCAATGAGACCCGTGGCCCTGATGGCATCAGTTTACAAAATGAAGGGGAGCTCCGCATTGTAAAACAATTATTAATATCGGGTGATTTTAATTTTCCTGATACTGCATTTATATCACCTTACTCAGGCCAGGTAACCGCAGCCAAAGAAGTATTACCGGCTTACATGCGTATCAGTACGATCGATAGTTTCCAGGGACAGGAACAACACAGCATCATTGTTTCATTGGTAAGAAGCAACGATGATGGTGATATCGGATTTTTAAAAGATTACCGACGCATGAATGTTGCCATCACCCGGGCTAAAGAGCAACTCATTGTTATTGGCGACAGTGCTACCATCGGTGCCGATAAATTTTACAATGAGTTTCTGACTTATATTGAGGAGCATGGAAATTACCGTACGGTATGGGAGTTTGAATTATAGACGGCCTTTTTATTTTTTCATTGTGTATTTGAAGCACTCCTATCCAAGTGGTATATTGGATAATTTTTAAAGGAATAAACATCAATCTTTGGTTAATTGATAATTCTTTTAAAATGAATTATACTTGTGGAAACTATTATAAAAATGATTCGATTATTACCCTTATTTTTTGTAGCGACCATTGCTATCGGTTGCATAAATTCAGCTGCCACTTCCGATAAATCAGACTCCGCAGTTAAAATAGATGAAAGAAAAGAACCGATTGCAGAAAGAAAACATTTTGCAGGTGCCTTCAGTAATGGAATGAAGGGTGACAGTATCAGCTTTGACATCAGTGCTGATGGCAAAAAATTGGAAAACCTGACCTTTAAAGGATATTGGCGATGCAATGGAAAACTGGAAAGTGTTTTTGTAGGTCCGGATGATGCATTTGTTTTGGTGGATAATAAAGTGAACGACCATATTTCTGAGCCACCGGATGGAGGTTCTACCGCATGGCGCTTTGATTTGAATGCTGCCATCAACGGCAATGAAGCCTCGGGAACCTTCCGGATGAATATCAATAACCTTGGTTGCAATACGGGCACATTATCATGGACTGCTAAAAAAGTAGATTGGGTGCAATCGAAAGGAAAATTATAGAATAATGAAATCATTCAGCCACCAGTTCAGGTGATTAAACAAAATGACTGGAATGATATAGAAGAACCTGGAAAAAAATATTATTCCTGGATGTAAGCATATTGATAATAACCCCCTGGTTTTTTTCCAAGGTTTAAAGTGTCTGGAATACCTCCATTAAAATCCAACACGATCATGAGCTTCCTGTTTTCGTTTACATGATCAACACGGGTGAAAACCCCATTAAACTCCTTCATACCACCGGTAAGAAATTTTATTACATTGGTGGATGGATCATATTCGTAATTGCCTTTTTTGTCGAACATGATATATTCACCATTATCTATTAATTCAAATTTATATTGAAATCCAAATCCTGTCGCAGATAATTGATAAGCATGATATACACCCTGTTGAAAATCTCCTCTTGACGCATCTTTGGGTTTTTCTACCGGGGCTTCATTGTCATTATTCATTACAGTTTGATTGTTTGCATCGGAACATGAATTCAGCATTATGAATGCGGACAATAAGAAAAATAATTTCATAGCAGTTCGTTATTTGAGCTACAAGTATATATTTTTTTTTGAAAATTGAAATCCTGCGGAACTAGAATACCTATTTGTAGTTATTATAAATAAGTATTAGAAAAACTGCCTAATCATTAGATTTAAAAACTTAAAATATCAAATAATTATTTGTTGGCGATTAAATCCATTATTCGCATTACCTC